>NZ_BDBQ01000043.1 GCF_001613065.1 Nocardia miyunensis NBRC 108239
CGGCGGCGCGATCCTCGGCCGCGACAGCGCGACGGCTCGCCGCCGCGGCCGTCCGCAACGCCCCGTCGAGACGTCCGGCAACGCGCAGTTCGGGCGCGTGATCGAGCACTGTCACCGCGGCCGCGGTGAATTCGGCACGATCCTCGCGAACTGCGAGTTCGGCCTCCCGGGCCGCCCGCGCGGACAGCCACGGCGCGAAGATTCCGGCGACGGCCAGCGCGATGACGAGAATCACTGCGGCAGAAAGGGATACGGCGGCAAGCACGGCGACAGCCGCGACCGACAGCACCACCGCGACGGCGATCGGAACCACCGCCCGCACCACCACGGCCCCGAGGTCGTCGATATCGCCGACGATTCGCGTCAGCAGATCACCGCGCCGCAGCCGCGTCGGATCCTCCTGAGCGTCAACGGGTTCGGCGTCACTCCGGGAACGCGGCGTCCAGATGTCGGCGCGGGCCAGCGCGGCGTACACCCCGGTCCGCGCGGTCGTCATCGCTCGCAGCGCGACCTCGTGCGTGGCCAGCCGCTCCAGATATCGGCACAATCCCCGCGAAATCCCCAGTGCCCGAACGGCCACCACCGCCACGCTCAAATCCAGCACCGGCGGCATCTCCCACGCCCGGGCGATCAACCAGGCCGCCAAGCCCGCCAATCCCAGCCCGCTGCCCAGCGCCAGCACGCCCCACCCGATCGACACCGCGACCCGCCACCCCGACAACGCCAGCAGATCCCGCATCCGTCGGAAATCGGTCCACGCGCTCCTCATCGGACCGCCTCCACCGCACAACGGGAGCGATCGCTCCACAGGCCAGCCACCGGACGGCCGGCGCGAACCACTCGCCACCCGTGCGATCGGGATCGCATCGCCACCTCGATGACAAGAGGATCACGCGACGACAGCAAGGCACGATCGTGCCGGCCACACCTCGCGTCTCCACATGCAGGACGCCAGGACCGGGGCGTGAGGATATCTGCGCGGCTCGGCGGGAAACCGTTGCAGCGCAACGGTTCCAGTGCGGAAACGATCTCCGGCAGGCGCGTCATCGGACCACCTTCCGGGGTTCTCCGTCGATCACCGGAAGGATCTCGGCACCGTGCGCGGGCCGGGCTCGATCTGAATTACGGAGGCGGCCGTTCATGGAAGGCTCACGAACCGGACGCTCGAGGTCCGCGGGCCGCGAGGCATGGCCAGCTGGACCCATTGTAGCTTGGAGCGAAACATCTTGGGAGGCAATGACTTCGACGATGTGGTCGGCGACGGCGAAGAGGTCCGGGCGGTGGGCCACGACGACGACCGTCGCACCGGCGCGGGCTCGGGCGGTGAGAGCGGCCAGGACGGTAGCGGCGCTGGCGTCGTCGAGGTGGGCGGTGGGTTCGTCCAGGAGCAGGATCGGGCGGTCGGCGGCCAGGACCCGGGTCAGGGCCAGGCGCTGGCGCTGACCGAGCGAGAGGCCGAGGCCGCCGGAGCCGACGACGGTGTTCCAGCCGTCGGGAAGTTCGTTCAGGACTGCGTCGAATCCGGTTGCGGCGCTGGCCGATTCCAGAAGTTCGGTGCGGGTGTTCGCGCCGAGGAGTTCGAGGTTCTCGCGCAGGGTGCCGGGCAACAGCACCGGACGCTGCGGCAGCCAGGCGACCCGCGCCCACCAGCACGAGGGATCCAGCTCGGGCACCGGAACGCCGTCCAGCAGAACCGTTCCGCCGTCGGGCCGGATGAGGCCCAGAATCGATTGCAGGACAGTCGATTTACCGCATCCGTTCGGCCCGGCCAGTACCGTGATCGCACCGGGCCGCAGCACCGCGGACAGGCCGGCGGGCGCGAATCCGTCGCGTGAGCGCACGGAAAGATCCCGCATCTCGATCACGCTGTGGAAATCCGAGACCTCCCGCGCACCATCGATTTCCGCATCGCGATCAGCGGATTCCAGTACCGCGAAAGCCTTCTCGGCCGCGGCCATACCGTCCTGCGCGGCGTGGAAACGCTCCCCCACCGCTCGCAGCGGCAGATACACCTCGGGAGCCAGGATCAGCCCGAGCAACCCCGCGTACAGGCCCATCTGCCCGAATACGAGCCGCATTCCGATCGATACCGCCACCAGCGCGACACACAGGGTGGCCAGCATCTCCAGCACCATCGAGGACAGGAATGCCACCCGCAGCGCCGACATCGTGCGCGCTTGCAGGGATTCGCCCAGCGCCCGCACCCGATAACGCATCGTCATCCCGGAATCCGTCGCGTCCCCGGCAGTTTCACGACCGAGCGCACGTAGAGTCGGCATCCCCGCGAACAGGTCGAGCAGCTGATCGGACAGCCTGGTCGCGGCGGCCAGCGTCGCGGCGGACCGCCCCTTGGTCATCAACCCGATCAACACCATGAACACCGGAATCAGCGGCAGCGTGATCGCGATGATCACCCCGGCGGTCGGATCGTGGATCGCGATGACCGCCAGCACGATCGGCGGCACCAGCGCGGCCAGCAGCAGTGCGGGCAGATATCCGGTCAGATAGGCCCGCAACCCGCTCAGCGCACTGCCGGCCACCATCGCCAATTCCGTTCGGCGCGAATCCAACTCGCGCGGCGCGAGCCCGGCCCCGGTGGCCAGCACGGCCTGTTCCAACTCGGCCACGACCTGCGCCCCGGCCCGATGCGCCAGCCGCGACTGCCACCACGTCGCCACGCCCCGGCAGCCGATCGCCACCGCGAAGACCGCGATCTCCACCGCCCATGAGCCGAGCGCGCGCCGCGCCGGATCGGTGATCACCCCGGCCAGCACGCGCGCCAGCATCGAGGCGGCGACCACGATGCATCCGGTCATCACCAGCGAAAGTCCCACGCTGACAACGAGATACCGGCGAGCGGAATGCGCGTACCGCCACAGGCGAGGGTCGACGGGTCCGGCCATGACTCAGCCCACTGCGCTGCGCTGCAGCGACAACCCGGTCGCCGGTGGAATCTGCTCGACGGTCAGCCGCTTGCGGAACACCCAGTACGTCCAGCCCTGATACAGCACCACGACCGGCGTCACGATCACCGCGCACCAGCTCATCACCATCAGCGTGTAATGCGTCGAGGACGCGCTCACGGTCGGATGGCCGTTCACCACCCGCCCGTCCACACTCAGCCCGAACGACGGGTCGATGCTCGACGGCAGCACGTACGGGAACAGCGCGCCGAACAGCAGCACGATCGCCCCCGCGACGGTGAGCGCGGTCCCGGTGAACGCCCATCCGTCCCGCCCGCGCAACGTCGCCGCGGCCGCGAGCGCCAGCCCGATCACGGCCAGCGCCAGGGGAATCCACGTCCAGCCCTTGCCGTGCGCGAGCTGCGTCCACAGTCCGAACGCCGCGACCACGATCACGGTGGGCAGCACCACGATCCGCGCGATCCGCCGCACGCTCTCGCGCACCTCGCCGCCGGTCTTGAGCGCGATGAACACCGCACCGTGCAGCAGGAACAACAGTGCCGTGGTCAGCGCGCCGAGCAGTGCGTACGGACCGAGCAGATCGAGCAGATTTCCCCCGATCTGCCTGTGCTCGTTCAGTTTCACGCCGTGCACCATGTTCGCGAAGGCCAGTCCCCAGGCCAGGGCGGGCACCCAGGATCCGAAGATGATCGCCGCGTCGCAGCCCATGCGCCAGCGCGGATCATCGATCTTGCTGCGGTATTCGATGCCGATGATCCGCACGATCAGCGCCACCAGAATCAGCAGCAGCGCCAGGTAGAACCCGGAGAACAGACTCGCGTACCACTCCGGGAACGCCGCGAACAGCGCACCGCCCGCGGTGATCAGCCACACCTCGTTGCCGTCCCATACGGGCCCGATCGTGTTGAGTACCACGCGTTTTCGGGTCTCGGATGCCCGCCCGAGGATCGGCATCAGCATGCCGACGCCGAAGTCGAAGCCCTCCAACACGAAATAGCCGGTGAACAGCACACCGATCACCAGGAACCAGAATTCCGGCAGACTCATTGCTCGACTCCACTCAGTAGGCGAACGAAAGCTTCTCGACAGCACCGTCTTCCGCGTGCGCCGCGGCGACCTCCTCGGGCCCTTCGACGACGTACCGGCGCATCAGGAAGAACCACACGATCGCCAGCGCCCCGTACAGCGCGGTGAAGACGATCAACGAGGTCAGCACCGTACCCGCGGTATTGCCGGATACCGCCTGCTGCACCGTCATCCGGATGTGCGGATCGCCGGTCGGATTCGGCGCGACCACCCAGGGCTGGCGGCCCATCTCGGTGAACACCCAGCCCGCGCTGTTGCCCAGGAAGGGCGTCGGGATGACCAGCAGGCTCAGCCAGCCGAACCAGCGCTGTCCGGGAATGCGCCCGCGCCGCGTCAGCCACAGTCCGAGCAGCGCGATCAGCGCGGAACCGCCCGCCCAGGTGATCATGGCGCGGAACGTCCAGTAGGTCACGAACAGATTCGGCCGATAGTCACCCGGCCCGTACTTCTCGTTGTAGCTGACCTGCAGATCCTTCACCCCGCCGAGGGTCACGCCGCTGAATCTGCCCTCGGCCAGCCAGGGCAGCACGCCCGGCACCTCGATGACGTGGGTGACACTGTCGCAGTTGTTGTGCGTGCCGACGGTGAGCACCGAGAAGTCGGGATCGGTCTGCCCGTGGCACAGCGATTCGGCCGAGGCCATCTTCATCGGCTGCTGTTTGAACATGAGCTTGCCCTGCACGTCGCCGGTGTACACCAGGGCGATGCCCGCGATGATGATCACCCACATGCCCATTCGCGCGGCCGGACGCCACATGTCGCGGGCGAGGTCGATGTTGCCCTTGCGCGATTCGCGCACCATCCACCAGCAGCCGATACCGGCCACGAAAGTCGCTGCGGTGAGGAAGGATCCGGCGACCACGTGCGGAAACGCGGCCAGCGCGGTGTTATTGGTGAGCAACTGCCAAATACTGTGCAGCTCAGCGCGTTTGGTCTCCGGATTGTAGACCGCGCCGACCGGATGCTGCATGAACGAGTTGGCCGCGATGATGAAGAACGCCGAGGCGTTCACCCCGATCGCGACCAGCCAGATCGTGGCCAGGTGCACGAGTTTGGGCAGCCGGGTCCAGCCGAAGATCCACAGTCCGAGGAAGGTGGACTCCATGAAGAAGGCGACCAGCCCCTCCATGGCCAGCGGTGCGCCGAAGACGTCGCCGACGAATCGCGAATATTCGCTCCAGTTCATTCCGAACTGGAATTCCTGCACGATGCCGGTCGCGACCCCGAGTGCGAAATTGATCATGAACAACTTGCCGAAGAACTTCGTCAAGCGGTACCAATGTTCCTTGCCGGTCACCACCCAGGCGGTCTGCATTCCCGCGACCAGGGGCGCCAGACCGATCGTGAGCGGCACGAACATGAAGTGATAGACGGTGGTGATGCCGAACTGCCACCGCGATATGTCGACAACATCCATCCGGCCTCCTACCCCTACTACGACCTGTCGTAGTCGAGATTACGCCAGATACCTCGCCATACAACGAGTCCTGCGTCACGACACAGTATCTTTGGCCGCTGTATCTTTGGCCTACGCTTCGCTCCGGCGGGGTCGGGGCCCCTGAGGGCCGATTCTTCCCTCCTCCGCTCCTCCGCTTCGCTCCCCCGCTCCGTCAGTCCAGAATCGACCCGGGCCCCGACCTCGGGGGGGCGTGTCCGAGGGTGAGCGGAACTCGGGCGCCCGGCGGGGCCGTATTTCCTGCGGGCGTGTGTTCAGCCTCGGCTCGCGCCGGGCGACAGGTGCGATTACCAGTCGGCGAGATTCCAGGATCGCGCGACGCCCCGATCCACCAGTTCGGTGATCTCCGGCGCGCAGTCCGGCGCGGACATCCGCAGACCGTCCAGTGATGCCACCCGCGCGGCCAATGTGATGCTCCCCAGCATCCACACGCTGTCCGCGGTGATCAGATCCGCGACGAAGAAGGACTTGTACTCACACGTCCAGCCCGCGCGCTCGGCCTCGGCGAACAGTGCGCGCTGCGTGATGCCCGGCAGCACACCGTGTTTGGCGGGCGGGGTGAGCAGTTGCTTGTCGCGCTGGATCACCACGGTGGAACGCGGACCCTCGAGCACTCGACGCTCGGTGCTGGTGAAGATGACGTCGTCCGCGTCCTGGCGAGCGGCGAAGCGCAGCGCGGACATATTCGTCGCGTACGACAGGGATTTCGCGCCCATCAGCAGCCACGGCGCGCTCTGCGCCAGCTCGACCGAGATCCCGCGCGCCAGCGTGATCACCGAAATCCCTTCGGTGCGAGCCTTGTTCACCCGCTCGGGGACCGGCGCGACGAGAACGTAGGCGGTCGAATCCGGAGTCTCGGACAGCGCGCCGGAGGTGACTCGCGATGCGGGCCCGGCACTTTCGCGGCCGCGGGTCAGCACCATGCGCAGCTGGCCCTCGTGCTCGGCGCCCCACTCCTTCGCCGCGATCTCGACCGCCGAACGCCATTGCCCGAGATCGGGTTCCGGTAGCTCCAGTGCCTGTGCCGAACGACGCAGCCGGGCCAGATGCAGTTCCAGCGCGCAGGGCTTACCCTCACGTACCAGAATCGTCTCGAACACACCGTCGCCGCGCAGTGCGCCGAAGTCGTCCGCAGAGAGCAACGGCGCGTCCGGGTCCTGGACAGTGCCGTCGAGTGTCACCAGAACTCGATCCACCATGGGCAGCAGCCTAGGCGAACGGACGGCTCCGCGAGAGAGTACCGAACTGGCGTCGCCCACCATCACACGCCCGCGAATCACCGCGCAACCTGTGAGGAACTACACAGCAAACGAGTCGTGAAATCCCGCGCCGCATTGCGCGCCGCCCCAGCCGTGGCGAGTTCGCCTATTGTGGATGACGTGTCCGTGGATCTCCCGCCCAGTCCGCTGCTGACCGTTCCGGGGGCCGTCGCGGGCCCGCCCGGAACCCCGGACGCCGCGGTCGCCTGGCATTACGGCGACCCGTTCGGGGAACAGCGAGCCGCGATCGAGCGATCGGCCGTGGTCGATCGGTCCCACCGATTCGTGTTCACCATCACCGGCGGCGAGCGGCTGTCCTGGCTGCACACCATCTCCAGCCAGCACGTCACCGACCTGCGCGACGGCGAATCGGCCGAGGATCTGGACCTGGATCTCAACGGCCGGGTGCTGCACCATTTCGTGCTCACCGATCTGGACGGCACGCTGTGGATCGACACCGAGGGCGAGCGCGGCCAGGCCCTGCTGGACTATCTGCGCAAGATGGTGTTCTGGGCCGACGCGAAACCCGAGGCCGCACCCGATCACGCGGTGCTGACCCTGCTGGGACCCGGAATCGCCGCACTCACCGAAACGCTCGGGGTCGAACAGCTACCTCCGGCATATGGCGCAATTGCGCTACCGTCCGGCGGATTCCTGCGACGTATGCCGTGGCCCACCGGTGACAGTTTCGATCTGCTCGTCCCGCGCGAGGACCTGAACTCCTGGTGGTCCCGGCTGACCGCCGCGGGTGTGGCGCCGGCCGGGCTGTGGGCGTTCGAGGCGCTGCGGGTGGCGTCCCTGCGACCGCGCATCGGAATCGACACCGACGATCGCACCATCCCGCACGAGGTCCATTGGATCGGCGGCGTCGGCGAATTCGGCGCGGTCCATCTGAACAAGGGCTGCTATCGCGGCCAGGAGACGGTCGCGCGGGTGCAGAATCTCGGCAAACCGCCGCGACGGATGGTCCTGCTGCATCTGGACGGATCGGCCGACTCCCGCCCGGAGGCCGGCGATCCGGTGACCGCGGGCGGACGCGCGGTGGGCCGCCTGGGCACCCTGGTCGACCACTACGAACTAGGCCCCATCGCGCTGGCCCTGCTCAAACGCGCCGTCCCGGCCGACGCCCGGCTCGAGGCGGGCCCGATGGCCGCGGCCATCGATCCGGACTCGATTCCCGCGGACGACGAACCGCAGGCCGGTCGCCTCGCGGTGGACAGGCTGCGCGGGCGATGAACGAGCCCGTCGGCCGCGTTCTGGCGGTCTGCGTTGTATATGCCGAATTGGAGACGCCCGCGAAGGTGAACCGGGTCGGCCGCACCGCCATCGATAAGCGTCCGGTCCCGGGCCGCGTCGCGGTGCGCGCGCAGGGCCTGGACGGAGATCACGTGTGCGACACCGTGAATCACGGCGGCGTTCATCAGGCCGTGTACGCCTACGCCGAGGAGGACGCGCAACGCTGGGGTGCGGAGTTGCAGCGTTCGCTGGGGCCGGGCTGGTTCGGGGAGAATCTGCGGATTTCCGGTCTGCCGGTGAGTGATTCGGTCATCGGCGAGCGGTGGCGCGTGGGTGACACCGTGCTCGAGGTGAGCGCGCCGCGCGTGCCGTGCGCGACGTTCCAGTACTGGAGCAACGAGCGGCAATGGGTCAAGCGCTTCACCCAGCAGTCCGATACCGGCGCCTACCTTCGCGTGCTGACCGAGGGCACGATCGGCGCGGGCGACGAGGTGCGCGTCGATTACGTCCCCGAACACGGCGTCACGGTCCGCGACCTGTTCACCGGCAGCGATCCCGAGCGGCTCGAACTGCTCCTGGCCGCCGAGCCCACCGTCTCCGACGACGTCCGTATGCAGGTCGAGCGGCATGCGCGCCGCCGGAACAATCAAAGGGGTGCGGTCGTGAACGCAGCGCAGCGGAGTGAACCATCGACACAGCGCGCATCGCGCACGGCCGCGCCGAGCTCCAGCGAGGTGCGGTCGTGAACGCAGCGCAGCGGAGTGAACCATCGACACAGCGCGCATCGCGCACGGCCGCGCCGAGCTCCAGCGAGGTGCGGTCGTGAACGCAGCGCAGCGGAGTGAACCATCGACACAGCGCGCATCGCGCACGGCCGCGCCGAGCTCCAGCGAGGTGCGGTCGTGAGCGTCGACCTGGTCGAGGTGGTGCGGTCCGGATTCCGCGAGTGCGTGCATCGCGGGTCGGTGGTGATCCTGGACGGCGACGGCGAGCCGGATATCGCGCTGGGCGAGGTGCACCTGCCGATCTTCCCTCGCTCGACGAATAAGCCGATGCAGGCGATCACCTTGCTGCGCAACGGTTTCGAGCCCGTCGACGAGGCGGAGCTGGCCATCTCGACCGCCTCGCACTTCGGCGAGCCGGACCACATCGCACTCGTGCAGCGGCTGCTGGACCGGTTCGGATTCGAGGAGGATCAGCTCGAATGCCCGTCGGACCTGCCGTCGGACGAACTCGCCAGGGCGCAGGCCCTGTCCGGAGGCGACCGCGATAAGGCGGCGCGCAAGATCTACATGAACTGCTCCGGCAAACACGCCGCCATGCTCGCGACCTGCAAGATCAACGACTGGCCGACGACCGGCTATCCGAATCCGGGTCATCCGCTGCAGCAGGCGGTCTCCGCGACGATCGCCGACATCACCGGCGAACCGGAGGCCGATCTGGGTATCGACGGCTGCGGTCTGCCGATCGTGCCGGTCTCGCTGGTGAATCTGGCCCGCGCCTACGCGGCGATGGCCACCGGCGAGCCCGGAACACCGCAGCGGCGCGTCGCCGAGGCGATTCGTAACAATCCGCGAGTGATTTCCGGCACGGACGGCCCGGACCTGCTGACCATGCGGGCCACCCCCGGACTGGTCTGCAAGATCGGCGCGGACGGCGTGCACGCGGGTGCGCTGCCGGACGGGCGCGCGTTCGCCTACAAGATCGACGACGGTCACGACCGCGCCCGCATGCCCCTGACGCAGGCAATTCTGCACCGGATGGGTGTGCATTGGACCGATGCGCACGCGGATCTGGCGACTCCCGCGGTGCTCGGCGGCGGTGCCCGGGTCGGGGTGATCCGCGCGGTGCCCGGCCTGTTCGGATAACTCTCGACCGAGGGCGACAACCCGGCAAACGCGGACAGATCGGGAGTCTTCGACCACTCCTGGAAGCGCGACCGCGTGACACACGCTAAAGTGTCTGTCAGGAAGAGTATTAATTCGAACGGGGCCGCCAAACCACCCCAGGCCGCTCCGCAGTGACGTGAGGGGGTCAGCCATGGGCCGTGGCCGGGCTAAGGCAAAGCAGACCAAGGTTGCTCGCGAGCTCAAGTACAGCTCGCCATCGACCGACTTCACGAGCCTTCAGCGCGAGCTGTCGGGACACTCCCACAACTCGCAGCGCGGTGATGTGCTGTCCGACGAGCACGACAGCGACGACTCGCTGGCGCGCTGGAACGACACCGACGACGACTACGACAACTGGCGCCGCTGACCTGGACCGACGTGTGAAGGGGGAGGCCTGTGGGGCCTCCCCCTTCACACGTCCGTACCGCGTCCGGCCCTGTCGAGCGGCTCGCATCACCAGCTGAGAGCTCAACAACCCGCATCGGCGTCCCGTCTTTTAGATGACGGCGGGACATCGGTGCATTTTTGATGTCTGCACACTGTGAACCGTATGTTCCGGACATCCGGACTCTCGCCTACGGTTCGTTCCGAGTCGGACCTGGAACGAACCGTAGGCAAACAGTGCGTGGACTGACGCGACGACCGATTTCGTACGCGCATGGGTAATTCAGCCGGGGACGCCCGAAAGCTTCCTCGCACCCAACCGGCCGGCCCGACACCGAGCTTCGGGGCACCCAACGACGCTCTGAAATTCCGGGGAGGCGGTCGAGCGTCCCGGGGAGGCGGGTCAGAAGCGCGGGTGTTCGCCCTCGAGGACGACGCGGTCGGCTTCTGTGTCCTTGGCCTTCTTGACCGTGCCGAGGGTCCAGCAGGCGATGTGGCGCGCGGTCAGGACTGCGAGGGCGCGGTCGGCATCCTCCGGCGCGACGACCGCGACCATGCCGACGCCCATGTTGAACGTCTTCTCCATCTCCGCGCGCTCGACCCGCCCGCGCTGGGCGATCAGCTTGAACACCGGTGCGGGATTCCAGGTGCCGCGGTCGAGTTCGGCGACCAGCCCCGCGGGCACCACCCGGGCCAGGTTTCCGGCCAGTCCGCCACCGGTGACGTGTGCGAAGGTGCGCACATCGGTCTCGGCGACCAGGGCCAGGCAGTCCTTGGCGTAGATCTTGGTGGGTTCGAGCAGTTCCTCACCGAGGGTGCGGCCGAATTCCTCGACGTGTCCGGCCAGGGACATCCGGTCGATGTCCAGCAACACCTTGCGGGCCAGGCTGTAGCCGTTGGAGTGCAGGCCCGAGGAGCCCATGGCGATGACCACGTCACCGGGACGCACCCGATCCGGACCGAGCACCGCGTCGGCCTCGACCACGCCGACGCCGGTGGCCGAGATGTCGTAGTGGTCGTCCTCCATCAGGCCGGGATGTTCGGCCGTCTCGCCGCCGAGCAGTGCGCAGCCGGCCTGGATGCAGCCCTCCGCGATCCCGGCCACGATCTGCGCGACCCGTTCCGGGACGACCTTGCCGACCGCGATGTAGTCCTGCAGGAACAGCGGTTCGGCGCCACAGACGACCAGATCGTCCACGACCATGGCTACCAGGTCCAGCCCGACGGTGTCGTGCTTGTCCATGGCCTGCGCGACCGCGAGTTTGGTGCCGACGCCGTCGGTCGAGGAGGCCAGCAGCGGTTCGCGGTAGCCGCCCTTGAGTGCGAACAGTCCGGCGAATCCGCCGAGTCCGCCCTGTACCTCGGGCCGGCTGGCCTTGCGGGCCAGGGGCGCGAACAGCTCGACCGCGCGGTCGCCCGCCTCGATATCCACGCCGGCGGCAGCGTACGAAGCGCCGCCCCGGCCGTCCGTACCGGCACCACTCGGGGTCTGCTCAGTCATTTTCGGGGAAAGCTCCAAACCGAATCGGCGGATAGATGCCTGATCACGCTACCGGAGCGGAGTAACGGCTATGCACCGGTATTGACTTGGCAGATCGACAAAATTCCGCTATTGCGATGACACCGCTGTCCAGCCCCCTTATCCGGATACGTCGCATACGCGTCAACGGCCATTCGGGCCGTCACCGGGCTGTTCGCGGGGTCACACACACCATTGACATACATACCGTATGTATGTGAATCTGAGCAGGCATCCACTCCCCACTTTCCGGAGGAATCATGGCAACCAGCACCGCACTCGGCCCGATCGATCATGTGGACCTGCCCGGCGCCAGGATCCGCTATCACGACACCGGCTCCGGCGATCCGGTGGTGTTCGTACACGGGCTGCTCGTCAACGCCGATCTGTGGCGCAAGGTCGTGCCCGGGGTGGCCGCGGCGGGACACCGATGCCTCACCCCGGACTGGCCCTTCGGCGCGCACTCGATTCCGGTGCCGGACGCGGACCTGTCCCCCACCGGCGCGGCCGACCTCATCGCCGCCTTCCTCGAGCGGCTGGACCTACGGAACGTGACCTTGGTGGCCAACGACACCGGCGGTGCCATCACGCAGATTCTGTTGACGCGCAACCGATCCCGCGTCGCGCGGGTGGTGCTCACCAACTGCGACGCCTACGAGAAGTTCTTCCCGCAACCGTTCACTCCGCTGCCCCGGCTCGCCGCGGTGCCGGGTCTGCTGCGCTCGATGCTCGAGCTCATGCGTTTCCGTCCGGCGCTGCGGCTGCCGATCGCCTTCGGCCTGGTCACCAAGCGGCAGCCGCCCGCGGAGATCACCGAGTCGTATCTGTCGCCGAGCCGCGATTCGGCCGCGGTGCGGGCGGATCTGCGCCGATTCGTGCGCGGGGTGCACAACCGGTACACCCTGGCGGCGGCCGAGCAGTTCCCGAAACTGGACCTGCCGATCCTGCTCGCATGGGCGACCGAGGACAAGGCGTTCAAACTGTCCTTCGCACAACGACTCGCGAGCGATCTGCCCAACGCGACTCTCAGAACCGTCGGGGATTCCTACACCTTCATCGCCGAGGATCAGCCCGAGTTGCTCACCGAGTTGATCGTGGAGTTCACTCGGCTGCATGCCACGCCGTAGTCAGGAGGATCGCTCCCGAACCACCCGCACCGCACTGGAACAGGCCGGTTACCGGCTGTTCGCCGCACGCGGATATGCGGGCGTCTCGGCCGAGGAGATCGTGTCCGAGGCCGGGGTCACCCGGGGTGCGCTGCACCATCACTACGGCGACAAGAGGGGATTGTTCCTGGCCGTGCTCGAACAACTCGAGGCCGACAACACCGCCGAGATCGAGCGGGCCGTCGCGGCCCTGCCCGACCCGAACGACCTGATGGCCGCGATGGCCGTCGGCCTGCGCACCTTCCTGGACATGTGCAGCCGCGCCGAAACGGTCCGCATCGCGATGGCCGACGGCCCCGCCGTCCTGGGCTGGGCGGGCTGGCGCGAAATGGAGAGCCGCCACGGACTCGGCCTGATCACCGACCTGCTCGAGCGCGCGGTCGCGGCTGGGCTGGCGGTGGACGCGCCAGTCCGCGTCCTTGCCCACCTGATCCTGAGCGCGGTGACCGAAGCGGGCATGCTGGTGGCGAACGCCGAGGATCCGGAAACCGCACGCGCCGAAGCGGAACAATGCATGCTCCTGATGATCAGCGGCCTGTTACGGCCGCCCGCCTCGCCGGAAACGTGACCCCACCGTAGCCGGATTCGCCTGGGGCAGTGCTCGATCCGTGAAGTCACCGGCCAGTCCGACCGGATCGCGGTCGCGGCAACGGTTCGGAAACTCGGCCAGCCGCCCAGCTGTCCCGACAAGGCGTTGCTCGATCGGCGCACACCCTGATCACCAAGTGCAACCTGCCGTTCCGGACCCGATCCGGGGCGGCGGCAGTCCGGCACCGGCCGTCGCCCCGAATCGGTGAACACTCGGCCGATACCTACCACCGGCCCAGCGTCCGTCCGGAAAGGGATGCGGCGCAGCGTATTCCGCCGAGGGGCGGCCGCGCACCGCATCCGGTCGGTCATCCGGCGCCGTCCGCGGCGAACAGGGCGGCCGAGGCGGCGCGGCGGCGGCGCTGTTCGACCGGGTCCGGGACCGGGACGGCCGCGACCAGGCGCTGGGTGTACTCCTGGGACGGATGACGCAGAATCTCGTCGCGAGTGCCCTGTTCGACCACGGATCCGTTGCGCAGCACCATGATCCGGGCCGCGAGCTGATCCACCACGGCCAGGTCGTGACTGACGAACAGGCAGGCCCAGCCGAATTCGCGTTGCAACTCGGCGAACAGCTCGAGCACCCGAGCCTGCACCGAGACGTCCAGGGCGCTGGTCGGCTCGTCCGCGACCAGCAGATCCGGATTCAGCACCAGCGCCCGCGCCAAGCTCGCCCGCTGCCGCTGACCGCCGGAAAGCTCATGGGGATAACGGCTTTCGGTACCCTCCGGCAGTTGCACCGCGTCCAGGATGCGCCGCACCCGCGCCTGCGCCTGCGCGCCCTTGGCCGCGCGATGCACCACCAGCGGCTCGGCAACGCACTGTCCCACGGTCAGCCGCGGATTCAGTGAGGTCGCGGGATCCTGGAACACGAACCCGAGCCGCCTGCGCACCGGCCGCAACCTGCGCTCGGACAACCCGGTCAGCTCCTGCCCCCGCACCCGGATCACCCCCGCCGAAGGCCGTTGCAGCGCGGCCACACACCGTCCGATCGTCGTCTTCCCCGAACCGGATTCGCCTACCAGTCCCAGAGTTTCACCGCGCGCGATACTGAAACTCACCGAGTCCACGGCACGAAACGCGTTCCGCCCCAGCGCTCCCGGAAATTCCACGACCAGATCGCGCACCTCGAGCACGGTCTGGGCCGCTGCCGCCCCCGCACTCGACTCACCCGGCTCCGGAGCGAGGGTCACCGAATCCACTTGTGGTGCAATCGGAGACACGGGTTCAGTGGTGGGCTCGAGGCCCGCGCCGAGGTGCGGGACGGCGGCGAGGAGGTCTCGGGTGTACTGCTCCTTCGGGGCGGCGAACAGTTGCTCGACCGGGGCGGTCTCCACTACTCGGCCCGAGCGCATCACCACCACGCGGTCCGCGAGGTCCGCGACGACGCCCATGTTGTGGGTGATCAGGACGATCGCGCTGCCGATGCGGTCACGCAGATCGCGCAGCAGCTCGAGGATCTCGGCCTGGACGGTGACGTCCAGCGCGGTGGTCGGTTCGTCGGCGATGATCACCTTCGGTTCGCAGGCGATGGCGATCGCGATCATCACGCGCTGTTTCTGGCCACCGGAGAGCTGGTGGGGATAGAAGTCCACCCGATGTTCCGGATCGGGCAGGCCGACCGTTCGCAGCAGCTCGATCGCCCGGGCCTTGGCCGCTCGGCGGCTCGTATTCGTATGGGCGCGAAGCGCTTCGGCGATCTGGAAGCCAACGGTGAACAGCGGGTCCAGGGCCGCACCGGGTTCCTGGAACACCATCGAGATCTCACCGCCGCGGATCGCGGTCAGCTGTTTGTCCGACATCGCGGTGATCGTGTGCGCTCCGACGGTCACCATGCCCCGCACGTGGGCGGTGTGCGGCAGCAGTCCGATCGCGGTGCGCGAGCTCACCGATTTACCCGAGCCCGATTCGCCGACGATCGCGAGCACCTCGCCGGGGAACACCTCGTAGGACACATCGCGCACCGCGTCGACCGCACCGGCGTCGGTGGCGAAGCTGACGGACAGTGACGTAATCGACAGGGCCGCAGCCTGTTCGGTTGTCTCAGTCATCTCGGCCTCCGGTACGGTTCGCGACAGCGGCCCCCTCGTCCGAAGCCCGCATCGCGTCGACCCCCGACTCCTCCTCGGCTACCTGCGCATCGACGGTCTCCTCGACCGCGACCGCGCCGCTCCCGCCCGAGGCCGCCCGGCGCGTCCGCAACAGCGGACTGAGCACCTCGTTCAGGCTCTCCCCCACCATCGTCATCCCCAGCACGACCAGAACGATGGCCACGCCGGGAAATATCCCGGTCCACCAGATCCCGTCGGAGACATCGGACAACGCCTTGTTCAGGTCGTAGCCCCATTCCGCGGCCTGGGTCGGCTCGATGCCGTAACCGAGGAATCCCAGCGCGGCCAGCGTCAGAATCGCCTCCGAGCCGTTGAGCGTGATGATCACCGGCAGCGACTGCGTGACGTTGGGGAAGATGTGCCGGAACAGAATTCGCCCGATCGGCGCCCCCGTCACCCGCGCGGCGTCGACATAGGGTTCGGTCTTCACCGCCACCGTCGCGTTGCGCACCACCCGGAAGTATTGCGGCACATAGATCACCGTGATCGCCACGGCCGCCGACAACACGCCGCCGAAACTCGACGAATTACCGCCCGCCACGACGATGGACACCACGATCGCCAGCAGCAGCGTCGGGAAGGCGTACATCGCGTCCATGAACAGCACCAGCACCCGGTCCACCCAGCGCCCGACATAGCCGGACACCAAACCCAGTGGAACACCGATGAACAGCGACAACACCAGCGAGATCGCGATGACGATCAGCGCCGTGCGCGCCCCGTAGATCACCCGGGAGAACACGTCCTCCCCGCGCACCGAGGTACCGAACCAGTGCTGCGCCGAGGGCGCCTGCTGCCGCACGAAATCCACGCCGTGATCGGAGATCTGGGCGAATCCGTACGGCGCGATCAGCGGTGCGAACACCGCGACGATCACGAACAGACCGATCAACGCGAGACCGGCGATCAATGTCGCCCGCTGTAGTCCGGAGGTGAGCGAGAACAGCCGCAGCCCCGGGGTTCCGCGACGCGGCACCGGCGGGACGACCACCGGATCGGCCATCAGTTCAGGAGCGGTCACTAGAACCTCACCCTCGGATCGATGAGCGCCACAACGATATCCACCAGGAAACTCATCACCGCCACGACCAGCGCGAGGAATGCCACGATGCCCTGCACGGCGACGAAGTCCCGGGCCTGCAGATACTGCGCGAGCTGATAGCCCAGCCCCTTCCATTCGAAGGTGATCTCGGTGAGCACCGCACCGCCGAGCATCATCGCGATCTGCATGCCCATCACCGTGACGATCGGAATCATGGCGTTGCGGAACGCGTGTCGTCCCGTCACCACCCGATCCGACAGGCCGCGCGCCCGCGCCGCGTCCACGAAATCGCTGCGCAGGGTCTGGATCAGATTGATCCGCACGAGCCGCAGGAAGATGCCCGCGGTCAGCAGGCCGAGCGCGATGGCGGGCAGGATCGCATGTTTCACGACGTCCAGCAGATATCCGCTGTCGCCGTAGAGGATTGCGTCGATGAACAGGATATTGGTTCTCGGCGAGACGTTCTGCAGCGCGAGTTCCACATTCGTACTCGCCCGCCCGGCCACCGGCAGCCAGCCCAGTTCGACCGCGAAGACCAGCTTGAGCAGCAGCCCGACGAAGAACACCGGCGCGGCGTAGACCAGGATCGCGAACAGCCGCAAGCCGACGTCCACGGGCTTGTCCCGTCGTTTGGCCGCCAACCGCCCGAGCGGGATTCCGACCAGGAAGGCCACGATCAGCGCCCACACCACCAGCTCGAGCGTGGCCGCGCCGTAACTGGTGATGATGTCGCTGATCGCCCGATTGTCCTGGGAGCGGCCGAAATCCCCGCGCAGCAGCCCGGAGATGTACTCCCAGTACTGGGTCAGGATGGGCCGGTCGAATCCGGCCGCGCGCCTGCGTTCGGCGATCTGGTCCGGTGGCAGCCGCCCGCCCAGCGCGGCGCTGATCGGATCGCCGACCACCCGCATCAGGAAGAACACGACCGTCACCAGAATCCATGCCGTCGGCACGATCAGCAACAGCCGCACGCCCAGGTAGCGCAACAGCACGCCGTAGCGAGATTCGCTGCGGCGCTTGATGTTCGGTGTTGCGGGAGCCGGGGATTCCGGCTCCCGCTCGGTGGCCGTGCTCGTCACTTGCTCAGCACGCTGAAGCGGAACTTGGTGGACGGATCGAGTGTGCTGTCGACACCTTGCACACCCTTGGTCGACACCGCGACCTGCTTACCCGACAGCAGCGGAATGATCGAGAGGAAGTTCTGCGCCATCTCGGTCTGGATCTGCTGGATGATCGCGGCGCGCTTGTCCTTGTCCGGCTCCGTGGCCTCGGCGGCCAACTGCGCGGTAAGGCCCGGATCCTCGAAGTGGTTCTGCAAGAAGTTGTTCGGCGCGAAGAACGGGGTCAGATAGTCGTCCGCATCCGGGTAATCCGGGAACCAACCCATCTGAAAGACCGGATATCCGTCGTGCACACGCTCCTTGGAGTAGGTCACCCACTCGGTGGACTGCAGGTTGACCTTGAACAGCCCGGTGGCCTCGAGCTGGCTCTTGATCGCCGCGTACTCCTCGGAACTGCTCGAACCGTAGTGATCCGGGTTGTACTGGAGATTCAGCGTCACCGGGGTCTGGACACCGGCGCCGGAGAGGAACTTGGCCGCCTCGGCCTTGTCGGGCTTGTCGCCGTAAATGGTCTTGTACGACTCGATCGCACCCGGGTATGCCTGCGGCACAGGGGAATATGCGGGCTGGTAGGTGCCCTTGTACACCCCGTTGGACAGCGCGTCACGGTCGATGCTCGACGCCACCGCCTTGCGGACGGCCAGCTTCTGGTCGGGGGTGTTGCCCGGCATGGTGTTCATGTTGAACACGATGTAGCGCAGTTCACCGCCGGGACCCGAATGCACGGTCAGCTTGCCGTTCTTGCCGAGCGAGTCCATATCCGTCGGACTCAGGCTCCGGTAGGCGACGTCGATATTGCCGTTCTGGATGTCGAGCTTGAGATTGTCGCTGGACGCGTAGTACTTCTCCGACACAGTGGCGGTCTTGGCCTTGCCGAGGATGCCGTTGTAGCCGGGATTCACCTGGTACTCGACGAGTTTGTTCTTGTCGTAGCTGCTGATCGTATAGGGGCCGGAGTAGCCCTTGCCCTTGAAGACCGCATCGTCGTCCAGCACCTTGTCGGCCGGGAACACCTTCTCGTCCACGATCGGCCCGGCCTGTGTGGCCAGCACCGCGGCGAAGGTCTGATCGTTCGCGTTCTTGAGCGTGAACACCACCGTCGTGTTGTTCGGGGTGTCGGTGTGATCCAGATTGCCCAGCAGGGAAGCCGGGCCGTTCGGATCATTGAGCTTCAGCATGCGATCGAAGGAGAACTTCACGCTGGCCGCGGTCAGCGGATCGCCGTTGGCGAACTTCAGGCCCGGCTTCAACGTGCAGGAAAACGTTGTGGGCGTGGCGAAGCCGCATTGCTGCGCCGCATCCGGTGTTGGGGTCGTCGCACCCGGAGCGAAGTTCAGCAGTTGCTGATAGATCTGCGTCTCGGGGACCAGCGAGCCCTGGTCGTAGGCAGCGGCGGGATCCAGCGCAAAGATCTTGTCGGTGGTCCCGATGACCAGACCGCTGCCGCTGCCGCTGCCGCCGCCGTTGGTACGGCCGGCACCGCACCCGGCGACCGCGACCAGCGCGAGTCCTGCCATTCCCACTGCCGCAATAGTTTTCACTCGGCCCGATCGGGCCGCCGACGCCTGCGTCGCCACTAACCGCATGATTGTCCCTCATCATCTCGCACACGCGGCGCAGCCGTCCCGGGTCACGGGACGGGTGCGGCCACGTCAACTTCGATATGGCGGGACAGTACCGCCAGGGCGTTGCGGATATGTTGCGTTTCGCAACAATTAGTCGCGTGTGCGGAAATTCCGCAGGTCTACGGGCGACTCAGGGCGCTCGCATTCGCGTTCTCGCTCAGTAGCTGGGACTCGGACTTGCCACCGAGAAGCGTCTCCAGCACATTCTTTCCGATCGCGGCCTCGGAAGGCAGCGGAATCGGGTATTGGCCGTCGAAGCACGCACAGCACAGCCGCGACCGCGGCTGTTCGGTGGCCGCGACCATTCCGTCGAGCGAGATGTAGCCCAGGGTGTCCGCGCCGATCGAGCGGCGCACGTTCTCGACCATCTCCTCGACCGAGCCCTCGCACTCGGCCCCGTTGGCGATCAGCTCCGCGCGCGAGGCGAAGTCGATGCCGTAGAAGCACGGCCATTTCACCGGCGGCGAGGCGATGCGGACGTGGATCTCCAGCGCCCCGGCCTCGCGCAGCATTCGGATCAGCGCGCGCTGGGTGTTCCCGCGCACGATCGAATCGTCCACCACGACAAGCCGTTTGCCACGGATCACCTCGCGCAGCGGGTTCAGCTTGAGCCGGATGCCGAGCTGGCGGATGGTCTGGCTGGGCTGGATGAACGTGCGCCCGACATAGGCGTTCTTCATCAGGCCCTGGCCGTACGGTATGCCCGACCCCTGGGCGTAACCGACCGCGGCCGGGGTGCCCGATTCGGGAACGGGGATGACCAGATCGGCCTCGACCGGATGCTCACCGGCGAGGCGGCGGCCGATCTCCACACGCGTGGCGTGCACCGAACGTCCGGAGATGGTGCTGTCCGGGCGGGCAAGATAGACGTATTCGAAGACGCAGCCCTTCGGCTCGGGATTGGCGAACCGTGAGGAACGCACCCCGTCCGCGTCGATCGCCAGCAGTTCGCCCGGCTCGATTTCGCGCACGAAGGACGCGCCGACGATATCCAGCGCGGCGGTTTCGCTGGCAACCACCCAGCCACGATCCAGGCGGCCCAGGCACAGCGGCCGCACACCGTGCGGATCGCGCGCGGCGTAGAGGGTGTGCTCGTCCATGAAGGTCAGGCAGAACGCGCCGCGCAGGGTCGGCAGCAGTTCCATCGCGGCCTGCTCGATGCTCTTGTCGGTGGCCGCGTGCGCCAGCAGCGCGGTCATCACATCCGAATCCGACGTGGCCGCGACCGAGCCCGGCATCCGGTTGATCAGGCCGAATTCCCTTGCGCGGGAGGCAAGTTCGGCGGTGTTGACCAGATTTCCGTTGTGCCCCAGGGCGATTCCGGTGCCCACGGAGGTGGTGCGGAAGATCGGCTGAGCGTTCTCCCAGGTGACCGCGCCGGTGGTGGAATACCGGCAGTGACCGACCGCGACGTGGCCCGGCATGGCCGCCAGCGTCTGCTCGTCGAACACCTGACTCACCAGGCCCAGATCCTTGAACACCAGCACCTGCGAACCATCGGAGACCGCGATGCCCGCCGCCTCCTGGCCGCGGTGCTGCAATGCGTAAAGTCCGTAATAGGTGAGTTTGGCCACATCCTCGCCCGGAGCCCAGACACCGAAGACGCCGCACTCCTCGCGTGGCTCGTTCTCGGGCCGATCCGAGTCGGGTTCGACGGGTGGATTCGGGCTTTCGACCGACAGATCGTCGTTGGTCACCGTTTGCTCCATGTTCGGCGTACGGGTGGCACCCATCATTCTACGGGTCATCCGCGCGAAACCTGCGCGGGGATCACCGGGATGGCACGTGGTTTGCTGCTACCGTGCCAGGAGTGGCGTCCACGGACAGTGCGGAAGTACCTGCGAACCCTCGGCGACTGACCCCGGTCAGATGGACTTTCCCGATCATCGTGATGACCCTGCTGGCCGCGCTGCTGAGTGTGATGTATCTCGACTACGTCATCGATCCGGAGAAGAATCTGCACGACTTCCCGATCGCACTGGTCAACCAGGACGTCGGCGACACCATCAGCGGTAAGCACGTCAATTTCGGCGATCAGGTGCAGGACGGACTGCGCAAGGCCGTACCCGCGGACAAGATCGATCTGCGCGTGCTGGGCCTGAACGAGGCGCAGTTGCAGATGCAGACCGGCAAGGTCTACGGGACCGTCATCATTCCGAGCGACTTCACCAAACGGCTCGGGATCCTCGGTGTCGGCAGTGTCGTCCCCGGCGATATCGAACGCCCGATCATCACCCTGCAGACCAATCCGCGCACCGGCGCGTTCGCCACGTCGATCACGCAGCGTTTCGGCAATCAGGCGCTGACGCAGGTCGACACCACCGTCGGCAAACAGCTGACCGAACAGGTGCAGGCCCAGCTCACATCGTCCGGCGGCGGGACCGCGACCCAGCTGTCCGGAGCCACGCGGATCGTGCTGGCGCATCCGCTGAATATCGTGACCGATCAGTTCCGCCCGCTGCCCGGAGGTTCGGGCCAAGGGCTGACGGCCTTCTTCTACGGTCTGCTGCTCCTGATGGTCGGCATGGTCGGCGCGATGGTCGTGCATCAGCTGATCGACTCCTCGCTGGGCTTCCTGCCCACCGAGTGGGGGCCGTGGTACGTGCACTATCCGCGCGCGAGCATCTCCCGGGTACGGACGCTGCTGATCAAATGGGCGGCCGTGGCGACCATGGCGGTGGTCGTGTCGGCGGTGATGCTGGGTATCGGCAAGCTGCTGGGCATGCCGATCGATCAACCGCTGACGCTGTTCCTCTACGGCGCGCTGGTGATCATCGCGACCGGTTTCACCTGCACCTCGGTCCTGGCCGCGATCGGCAGTTCCGGACTGATCGTCAACATGATCGTGTTCATCATCCTGGGCCTGCCCTCCTCCGGCGGCTCGGTCCCGATCGAGGCGACCCCGAAGTACTTCGGCTGGCTGTCCTCGTTCGAACCGATGCACCAGGTGTTCCTGGGCACCCGCGCGATCCTCTACTTCAACGGCAGCGCCGACGCCGGACTCGCGCGCGGATTCTGGATGGCCGTGCTGGGCATGGCCATCGGACTGGTTCTGGGACTGTTCATCACGCGGTACTACGACCACAAGGGGCTCGAACGAAGGCCCGCCGAGCAGCGCCAGCCCGCCTGAGCGGTCGACCCGCGGCAGTCGGGCCGCGCCGATCTCGCCCGGGCCGCGTGCCGCCGGACTCGACCCGGCCCCGGCCGCAGGGGGTCAGAGCGGGACGAGCGGCAGCCAGTGCGCGAGTTCGCCCGCACGAATGCCGGATACGGTCAGCGCCCCGGAGTCGACGGCCTCCTGGTAGGTGAGCAGACCGGTCGCCAGCAGTAACCAGGTGCGCGGATCGGTCTCGACCACGTTCGGCGGGGTGCCGCGGGTGTGCCTGGGGCCCTCGATACATTGAACCGCCACGAACGGCGGCACCCGCACCTCCACCGATGCGCCCGGTGCGCTGGCCGCGAGGGTGCGCGCCGTCCCGCGTACCGCCGCGCCGAGTTCCGTACGCGCGGGAGCCTGTTCGGTCTCCTCGCGCAACCACCCGCTCACCGCGACCACCGCCGCACGCACCTCCGCCGGATCCACCGCACCTCGTCGCGCCACGATGCCGAGACTACCCAGCGGATATGACCCCGCACACCAATCCAACCCACTTCACCTGCGCCGCATGGGCGACCGCCAGCCGATCATCGGCCGATCCGTCGTCGTCGCGACGAGGCATTCCCCGATTGTCCACAGTCATCCACAGGGGTCACGCCGGACATCGAGCGTGTCGGTTCCGGCCCGGCCGGTTCGAATTGCTCGCAACGCGATCCGGGGTGCGATCGCGCCGCCCGCGTTGACGGCCAGGTGCAGTAGAGCCGGGGCGATCGCGCTGCCGGTGCGACGGCGCAGTAAGCCCAGGATCAGGCCCGCCGAGGCTGTTGCGGCGATGGTGGCGAGCACGCTGTCGCCGGCGGCGCGGGCCGGGCCGATGTGCCAGAGACCGAAAGCCGTTGCACCGAGCCAGATCCCGAGTGGTCCGAACTCCTCATCCAACAGCGGGTCCAGGACGCCGCGGAAGATCAGCTCCTCGCTGTACACCGTGCCGATCGGGATGTGCACGACCACCCACTCCGCGAGATCGACTTCCGTTGCACGGGTGGCGAATTCGGCCAGGCGAGTGCGCACCGGCGGAATGGCGAGTGCGGTACCGTATCCCACCGCGACAGCCACGAGTGATGCCCCGCCCCAGCACAATCCGCGATGTGCGACGCGACCAGCCCGATGCCGCGCGACCACCTCGTTCCCGACGCGCGCCGAACAGCCTGCACCCCGGCTCACCCGTCGATCGGGCAATCCGCACGGCCCGACGCCCAGGCTGCCGAGGCGAGCCTCGCCGATCGGCCTGGTAGGTACGCTGTCTCGATACCCGCCCGCATGATGCGGTGCAGCGTGCAGATCGTAATCCGTTTCGCGAATGCCGAACGCGGCGGCACAGGCCGTGGCGAACACGGCGTTGGCGGCGGTGCGGCCGCGCGGTCCCAAGCGCAGGCGCGGCAGCAGCCAGTTGTGCCACAACAGCGGAAGACTCACGGCCGCAAGTGTTTTCGCGATCATTTTACGGCGTGTTCGAAGGCTTCGGAGAGCTCGAGCTGGGTGCGGATTCGTTCCTCGAGGTCCGAATTCCAGCCCGGGGGCGGCAGGACCGCGGCCCAGCCGTCCAAGACCAGACTGCCGTAGTTGTGGCCGTGACCGTCGCTGACGCCCTGTGCATTGGTGAGATCGGCGGCGACCTGCCAGAAGGTGACGAACGGCCACCAGCGCATCTGCGTGGAGACGTCCGAACCGCGACGTTCGGAGAGCCAATTCGGTCTGGAGAAGATCAGATCCGGCGACCACCACACGATCGGATCCGACGCGTGTTGCAGATACGCGATGCGCGGACGCCGCCACTCGGGCGAGGGCTTGGACAGATCGGCGGCGTTCGCGGCGAAACGCACCACGAGTCCGTCGGCGTAGACCGGCTCGACCTCGCGCGATCCGGGGTCGCGCCGGGTGACGAACTGACTCCACAGCCGATTCGAATCCGGCGGCCCCACCCACAGCGCCCCGTCCACCCGCGCGCGCAGATCGGCCAGTCCGGAGAAGGCCGACTCGGACCCTTGCGACCCCAGCGATTCCCCGTAGACCAGCAGTTTCGGCCGTGACTGCGGCGGCCGCCGCGACCACGCCCGGTAGATCGCGTCGAACATCCCGCGCCCCGACTCGGCCACCTTCTGCCGGTCCGCCAGGAAGGACAGCACACTGGGCAGATACGAATACTGCGAGGCCACGATCGCGGTATCGCCGCCGTACATGTACTCGATCGCATTGGCCGTCATGGAATTCACCCATCCGGTACCGGTCGTGGTGACCACCACCAGCACCTTGCGATCGAACGCATGGGTCCGCTCGAGTTCGGCCACGGCCAGATCCTGTTGGCTCTCACCGTTTCTCGCCGATTCGAGCCCGACATAGGCGCGAATCGGTTCCCGCGCGGGCGCTCCCGTGACCGCGCCGATCCGGAAGGCGTCGGGCCCGTGCGAGACGAACCAGCGCCCCTCCGAACCGAGGGTGTCCCAACCGGCCAGCGACTGCGGACTGCCCGAGCGTTCGGGGGACAGCGGCTGCACCGCGTACGGCGTCATCTTGTCGTTGCGCACGCTGAACGCCGAATTGGCCGCCGCGAAGAACGCCCGCATCGCCAGGCCGTTGAACAGCGAAACGACCAGCACCGCCAGCAACGCGGCACCGACCGTCGGCGCGAACCGCAACGGTATCCGCCCCCAGCGGCTCAGCAGCCGGGCGAGCAGCCGCACGGTGATCCGAAACGTCCGGTACACCCCGACCACCACCGCGCCCACCAGCAGGCTCAACCCACCGGTACGCAGATACCCCGAGGTGGTGGTGCCGGTCATACCCATCAGCGCGTAGATCTGCCGCTGCCAGTCCGCCGAGAGCACCAGCATGTACCCCGCGGTCAGGATGCACAGCACCAGCACAGGCACCTTCACCGCGTACTGCACCCGCAGCGATGGCGGCTGCCACGGCAGCTTGGGCCGGATCCACCTGCGGAACGCCCAGTCGAACACGCAGCCGACGCCGTATCCGATCACGGCGTTGAGACCGCTGATCAGACCCTGGAACAGCCAGTCGCGCGGCAGCAGCGACGGAGTGACCGACCAGGCGAAGAACACCGTCGCGACGACCAGTCCGGCATAGTTGAGGCCGATGACGTCCTTCTCCAGGCGATGCAGCAGGCTGGATGCCCGGCGAGCGACGACGGCACCGCGCGAACGCAGCGTCGTCAGAGCCTCGGCGGAGTCGAGCACCCGTCAAGTATGGCCGCCGGACCGCCGAAATCCGGGGATGTCGCGCGGAGGCGAACATCACCGCGCGCGAGAACTACCCACCCGGCTCGAGTAGTTGTACGCAGGTCGGCGAGCCCGCCGATCGGGAGACTCGATATCCATGAGCACTCCCGAAACCTCGACCAAGAGCACCTCGGCCTTCCTGGCCCAGGCCGCCATCGCCTTCGGCGTCGCCTTCGTCGCCACCGCGGCGGGCATCATCTACCTGCCCCTGGACATCTGGCAGCGCGGCTTCCTCCTGATGACCATGCTGTTCCTGGTCAGCAGCACCTTCACCCTCGCCAAGGTCGTCCGCGACCAGCACGAGGCCGCCCGCGTCCACCACCGCATCGACGAGGCCCGCCTGGAAAGGCTGATGGCCGAACACGACCCGTTCCGCGCGGCCTGAACCCGCGACTGCGACAGCACAGTTCGCGGTCACCGGAACCGCGGCCGGAATCCATGCCGGGCGGACGCGAGCGCCACTGCTCCCCGGATCCGCATAACGCCGATGACCGGCTATGAGCGACAACAGGTTCCGAGCCCCGACGACCCGTCGCCCACACAGAACGGCCGCGAGCCGCACCGCTCCCGGATCCGCCACACCACCACGAACGACTCTCTGCGACAACAGATTCCGCGTCCCGGTTGCACGTCACGAACGCGGAACCGCCAGGTACCCGCTCGAATCAGGCGTGTCCGCGGTGCCGCGACGTCGCAGCCGCCGAGCGACCGACGGTGAACTCGGCGGACGGGCTCAGTGGGCAGCGCCGCCGAACAGGCGGGGCAGGGTGCCCTCGTGGGCTTCGCGCAGGTCGGTCATCGAGACGGTGAACTGCCCCTGGACCTCGACCGCATCGGAGCCCTGGTCGACGACGCCGATGCGGACCCACGGGAGACCGCGGGCGTCGCACATCTTGGTGAAGCGGGTCTCCTCCGAGCGCGGGACCGCGACCAGGACGCGGCCCGCGGACTCGGAGAACAGCGTCACGAACGGGTCGGCGTCCTCGGGAAGTAGGATGCGGCAACCGGTTTCGCCCGCCAGCGCGGCCTCCACGACGGTCTGCGCCAGGCCGCCCTCACTGAGATCGTGTGCGGCACTGATCATTCCGTCGCGCGAGCCGGAGGTGAGCACCTCGGCGAGCAACTGTTCGCGGGCCAGGTCGACCCGCGGCGGGACGCCGCCCAGATGGTCGTGCTCGACCTGCGCCCAGATCGAACCGTCGAACTCGTCGCGGGTGTCGCCGAGCAGGATCAGCGTCTCACCGGGCTCGAGGCCCAAGCCGGTCGGGATGCGGCGGTGCACGTCATCGATGACGCCCAGCACACCGACCACCGGCGTCGGCAGAATCGCGGTCTGCCCGGTCTGGTTGTAGAAGCTCACATTGCCGCCGGTGACCGGAATCCCCAGGGCCGCACAGCCGTCCGCGAGTCCGCGCACGGCCTGCTGGAACTGCCACATCACGCCCGGATCCTCCGGCGAACCGAAGTTCAGGCAGTTGGTGACCGCCTTCGGGGTCGCGCCGGTGGTCGCGACATTGCGGAACGCCTCGGCCAGCGCGAGCTGCGCGCCGGTGTACGGATCGAGTTTGGTGTAGCGGCCCGAGGCGTCGGTGGCCAGCGCGATACCGCGGCCGGACGACTCATCGATGCGGATCACACCGGCGTCGGCGTGCTCGGCCAGCACGGTGTTGCCGCGCACGTAGCGGTCGTACTGCTCGGTGATCCAGCGGCGGCTGCTCAGCTGCGGGCTGGCGATCATCTTCAGCAGGGTCGCGCGCAGTTCCTCGCCGGTCTTCGGGCGGGTCAGCGACGCGGTGGTGTCGGCGATGAGCGCGTCCTGGGAGTCCGGACGCCGCACCGGACGCTCGTACACCGGACCCTCGTGCGCGACGGTGCGCGGCGGAACGTCCACCACGGTCTCGTCGTGCCAGGTGATGACCAGGTGATCACCGTCGGTGACCTCGCCGATCACGGTGGCCAGGGTGTCCCACTTGCGGCAGACGGCCATGAACGCGTCCACGTTCTCCGGCGTCACCACCGCGCACATGCGCTCCTGCGATTCGCTCGAAAGGATCTCCGCGGGAGTCATATTCGCCGCGCGCAACGGCACCCGATCCAGTTCGATATGCATGCCGCCGTCGCCCGCGGCCGCGAGTTCGGAAGTGGCACAGGACAATCCGGCACCGCCGAGGTCCTGGATGCCGACCACGAGACCGGCCGCGTACAGCTCGAGACAGCACTCGATGAGCACCTTCTCGGTGAACGGGTCGCCCACCTGCACGCTCGGCAGCTTCTTGCGGCCGGTGCCGGATTCGTCGCCGGAGAACGTGTCCGAGGCGAGCACCGAGACGCCGCCGATGCCGTCCAGACCGGTCCGCGCACCGAACAGAATGATCTTGTTACCCGCACCCGAGGCGAAGGCCAGATGCAGATCCTCCACTCGCATAACGCCCGCGCACAGCGCGTTCACCAGCGGATTGCCCTGGTAGGACGCGTCGAATACCGTCTCGCCGCCGACGTTGGGCAGACCCAGCGAATTGCCGTATCCACCCACACCGCGCACCACGCCGTCCACCACGCGCCGGGTGTCGGGGTGCTCGGCCGCGCCGAATCGCAGCTGATCCATCACCGCGATCGGCCGCGCGCCCATCGCCATGATGTCGCGCACGATGCCGCCGACGCCGGTCGCCGCACCCTGGTACGGCTCCACATAGGACGGATGATTGTGGCTCTCCACCTTGAAGGTGACCGCCCAGCCGTCGCCGATGTCGACAACACCCGCGTTCTCGCCGATACCGGCCAACATGGACGCGCGCATCTCGTCGGTGGTGGTCTGCCCGAAGTAGCGCAGATGCACCTTCGAGGACTTGTACGAGCAGTGCTCGCTCCACATCACCGAATACATCGCGAGCTCGGCGTCGGTGGGACGACGGCCCAGGATCTCCCGGATCCGGGCGTACTCGTCGTCCTTGAGACCCAGCTCCTTGTACGGCTGCGGGGTATCCGGGGTTGCCGCGGCGGCGCTGACGGTGTCGACGTGGACAGTCACGGTGAGTACCAGGGTCCTTTCGGCGGGCACGCGAATGCCATGAGCCCTAAAGCAGGGGTCGGCGGATACCAGCGAGTCTAATGTGTGCCGAAACAACGCCGCGCACCGTGTTCTGCGAGGCTCCCGAGGCGTAGTGCGCCGCGCCCACGAGCCATGTTGCACAGGACACCCGAGCCATGACGCACAGGGCCACGCACATACTCGACATGCCCCAGTAGGCCCACGAAACGTGTCGTACAAGACACCCTGACCGTAGCGCTCGCAGAGCCCAGCAGCCGCGCGTTACCCGAGGCCACTCGAAGCACAATTCGCCGGAGCGCGCGCCGTGCCGTACGAGACGCCCGAACCGCGGCGCTCAGGGCCCACAACCCCGGCACCCGAGGCCGCTCGAAACGCGATGCACCGGGCCGCGCGTCATGACATACGAGACGCTCGAACCGGAAAACACAAGGCCCGCCGAACGTGTTGGCCGACACCGCTCGCGGCACAATGCGCCGTGACGCTCCAGCCGTGTCGCGCGAGGCCCACCCGCACACCGGATACTCTTGCCGCGTGAACGAGCGATCCCAGGTCGCGGATCCGGACGAATTACCCCCGAATAACTCGGTGGACCGGTCGTGTCCAGATCCGGCGGCCGGACGACGGCGCATGATGGCGATCGCGATCGCCCTGTTCGCGGTTTCCGCGATCATCTGCATGGCGACCGGGCTGTGGCGCGGGTACATCGATCTGCAGGTCTATCGCAACGGCGCGAACATCTGGCTCGACGGCGGCGACCTGTACGGCCCGATGCCGAAGGTGGGCGGGCTCGGCCTGCCGTTCACCTATCCCCCGCTGGCCGCGCTGTTGTTCACCCCGCTCGCGGTGCTGCCGCTGCTGCTCGCCGAATGGCTGGTGCTGGCGCTGTCCATCGCGAGTCTGGCGCTGACGGTGTGGCTGGTGCTGCGGCGGCTGCGCCCGCGGCTGGACCGGACGACCGGGCTGTGCCTGGTGGTCGGCGCGGTCGCCCTGCTGGGACTGTCCGAACCGATCCGCCAGACCTACAACTTCGGGCAGATCAATCTGTTCCTGATGACGGCGATCGCGCTGGATACGTTGGTACGCAAGCCGTTCTGGCCGCGCGGCGTGCTGATCGGCATCGCGGTGGCGATCAAATTGACCCCTGGCGGATTCCTGCTGTATTTCCTCGTGCGCCGCGATTGGCGTTCGGCGCTGACCATGACACTCTCGGCGCTGGGCGCGATCGCGGTGGGTTTCGTACTGTTCCCGCACGAATCGACCCGGTACTGGTTCCACACCATGCTCGACACCGGCCGCATCGGGCCGCCCTACTTCGCGGGCAACCAGTCGCTCAAGGGATTCGCCTTCCGGCTGGGCCTGAACACATCCGATGCGACGATCCTCTGGCTCGCCACGTCGCTGGTGGCGGTGGTACTCGCCGCGGTCCTGATGAAACGACTCTTCGACGACGCCGCGGCGGCCCGCCGCCGGGAATCCCCGGACGCACCCGCACCGGCCTCGGCCGCCGCGACCGTCGCCGCGCTGACCGTCAACGCGACTGCGGTGCTGCTGGTTTCGCCGGTCTCCTGGTCGCATCACTGGGTGTGGGTGGCCCCCGCCGCGCTGGTGGCCGCCGACGCCATCGATCGCGGCCGGCGCGGGCGTCCCTATCTGATCGCGACCGCCGCGATCGCGGTGATGTTCCTGGTCGGGCCGCAGTGGCTGCTGCCGCACGGCGGCGATCACGAACAGCACTGGGCGCTGTGGGAGCAGCTGATCGGTTCGAGTTATGTGCTGGTCACGTTCGCGGTGCTGGTCGTCGCCGTCGTTGCCTACCGGCCGATCTACCGCGCGGTGAGCTCCGCCGGTGTCAGGAACGCCGCCAGCGCCGCCGAATAGGCCGAGACGTCCCGCGCGCCCATCAGCTCGCGCGCGGAATGCATGGCCAGCTGGGGTGCGCCGACGTCGACGGTGGTCATCCCGGTGCGGGCCGCGGACATCGGGCCGATGGTGGACCCGCACGGCAGATCCGCGCGATGCACGTACCGCTGCAACGGAACCTCAGCCTGCGCGCAGGCCAGCGCGAACGCGCCCGCGCCGACCGCGTCGGTGGCATAGCGCAGATTCTGATTCACCTTCAGCACCGGGCCGCCGTTGACCTCGATGCGGTGCGCGGGTTCGTGCCGTTCGGGATAGTTGGGATGCGTCGCATGCGCCATGTCGCCCGAGGCGAGAACCGAACCCGCCAGTGCGGCAAGGTATTCCGAACGTCCACCGCCGCGCGCGAGCACGATCCGCTCCAGGATCGAGGGCAGCAGATCCGAATGCGCGCCGCGATCGGACTGACTGCCGACCTCCTCGTGATCGAACATCACCAGCACCGGGGTCGCCGCGCCCGGCTCGGCGACCGCCGCGGCGAAGGCCTGCAGTCCGGCGTAGCAGGTGGCCTGATTGTCCAGGCGGGGTGCGCTGATCAGGTCCAGATCGCGGCCGACCGTCCCGCTCGGGGTCAGGTCGTGGGTCATCAACTCCCAGCCCAGCACCGTGTCCGGGTCGATTCCGGCGTGCTCGGCCAGATATCCCAGGAACGAACGCGGTTCACCGCCCACACCCCACACCGCGTTGACGTGACGTTGCGGATCCAGGCTCACCCCGCGCCGGTCCTCGGACAGGTGGATCGCCAGCTGCGGCACCCGCAGCAGCGGCTCGTCGATCCGGATCAGCTTCTCGGACAACGTGTTTCCCTCGCGGACGGTGATCCGCCCGGAGATGCCCAGATCCCGGTCCAGCCAGGAGTTGAGCCATGCGCCGCCGTAGGGTTCCAGCCCGACCAGCTGCCACCCGGCCGAGGTCAGATCCGGATGCTGTTTGACCCGCAGATTCGGACTGTCGGTATGCGCTCCCACCACCCGGAACGGTTGCGCCGCACCGTTTTCCACCCATGCGACCAGCGAACCGCCGCGCACCACGAAATACCGCCCCTCCCCGGGCTGATCCCACGGCCGCGACTCGGGAAGTTCCCGAAATCCGTTGGCGGTCAATTCGTTCGCGACGGTGTGCACGACGTGGAACGGCGAGGGCGAAGCGTCGACGAACGCGCACAGTCCGGCAGGCGTAGCAGTGGTGGGGACGGGCATAAGGCTCGATCTTAACGATCGTGGGTGGGCGTCTGCGCCACCAGTTCCAGCAGGCGCAGAAGTTCGGCCTGATTGCGTGCGCCGATTCGCTTGCGCAATTGTTCCTCGGCGCGCAGTTCCTCCGCGCGGACCGATTCGACCACTTCGAGGCCGCGTTTGCTGAGGCCGATGAGAATGCGGCGGCGGTCGTCTTCGGCGGCGATGCGGAAAATCAGTCCGCGTTCGGCCAGAGCGTCGGCATGGCGGGTCGCCGAAGAGGGCGGAAGTTGTGCCCGGCAAGCCAATTCGGTCATGGTGATGCCGACCTCGCCGGACAGATTGGACAGCATCGCCCAGTGGTCCGCGGAGAGCCGTCGGGCCGACAGAGCCGTATCGAGGTGGCGGAGCCAACCGCGCTCAGCGGCGCGCAGCGCACCGTGCAACGTGGAAAATCCGCTTACAATGGTCGACATAATAATTTCTTCCGCCCATTTCCTATTTTCCCGACGAGGAGAAGGGTACCGAATGTCGCCGTTCCACGAGCGCGCGGACGATGTGATAGAGATCCTCAACATCGTCCCGCTACAGGGCTCCGGTGGAATTGTGGCACCCTCCTGCGAGGCGGCCGTCGCGCTCGCGGTGTCGGAAATCAATGGCGGCGACGGAATTCTCGGACGCGAGGTCCGGGTCACCACCGTGGACGGCGGTCGCGAACCCGCCGATGTCGCGCGGGAGGTCTCGGCGCTGCTGGCCACCGGCATGATCGATGCCATCACCGGATGGCACATCTCCGCGGTCCGCCGCGCGGTCGCGCACGCCGCCGACGGCCGGGTCCCCTATCTGTTCGCGACCATTCACGAGGATCTGCCCGACGAGCCGCCCGGGGTCGTGCTGGTCGGCGAGAGCCCGGCCGGGAACGTCCTGCCCGCCATGGACTGGCTGCATCGCCACTACGGCATCCGGCGCTGGGCGATCATCGGCAACGACTACATCTGGCCGCTGGCCACCGCGCGGGCGGTGCGGGCGAGGTATCCGGGCGCGGTGCTGCTGGAACGCTATGTGCCGCTGGGCACCGAGGATTTCTCCGCGATCCTGAACGACCCCCGGCTGGACCGGGCGGACGGAATCGTCCTGCTGCTGGTGGGTACGGATGCGGTGCGGTTCAATCAGCAGTTCGCGCATGCCGGGCGGGCCGCCCACCAGGTGCGGGTGAGCCCGGCGATCGATGAGACCGTCCTGCTCGCGGGCGGTCCGGCGGCGAACGAGAACCTCTACGTCCCCTCGGCGTTCTTCCCGGACCAGGTCGGCGATCCGGATCGGCTGGCGCGCTATCACCGCATGCACGGCCGATTCGCGCCCGCGCTGACCTTCTTCAGCAATACGAGTTACGAGGCGATCCATCTGATCGGCTCGATGGCGCGGACCCTCGGCTCACTCGAGGTGCCGCGGATGCGCGCGGCCCTGGCGGACGGGCTGACACTCGAAACCCCTTCCGGCGGAAAGGTTTTCCGAGGCGATCGGGCCGAGCAAGCCGATGGGCTGATCGCCCGCGCCGAGGGCGTGCAACTGCACGTGCTCGACAATCTGGCCAACTGAGCCCGACCGGGTTCAGGCGGCTGCGACCAGCGTGTCCACCACCGACAGGAACATGCCCAGACCGTCGTCGCTGGGTCCGGTGAGCGGTTCGGTGGCGTGCTCGGGATGCGGCATCAGCCCGACGACGCGGCCGTCGGCCGAGGCGATTCCGGCGATATCGCGCTGCGAACCGTTCGGATTGCCACCGGCGTAGCGGAACACCACGCGGCCCTCACCCTCGAGTTCGTCCAGCACCGACTGCGACGCCTGGTAGCGGCCCTCGGCGTTCTTGACCGGGATCAGGATCTGCGCGCCGGGCTCGTAGCGGCTCGTCCAGGCGGTGCCGGTCGCTTCCACGCGCAGCCACTGATCGCGGCAGACGAAGTGCAGACCCTCGTTGCGGGTCAGCGCGCCGGGCAGCAGTCCGGCCTCGCACAGCACCTGGAAGCCGTTGCAGATGCCGAGAGCAGGCATGCCCTTCTTCGCGGCCGCGACGACCTCGCCCATCACCGGCGCGAACCGGGCGATGGCTCCGGCGCGCAGATAGTCGCCGTAGGAGAAGCCGCCGGGCACGATCACCGCGTCCACGCCGTGCAGATCGGCGTCGGCATGCCACAGGCTGACCGCCTCGGCGCCGGCCAGCCGCACCGCGCGTGCGGCGTCCACATCGTCCAGCGTTCCCGGAAAGGTGATGACACCGATGCGCACGGACATTACAGGCGCACCACTTTCCAGTCCTCGATGACGGTGTTGGCCAGCAGCGACTCGGCGATCTTCTCGAGCTCCGCATCGGTGACACTGTCGTCGATGTCGAGTTCGAATCGCTTGCCCTGCCGCACATCCGACACACCCGGAATATCCAGGCGCCCGAGTGCGCCGACGATGGCCTGACCCTGCGGATCCAGGATCTCGGCCTTCGGCATCACCTCGACCACGACTCGTGCCACGCGCTGCTCCTCACGCTGGTGGGGGATTACCCGCACAGCCTAATCGGGGCCGGGCATACAGGTCGCGGCGGGTTAGAGTGACCCCTATGCGCATTGCTCACTTCGGTCATTCCTGCGTTCTGGTCGAGATCGACGGAGTGAAGATCCTGTTCGATCCCGGCAATTTCTCGCACGGTTTCGAGGGCCTCACCGGGCTCGACGCGATCGCGATCACGCATCAGCACGCGGATCACATCGATCCCGCGCGGATCGGGGCGCTGGTGGAGAACAATCCGCAGGCGCGGCTGCTGAGCGATCCGCAGACCGCGCAGCTGCGCGAGGAGCCGTGGGAGGCGGTGCACGCCGGCAACGTGCTGAGCGTCGGCGGGGTGCAGATCACCGGCGGCGGCGGGCGGCACGCGGTGATCCATCCGGACATCCCGGTCATCGACAACACCGTCTTCCAGCTGGGCACCCCGCAGGATCCGGCGCGGTTCGTCCATCCGGGCGATTCGCTGTGGGTGCCGCCCTCGCCGGTGGGCGTGCTGGCCATCCCGGCGGCCGCCCCCTGGATGCGCCTGAGCGAAGCGGTGGATTATCTGCGCGCGGTCTCCCCGCGCACCGCCATGCCCATCCACTACGGAATCATCGAGCCCGACGCCCGCGGCATCTACTTCGGGCGTTTGCAGGAGATGGGCCCGGCCGACACCGAACTCGCCATCGTCGCACCGGAGACCGACGCTCAATTCTGATGTGCCCCAAGGAGTTCCGGGCAATTACCATGGCAATCTGCCGAAGCAGCCCGGATTCCTGCGCGCCTCGAGAGATCCGGGCGCGCCTCGACGGATACGCCGCGGCGGCCAGCGGTGGGCTATAGCCTATTGCGCCCCAAGGGATTCCGGTGTGCCCCGCCGGATGCGTCGGGGCGGGGCGTCAGGAACCGTAGGAGGCCAGGAACAGCGCCTCGGTCAGGGCGATATGCTCGATCTCGCTCGGGGCCACGCTCTCGTTGGGCGCGTGGATGAGACAGCTCGGCTCCTCGACGCCGATCAGCATGATCTCCGCCTCGGGATAGGTTTCGGCGAAGACGTTGCACAGCGGGATCGAACCGCCCTGGCCCTGCGTGGTCGCCTCCCGGCCGTACGCCGCGGCGAAGGCCGCCTCCATCGCGCGACGGGCCGGACCACCGGTGCCCGAACGGAACGGCGCACCCGCCGCCTCGGGCCGCACGCTCACCCGCGCATGCCACGGCGTATTCGATTCCAAGTGTGCGGTAAGGGCTTTCAACGCCGTCTCAGGGTCGATGCCGGGCGGAATTCGCAGGTTGATCAGGGCCCGAGCGGACCCCTGCACGGCCGCGACCGCACCGGCCACACCCGGCGCATCGATACCCAGCACGGTCACCGCGGGTCGCGCCCAGGCCATATCGGCGACGGTGCCGTCGCCGAGCAGATCGACGCCGTCCAGGACACCGGCGTCGGCGCGGAATCGCTCGGGCGGATACTGCGCGCCGTCCCAGACCTGATCGGCGGGCAGACCGGCCACGGTGGTATTGCCGTGTTCGTCGCGCAACGTCGCGAGCAGATGGATCAGGGCGGCGAGCGCATCGGGCGCGGGCCCGCCGAACATCCCCGAATGCATCGGTCCCGCAAGGGTTTCCACGGCGACGATGACATTCACCGTGCCGCGCAGGGTCTGGGTGAAGGTCGGCACGCCGACCGCCGCGTTGCCGGAGTCACCGATCACCAGGGCATCGGCGCGCAACAGATCCGCGTGTTCGGGGACGAATTCCTCGAGGCCGCCGGTGCCCTGCTCCTCCGAACCCTCGCACACCAACGTGATGCCTACCGGAAAATCCTTGCCGCCCAACGTTTCCCGCAACGCACGCAGTGCGGTCAGATGCGCCAGGATGTTCCCTTTGCAGTCCGCCGCCCCGCGTCCGTACCAGCGGCCGTCCCGCTCGGCGAGCTCCCACACCGGTGTGCGCCAGGCATCTTCGTTCAGCGGCGGCTGAACGTCGTAGTGGCTGTACAGCAATACCGTCGGCGCGCCCGCCGGTGCGGGATACCGAGCGACGACGGCCAGACTTCCGTCGGAGGTCTCGTGCAGTCCCGCATCGGTCAGGCCGACCTCGACGAACGCGTCCAGCACCCACTGCGCGGCCCGTCGGCACTCCTCCGGTGGAAACTGCCGCGGATCGTGCACGGATCGATAGGAAACCAGTTCCGCCAGATCGTCTTTCGCCCGCGTCATCAGCGCCCGAATCTGCGTCCGCAACGCGGCGGTACGTGAATCATCCGTCATATCAACTCATTTCGTCGTTTCGCCGCCGTCCCGCGGACCTGGCGGCCAGCAGGTATGTCGCCGAGCACCTCGGTCGACACCACTCTCGCACGACGCGCTCGCCGCTGGTCCGCAAGGTTGTCGTCACGTGACGAACATTGCCATCCGCCACTCGCCGACAGACATTCGCCCCGGCATCCGAGGGCGCCCGCCCTGTGAGATGCTGGCGAATGCCCCGCGAATTCGTCATATGTGCGATGACCAGGAGGTTACGATGCCCGGATCACCCGATTCCGACGATCTGTTCGCGACAACCCCGTTCCGAGCCGGTGCACCGAAATCGGAATTCCCCCGCTCGGAGATCAATCCGCTGGCCGCCTATCAGATCGTGCACGACGAACTGATGCTCGACGGCGTCTCCCGGATGAATCTGGCGACCTTCTGCACCACCTGGGTCGAGGATCAGGTTCGGCGGCTGATGAACGAGTCGCTGGACAAGAACATCGTCGACAAGGACGAATATCCACAGACCGCCGAACTCGAGTCCCGATGCACGCGCATGCTCGCGGACCTGTGGCACTCCCCCGACCCGGCCGGCACCCGCGGCACCTCCACGACCGGTTCCAGCGAGGCCGCCATGCTCGGCGGGCTGGCCGCGAAATTCCGCTGGCGAGCCCGCGGTGGCCGCGGCACCCCGAATTTCGTGTGCGGTCCGGTGCAGGTCTGCTGGGAGAAGTTCGCCCGCTACTTCGACGTGGAGATCCGCCAGGTTCCGCTGCGCGGCGACCGGCTGACCCTGCATCCGGACGATATCGCCGCGCACTGCGACGAGAACACCATCATGGTGGTGCCGACCTTCGGCCAGACCTTCACCGGCCTTTTCGAGGACGTCGCGGGCATCAGCCGGGCGCTGGACGAACTGCAGGACCGCACCGGCCTGGACATCCCGATCCACGTGGACGCCGCCAGCGGCGGATTCCTGGCCCCGTTCACCGCACCCGATCTGGTCTGGGATTTCCGGCTGCCGCGGGTCAAATCGATCAACGCCTCCGGGCACAAGACCGGCCTGGCGCCGCTCGGGGTGGGCTGGGCGATCTGGCGCGAGGCCGCGGATCTGCCGGACGAGTTGGTGTTCAACGTCGACTATCTCGGCGGCAATATGGCCACGTTCAACCTGAACTTCTCCCGCCCCGGCGGCCAGGTCATCACCTCGTACTACGGCTTCATCCGGCTCGGCCGCGACGGATACGACCGGGTGCAGTCCGCCGCGTATTCGGTGGCTCAGTACCTGGCCACGGGCATACAGAAGTTCGGCCTGTTCGAGCTCATCCACGACGGCGATCCGCTGCGCGGTATCGCGGCGGTGTCGTGGCGGCTGACCGGCGAGCAGACCTTCAACCTCTACGACCTGTCCGACCGCCTGCGCACCCGCGGCTGGCTGGTCGCGGCCTACCCGCTGCCCGCCGACCGGCAGGACGAAAGCATCATGCGCGTGCTGGTCCGGCACGGTTTCAGCCACGATATGGCCGATCTACTGCTCGCCGATATGGGCCGCGCCCTGGACCAGCTGGACAAACATCCGCCCAGCAGCTCACTCACCCGCGAGGAGTCCGGTGGGTTCACCCACAGCGCGACAGCCGAGGTCTCCACTGCCGAACTGCGCCGCCGCGTCGAGCAAGCCGTGCGGCATTAGGCACGCCGACGGCCGGGCTCGCCGCGTACTCCGGGCCCGACCGACCGGTGTGGCACCGGACGATATCCCTCACGCCGCGCGGGTGGCTCCGGTGGCGAACGGCTCCCAGCGATAGATGTCCGGCCGAGCCTCGTGGAACAGCGCGAGATCGACCGCATCCAGCACGGCCTGATGCGGTCCGGGGCGACCGAGCTGGGCGGCCGAGACCGCGAGGCGCAACACGCCGCCGCGACGGGCGGTGCGGGCCGCACTCATCACCAGCGCGTGGCACCACCAGGGTTCGGCGCGGAAGCCCTCGCCCATGCCGTGCACCCAAGAACGTTGTGCCACATCGCGTTCCAGGTCGTGGACGGCCGTCAGGCTCAGCGCCAGGCGGAAGCCGACGTCCGGCAGCGCGGCCATCGCACCCTCGGAGGCGTTCCAGCGCGGCGCGGCGAACAGCCGCGTGCGCAGCCCGACCTCCTCCATGACGCGATCGGCGGCCATCAACCGCAACCGCGCCTCGTGCCGGGGCAAGGTGGCGAATTCGGCGCGGCGGCGCTTGGTCGCGGCCTGGTCGTACCCGTGCAGCACGACCGCGTCACCGCCCTCGCGACGTTCCCGCAACCACTCCTGGGTGCGGGCGTCGTCGGCGAGCCGGTACTTACCCTTCAGCCGGGGCGCCACCAGCAGCGACAGCGGAACCTCGCGCCGGTCCATGTCCGCGGCGAATGCCTGCGCCTGCGCGCGGGTGGTGTCCCGGATTCCCGACACCGAGACGATCAACTGTGCACGCATACCCGCACCCCTCTGCCGATCCCGCTCATAGTCCTACGATGGGCGCGGGAGGTGTCCGAACCGTGCAGTCCCGATGACGCGCCGACGAATTCGCGCTACCGAATCGGGCAATCATCCGACGACCGAGACCGTCCGGTCCCATGACATACCGTCCGGTCATCACTTCGGGCCACCGCCGTCTCGCCTAGGATCGAACGGGTGAAAGCAGCATTACTGACCGCACTGGCAGTTCCGTTGTTCATCGCCGTACCCGTTGTGGCACAAGCGGATCCGCCGCCACATATCTTCACTCCGCAGCAGGAGTGCGAGGCGACCAAGGCCGTGGTCGACATGGAGCGCAAGCAGAATCCGCACGCCACGCCGCAGCAGATCACCGACGGCTACATGACGTTCCTCGATCGGCAGGGCGCGTTCAAGAATCTTCCGGCGGCCAGCCGCGAGCGCCAGCGCCAATACATCCTGGACCACATCGCCAACTGCCATCTGGCCTAGGTTGTATCCTTGGCCTCCGCTCCGCTCCGGCGTGTTCGCGGCCCCCGAAGTCTCGCCGTTCGGCCCCGTGTCGGGCACTCGTTCCTCGCACCCGCCACGCGTCCGAACGGCGAGACGGGCCGCGAACCTTGACCGTGAGGTGACGGTGACGGAGTGCACATCGTTTGATTGCAACTGATCCACACCGGCTCCGTCACCTCAATAGGCTCCGCCCCTGTGAAAGCCGCAGCACTCACCGTCCTGACAGCATCCCTCATGCTCTTCGCCCCCGCGTTCGCGCAGGCCCTGCCTCCACTTCCGAATCTGCACCCGACCCCCGACCAGATGTGCGACAACACCCAGCAAATCGTGAACACGGTGCGCGCACAGCATCCGAACGCCACTCCGGACCAGATCGCCGACGACTACGACCAGATGATGGGCGCGAAGGTGCCCGGCTATCAGCTCGTCCAGGGACAGCAGCACCAGCAGCTGCTGGAGCTGATCCAGGCCTGCGGAATCCGCTGAGCCGCGCCCGTTCGTCGTGCCGCTACCTCAGCGGTCGCCGAGGCCGAGCGTGTCCAGCACCCAGGCGTATTCGAACGCCACTTCCTTCCACTTCTCGTACTTTCCGCTGACGCCGCCGTGACCGGCGCTCATCTCGGTCTTCAGCAGCAGGCGCGAGTGGCCGGTCGAGGTGGCCCGCAGCCTGGCGATCCACTTGGCCGGTTCGACGTACAGCACGCGGGTGTCGTTGAGGCCGGTGGTGGCCAGGATCGCCGGATAGTCCACCGCCCGGACGTTCTCGTAGGGCGAGTACGACTTCATGTACTCGTACACCGCCGGATCCTCCAGCGGATTTCCCCACTCGTCCCATTCGGTCACGGTCAGCGGCAGTGACGGATCCAGGATCGAGGTCAGCGGGTCCACGAACGGCACGGCCGCCAGAATTCCGGCGAACAGTTCCGGCGCGAGATTGGCGACCGCGCCGACCAGCAGGCCGCCCGCACTGCCGCCGTCGGCGACCAGGCGGTCCGGCGCGGTGACGCCGGTATCGACCAGATGCCTTGCGCAGGAGACGAAATCGGTGAAGGTGTTCTTCTTGCGCAGCGTCTTGCCGTGCTCGTACCAGAGCCGGCCCATCTCACCGCCGCCGCGCACGTGCGCGACCGCGAACACCATGCCGCGATCCAGCAGCGACAGCCGCGACACCGAGAAACCCGGATCCATACTGGCCTCGTAGGAGCCGTATCCGTAGAGCAGCAACGGGTTCGGCTCATCCGCCGGCAGATCCCTGCGCCGCACCAGCGAGATCGGGATCCGGGTGCCGTCCGCGGCGATGGCCCAATCACGGTGCTGCTCATAGTCTTCCGGGTCGTAGCCGCCCAGCACCGCCTGCTCCTTGCGCAGCAGCAGCTCACCCGTTGCGGGTACGTAATCGAACACGCGCACCGGCGTGATGTACGAGGTCACGCCGACCCGCAGCGTCGGCTGCGCCCACTCCGGATTGCCCAGCACGCCCGCGGAGAACAACTCGAGCCCGAAATCCAGCTCGCGCAGTTCGCCGTAACCGCCGGATGTCAACGGCCACACCGCGACTCGCGGCAGCGCACCGCGGCGATAGGACAGCGCCAGATGGTCGGCGAAACAGTCCACACCCTCGAGCCGCACATCCTCGCGATGTTCGACGAGGGTGGTCATGGCGGCCGGGTCCTCGACGGGAGCCTCGGCGAGCACGAAGTTCTCCGCCTTGACCGTTCCGCCGCCGGGTGCGGGCACCTCGCCGTTGTGCAGGATCAGGAATCGGTCCCGCCCGCCGATGACCGCGTGCTCGGCGACGTACTCCACACCCTCCCGGCGCGGCAGCAGCACCCGGAACTCGCCCTCGGGATCATCGGATTCCAGGACCCGGATCTCGGTGGTGATCTTCGAATGCACCCCGATCATCAGGTACTTCTCCGAACGGGTGGTGTCCATGCCCACCGAGAAGCGCTCGTCCGGCTCGTGGAACACCCGGACGTCCTGCTCGTTCGGCGTGCCGAGCCGGTGCCGCCAGACGGTGTCCGAGCGCCATGCCTCGTCGTAGGTCTGATAGAACACGTGCGTACCGTCCAGCGACCAGGTCGCATCCGGTACGGTGCCCGCGATCTCGTCGGCGAGCTCGGCCCCGGTGCGCAGATCCTTGAAGCGCAGCACATATCGCTCGTCGCCGACGGTGTCCACCGAATAGGCCAGCAGATTGCCGTCGTTGCTGATCGAGTACGCGCCGACGGCGAAGTACTCGTGTCCCTCGGCCAGCAGGTTGCTGTCCAGCAGCACCTGCTCGCCGGGGACCTCGGTGGTGGCCTCGAGCGTGGGCGGGGTCCAGTCGTCCTTCGATCCGATCGGGCAGCGGCAGTGCGCGCCGTACTGTTTGCCCTCGAAGCTGCGCGAGTAGTACCAGAAATCGCCCATCCGGACCGGCACCGACAGATCGGTCTCCTGCGTGCGGGATTTGATCTCGTCGAAGATCTTGTCCCGCAACGGCTGTAGCTGCGCCGTGCAAGCCTCGGTGTAGGCGTTCTCCGCCTCCAGGTAGGCGATGACCTCCGGATCCTCCTTGTCGCGCAACCACTCGTATTCGTCGACGACGACGTCGCCGTGGTGCACGCGCTGCGCCGGGACCCGCTTCGCGATCGGCGGCGTCACCACGGACGGATCGGCGGCGTTGCGGATCGGGCCGGTACCAGTGTCGAGAGCCATGCGCTCCACCGTAGTCGGCGGGTCCGACAGGGCTGGTCGGACCCGGTGCGGCGGGCCCTGCCGGGCCCGCCGTGGCGCTCCCGGCGGGAACGTCGTGCCGACGCTAGGTCAATCTACGGGCGCGCGGGGTCACTCCCGGCAGCCGCGGGCCGACCACACCGTGGTCGCCGCGGCGAGCTTCCATCAAGAAGAACAGGGCCGCCTTGCGGCGCAGACACTGGTCCGCGGGGCAAGTGTTGTGGATACGCAAGATGTTGTGAGCCTGCTCGACGGTAAGGTGCCGGGGCACTACCGCGCAACTGTCGAAGACGGGTGCCATGCGGTGCTCCATCCTTTGTCGTGCCATGCTGTGACGCGGCGCGGGCGCCGGGCCTGGGCGGACCGGTGGACGCTGTATTCCCGCCACGAAGTTCTGAGTTTCCGCTCAGCTTGCCGGATAAACCACACGAGCCGGATAACACGGGAGAAATGTCCGCTGTCCGCCGAATGCCGCCCCATGTGATCGATCCCATTCCGGCCGGATACCCGCGCGACCGTCCGGTTTGCCGGGAACCGCACAGATCGGGCACCTCGTCCACCACACTGGACAACCGACCATTGCGACCGGGTCCGGTCGCGCGCGTCAACCAACCCCACCCGACCTGCCCTAATGCTCGGCACAGCGGCATGTCGACCGGAAAGCCGGGGCCGCGACGGTCCTGGGATCCCACCAGCGCCGGGCGGCGGACGCCTCCCGCGACGGCGACCCGAACCACCATTCCGGAAGGCCCACTTCCACATCGGAATAACGCCAATACGGTGTAGTCCATATCAACTGGCACGGACGATATTCCGCTCGGAATTACCCTTTTGTCTCAGGTGTTGAACATCACTATTCTCATGTGGTTCATATTGGGTCACGAACCAGTGCAGGAGCATCCGTGGAAGAGAAGAACCGTGAGATCGAGCCCGACGCCGTCTGGCACCGCAGCAGCGAGACCGGGGGCGTCGAGGTGGCGTTCCTGGCCACAGGCAACATCGGGCTGCGCGATGCGAAGAATCCCGACGGCCCGGTGCTGATCTTCACCCCCGGCGAGTGGCGGGCCTTCGTCGCGGGCGCCAAGGACGGGGAATTCAACCGGCCCGGAGCCTGATCCGCGCGTCGCCGCCGTTCACGCGCCCAGCGCCCGCGCCACCGTTGGCCAGGAGTTGTGCAGATCGTCCTTCCAGTAGGCCCACGAATGCGTGCCGACCGGATTCTGGACGATGTCGGCCGGAATGTTCAACGCGCGCAGGCGCTGCGCGAACGCGGTGACGCAGGTGTCCACGGCGGCCTCGATCGGGACGCCGGTCAGGATGTTCTCCGCCAGTTGCGGTTTCAGCTCGCCCTCGTGCGGTCCGGGCACGCCCGAGCCGGTGGACAGGTAGATGGTCTTGCCGCGCAGGCGATTCGCGAGCAGCGCCGGATCGTGCGCGCCCCAGTCCGGGCTGCCCGGCGCACCCCACATATTGCCCGGATCACCACCGCGATTGGCGATGGAGAACATGATCGGCCACTGCGCCATCCCCATGTCCGGGCACGCGCTGTAGCCGGCGACCGCGCGGTACAGCTGCGGATTGCGCACGGCCAGAGTGAAAGCCGCCATCCCGCCCATGGACAGTCCGCCGATCCCGTTGACGCCGTTGCCCGCGAACGTGCGGTCGACGATCGGCGGCAGCTCCCGGGTCAGGAACGTCTCCCATTGGTAGTGGCCGAGATTCGGGTCCTCGCGCTCCCAGTTCGTGTAGTAGCTGGCCTCCCCGCCCATCGGCAGCACCACGTTGACGTTCTTGTTCGCGAAGAACGGCTCGGCGTCGGTGGCGTTGGTCCAACTGCTCTGCAGCGGGCCCGGATCCAGGCCGTCGAGCAGGTAGTAGGAGGGCCGGGCGTGCGAGCCGACCGGATGCAGCACCTGCACCTGCACGACGTGGCCCATCGCGGGCGAGTCGATGAACAGCGCGGACCTGGTCGGCCCCAGCTGGGTCGTCCCGACGACCCGGGCCGCCGCGGCGCGCGGTTGCCCGATCAGCGACGCGGAAATTCCCAGAACCATGGCCAGCACCACAACAGCTATCGACCCGTGCCGCATATCCCCGCCTCCATCAGCCCTGTGATCCCGAATCATCAAGATAACCCGCGCAAACAGGTCAGGGGGTGATTTGACCAAGGGGCTTTCGACTGGCAAATCACCGGCTCGAGCGGGACGCGACCGGTGAACGGCCTATTCCGACGCCAGCCGTCCCAACGCGCCGCGGATGGATGCGGCCAGATAGTCCAGATCCTCCCGCGGCGGCGTCCGCGGCCGTCCGCGCAGCCCGAACCCGTCGCCCGGGGTGCGCGGAATGACGTGCAGATGCACGTGGAACACCTCCTGGCCGGCCGTAACACCGTCGGCGAGAAAGAAATTCACCCCGTCGCAGTTCACCTCGCCGGTCCGCAGCGCCGCGGCCAGCTGCTGCCCGACCCGGAACAGCTTGCCGCCGATCTCGGGATCCAGCTCGGCCAGGGACCGCGCGGGCGCCTTCGGCACCACCAGCAGATGACCGGGCGTCATCGGGCGAATATCCATGAACGCCAGCACATCCGGGTCCTCGTAGACGATCGATGCCGGAGCCCGGCCGGCCACGATGTCGGCGAAGATCGTGTATGGATCCATACTGCGTTTATAGGCCATCCCGGGCCGATATGGCGACCGCTCGGCTACCGGCTCCCGGTTAGAGAATCGGCGCGGGGGTGTAGCGAGCGGCTTCGGGGTTGGCCTCGACCAGCTTCTCCACCTGCGCGACGACATCGGCGATCTGAGCCTGGGCCGCGCCGATGAAGGCCGAACGGTCGGCCAGGGCGGCGTCGAGGGCGGTGCGGTCCAGCGGCATGCGGTCGTCGGCGGCCAGGCGGTCCAGCAGGTCGGGTTCGCGGCCCTGCTCGCGCATGGCCAGCGCCACCGCGACGGCATGTTCCTTGATGACCTCGTGCGCGCTCTCGCGACCGACCCCGGCGCGCACGGCGGCCATCAGGATGCGGGTGGTGGCCAGGAACGGCAGATAGCGGTTCAGTTCGCGCTCGATCACCGCAGGGTACGCGCCGAATTCCGCGAGCACCGTCAGGAAGGTCTCCAGCATCCCGTCGACGGCGAAGAACGCGTCCGGCAGCGCGACGCGGCGCACCACCGAACAGAACACATCACCCTCGTTCCATTGCGCCCCAGCCAGTTCCGCGGCCATCGACGCGTATCCGCGCAGCACCACCTGCAAACCGTTGACGCGCTCGCAGGATCGGGTGTTCATCTTGTGCGGCATCGCCGAGGAACCCACCTGGCCGGGCGCGAAGCCCTCGGTGACCAGTTCGTTTCCGGCCATCAGCCGCACCGTGTGCGCGAAAGACGAAGGGCCCGAGCCGATCTGGACCAGCGCGGAGAGCACGTCGTGATCGAGCGAGCGCGGATACACCTGCCCGACGCTGGTGAGCACCGACGCGAAACCCAAGTGCCGCGCCACTTTCTGCTCCAGCTGGGCCAGTTTGCCCGCATCGCCGTCGAGCAGATCGAGCATGTCCTGTGCGGTGCCCATCGGCCCCTTGATGCCGCGCAACGGATAGCGGTCGATCAGCTCGCGCACGCGGGTCAGCGCGATGAGCACTTCGTCTGCGGCGGAAGCGAATCGCTTGCCCAGCGTGGTGGCCTGCGCGGCCACGTTGTGCGAACGACCGGCCATCACCAGCGCCTGGTACTGCGCGGCCCGCTCGGCCAGCCGGGCGGCCACCGCGACACCGTGCGCGTAGACGTGTTCGAGCGAAAGGCGGATCTGCAGCTGCTCGACGTTCTCGGTGAGATCGCGGCTGGTCATCCCCTTGTGGATGTGCTCGTGCCCGGCCAGGGCGTTGAACTCCTCGATCCGCGCCTTCACATCGTGCCGGGTGACCCGTTCACGTTCGGCGATCGAGGTCAGATCGACCTGCTCGACCACCCGCTCGTAATCGGCGAGCACCCCGTCCGGGATGTCGATACCCAGTTCGGACTGAGCCCGCAGCACCTCGAGCCACAGGCGACGCTCCAGCACGATCTTGTGCTCGGGCGACCACAGCCGCACCAATTCGGGGCTGGCATAGCGGGTGGCGAGGACATTCGGCACGAGGGTCACGAACATCCAGTCTACGGTTCCCGCTCAGTCCAGCGATCGGTGCCTGTCCAGTTGCTGGGGCTCGCTCCGATGCTGCGGGACCGGATGCGCCGGGATCGTGTGCGCGGCCATCGGGTGCGGCGGAATCGTATGCTGCGGCGCGGGCGGGGCGATCACGTCGATCAGCTCGAGCAGCGCGCCGCGGGCAGTGCGCCGCGGCTGCGGATCCAGTTCGGTCAGCGCCGCGACGACCGCACCGTCCACCATGGCCACCAGCCGTCGCAGCTGTTCGGCGCGCACCACCCGATCGGATCGGCGCAGCGCCTCGGCGAGCAGCTCCTCGAGCTGCGCGCGTAGTCGTAGCTGTACCTCGCGCAGTTCCGGATGCCGGGCCGAGGCCACCGAACGCTCGTAGCGGGCGATCAACCGGCCGCGGGCGGACTCGTCGGGTGCGTCCGCACCGACCAGCAGATCCAGGATCAGGTCGACGGTCGCGTCGGTGCCGCGGCGGCGGTGCGGGACGTCGCCGACGCGGCGGCGCATCACCTCGAGTTCGGCGTTGCCGCTGAACTCGACCGCGCGCGCGATCAGATCCTCGAGCGACGCGAAGTAGTACGTCGTCGAGGCCAGGGGAAGTTCCGCGCGGGTGGCCACCGAGCGGTGGCGCACTGCGTCGAATCCTCCTTCGAGTAGCAACTCGGCGGCAGCCGCGACCAACGCTTGGCGACGCCTTTCACCTTTCGGGGTCGTCGCGGTGATCACCGTGTCATCGTGCCAGTCATCATCGGTTCATCCGTGCCAAATCGGTGCGATCTGTGAGAATCCAGTTCGAGTGGGCAAACGTGCAGGTGTTGAAAATACAACCATGGCTTTTGTACCCCATCCGCGGGCGTCGCGTGGGTGTCTGGGGAAAGTCCTTGCGGCACAATCCGCTTCGGTTGCCTAGTCAAACGCCCAGGAAGCGGCCCATGCGGGCCAGCGCCTCCTCGATATCCGCGGTCGCCCCGGCGAAGGACAGCCGAATGGTGTGACTGCCGTTGCGAGTATCGAAATCGGTGCCCGGCGCGAGGGCGACACCCGTGCCGGCGAGTAGATCCGCGCACCAGCGGGTGGCGTCGTCGGTGAGGTGCGCGATATCGGCGTAGGCGTAGAACGCGCCGTCGGCGGGGGCCAGGTCGGTGATCCCCAGCCGGGGCAGGCCGTCCAGCAGCAGGGCGCGGTTGCGGGCGTAGCGGCGCACGTGGCCGTCGAGCTCCCGGCGTGACTCGGTGTCGAAGGCGTGCACCGCGGCGTACTGGGAGATCGCGGGCGGGCAGACGGTCATATTCGAGGCCAGCCGCTGCAGCGCGGGTCGCAGGCCCTCGGGCACCAGCATCCAGCCCAGCCGCCAGCCGGTCATGGAGAAGTACTTCGAGACCGAACCGATGACCACCGATTCGCGGGAGGTCTCCCAGGCCGAGGACGTCGCGGTCGCGTCCGCGCCTGCGTCGTAGACGATGCCGTGGTAGATCTCGTCGGAGATCAGCAGTGTGCCGTGCGCATCGCACCAGCGGGCCAGCGCGGCCAGTTCGGCCGGGTCGATCATGGTTCCGGTCGGATTGGCCGGACTCGCCACGATCAACCCGGCGGGCGGTTCGGGCAGCGCCTCGAGCATCTCGACCGTCGGCTGGAACCGGGTCCGCGCGCCGCAGTCCAGTTCCACCACGCGACATCCCAAGGCCGACAACGTATTCCGATACGCCGGATAACCCGGCCGGGCCACCACGACGGTGTCGCCGACATCGAAGGCGGCCAGGAAGATCAGCGTGAACGCGCCGGAGGATCCGGTGGTGACCACCACGTCCTCGGCGTCGACCTCGATGCCGTAGCCGTCGCGGTGGTACGCGGCGATGGCCGCGCGCAGTTCGGGGGTGCCGAAAGTCTCGGTGTAGCCGAGCAGTTCGGCGTCCAGGGCGGCCCTGGTCGCCCGCAGCACCGGCGCGGGGGCCGGGGTGGATGGTTGTCCCGCGGCCAGCACCAGGACGTCGCCGTGAGTGCGAGCGCGTTCGGCGGCCGCCTTCCACACATCCATGACGTAGAAGGCGGGAACGGTGGACCGACGGGATTCACTGCGCACCCGACGACGGTAGAACACGTGCCCTCGGGCGCGACGAGCACCGCCCGAAGGCCGGAACCTGCCGAGGCCGACGCAGGATCCCCCGCCGTGCCCGAAGCCGCATCACACCCGCGCGCCCAGGGGTAGACCACGCCGGATGGCGGCGTCCGCGTGGCCGGGGTCACTCCCCTGTTATCGTCGGCGAATGCCTGACGAGGCGCGCCACACGACGATTTCCGGGGATAGCCGGACCGTGATCCGCCCCGACTGGCGTACCGAACTGCACCGCGAACGTTCCTCGCGCGGCGAGCGGATTCGCCGTGGATGGACGCGCGCGCGGGGCTCGGTCCGGCGGATCGTCCGGATGATCGCGGGCCTGGACTGGCGGGGATTCGTGCGGCGGGACTGGCCGGGCGAGGCGCGCGGGGTGTGGTTGCGCGGACGCGGCTTCGTGCTCGCGCATCGGATACTGGTCGGGGGCGTCGTGCTCGTCGGGCTGGCCGCCGCCGGGGACGGCACCGCACCGCACACGGTGGACTCCACGCCCGCTCCCGGTGTGGCACAGCGCATTCCGGTGGCCTATCCGCTGCAGGTGCAGGCCGAGCCGGCGACCAGCGCCCGCGATCTGGCCGCCATCGACAACGGTGAGCGCCTGCGCGAACAGGATGTGGTGGCCGCGGCCGCCCGCGCCACCCTGGACCGGGCCAAGGCCGAGGCCGCCGCCGCGGCGGCCGGACAACCCTCACCGCTGCTCGGCGGCCCGAGCGCCGCGCTGCCCGGCGGCATCGAGGGCAGTATCGGCGGCTACGCGCTGCCCGCCCGCGGCGTATTCACCTCCGGATACGGATCACGCTGGGGCACTTTCCATTACGGCATCGACATCGCCGCGCCGATCGGCTCGCCCATCTACGCGGTCGCCGACGGCACCGTCATCAACGCGGGCCCCGCCCAGGGCTTCGGCCTGTGGGTGCGCATCCAGCACGACGATGGCACCATCTCCGTCTACGGCCACATGTACGACTTCTCGGTCTCGGTCGGCGAACGCGTCCGCGCCGGTCAGCAGATCGCCCGCGTGGGCAACCGCGGCGACTCCACCGGCCCCCACCTGCATTTCGAGATCCTCGTCAACGGCCAGCACATCGACCCTCAACCCTGGCTCGCCCTGCACGGCATCAAGGTCGGCTGATGCGGCATCCAGGCTGACGGCACTGAATCCTTCCGCGACAACATATCCCGACCGACTACCGGCCACTGTCAGACCTACGACACCGGACACGCCAGCCATGATGCACATACCCGCACCACGACTGTCGCACCGAAAACGATTCGCGATTCCGGCCGACCACCGACGCCCGCGTGTGGCCGCTGTGACGCGTCCCCGGCCCGACGTCGAAGCCGTTCCGCGACAGCGCATCCCGTCCTATTACGGACCACTCACCGGCCCCGCGGCGCTCGCCACGACGCGGTCACACCACAGGGCCGTCAGGGCAGCGCGGCGGCTACGCCCCGGACGGGATTGCGATGCGATTCTCCACCGCCGCGAGGCCGATGTCGGTGCGGAAGTGGCTGCCCGGCAGTTTGATCGGCGCGAAGCGGGCGTAGGCGCGGGCGCGGGCCTCGGTGAGATCGGCTCCGGTGGCGACGATGTTCAGCACGCGGCCACCGGCCGAGGTCAGGGCGCCGTCCTCGCGCAGGGACGTACCGGCATGCAGCACTTCGGCATTCGGCTCGGTGGCCTCTGGTCCGGCGCCGGTGATGACGTCGCCGGTCCGGGGGCGGCCGGGGTAGTTCTCCGCGGCCAGCACCACCGTGATCGCCGCGCCGTCCTTCCAGCGCGGGGGTTCGGCCTGGGCGAGGGTTCCGGTCGCGGTGGCGTTCAGCAGTTCGCCGAGCGGGCTGTCCAGCAGCGCCAGCACCGCCTGGGTCTCGGGATCGCCGAAGCGGCAATTGAATTCGACCACCGCGGGCCCGGCCTGGCCCATCGCGAGCCCAGCGTAGAGCAGGCCCGAGAACGGCACCTCACGCCGAACCATCTCCGCCGCAACAGGTTTCACGACCGTCTCGACGATCTCGGTGACCGCGCCCGCGGGCAGCCACGGCAGCGGCGTGTACGCGCCCATACCGCCGGTGTTGGGACCGATATCGCCGTCGCCGACCCGCTTGTGGTCCTGCGCGGGCAGCAGCGGCACCACCGTCTCCCCGTCCACCAGGCAGAACAGCGACACCTCGGGCCCGTCCAGGAAGGATTCCAGCAGCACCGGATGGCCCTGCTCGAGCAGTTCGGCGGCGTGGTCGCGGGCCGCGGACCGATCGCCGGTGACCACCACGCCCTTACCCGCGGCCAGGCCGTCGTCCTTGACCACCCAGGTCGGGCCGAAGCGGTCCAGCGCGGCATCGAGTTCACCCGGATGATCCACGATCTCGCTGTGCGCGGTGCGCACACCTGCCGCGGCCATCACGTCCTTGGCGAACGCCTTGGAACCTTCGATCCGCGCGGCCGAGGCGGACGGCCCGAAACAGGCGATCCCGGCCGCGCGCACGGCGTCGGCGATGCCGAGCACCAGCGGCACCTCGGGGCCGATCACCACCAGATCGGCGGCATAGTCGGTGGCCAGGGCGACCACGGCCTCCGCGCTGCACGGATCGACCGGCTTCACATCCGCCTGCAACGCGATTCCGGGATTGCCGGGCGCGGCGCAGACCGCGCTCACCCCCGGGTCCCGTCGCAGGGCCACTACCAAGGCGTGTTCACGAGCTCCGGAACCGATGACGAGTACGCGCACGCAGCACAGCTTAGGTGACCGCCGAATCGCCCCCGCCAGGTATCAGCGGGGGGAGCGCGCGCCGCCGCCCGACGCGCCTGGATGCGGGCCGGAAAGGTCCGCGCGGGACCGCCGGACACCGCAGCGCCGCACGGGACAGGGCACAATGCAGGCCATGGCTTCTGTTTTCAGCGCGATCATCGCCGGTCAGCTGCCCGGACGGTTCGTCTGGGAGGACGAGGAATTCGTCGCTTTCCTCACGATCAACCCGATCACCCAGGGGCATACGCTGGTGGTCCCGCGCCAGGAGATCGATCAGTGGCAGGACCTCGACCCCGAGGTGTTCGCCCGGATCAACGCGGTGGCGCAGAAGATCGGCAAGGCCGTGCGCGCCGCGTGGGACGCGCCCCGGGCCGGCCTGCTGATCGCCGGACTCGAGGTCCCGCACCTGCACCTGCACGTCTTCCCGGCGTTCGAGCTCGGCGACTTCAACATCTCGGGTGCGGATCCCGAGCCCAGCAAGGAATCCCTCGACGAGGCGCAAGACAAGATCAAGCAGGCCCTGCGCGATCTGGGCTACGGCGCGAACGTCCCGGACTGAACTCAGGAAGTCTCGCGCGGCAGCCGCACGGTGAACGTCGTGCCCTCGCCGACGGTGCTGTTCACCGACACCGTGCCGCCGTGCGAGGCGACCAGCGCCTGCACGATGGACAACCCCAGACCGGTGCCTCCGCTGTCCCGGCTGCGTGAGGTGTCGGTGCGGTAGAAGCGTTCGAAGATGCGCTCGGCCTCCTTGGGCGGCAGACCGGGACCGGTGTCGACGACCTCCAGCAGCACCTCGTGCTCGGCGGGGGTCAGCCGCACCGTCACCGGGGTGCCCGGCGGCGTGTGCACCAGCGCGTTTCCGGCCAGATTGCCCAGCACCTGACGCAGACGCGCCTCGTCGCCGGAGACCTCCAAAGTTCCTTCACCGGAACGGATTTCGAGATCGATGGGCCGCGGCGGGCCGTCCGGGTGCCGGGTCGCGTCGACCGCGCGCAGATTGTGCACGGTGTCGCTGGCGATCGCCAGCAGATCCACCTCCCGGCGTTCCAGCGGACGCTGCGCGTCCAGCCGCGCCAGCATCAGCAGATCCTCCACCAGCAGACTCATCCGCTTGGCCTCGCGCTCGATCCGATCCATGAACAGTTCCGAATCCGGCACGGCCCCTTGCCGATACAGCTCGGCGAAACCCTGGATGGTCGTGAGCGGCGTGCGCAGTTCGTGACTGGCGTCCGCGACGAACCGGCGCATCTTGGCCTCCGAACGCCGCGCGGCCTCCTCGGACGCCTCGGTGGCGGCGAATGCCTGCTGAATCTGCGTGAGCATGCTGTTCAGCGACTGCGACAGCAGATCGACCTCGGTGCTGGTGCCGCGCACGGGAACTCGCCGATGCAGATCACCCCCGGCGATCGCGGACGCGGTCTTCTCCACCTCGTGCAGCGGTCGCAGACTGCGCCGGATGACCAGTTGCGCGACGGCCGCGAGGATCGCCAGCACCGCCAGCCCCACCACGATCTGCAGGCCGACCAGTCGACTGACGAGGTTCTTGCCCTGATCCAGATGCACCGCGACCACGCTGACACCGTCGGGATGAACAACCTCCAGTACCCGCCAGGTGTCGGACGGATTGCCGATCGTGCCGACCGTGCGCGGATGATTGTCCAGATCAGGGGGCAGATCCGGCACCGACGACGACGCCGGGGAGCGCACTTCCACCACCCCCTGCGCATTCGTCGTGCGCACGTAGAACATCGGCGGCAGGCGGCTCGGCAGATGCGCGTCCGGCCGCGCCCAGATATGCGCGGCGTCGAACAGTTGCCGGTCGACGCCGACGACGACGACACGTTGCATGACCGAGGTGACGACCACGCCGGAGATCAGCAGGCCGAGCCCGGCGAGAATCACCAGCGCGACGACCAACGTCACGCGCAACGGCACCGCCGCCAGGCGATGCATGATTGCCGCGCGAACTTTCCCGACGCCACCAGCCATGCCCGTATTCTCCATGTCGGCCGAAACAGTGTCGTCTATGGCCGATGACCTCCGATTCGGGTGGTCCGGCAGACGCTCATTTCGCCGGGGAATTCCTGCGACTGGGCGAACGCATGACATAGCCGACCCCGCGCAGCGTATGGATCAACTGATCCGGGCCGGTATCCACCTTCTTGCGCAGATAGGAGACATAGGTCTCGACCACCCCGACCTCGCCGCCGAAGTCGTAACGCCAGACGTGATCGAGAATGCGCGGCTTGCTCAGCACCGTGCCCGCATTCACCATGAAATAGCGCAGCAGGGTGAACTCGGTCGGGGACAGCGAAACCGGATCCCCCGCCTTCCACACCTCGTGCGTATCGTCGTCCAATTCGATGTCCTCGAACCGGATTCGCGAGGATTTGCGTTCCTCCACCGCATGGCCGGAACGCCGCAGAATCACCCGCAATCGCGCGACGACCTCCTCGAGACTGAACGGTTTGGTGACGTAGTCGTCCGCGCCGAGGGTCAGGCCGGTGACTTTGTCCTCCACCTCGTCGCGGGCGGTCAGGAACAGCACGGGAGCCTCTATACCGTCGGCGCGCAGCCGCCGCAGCAGGCCGAAGCCGTCCATTCCCGGCATCATCACATCGACGATCAGCGCGTCGGGCCGGAAGGTCTTGGCCTTGTCCAGCCCCTCCGCGCCGTTGCCGGCCGAGGTCACTTCGAACCCCTGGTAACGCAGGCTCACCGACAGCAGTTCGACGATCATGGGCTCATCGTCGACGACCAGAATCCTGGCCTCGGGCGCCCGGTCCGCTGGCACACCATTCATGGAGGACATCGTCCCTCGCCGAGTGCCGAACCCGCTGAACGTTGCCTGAGAGTTTCCTGGGAAGGGTCTAGGTTCTCGCTCTGAACCCGCCGCGAGCGGCCACAACGTCCCTGTTCCGACCGGTACCCGCGACGCGCTCGCGGGCACGAGCGGATGCCCGCCCGATGCGGAACCGTCGGAACGCGGCGCCACGTGAGCATTGTCGGCGACCTCGAATTCACCATTTCCGCACGGTCGCGCCCTGGCCATATCGGCCTCGAAAAAGGTTGCGCGATAGGCGACTCCGCGCTCGAGGCCGGAGGCCGCATTATTCACGCACGGGATTCCCTCCCGCAGAAGGGAATACCAGAGGGGCGGGTGGGAATTATCCGGGCGGGATCGCATCATCAGCTCCGAACCTCGCCGCCCGGCAAGCCCCCGGTGACCACGGAGGCCGTCGCCCGGCCGCGCCGCAACAGGACATATTATCACACGAATTGCATTGCGCCCGCTGGATATTGGCTTTTCACACCTGCAGACCAGGAGACGAGTGATGACGAATGAGCGGGGCGTGGATCCCAGCAAACCCAGTAGCGCTCGCATCTACGATTATTTCCTCGGCGGCAAGGACAATTACGAGGTCGACCGCCAGGCCGCGGCCAAGATCCTCGAGGTGTGGCCGACCGTCGCCTCGGGCGTCCACCACAACCGCGACTTCATGGCCCGAGCGGTGCGCACGTTGAGCGATCTCGAAACCATGCGCCGCGCCCTGGCCACCTACCGAGCCAGCGGAGTACACGCCCAGAACCGCAATCGCGACGAGGTCACCCGCCTATTCGACGGCTACGAACTCCTGGACCCAGGCGTCGTCGGCGTCCACCGCTGGCGCCCCGAGGCCGACCTCCCCGAGTGGCGAGACGCCGAAGCGGGCTGCTGGGCAGGCGTCGCCCGCAAGAACTGAGTTGCTGGAGCCCCCTGTCAGGATTGAACTGACGACCTTTCGCTTACAAGGCGAGTGCTCTACCACTGAGCTAAGGAGGCGGGAAAAGCGGAGCCATCATAACCGGGGGGATGGCTGGTCGGGAAAAGACGTGGTCACGGGGATGGGGGGAGCCGGGCGACCGCATGAGCAGGGACATGCGGTCGCCGGGTCGTCGTGCCCCACGCGTGTCGAGCGGCTGTGCTCAGGACTGGGACTGACGGGCCGCGTCGTCGGCCGCCATCGCGTCGCGCAGGCTCTTGGGACGCATATCGGTCCAGTTCTTCTCGACGTACTCGACGCAGGCAGCCCGGCTGTCCTCACCGAACACGACTCGCCAACCGGCGGGAACCTCCGCGAAAGCCGGCCAGAGGGAATGCTGCTCCTCGTCGTTGACCAGAACGAAGAAGCGTCCGTCTTCGTCATCGAAGGGGTTGGTGCTCATCTCACCTCACTGATACTGGCGCTGTGTGTTGGGAATGCGCTAGGGGTACGAAACGCTGACGGCCGCGCGAAGCGACCCCCATACGTATGTCGACCCTAGCAAGACAGGCGTTACCCTCGGGGCGTTACCTCCGGGGGCACACCGCATCAGCCGCCGAAGAATTCCAGCAGCACCTTGTTCACCGCGTCGGGACGTTCCAGATAACCGTAGTGCCCGGCGTCGGGAATCTCCTGGTACCGCGCGGCGGGGATGACCTGAGCGACCTCACGGGCCAGATACGGCGGGATCATCCGGTCGTCGGCGAATCCGACCGCGAGGCACGGCACCTTGATGCCGCGGTACGCCTGCAACCGGTCGAAATCGTGATCCATCGCGCGCTGCGCCCGGATCCCGGGGGTGACCGGCCCGCCGGTGAACTCGAACAGATCGAGCCAGTCCCGCGCCGCGTTGACGTCGGCGAGGGTCGCGGGTGAAAGATTCATCACAGCGGTCAGCGCGGCCTCGTACTTCGGCGGCAGCTTCACCCCTTCGGCGTCGAGTTCGTGCTCACCCAGCGACAACGTCTTCTGGAACTGGTCCAGCCGCCCGTGCCCGGCCAGGAAGACCGCCTTGCGAACAAGGTCGGGCCGGGTCAGTGCGAGTTCCTGCGATACCCGCGCGCCCATCGACGTCCCGGCCAGCAGCACCGGGCCCTCGTCCAGGAATTCGATCAGCGCGGCGGTGTCGCTCACCAGATCGTCGATGGTCATTCCGCTCGCGGCCTCATAGGAGGGAGCGATGCCGCGGTTGTCGAAGGTGCACACCCGATATCCGGCCGAGACCAGCGCGGGAACCTGATGCAGTTCCCACACCCGGCCCGGACTACCGGTCCCCATCACCAGCACGACCAGCGGGGCGGCGCCCTTGATATCGCTGCCCTTGGCCTTGTCCCCCTTCACCTGATAGTTCAGTGCGATTCCGTTCACCGTGGCCAACGGCATGATGTTCCAAACCCTTTCTGCCTACACTGCGTACTGTCTCCCCAAAGGTATAGCCATCCTGAACCTCCCTGTTTCAGGCATGCTGCCGATATCACGTCAATACCCAGCACAGGCCGACCGAACCGCCCCTATTTCCCACGACCTATACCATTGACTTCTCGCAACCGTGAGAACTCAACCCATAGTCGAGAGGACACGATGATGGCCGCGAAGGGCGCCAACGACATCGCGGACGACGATCTGGAGCCGCTCGCCGACGAGACTGCTCGACAGGCCCAACGAGTCGTCGCCGCTTACGCTGAAGATGCGGACGAATGCCGGATGCTGTTGTCCATGCTCGGCATCGGTCCCGGCGGCCGGGGCGAATAACCACCCCCGACCCGCGACTACTACAACTCCACAGGGCTCTCCCGGCCCGCGGCAAACCGGAGGTTCCAGTAATGGACCAGATGAGCGCAAACCCGTCGGATCAGCGAAGATCGGACGCGGGGGCCCACTCGCCCGCGACAGCTCGACACGGCGCGGGTTCCGGATTCGTCGTGGTCGCCAACCGCCTGCCGGTGGATCTGCAGCAGCTGCCCGACGGCACCACTCGGTGGAAGCGCAGCCCCGGCGGCCTGGTCACCGCGCTGGAACCGGTACTGCGCAACAATAATGGAGCCTGGGTCGGCTGGGCCGGAGTCCCCGATGTGGACCTGGACCCGATCGTCGAGGACGGGCTCGAACTGCATCCGGTGCCGCTCACCGCGACCGAGGTCGCGGACTACTACGAGGGATTCTCCAACGGCACCCTGTGGCCGCTGTATCACGACGTGATCGTGCGGCCGGAATACCGGCGGCACTGGTGGAGCGCGTACGTCGAGGTGAACCGGCGTTTCGCGGAGTACACCGCGAAGGTGGCCGCCGAGGGCGCGACGGTCTGGGTGCAGGACTACCAATTGCAGCTGGTGCCCAAGATGCTCCGCATGCTGCGCCCGGACGTGACGATCGGTTTCTTCCTGCACATCCCGTTCCCGCCGGTGGAACTGTTCATGCAGATGCCGTGGCGGACCGAGATCGTCGAGGGTCTGCTGGGCGCGGACCTGATCGGCTTCCACTTACCCGGCGGCGCTCAGAACTTCCTGTACCTGGCCAAACGCCTTGCCGGACAACCGACTTCCCGCGGCACCGTCGGCGTGCGCTCGAAACTCGGTGTGGTGCAGGTGGGTTTCCGCACGGTACGGGTGGGCGCCTTCCCGATCTCGATCGCCTCGGCCGAACTCGACGAACAGTCCCGGCGGCGTTCGGTGCGCGATCGGGCCGCGCAGATCCGCTCCGAGCTGGGTAATCCGAAATACATTCTGCTGGGCGTGGATCGGCTCGATTACACCAAGGGCATCGATATCCGCCTGGCCGCGCTCGAGGAGTTGCTGCGCGAAGGCCGGATCGATCCGACCGAGACGGCCATGGTGCAGCTGGCCACGCCCAGCCGGGAGCGGGTGCAGAGCTACATCCAGATGCGCGGCGACATCGAACGCCAGGTCGGCCGCATCAACGGCGAATTCGCGCGGGTGGGTTATCCGGTCGTGCACTATCTGCACCGGCCGATTCCGCGCGAGGAACTGCTCGCCTTCTTCGTCGCCGCCGACGCGATGCTGGTCACGCCGCTGCGGGACGGGATGAATCTGGTCGCCAAGGAGTACGTCGCCAGTCACGGCGGCCTCAACGGCGCGCTGGTGCTGAGCGAATTCACCGGCGCCGCAGCCGAACTGCGCCAGGCATACCTGTGCAACCCGCACGACCTGGACAGCGTCGAGGACGCCATCATGGCCGCGCTCACCGACAATCCCGACACCCGTCGGCGCCGCATGCGCGCGCTGCGCCGCCAGGTCCTCGCGCACGACGTGGACCGTTGGGCCAGAGCGTTTCTCGACGCGCTGGCCCAGGGTCAGGTGGCGGGCAGCGCGCTGCTGTCCGACGCCGACCTGGATCCCGGCCGCTGACAACGCTTTTCGCGGGAACTCAGATCGGGGTGACACCGGATACGAGCCAGTGGCCGTCGTCCTTGTCGAGGGTCACCCGCACCCGGCTGGGGGTGACCATGCCCTGCGGCGAATCCTTGCTCGTGGTCACCTGATTCAGGTACAGCAGCACCGTCGCGTGCGAACGGTCGGCGGAGACGATTCCGGCGGCCGTGGTGTTCGCATGCACGGTGAGCTGCTTTTCCTTGGCGCCCTTGGCGATCACGCCGTCGACCAGTTTGAGGTAGTCCGAGCGGAAGCCCGGAGTCAGGCTGGGCCCGACCTTGGGCAGTTCGGTGTCGACGGTGTGGAAGTCGTAGCTGAACATGGCCTGGACCGTGTTGCGGGCGGTCTGGACGGACTGGGCGCGAGCCTGCTCCGCCTGATTGTCGGACCAGTACTTGAAGCCCGTGAACCCGCCCAGCACACCGGCCGCCACGAAAAGGACTGCCGCACAGACGATCAGAATGGCGCGGAGATTGTTTTTCATGCCACGAACTCCACTTGCGAGCCGGTCAGATGTCCCGAGTCGTCCCGGGTGACGGTGACCCGGAACCGGTAATACCGCTGCTGCGGGTCGGGCGAGCCCGCATTGGTCAGGGTCTGCGCGGCGGCGACGAGAACCCGGGCGGTGTGATCGTCCTCGCTCTCCAGGGCCGTTTCGATGATCTGACCACTGGCCTTCACCTTGGCCTGCTGTACGACCTGGGCGTAAGCATCCTTGCGTTCGGAGTACTCCTGTTTGAGCTGGCCCGACGCGACCGACAGCACCCGATCGATATCCTTCGGCGCGGTGTCGCCGGAGATATTGGTCAGGTTGAGCACGACCTGCTTGGCGGTCTGGATGTAGTCGGCGCGCTGCCGCGCGAGCGCGTCCACATGCTGTTCGTGGTAGATCAGGAATCCACCCGAGCCGATCAGGACCAGCGCCGACACCGCCGCGACGGCCGCCGCGATCCAGCCGAGCCAGCCCAGCTTGCCGGGTACGCGTTCGGACTGTTCCTCGGCGGCCGAATCCGCGATCTCGGCAGAGTCCTCGGGTGCGGCGTCGACGGGCACGGGTTCGGCGAGTTCGACCGTGGAGTCCGCGGAGACGCTGGACTCGGCTACGGGCGCATCCACAGGCACGGCCGCGGACGCATTCTCCGCAGCCGTCGGCCCGGCGTCGCCGCGCTGCGCGGCACGCTCCACGGCCGGCGCTGTCGTCCGCTCGACGACCTCGGTGGTTCCCTCGGTCGGCGGACCGGACTGCCGCATCGCGCGCCGCCGCGGCCTCCTGCCTCCCGCCCCCGGTTCGTTCAGCTCGGTCACTTCTGCTGCTCCTCGTACATCGCCTGCAAACTCGAAGGTACCGTGCCCGAACCGTTGGAACCGATGTCGCCCTCTCGGTAGGTGCGACCGTCGGACCCGATGAAAGTGCCGGTTCCCGGGTCGTACTGGCGGTTCTCGAAGGACGCCGGATGGTTGGTGGCCGCGGGCGCCGGAGAAGTCATCGCGGCAGGTCCCGGCGTCGGATTCCCGAACGGCGGATTGTTGCCGGACGGTACGTAGCCGCGCGGATCGTCACACAGCTCGACCGTGGGCGCCCGCTTGCCCGGGTGATCCTCGCACGGGAAGTTGCGGATACCGCGCACCGCGACGTTGGAGTCCTGGGCAACCTTGCAGTAAAGGTTGGGCGGTGTGTCGGGAACGCTCAGATCGCCCGCGGAACGCCGCTGGCTCGCCGGCAGGAAGCCGGTCAGGCACCCGGGCGGATCGTTGACCCCGAGCGCGAAGTCCACCTGGACGCCGTACTTGCTCGGATTCAAGCCGTCCTTCGCGGCGGTCATCAACGCCGCCATCAGTGGCGGGAAGACGACCAGAACCTGTTGCAGCCCAGCGTGATAGGTGACACCGACCTGCCCGATGCTGACCAGATTCGACAGCAGCAACGGCAGTGTCGGTTGCAGATCCTGGAAGGTCGAGGAGATCTTCTGGGCCGACGACGGGGTCCGTTCGATCAGCTTGCGCAACGACGGATCGTGTTGGCGCAGTTGGTCGGTGACAGTGGCCAGGTTCCGGGTCCACGCCCGGACCGCGGCGTCCGACCGGTTCTGCGTGTCCAGCAGCGGCCCGATCTTGTTCAGCAGATCCTTGGTCTGCTCGGTATTCGCGTTCGCGTCCTGCACCAGCAGGGAGGCGGAGTCGATGAGCTTGCCCAGATCCGGTCCGGCGCCGTCGAACGCGGTGAACGCGTCGTCGAGCAGCTCCCGCAATTTGGTGTCGGAAATGCTCGCCAGGAGGCGGTCCGCCTGATCGAGCATAGCGCCCACATCCTGCGGCAACGTGGTGCGCTGCACCGGAATGACCGTTCCGTCGGAGAGGTAACCGCTGCCCGGCGACGCTGGTGGCACCAGGTCCACATACTGTTCGCCGATCGCGGACACGCTTCTGATATTCGCGTTCACGTCGGCGGGCACCTTGGCGCTGCTGTTGATCGACAACTTCGCGTGCACGCCGTCGGGGGTGAGCTGAACCTGTTCGACCTTGCCGATATTCGTGCCCCGATAGGCGACGTTCGCGGTCGGGTACAGCCCGCCGGTCGCGGTCAGATCGACCGTCACGGTGTACCGCCCGATACCGAACATCGCCGGCAGGTGCACGTACGCCGCGGACATCACGACCAGGCCGACCACGGTGAGCACCGCGAAGATGATCAGCTGGTTCCGGACGAATCTGGTGAGTTTCATCGAGCCGGCCCTCCCTTCGGCGGATTCGGAACCGTCAAACCGGGAATGGCGGGGAGACCCGGAATCTGCGGCAGCCCCGGGATGATCGGCTGGGCGGGCGGTTTGTTCAGCGGACCGGTCACCGGATCGCCCTTTTCGCCCGCGGTCCCGGCGATCGTGCCCAGCGCGGCCTCCACACCGTATTTCGCCTGTACGCCACCGAAGTGGCCGCCGAGCGGGGTGCCGGTGAGGAAGTTCGAATCCAGTCGTGAGGCGGTGAGGTCGTAGGTGACGAAGATGTTGAAGTAGTCGCCCTTGATCGCCTTGTCCAGCTGATTGGCCGGGAACGGGAACGTCAGCAACGCCTGCAGTGCCGTCGTCAGATTGTTGCCGGTGTCGGCGAGCCCCTTCAGCACCGGCCCGAGGTCGGCCAGCTCCGCCTTCAGGTTGCCGCCGCCCTGCGCGATGATCTGATCGACGACATCGCTCAGGTCACCGAGCGAGGTGATCGTCTGGGTGATCGTCTGACGACGATCGGCGAGCACCGTCAACGCCGGATGAATGTTCTGGATGGCGTTGGTGAGGTCGCCCTTCTGCTTGGCCAGCACGCCGCCGAAGCGATCGAGTCCGGACATCGCGGCGATGATGTCGCCGGTCTGCTTGTTCAGCGACGTGGTCAGCTGGTTCAGCTGCGGGATCAGGTCGCGAATGGCGCCCTCACGTCCCGAGAACGTCGCGTTCAACTCGTGGGTGATGGTCTGCAGCTGCGCGATTCCGCCGCCGTTGAGCACCACCGACAGCGAGGACAGCGTCTGCTCGGTGGTCGGGAAATCACCGGCACGGGCCAGCGGAATGAGATCGCCGTCGCGCAGCTGTCCCTGCGGCGGGGTATCGGTCGGCGGCGCGAGTTCCACGTGATTACTGCCCAGCAGGCTGGTCTGCCCGATCCGCGCGATCGCGTTGGCGGGCAGGTGCACGCCCTTGTCCAGGCTGACGGTGACCAGGGCATGCCAGTCCTGGACCTCGATTCCGCTCACGGTGCCGACGGTGACGTCGTTGACCATCACCGGCGAATTACGGGTCAGGGTGGTGACATTCGGCATTTGAATGCGCACCTGCCAGGAGCCCGCGCCGTTTCCCGCGGCGCCGGGCATGGGCAGCGTGTTCAGGCCGTCCCACTCACATCCCGTGGCCCCGAGCAGGACCGCGAACCCGACGACGGCCGCGGCGATCCGCTTGCGTACCCGTGCGTTCATCGCCCGCCTCCCGGAAGTGCCAGGCCCGAAACACCTTTCGGCACGCTGACGGGTATGCCCTCGCGGGCCGCCTGCTGCGCGAGTTCGGGCGTGCTGAATCGCAGCTGGCTCGGGAAGGCCGTCTGGGTGGACGCCGGATTCACCAGTAGCGGTGGGTAATTCATCAGCAGGGAATTGACGACCGGCGCCAGATATTGGCGGCACAGCTGCCCCGACTTCTCGGATTCGTCGGCCCCGATGCCCTCGACCGAACCACACAGGAATTCGATCGGATTGGCGAAGTTGGAATAGGTGATCGCACCCGCCAGCGAACCCTGCGCGGGCTTGTAGATCTGATAGAAGTTCACCAGGCCGTTCGGTGCGGCGTGCAGCAGGTTCGCCAGTTGGCCGCGTTTGTCGGCGACGGTCTTGGTGACGTCGCTGAGGCGCTGCACGCCCTCGGTCAGAGCCCCGCCGCGTTCGTCCAGGAACCGTTTCACGTCGTCGATCGCGGAGGACAGATTGTCCAGTCCCGCACCGAGATCCGTGGACACTCCGGCCAGCACCGAGGAGACCGAGGCCAGCCGCCCGCCGAACTGGACGATCTGCTCGTTGCTCTTGGACAGGACATCGACGAGCTGTTGCAGATTCCGGATCGTGCCGAACAGGTCGGTCCGGCTGTCGGACAGGGTGTTGAACGTGCTGGACAGCTCCTTCAATGTGTCCCGCAGCGACTGGGCATTGCCGTTGCCGAGGTTGGCCGAGGCGGTGTCGACAAAGCGGCCGAACGAGCCCTTCGGATCGTTGCCCTCCGGTCCCAGCGCCTTGGACAGCCTGGTCAGCTGGGTCTTGATGTCGTCCCATTCCACCGGAACGGCGGTGCGCTGGATCGGGATCACCGCGTTGTCGTGCATCTTCGGACCGCCGTCGTAGGCGGGGGCCAGCTGCACGAACCGCGCGGACACCAGCGAGGGAGAGATGATCACCGCGCGCGCGTCGGCCGGGATGTCGACGCCGCGATCGACCGTCATGGTGACCTTCACGTTGTCCTTGCCCGGCTCGATCGAATTGATCCTGCCGACCTTGACCCCGAGTATCTCGACGTTGTCACCGGCGTAGATGGCGTTGGTGGACGGGAAGTACGCGGTGATGTGGGTCTTGCCGATATTGGTCACCGCGGAGTAGACGATCCACCCGGCCAGGGCCACGACCAGCGCCGCGGCGACGTAACGCACCCAGCGTGGCACCCGGGACATCTTGCGCAATAGGTTCATCGCGGGGGCTCCTGTGGTGTCGCCGGGTTGATCGAGACGCCGCCGCTCAGGTATTCCTGCAACGTCTGCGGCAGGTGCTGCGGCCACGCCAGGGAGTCGGCCAGCACCCGCAGCGGCTTGCTGTCGATATTGGCCAGCATCGACTGGAAGTACGGGCCGCTGCCGACCTGCTCGCCGAGCGCGGCCGCGTAGGGGCCGACCTCGTCCAATGCCTTGTCCAGGTTGTCCTTGTTCTTCTGCAGCAGTTGCAGCACCGAATTCAGTTTGTCCAGAGCGGGTTTCAGCAACGCCTCGTTGTCGTTGACGAAGCCGGTCAGTTGCTGCGCCAGACCGTTCACGTACACGATCAGCTGGCTGATCGCCTGCCGCCGATCGTTCAGCTCGCCGAGCAGATTGTCGCCGTCCATCAGCAGTGCGTCGAGCTGCATCTTGCGATCGGAGAGCACCTTGGTGACGTTCTGGGCGTGACCGAGCAGCTGGCCGAGGGCGTCGTCGCGCTTGTTCAGGCTTCGCGACAACGCGGTGATGCCGTCGAGCGCGGACCGCAGCGGCGCCGGGGTGTCGGCGAAGGTCTTCGACAGCGCGTCCAGCGTCTTGTTCGCCTGATCCAGATCCAGGCCCTGCACGGTGCCGGACAGATCGCTGAGCGCGTCGGTCAGCGAATACGGAGATGTGGTGCGGCTCAACGGAATCGTGTTGCCGACCCGGATCGCCCCGTCACCGGACGGCAGGACCGCCAGTGATTTGCGGCCGAGAACCGTATTGGTCTTGATGGCCGCGCTGGTCGCGTCCCCGAGCCGGATCGTCTCGTCGAGGGAGAATTTCACCAGGACCTTGGGGCCGTCGAGTTTCAGCGACTCCACCTGTCCCGAGCGCACGCCCGCGACCTGGACCTGATCTCCGGGTTGCAGCCCGCCGGCATCGGCGAAGTAGGCGGTGTACTCGGCGCCGGATCGTACGAAGGGAAGTCGATCGAACTGCAACGCGGACAACGCGATCGCGACCGCCATCACGAGGCCGACGATGCCGATGGAGATGAGTGACCGGTTCTCTTTCAATTGCCCGCACACCTTCCGGTCGTCTGGTTGCCCGGCAGATGGACTTCCATCGGCTTCCCATCGGGACCGTCGGCGAGCATTTGCGTACCGCAGACGTACATGTTCAGGAACGATCCGTAGGACCCGACCCGGACCAGCTGCTTGTACGCCTGCGGCAGCTTGCTCAACAGCGTCTGGACGTCCGCGGAATGATCGTCGAGGTTCGTCGCGACCCGGCCCAACTGCGTGAAGGTCTGTTGCAGGTCGGGCCGCGCCTCCTGCAGCAGGCCCTGCAGATCGGTGGTCGCGTCGGCCAGCTTCGGCAGCGCCGCGCCTATCGGATCCCGGTCCGCGGCCAGCCCGCTGATCAGGCGTTGCAGTTCGGTCAGGGTGGCGTCGAATTCCTTGCTGTGCGCGTCGATGGTGCCCAGCACGGTGTTCAGGTCATTGATGACGCTGCCGATCAGCGCATCCCGATCGGCGATCGTCTTGGCGAACGAACCGGAGCTGTTCAACAGCGCCACCAGCGCGCCGCCCTGCCCCTGGAAGACCTGCAGCAGCGCGCTGGTCAGCGAGTTGACCTGGGTGGGATCCAGGCCCTGTAGCAGCGGCTTGAATCCGCCGAGCAGCATGTCCAGATCCAGCGCGGGCTTGGTCTTGTCGGTGCCGATGGTGCCGCCCTCGGACAGGGTCCGATCGCTGCCGGGGCTGTCCATCAGCTCCATGTACCGGTCGCCCACCAGATTCTCGTACCGGATGGCGGCGTGCGTACTTTCCAGCAGCCGGTATTTGCTGTCGACGTTGAAATCCACGTGCGCGAGATCGTCCTTGCCGACGTACACCCGATTGACGGTCCCCACCGGTACACCGGCGATGCGCACCTTCGAGCCCGGCAGCATGCCGGACGACTGGGTGAACACCGCGTGATACCCGGTCTCGCTGGAGAATCGCATCTGGCTGAAGATCACGACCAGGAAACCCAGGACGACCACCATCACCAGGGTGAAGATCCCCAATTTGACGCTCGTGGCGTGCGGTTTGAATCTCATCGCTGCGGCACCCCCGGCACCCCGGGCAGCCCGGCGAACAGAATTTGGAACACCTTTCCAGCGTCCTGGTGGGTATGCAGCTCGGGAGTCCATACATGGCCCTGGGAGCTGTCGGTCACCAGATATTTGGCGTGGTCGCCCGGTTTCATCGTCTGGGTCTGGCAGAGCGTGGCACCGGTGCCGTTCACCTTCGGCAGGTCCTGCGGATATTTGTACGGCTCGCCGCCGGGCATGAAGCCCGCGTCCAGCAGCAATCCCTGACCCGAACCACCGAAGATCTGCTGATACAGCGCCCAGTTGTCGCCGAAGGCGTTGATGACGCACGGCAGCGAACCCTGGTACTGGTAGAGCAGATCCGTGGTCGGGCGCAGCAGGTCCAGCGCCGTCACCAGTGGTTTCTGATTGGTGGACAGGATCGGCTGGGTGGTATTCGCCAGGCCGATCAGGTTGGCCAGCATCGCGTCGAAATTGTGCTCCTCCGCGAGGATGGTCTTGCTGGTGATCACGGCATTGTTCGTGGTGCGCAACAGATCCGGCGCGGTATCGGCGTAGAGGTTCGTCACGCCCGCGGTCGATCGCAGATCACGTTGCAGCGCCGGCAGACTCGGGTTGATGTTCTTCAGGTACGTATCGCTGTCGGCGAGCAGCTGACCCAGTTTGTCGCCGCGCCCCTGCAGGGCGGTGCCCAGCGCGGTCAGGGTGGCGTTCAGCTTCTCCGGCTTCACCATCGCCAGCACCTGGGTCAGTTGCTCGAACAACGTGTTGAATTCGACGGTGACGTGCCGGGCGTCGACGGTCTGGCCGGGCCGCAGCGATTCACTCGAAGGGTGCTGCGGCGCGGTGAAATTCACGTATTTGGCGCCGAATACGGTGGTGGAGCTGATATCCACGCCCGCATTGGACGGAACCAGCTTCAGCTGATCGGGATTGATGGCCAGCTTCAGCCGTGCCCCGTCGCCGGTGAAGGTGATCTGCTTGACGGTGCCGATGTCGACACCGCGCATCTTCACCTTCGCGTCCTTGTCCATCACCAGGCCCGCGCGGGGAGCGTCGACGTAGATCGCCTCGGTGCTGGTGAATCCGCCCGCGAACATGGTCAGCGCGATCGCGACCACCGCGGCGATGCTCAGCACGAAGGCCGCACCCGCGAGTTTGACGCCCCACCCGGCACCGAAAACCCTTCCGGCGCCGTCCCTTTCGACAAGTCTGTTTCTCGCCATACCGCCCTACCTGGAGAGATGGAAATTGCCGGAGGTGCCGTAGATGGCCAGCGAGACCAGCAGGGTCACCATCACCACCGCGATCAGCGAGGCGCGCACCGCGTTGCCGACCGCGACGCCGACGCCGACCGGACCGCCGGACGCGTGGTAGCCGTAGTAGGTGTGAATCATCATGACCGCCAAGGCCATGAAGATCGCCTGCACGAACGACCACAGAATGTCGCTGGGAATCAGGAACGTCGAGAAGTAGTGGTCGTACACACCGGCCGACTGCCCGTAGATCACCACTGTGGCAAAGCGACTCGCGATGAACGAGGCGATCACCGCCAGCGCGTACAGCGGGACGATCGCGATCATCCCGGCCAGCACCCGTGTGCCGATCAGGAACGGCACCGGTTTGATGGCCATCACCTCGAGCGCGTCGATCTCCTCGGACACCCGCATCGCGCCGAGCTGCGCGGTGGCGCCGGCCCCGATGGTGGCCGCCAGGCCGATGCCCGAGATCACCGGCGCCGCGATGCGCACGTTCAGGAAGGCCGCGAAGAAGCCGGTCAGCGCCTCGACGCCGATATTGCCCAGTGAGCTGTAGCCCTGCACCGCGATGGTGCCGCCGGCGAACAGCGTCAGGAAGCCGACGATCACCACGGTGCCGCCGATCACGGCCAAAGCGCCGGTGCCCATGCTGATTTCGGCGATGAGCCGGATGGTCTCGGTGCGGTACTGGTAGAACGCCTTGGGCACCGAGCGCAGCGATTCGGCATAGAAGAGCGCATGCCGCCCGACATTGTCGAGCGATTCGGACAGCCGGCGCACTCGTCGAACTGTACGCGGGAAGCGAGCGTGGATTACGAAGGCCATCGGGTCACCGGACCGTGAACTTGATACCGACCGCGGTGACCACCACGTTCAGCACGAACAGAACCATGAAGGAGAACACCACCGTTTGATTGACCGCGTCACCGACGCTCTTGGGACCACCCTTGACGTTCAGCCCCAGATAGCAGGCCGTCAATCCGGCGGCCAGACCGAACAGGGTGGCTTTGACCTCGGCGATGACCAGTTCGGGCAGATGGGTCAGCAGCGTGATGCCGTTGACGAACGCGCCCGGATTCACGCCCTGCAGATAGACCGAGAAGAGGAAGCCGCCGCCGATGCCGATCACGCACACCAGGCCGTTCAGCAGGGCCGCGACGAACATCGACGCCAGCACCCGAGGCACCACCAGCCGCTGGATGGGGTCGATGCCGAGCACCTTCATCGCGTCGATCTCCTCGCGGATGGTGCGGGCGCCCAGATCCGCGCAGATCGCGGTGGCTCCGGCGCCGGCCACGATCAGCACGGTGACGATCGGGCCGACCTGGGTCACCGTGCCGAACGCGGCGCCCGCGCCGGACAGGTCGGCCGCGCCGATCTCGCGGAGCAGAATGTTGAGCGTGAAACTCACCAGAACGGTGAACGGGATGGCGACCAGCAAGGTCGGAAAAATCGAAACCCGGGCGATGAACCATGCTTGGTCGACGAATTCACGACGCTGGAAGGGCGGCCGCACGGTCGCCTTGGCCACCGCGGCGGTGAGTTCGAAGAACCCGCCGACCGCTCGCAACGGCACGGCAAGAACCTCGTTCATTCCCGATTCCCTCCTTGCCATGCCTTGCACGTCGAGCTTGTGACGGCGGTCTCAACCGGCCCGTCGATCTGGAAGATTAGAACACGTTCACTCTGCTGTCGAGCACCGTTTGGCAATATTGAACTGCTCTTTCCTGCCGAACGGTGATCGGAAGTTAGAACTTGTTCATACGGTGTAAGGAAAAATCCATGTGAGTCACCCCACACCGTCGATCTCCATGTCTACCAAGTGGTGGACCGGCGATCAACAACGTGGCCGGCAGCTGTTCGCCACTAGCCCAGTTCGCTCAACGATGACGCCGAAAACGTACGCCCCACGGGGCGTTCGGCAAAATATCCGCCGAGCGTGTCGGCGAGCGCCTCGGGAGACCATTCCGCACCCGCGGCGTCGAAACGCTGTTCGACCACAGGGGCGGCCATCAGCGCCACCATCGGGCCGTAGACGACGAATACCTGACCATTCACCGCATCCGCGGCGGGCGAAGCCAGATAGGCGACCAACCGCCCGACGTGATCCGGCGAGAGCGGATCGACACCTTCCTCGGGTGCGTCGGAGAAGACCTTCTCGGTCATCGAGGTGCGCGCCCGCGGGCAGATTGCGTTGGCGCGCACGCCATATCGCTCGAGTCCGCGGGCCGCGGACAAGGTCAGCGCGGTGATTCCGGCCTTGGCGGCCCCGTAGTTCGGCTGCCCCGCCGGACCCAGCAGACCGGCCTCGGACGAGGTGTTGATCAAACGGCCGTAGATCGGCGCTCCGGCCGCTTTGGATTTGGCGCGCCAGTACGCGGCGGCATTGCGGGACAACAGGAAATGTCCGCGCAGATGAACGGCGAGGACGGTATCCCAGTCCTCGTCGGTGAGATTGAAAAGCATTCCGTCACGGACTATTCCGGCGTTGTTCACCACGATGTCGACACCGCCGAACGTCTCGTCCGCGGTGCGAATCAGCGCATCGGCAGTGGCCCGTTCCGCAATACTGCCGGCGACGAATTCAGCCTTGGCGCCGAGTGCGCGAATATCGGCGAGAGTTGCCGATACCGCATCGTTCTCGACGAGATCGTTGACGACGACCGAGGCTCCAGCGGCAGCCAGGGCGAGCGCGTCCGCCCGCCCCAGACCGGCACCGGCGCCCGTCACAATGGCCACCCGACCAGACAAGCTGATTTCTGATTCGCTCACACGCAGACTCTAGAACGTGTTCCAGTTAACGGCAAGCATCGATTCAGACGAGCTTCAACGCCGCCTTCGGGCACTGCGCGACCGCGGTCTTCACGTCGTCGAGCTGGTCGTCCGGCACATCGCCCGAGGCGACGTGCAGGTTGTCCTCGTCATCGAGTTCGAACACGTCGGGGGCGTATCCGACACAGATGCCGTTGGCCTCGCACTGGTCGAAATCCACACTGACCTTCATTTGACAACTCCTTTGCCACTGATAGCCCGAGCCTACAAGCCCACCTCGGCCAAGGAGGCGGAAGCGGCCCGGTTCGGGGTCCATACTGGAACATGTTTCAGTAGTTGTGCAATGATCGGGACAAGCGCCCAGTCCATGTCGGCTGGCTATCGAACGAGCTGGCTACCCGGAAGAACGACGAGGTTACCGCCATGCGGATTGCGTATACCCCGCAGCAGGAACAGCTACGCGCGGAACTGCGCGACTATTTCGCCACGCTGATCACCCCCGAGCGGCGCGAGGCGCTCTCGGCGCAGACCGGCGAATACGGCCAGGGCAACGTCTATCGCGAGGTGGTCCAGCAGATGGGCCACGACGGCTGGCTGACGCTGAGCTGGCCGAAGGAGTACGGCGGCCAGGATCGCTCCACCATGGATCAGCTGATCTTCACCGATGAGGCCGCCATCGCGGGCGCACCTGTGCCGTTCCTGACCATCAACTCGGTCGCGCCGACGATCATGCACTACGGCACCGAGGAGCAGAAGAAGTTCTTCCTGCCCAAGATCGCCGCCGGTGAGCTGCACTTCTCCATCGGCTACTCCGAACCGGGCGCGGGCACCGACCTGGCCTCGCTGCGCACCAGCGCGGTGCGCGACGGCGACGACTGGATCGTCAACGGGCAGAAGATGTGGACCAGCCTGATCCAGTACGCCGACTACGTCTGGCTGGCCGCGCGCACCGATCCGAATGCCAAGAAGCACAAGGGCATCAGCATGTTCATCATGCCGACCACCGCCGAGGGCTTCTCCTGGACGCCGGTGCACACCATGGCCGGTCCGGACACCAGCGCCACCTACTACCAGGACGTGCGCATCCCGCACACGAATATGGTCGGCCCAGAGAACGGCGGCTGGCCCCTGGTCACCAATCAGCTCAACCACGAGCGCGTCGCCCTGACCTCGGCCGCCGCCCTGCAGCTGGCGCTGGCCCAGACGGTGGACTGGGCCAAGAACAACAAGGACTCCAACGGCGGGCGCGTCATCGACAGCGAATGGGTGCGGCTGAATCTGGCCCGGGTGCACGCCAAGGTCGAATACCTGAAATTGCTGAACTGGGAGATAGCGTCCGGCGCGGACGCGGGCGGCGACTCCGCGCCCAAGCCGTGGAATGCCTCCACCTGCAAGGTGCTCGGCACCGAACTGGCCACCGAGGCGTACCGCACGCTGATGGAAGTGCTCGGCCCGCAGGCATATCTGCGCCAGGGTTCGGCCGGAGCCCAGCTGCTCGGCCGCCTCGAGCGCATGCACCGCGCCTGCCTGATCCTCACCTTCGGCGGCGGCACCAACGAGGTGCAGCGCGACATCATCGCCATGACCGCCCTGAAGCAGCCCGCCGCTGCGCGCTAGATTGGAAAGCTAGGTAACACAATGGATTTCACTCTCACCGAAGCGCAGCAGGATCTGGCCCGGCTCACCGCCGAGGTGACCGGCAAGCTGGTCACCTCCGATCGGTTGCGCGAACTGGACGCCGATTCGGGCATCGTGCGGTTCGACGAACCGCTGTGGAACTCGCTGGCCGAGACCGGCGTGCTGGCCGCGGCGCTGCCGGAATCGGTGGGCGGCGGCGGTTTCGGCGTCCTGGAGCAGACCGCCGTGCTGCGCGAACTCGGACGTTCGGTGGCGCCGGTGCCGTATCTGTGGTCGATCGTGCTCGGCGCGGGTGCGCTGGCGGAGTTCGGCTCGGCGTCCCAGCGTGAACTGGCGTCCGAAGCCGCTTCGGGCGCAACGATTCTCACCGTCGCGCTGAGCGAGGAGCGCAACTGGGAGCCGTCCCGGCCGGTCACCACCGCCGTATCCGACGGTGACGGCTGGCGCATCACCGGACTGAAGATCACCGTGCCGTTCGCGCGGCAGTCGTCGCGAATCCTGGTGCCCGCCACGGTATCCGGGAAAGCCGCGGTATTCCTGGTCGATCCGGCCCAGGCCGGGGTGCGGATCACCGATCAGATCGTCACCGACCGCACACCCGAGGCCGAGATCGAATTCTCAGGCGCCCCAGCGGAATTGGTCGGCACCGTCGACCAGGGTCCGGAAATCCTGGACTGGGTGCTGCACCGGGCCTGGCTCGGCCTGTCCGCACATCAGCTGGGCGTGGTGGAGAAGGGCCTCGAACTCGTCGCCGACTACGCCCGCGAACGCGAGCAGTTCAACCGCAAGATCGGCGGCTTCCAGGCCGTGGCGCAGCGTCTGGCGGACAGCTACATCGACGTGCAGGGCATCCGGCTGGCCGTCCAGCAGGCCGCCTGGTGCCTATCCGAGGGCCTGCCCGCCACCGCCGAGATCCACACCGCCAAGTTCTGGGCCGCCGAAGCCGGTCACCGCGTCTCGCACACCGTCGTGCACGTCCACGGCGGCGTCGGCATCGACCGCGACCACATCGTCAACCAGTTCTTCACCACCGCCAAACACAACGAATTCGCCCTCGGGGGCGCCACCGACCACCTCCGCGCCCTGGGTGCGCAACTGGCCGAATCCCCCAACTGAGGTTGGTTTCGCCGCGCCGTACGTGCGACGCGGCGAAACTTTTCGTACATAAATCAGCACCTCCTGTACAATTCAGGTCATGTCAGCACTGCGCGCAGATGAGCCTTGGGAACTTCCGGTCAGCGACGCCAGAGAGCGTCTCTCGGAGGTAGTCGCCGCTGCCGAGGCCGGCACCGTCGTGCACCTGACGCGACACGGTCGACGGGTCGCAGCCGTCGTACCCGAGCCGATGGCCGAGACCGCCGACAGCGAGGTGCGCGCACTATCGGCACGATTCGCAGCCAAGCACCGATCGCTGCTCGATCGGCTGGCCGAGTGAGCGAAGAATCGATCTACTATCTGACAGTTGCCGATCTGCGAGCCATCGCGGCCGATGCGGTGGGCAGCTTTGCCCTGCGCGATCCCGGCCTGCTCGCCTCCGCATCAGCCCGCCCACAGACAACGGTATTCGGTACGGATGCCTACCCGACAATCTGGGAAAAGGCTGCCGCACTACTCCATTCGGTTGCTGCCAACCATCCGCTCATCGATGGCAACAAGCGTCTCGCTATTGCGTCGGCCACGATTTTCCTGGCTCGAAATGGCATCGATGTAGCGGCGCTCGACGAAGATCTCGCCTACGACATGATGATCGAGGTCGCCACAGGCAAACTGACCGAGGTGCCCGATATCGCGGACCGGTTGGTGGCGGTCATGGGCCTCCAGATCGGCTGAACCGAGAGGTCGCCTAGACCGCAGGAGCACTCTGGAACCGGATGCCTAATCGGCCGCCTTCGCCAGATCGTCAAGAGTTTTCACGATGTCCGCGGGAAGCCGGACCGAGCCCGCGGCGAGGTTTTCGTCGAGGTGGGCGGGGTTGGACGTGCCGGGGATCAGGAGGGTGTGGGAGTAGTGGGCGAGTTGCCAGGCCAGGCCGATCTGGGCGGGGGTCGCGTCGAGGGTGGCGGCGGCGGACCGGACGGCCGGATGTTCGGTGACCTTGGGCAGGCCCGGGAAGGCCGAGCCGAGGGGGAAGTACGGGACCCAGGCGATATCGTTGGCGCGGCACAGGTCCAGGACCGGTTCGGCGGAACGGTTCAGGAGGCTGTGCAGGTTCTGGACGCAGACGATTCCAGCCGGTAGGGCCTGGCGCAGCTGTTCGGCGGAGACGTGGCTTAGGCCGATTCCGGCGATCTTGCCCTCGTCCCGCAGGGCGGTCAGCTCGGCGAGTTGATCGTCCAGGTCCACGACCTGATCGCCCTCGGCGATGATGCCGGGCGGAACGTCGGCGCGGCGCATGTTGACCACGCCGAGCGAATCCACGCCCAGCGCAACCAGATTGGCCTCCACCTGCGCGCGCAACTGCTCGGGCCGCTGCGCCGCGAGCAGCCGGACCTCCGCGTCGTACACCGCGCCGACCTTGGTCGCGAGCACCAGATCCGCCGGATACGGGGACAACGCCGAACGGATCAGCTCGTTGCACGCCCCGGCGCCGTAGAACTGCGCGGTATCGATGTGGTTCACACCCCGCTCGACGGCCCGGCGGAGGATGTCGATGCCCGCCTGCCGGTCGTAGGAGCGACCATCGTGGTCGGTCAATTGCATTGCGCCGTAACCGATCCGGGCGACGGTCCGCGGACCGAGCGATGCGGCGCCGCCGGGAGCGGTGAATTCCTGTTGGACTGCCATCTGCATGATCCTGTTCTGAGTGGGATAGTGGAATCGACGGCTATACGGAGGATCCTCCGCATAGTTCGAGCGTAGCAGAAACGGAGGACCCTCCGCTTGGTGAATAGAACCCGAGCCCCGCGCGCCGACGCGCATCGCAACCGAGAGCGCCTGCTCGAGGCCGCGAAAACCGCGTTCGCCGAGGGCGACAAGGTGTCCCTGGAATCGATCGCCCGCGCGGCCGGAGTAGGCATCGGCACGCTCTACCGGCACTTCCCCACCCGCGAGGACCTGATCGAGGCCGTCTACCGGGCTGAACGCCGACGCCTGTGCGACGCCGTCGACGACCTGGTCACCGGCCCCGACGCCGCGGCGGCGCTACGCGTCTGGATGGATCGCTTCGGCGATTACATCTCGGCGAAACGCGAGATGGCCGACGCCCTGCGCGCGATCATCGCCTCCGGCGCGATCACCGCGGAGGAGGCCCGCGCCGAATTATCCACAGCCGTCCAGAAACTCATCGACGCCGGTTCCGCCCAGGGCACCCTGCGCCCCGACATCCCCGCCCAGGACGTGGTCGCCAGCCTGCTCGGTATCTTCCTGGCCTGCGGCGCCCCCGAACAACGCGAACAGGCGGGCCGCATGATGGACCTGCTCATCAACGGCCTACGCGTCGATCGCCGCAATGAAACCCAGCCCCCACACACCTAGTTCCAACACCCCGGACAACATCAACCTGTTCGCGGCCCGTCTCGCCGCTCGGACGCGTGGCGGGTGCGAGGAACGAGTGCCCGACACGGGGCCGAGCGGCGAGACTCAGGGGGCCGCGAACCCGCCGAAGCGGAGCGAAGGCCGCAGGCGCAAGCACGAGTGCCCGACACGGGGCCGAGCGACGGGACTCAGGGGGCCGCGAACCCGCCGGAGCGAGGCGGAGGCAGAAGACGAGGCAGAAGACACAGATGAGTTCAGTCCCCTCGCGCCGTCGACATAGTGACAACTACAGGACTGTGCGCCGAGAGGACCGATATGGCCAGCAAGATGATCTTCGTGAATCTCCCGGTGGATGATCTGGAACGGTCCAAGAGCTTCTACTCCGCGCTCGGCTGGACGGTGAATCAGGATTTCACCGACGACAATGCCGCATGCGTGGTGATCGACGACAACATCTGCCTGATGTTGCTGATCAAACCGTTCTTCGAGACCTTCACCCACCGGCCTCTGGCCGAGACCACCGCCTCGGTCGGGTCCATCTACGCGCTCGCGCTGGGCAGCGCGCGGGAGGTCGACGACCTCACCGGCGCGGCCCTGCGCGCCGGTGGGGCCGAGGAGGTCAACGAGGACAAGCGTGCCCAGGAACGCGAGGTCGGCATGTACGGGCGGACCTTCGCCGATCCGGACGGCCACCAGTGGGAACCGTTCTGCATGGCCTTCCCGGGCGCGTGATCCGGCCTACACCCGCAGCTCCGGCGGCAGCCCGAACAGCGGAAACAACCGGCCGGTGTCGAGGAAGAAGTTCAGCCCGCCGATGCCGTCGCCGTCGAGTTCGAGGATGACGACCGCCCACGGCTCGAGCACACCCGGCCGCTCCCCCGGCTTGTACTGACCGAAGGCGGGCAGTCCGTTCGCGCCCTCGAGCGGGACCAGACGGGAGCCGCGGCAGGCCGAGGGGCCGGGGCTGAGCATGAACTCCGCGACGTGGCCGGGACTCGAGACCCACAGCTCGAGCGGCGGCATCGACAGCGCCACATCCTTTTTCAGCAGGGAGGTCAGCGCGTCCATGTCGTATGCCTCGAATGCCTGGACGAAACCATCGACGAGTTCGCGCTGCTTCTCGTCCGACTCGTCGTAGTCGTCGCTGCTGCTCGGCCGCACCTTGGACATGGTCGCGCGGGCCCGTTGCAGCGCGCTGTTGACCGAGGCCGGTGACATGGTCAGCATGTCGGCGGTCTCGTTGGCGGAGAACCGCAGCACCTCGCGCATGATCAGGATCGCGCGCTGGGTGGCCGGAAGATGTTGCACCGCGGCCACGAACGCCAACCGCAGCGAATCCTTGGCCGTGGCATGCTCGGCCGGATCCGCGCCGAAGGCCAGACCGTTGGGAATCGGCTCGATCCAGACGTAGTCCGGCTGCGGGGGCGGCATCGGGCTACCCGGATTCGACGGGCCGTTCAGGTCCATCGGCCGAGCACGCCGCTGCGGGCCGTCGAGCATGTCCAGGCAGACGTTCGTGGTGATCTTGTACAACCACGAACGGACACTGGCCCGGCCCTCGAACGAGTCGTACGACTTCCATGCCCGGGTGAATGCCTCCTGAACGGCGTCCTCGGCCTCGAACGAGGACCCCAACATCCGGTAGGCGTAAGCGCACAGCTCCCGCCGGTACCCCTCGAACTGCCGCAGCACCTCATCGATGGCGCCGGTGGAACGCATCTGGTTCATTCCCGCTCCCGCTAGCGCTCGGCTGTGAATCTGATTCGATGACTCATGTCACACAGCCTCGCACAGGGCACCGACAAGAAAACCCCCTCGAATCCGGGGCAACCCGGAATTCAAACGTGATCCACCCCACTTCCGTGTCGCGCGAACTGCACGCTCGCCCCGGCGGAGCGATTCCGCCTGTCCACGATCCGGACGGCCTAGGAATCCGATCGCGAAGTGCCGTGCGCGGCGAAGGACTGCCGATCCCCCGCCCAGCCCTCGCCGACGATCAGCGCGAGCTCGACACGATCCTCGGCCGCCAATTCGATCGCCGCGGCCGCGATGTTCTCCACGATCCGCGCCGCCCGACGACTACCCGGAATCGGCACCACATCGGGCCCCTGCGCCAGCAGCCAGGCCAGAGCCAGCTGTCCGGGCGTGATCCCCAGCCGGACCGCGAGGGCGCGCAACGCCTCCACCCGCGTTAGATTGCTCGCCAGATTCTCCCCGGCGAACCGCGGATCGTTCCGGCGGAAATCGCTGGCGGTGACGGTCTCGGAGGTCAGTGTCGCGGTGAGCAATCCACGTCCGAGGGGACTGTAGGGCACCAGCCCGACACCCAGGTCACGCGCGGCAGGCACCACGTCGTTCTCCGGTTCGCGCCACAGCATCGACCATTCGAACTGCACCGCGGCGATCGGATGCACTGCGGCAGCCTGCGCGAGCTGCTGCGGACTCACCTCCGACACGCCGATATGCCGCACCTTGCCCGCGCGAACGAGATCGGCCATGGCGCCGACAGTTTCGGCGATCGGCACCTCGGGATCGACCCGATGCAGGTAGTACAGATCGATCGCCTCGCGCCCGAGCCGGGCCAGCGAGGCATCGCAATACTCTTGCACCCATTCGGGTTTCGCGTCCAGGTGCACACCGTTCTCGCCGCGCACGATGCCGAATTTCGTCGCCACCCGCACCTCCGGCCCCGCGTCGCGCAGCGCCCGCGCCAGCAGCCGCTCGTTGTGCCCGCTGCCGTAACTCTGCGCGGTATCGAAAAGTGTCGTCCCCGAATCGATCGCCGTGTGAATCGCCGCGATCGACTCGTCGTCGTCGACCGCCCCGTACCCCTGCGAGAAGCCCATACACCCGAGACCTATCGCGGAGACGACCGGTCCGGATTCACCGAGAGTGCGTTGCTGCATGCCCCCATCGTCACCGGACGCCCCTCCGCACACCAAGAGATTTTTCGATCTCATCCATCAGCCCGCCAACGGGTCCGTCGTCGCAAGACCGCGCGACGGCCCGGCCGGGACGATCGAGCGATTCCGACCGGATGAGCGAGCCGGGCATGTAGCGGCGAGTACCAATAGGCGATACCGGCTCACGCACAACGCATTCCGGCCGGAAACGCGCCTCGCACTGGGCGTCTCCGGCCGGATGAGGCATATCCCTCGCGGGAACTACTTCGTCGCGGGAGCGTGCGCCTCCTCGTCGGCGGGACGCGCCTCGGCCTGCGCGTGCGCCCACTTGTAGTCGGGCTTGCCCGCGGGCGAGCGCTTGATCTCGTCCACGAACCACAGGCTGCGCGGCAGCTTGTAGGACGAGATCTCCTGCGCCAGAACGGGACGCAGCTGCTCCAGCGTGGGCCGGACCGCGCCGCGGCACTGCACCACCGCGGCCACCCGATGACCCCAGCGCTCGTCCGGAACGCCGATCACCAACGCGTCGAAGACCTCCGGATGGCACTTGAGCGCACCCTCGACCTCTTCCGGATAGATCTTCTCACCACCGCTGTTGATGCTGACCGAACCGCGGCCGAGCATGGTGACGGTGCCGTCCTCCTCGACGCGGGCGAAGTCGCCGGGGATGGAGTAGCGAATCCCGTTGAACTCCTTGAACGTCGCCGCGGTCTTGACCGGGTCGTTGTAGTAGCCGAGCGGGATGTGGCCCTTGCGCGCGAGGATGCCGACCTGACCCGATCCGGGCGTCACCGGATTGCCGTCGTCGTCGAGAACCTCTGTGGCCGAATCGATCTTCACCCGGGGACCGCCGGTGTGGGTGGCGCCCTTGGCCGCGATGGACAATCCGCCGAAGCCGGTCTCCGAGGAGCCGATCGAATCGGTGATGACCGTATTGGGCAGGTGCTCCATGAACTTGTCCTTCAGCGCGGGCGAGAACAGCGCCGCACTGCTGGCCATCGCCCACAGACTCGAATGCTGGTAGGGCTCACCGGTTTCCGGGTTGCCCGCCTCGAGCGCGTCGAGCATCGGGCGCGCCATGGCGTCGCCGGTGATGAAGATGAGGTTCACATTGTGCCGGTCGATGGCCTGCCACACGCCGTGTCCGGTGAACTCCGGCAGCATGATCGCCTTACCGCCGTCGAACAGGCTGTGGAAGGTCGCTGCCTGCGAGCCGCCGTGGATCATCGGCGGAATCGGGTAGCGCACCATCTGCGCACCGCCCGCACCGTTCTTGGCCTGCTGCCACTCGTCCTCGATGTACTCGCCGGTGACGAAGTTGATGCCGCCGCCGAGCACCCGCCACCAGTCCTCCTGACGCCACATCACGCCCTTGGGCATGCCGGTTGTGCCGCCGGTGTAGATCATGAAGATGTCGTCGGGCGAGCGGTCGCCGAAGTCGCGCTCGCCGTGTGAGGAGGCAAGGGCCGCTTCGTATTCCACCGAATCCGCCGCGAGCGGGTACTGGTCCTCGGTGCCGTCGTTCACCACCAGGACGGTCTTCAGCCGCGGGGTGTTGGGCCGTACCGCGCTGACGCGATCGGTGTAGCGGCGCTCGTGGATGAGCGCGACCATGTCGGAGTTGTCGAAGATGTACTGCAGTTCGTTCTCGACGTACCGGAAGTTGACGTTGACCATCACCGCCCGCGCCTTGAACACCGCCACCATGGCCTCGACGGCCTCGATGGTGTTGCGCGAGTAGATGCCGACCTTGTCGCCCGGTTGCACACCATGCTCCAGCAGGTGATGCGCCAGCCGGTTGGCTCGATCCTCCAACTCGGCATAGGTCACCGAGCGGGTGTCATCGGCCAGCGCGACGCGCTCCGGCACGAGGTCGATCGTGTGTTCGACAAGGTCCGCTATGTTATGGCTCACACGACAAAAATAGAACGCGTTCTCGTCCCTGACAAGACTTGATTTACGGGGTTCACTAATTCAGGCTCGGCGAGACCTCGGCCCGCCACCCAGCGCCGACGAGCCCGCCCGGACATTTCGGGCGGGCTGTGCCGATCAGCCCGGCCGAACCTCGTGTTCACCACAAAATCCGGCCATCCACCGGGGGAGCTACCCCTGCACCAAAGGTGCCAGCCGGGCCAGCTGCTCGGTATCGCGCGCCGACACCAGCAACATGTCCACCCCGGCCTTCTCCCACACCTGCAACTGGCCGCGGACCTGCGCTTCGTCGCCGACGATCATGGTGTCCAGGATCAGCTCGTCCGGCACCACCGCGGCGGCCTCGTCCTTGCGCCCGGACCGGAACAGCCTGGTGATCTCGTCGACCTCGTTGCCGTACCCCATCCGGCGGTAGACCTGGGCGTGGAAGTTCAGGTCCTCCGCACCCATGCCGCCGATGTACAGCGCCATCACCGGCTTGATCCGGTCGATCTCGGCGCGCGCGTCATCGGTGACGACGACCTGGCAGCTCGCGGCGATCTCGAAGTCCTCGCGCGAGCGCCGCGCGCCCGGCCGGGCGAACCCCTCCTCGAGCCATTCGTCGTACATTCCGGCCAGTCGCGGGGTGTAGTAGATGGCCAGCCAGCCGTCGGCGATCTCCGCGGTCAACGCGACATTCTTGGGCCCCTCCGCGCCCAGCCAGATCGGCAGATCCGCGCGCAGCGGATGGGTGATCGGCTTGAGCGGCTTGCCCAGACCGGTCGCTCCCGGGCCACCGTAGGGCAGCGGATAGTGCGGTCCGTCGCTGGTCACCTTGGCCTCGCGGGCGAGCACCCGCCGGACGATCCCGACGTATTCGCGGGTGCGGGCCAGCGGTTTGGCGAACGGCTGCCCGTACCAGCCCTCGACCACCTGCGGCCCCGACACGCCCAGGCCCAGAATGTGCCGCCCGCCGCTGAGATGATCCAGCGTCAGCGCGGCCATCGCGGTCGCGGTCGGGGTCCGCGCGGACATCTGCACCACCGAGGTCCCCAACCGCACCCGCTGCGTGGCCGAACCCCACCAGGCCAGCGGCGTGAACGCGTCCGAACCCCACGACTCGGCGGTGAACACCGCGTCGAATCCGGCCTCCTCGGCGGCGCCGACCACCTGTGCCGCATCGACCGGCGGGCTCGCGCCCCAGTACCCGAGTTGCAACCCGAACTTCATGATCGTCTCCTTTTCGCGGTACTCGTGTCAGTCCCGGAGGCGGCAGCCCGCGTAACCACGGAGGGACCACGAGTGCCGCCATCCGGCTCAGCGCTACTCTTGCCACCAGAATAAGAACCTGTTCTACTCGATATCGTGACCCAAGGGAACACCATGACCGGCACAATTGCGCAAGGAAGCGGGCCGAAATCGGAACCCGCTCCCGAAGTACTGGCCGCAGAGCTGCGGATGAAGTTCGACTACACCCGATCGGTCGGCCCGACCATAGGACGATTCCTGACCGGACTGCGCGAGGGCCGCATCGTCGGCGTGCGCGGCTCGGACGGCCGGGTGATCGTGCCCCCGGCCGAATACGATCCGGTGACCGCCGAGCCGCTGACGGATTTCGTCGACGTCGCCGACGTCGGCACGGTGCAGAGCTGGTCCTGGGTGGCCGAGCCGCTGCCCGGCCAGCCGTTCGATCGCCCCTTCGCCTGGGCGCTGATCAAGCTGGACGGCGCCGACACCGCACTGCTGCACGCGGTCGACGTCGCCTCCCCCGGCGAGATCCACACCGGCCTGCGGGTGCGGGTGCGCTGGGCCGCCGAACGCACCGGCGACATCCACGACATCGCCGCCTTCGAACCCGGTGACACCTCCGCCGCGCCCGCCGCGTCGAGCGCGGACGCCGACCCGGTGATCGGCATCGTCACCCCGATCGACCTGAGCTACAAGCACACTGCCTCGCCGCAGGAAACCGTCTTCCTGAAGGCGATCCAGGAGGGCCGCCTGGTCGGCGCGCGCGCCACCGACGGCAAGGTGTACTTCCCGCCGCGCGGCGCGGACCCGCGTACCGGCGACCCCACCGAGGACTACGTCGACCTGGCCGACACCGGCATCGTCACCACGTACTGCATCGTGAACGTGCCGTTCCAGGGGCAGCGCATCAAACCGCCGTACGTGGCCGCCTATGTGCTGCTGGACGGCAGCGACATCCCGTTCCTGCATCTGGTGCTCGGCTGCGAGCCCAGCGAGGTGCGCATGGGCATGCGGGTCAAGGCCGTGTGGAAGCCCCGCGAGGAGTGGACCTACGACGGCCTGGACAACGTGTCGCACTTCGAGCCCAGCGGCGAACCCGACGCCGACTACGACAGCTTCTCGCAGCATCTGTAGGAGAACCCTTGAGCCACAACACGAACGACATCGCGGTCGTGGGTTTCGCCCACGCTCCGCATGTCCGGGAGACCTACGGCACCACCAACGGTGTCGAAATGCTGATCCCCTGCTTCCACACCCTGTACGACAAGCTCGGCATCGGCGTTTCCGATATCGACTTCTGGTGCTCGGGATCCTCGGATTACCTTGCCGGACGGGCCTTCTCGTTCATCTCGGCGATCGACTCGATCGGCGCAGTGCCGCCGATCAACGAATCGCACGTGGAGATGGACGCGGCCTGGGCGCTGTACGAGGCATACGTGAAACTGCGCTCCGGACAGGTGGATACGGCCCTGGTGTACGGCTTCGGCAAGCCCTCGGCCGGGACCTTGCGTCAGGTGCTGACACTGCAGACCGATCCGTATCTGGTCGGCCCGCTGTGGCCGGACGCCGTCTCGATGGCCGGGCTGCAGGCCCGCGCGGGCCTGGACGCCGGACGCTGGACCGAACGTGACATGGCCGCGGTCAACGCTGCCGACGACGCCGAAATCGACAAGCGCCTGGCCGCGCCGTTCGTCGCGGATCCGTTGCGCGAGCACGACATCGCGCCGATCACCGACGGCGCGGCTGCCATCGTGCTGGCCTCCGGGGATCGCGCCCGGGAACTGTGCGAACGTCCCGCCTGGCTGACCGGTATCGCCCATCGCATCGACACCCCGATGCTCGGCGCGCGCGATCTGAGCACCTCCCCCTCTACCGCCGCGGCGGCGAAGGCGGCCACCGGCGGCAACACCGAATTCGACGTGGCCGAACTGCATGCGCAGTACAGCCACGAACAGCTGATCCTGAAGCAGGCCATCGGCCTGGGCGAGAAGACCCGGATCAACCCGTCCGGCGGTGCGCTGTCCGGCAATCCGATGTTCTCCGCCGGACTCGAGCGGATCGGTTACGCGGCAACCGAAATCATCAACGGCACCGCCGATCGCGCCCTGGCCCACGCCTCGAGCGGCCCGGCCCTGCAGCAGAACCTCGTCGCCACTCTGGAGGCCAAATGAGTTCCCCCGCCGCGGTGCTCGGCACCGGACAAACCCATCATGTGACGAAACGCAGCGACGTTTCGATGTCGGGCATGTGCCGCGAGGCCATCGATCGCGCCCTCGAGGACGCCGGTGTGACCATGGCGGAGATCGACGCCGTTGTCATCGGCAAGGCCCCGGACCTGTTCGAGGGTTCGATGATGCCCGAGCTGTTCATGGCGGATGCCTTGGGCGCCACCGGAAAACCGCTGCTGCGCGTGCACACCGCCGGTTCGGTCGGCGGCTCGACCGCCATCGTCGCGGTCAACCACGTGCAGGCCGGCGTGCACGGCAAGGTGCTCGCGGTGGCGTGGGAGAAGCAGTCCGAATCCAATGCCATGTGGGCGCTGTCGAATCCGGTTCCGTTCACCAAGCCCGTAGGCGCGGGCGCCGGTGGATATTTCGCGCCGCACGTGCGCGCCTACATCCGAAGGGCCAACGCCCCCTTGCACATCGGTGCGATGGTCGCGGTGAAGGACCGGCTCAACGGATCACGCAACCCGCTGGCCCATCTGCAGCAGGCCGACATCACCCTGGAGAAGGTGCTCGCCTCCCAGATGCTCTGGGATCCGATCCGTTTCGACGAGACATGCCCGTCCTCCGACGGCGCGTGCGCCATCGTCTTCGGTGACGAGTCCTCCGCCCGCGCGGCCGAGGCATCGGGCAAGAAGGTGGCGTGGGTGCACGGCACCGCGATGCGCACCGAGCCGCTGGCCTATTCCGGCCGGGATCAGGTGAGCCCGCAGGCCGGTAAGGACGCCTCGGCCGCACTGTGGAAGCAGGCCGGGATCACCAATCCGGTCGAGGAGATCGACGCGGCCGAGATCTACGTGCCGTTCTCCTGGTTCGAGCCGATGTGGCTGGAGAACCTGGGCTTCGCCCCCGAGGGCGAGGGCTGGAAGCTGACCGACGCCGGGGAGACCCGCATCGGCGGCAAGCTGCCGGTCAACCCGTCCGGCGGCGTGCTCAGCTCCAACCCGATCGGCGCGTCGGGCATGATCCGCTTCGCCGAATCGGCCAAGCAGGTCATGCAGCGCGCCGGGGACTACCAGGTGGAGAACGCCCGCAAGGCGTTCGGACACGCGTACGGCGGTGGATCGCAGTACTTCTCGATGTGGGTGGTCGGGAGCGAACAGCCGTGAAATTCACCGTCGGAATCGCGATGAGCCCGCTCGAGCAGTTGCCCGAGCTGGCGAAAACGGCCGAGGAGTGCGGCTTTTCGAGTATCGCGCTGCCGGATTCGCTGTTCTACATGCAATCCCAGTCGGAGAAGTATCCGTACACCCCCGACGGCAACCGCTTCTGGGGTCCGGACACCCCGTGGGTGGATCCGCTGATCGGCGCGACGGCCATGGCCGCGGTCACCGAGAAGATCCACTTCTACACCAACGTGCTCAAACTCGGTTCACGCAATCCGCTGCTGCTGGCCCGTCAGGTCGGGTCCGTTGCGGCCATGAGCGGCAACCGTTTCGGCTTCGGCGTCGGAATCGGCTGGGCCCCCGAGGAATTCGAGTGGTGCGGGGTGCCCTATGCGCGCCGCGGCGCGCGCGTGGACGAGATGATCGATGTGATCAAGCTCGTCCTGGGCGGCGGAATGGTCGAATTCCACGGTGAGTTCTACGATTTCGACAAATTGCAGATGAGCCCCGCGCCCACGCGGCCGGTGCCCTTCTACATCGGCGGCCACACCGGTCCGGCCCTGCGCCGGGCCGCCCGGGTGGGCGACGGCTGGACCTCGGCGATGATGAAGTACGACGACATCGTCTCCACCATCGCCGAGCTCACCAAGCTGCGTGCCGAATACGGCCGGGCCGCAGACCCGTTCGAGATCCAGGTGGTCTGCATCGACCGCTTCGGCAAGTCGGGCTACGAGGAGCTGGCCGCCGCCGGTGTCACCGACTCCATCGTGGTTCCGTGGATCTTCGACGGTCTCGGCTTCGATGCCGAACTCTCGGCCAAACAGGATTCGCTGCGCGGCTTCGCCGACAAGTACATCCGGGGGTCGGAGTGAGCGCGGCGGCGAGCGGGCAGGACGAGCATCCTGCCCGCCGGGCCGGGCGCGCCTCGCAGTCCGCGGTACGCGCCCGCGACAAAGAAGCCTGGCTCGACCTGTTCGCCGCGGACGGCATCGTCGAGGACCCCATCGGCCCGTCGGGTTTCGACCCCGAGGGCAAGGGCCACCGGGGCCGCGACGCGATTTCGGCGTTCTGGGACAAGGCGATAGCCTCGACGGAGTCCATCGAGTTCGTCTTCGGCGACTCCTTCGCCTGCGGTAACGAGGTGGCCTACACCGGCCTCATCCGCACCCGCATCGGCGGCCAGATCATCGACGCCGAAGGCGTTTTCACCTACCGCGTGGACGACGACGGCAAGATCGCGGCCCTGCGCGCCTACTGGGAGACAGACCGCGCCATGCGCACGATGCGGTAATTTCGGCCTCCGCTTCGCTCCGGCGGGTTTTCGGCGCTGACGAGCCCGCGCCGAAAACCTTGGAGTTGGCGTTGCTGAGCCTTTCGCTTCGCGGGCGACTCCCAGCGATACAGAGACGCTTCGCCGCTGAGCACGTCGGCTTCTCGCTTCGCTTCAGCAGACTCCAGCCGGTGGGGATCGAGACGAAAAGGGCGGGCGCGAGGTCAATCCCGGTGCCCGCCCGTTTCGTGCTCTCAGTACTTCACTTCGAATTCCTTGATGCCGTTCAGCCAGCCGGAACGCAGCCGCTTCGGGTCACCCAGCTTCGAGATGTCCGGCAGGTGGTCGGCGATGGCGTTGAAGATCAGATCGATCTCCAGCCGCGCCAGATTCGCGCCGATGCAGAAGTGCGCGCCCGTTCCGCCGAATGCCAAGTGCGGGTTGGGATCCCGGGTGATGTCGAAGGAGTACGGATTCTCGAACACCTCCTCGTCGAAGTTGGCCGAGCGGTACACCAGCACCACCCGCTGCCCCTTCTTGATCGTCACCCCGCTCAGTTCGGTGTCCTCGAGCGCGGTGCGCTGGAACGAGGAGACCGGGGTTGCCCAGCGGATGATCTCGTCGGCCGCGGTGGCCGGCCGCTCCTTCTTGTAGAGCTCCCACTGATCCGGGTTCTCCAGGAAGGCGACCATGCCGTGCGAGATGGCGTTGCGCGTGGTCTCGTTACCGGCCACGGCCAGCAGGATCACGAAGAAGCCGAACTCCTCCGAGGTCAGCGCCTCACCGTCGATATCGGCGTTGACCAGCTCGGTCACGATGTCACCGGCCGGGTTGGCCTTGCGCGCCTCGGCCATCTGCCAGGCGTAGCCGAGGATCTCGGTCGAGGCGAGCAGCGGATCCGCGGTGGATTCCGGATCGTCGTATCCGGTCATGTCGTTGGACCACTGGAACAGCTTCATCCGGTCCTCTTGCGGCACCCCGATCAGCTCGGCGATGGCCTGCAATGGCAGCTCACAGGCCACCTGGGTGACGAAATCACCCGCACCCGACTTGGCGGCCGCCTCGACGATTCCCTTGGCCCGAGACGACAGCTCGTCGCGCAGGCCGTTGACCGCGCGCGGGGTGAATCCCTTCGCGATCAGCTTGCGCATCCGGGTGTGCTGCGGCGCGTCCTGGTTGAGCAGCACGAAACGCTGCATCTCGATGTTCTCGCGCTGGATGTCGTCGTTGAACCGCGGGATGGCGGTGTTTTCGTAGTTGGAGAACACGTCGCTGCGACGCGACACCTCCTTGACGTCAGCGTGCTTGCTGACGACCCAGAAGCCGTCGTCCTGGAAACCCCCCACCTCCGGCGATTTCGGATTCCACCAGATCGGTGCGCTTCGGCGCAGCTCGGCCAATTCCTCGACCGGCACCCGTTCCGCCCAGATCTGCGGATCGGTCACGTCGAAGCCCGTGGGCAAGTTCGGCGCGATGCGAGTGTCAACCACCAGCTTGTCTCCTTCGACTAACTGAAACACGTTCTACCTTCATTGCAGCATAGGTGGTATCAGTAGTAAAGAAGCCAGATTCTGCACGCATGTCAATCTGGGGAACTTGTTACAGTTTCTGTACCGGAGGATAGCTATGGGAACACCCGTCATCGTCGAGGCCGCGCGCACCCCGGTCGGTAAGCGCAACGGCTGGCTGGCCGGTCTGCACGCCGCGGAACTACTCGGCGTCGCACAGCAGGGCGTGCTCGACAAGGCCCGAGTTGATCCCGCCCTCGTCGAACAGGTCGTCGGCGGCTGCGTGATGCAGGTCGGCGAGCAGGGCAACAACGTCACCCGCACCGCCTGGCTGCACGCCGGACTCCCGTGGCAGACCGGCGCGGTGACGATCGACAACCAGTGCGGCTCAGCGCAGCAGGCCGTCGGCATGGTCGCCGGACTCATCGCCACCGATGCCGTCGAGGTCGGACTCGCGTGCGGCATCGAGTCGATGAGCCATGTTCCGCTGGGCGCCAACGTCGGCGAGCACGCCGGGCCGCGCCGCCCCGCGTCGTGGGATATCGACATGCCCAACCAGTTCGAGGCCGCGGAGCGAATTGCCAAGCGGCGCGGGCTGACTCGCGACGACGTCGAGGAGTGGGGCGAGCGTTCGCAGCGCCTCGCCGCGCAGGCGTGGGCGCAGGGCCGGTTCGATCGCGAGGTGCTCACCGTGACCGGCGCGCCGCAGGTCGACAAGGAGGGCAAGCTCACCGGCGAGAAGCTGAACGTCACCCGGGATCAGGGCCTGCGCGAGACCACCCGCGAGGGTCTGGCCAAATTGAAGCCCGTGCTCGAGGGCGGCGTGCACACCGCCGGAACCTCCTCGCAGATCTCCGACGGCGCGGCCGCGGTCCTGCTGATGGACGAAAAGGCCGCGCAGCGAACGGGTTTGCGCCCGCGCGCCCGCATCGTGGCGCAGTGCCTGGTCGGCGGCGAGCCGGAGTTCCACCTGGACGGCCCGGTGCAGGCGTGCTCGCGGCTGCTCGAGCGCAGCGGGATGAGCATCGGCGATCTGGACCTGTTCGAGATCAACGAGGCTTTCGCCTCCGTGGTGCTGTCCTGGGCCTCGGTGCACAAGCCGGATCTGGACCGGGTGAACGTCAACGGCGGCGCGATCGCGATCGGGCATCCGGTCGGCAGCACGGGCGCTCGCCTGATCACCACCGCCCTGCACGAGCTGGAGCGTTCGGATAAGAGCACCGCGATGGTCCTGATGTGCTGCGGCGGCGCCCTGGCCACCGGCACCATCATCGAGCGGATCTGACAGATACCGACAATTCGGTCAGCAACGATCCCGGCATCCCCCGCCCTGGTGCGCCCCTTCGCGTGCGCCGGGGCGGAGTCGTGAGTAAGGTCCTCATGTGCGTCGCTGGCGCACATGCGACAGCGCAGATCAGGGCCGCTCAGGCGCGAACAGTGCCCTTATCAGCCGTTGTTGAATCTTCACGCCAGGATTCCCCGAACGTGGCGTACGCCACACAATCTGCGGTACAGATAGGACGATGAGACGTCAGCTATTCTACGGCTACCGCCGGTTCGGGTCGAAGGACCCTTGCGACGGGCCAGAACCGGCTTCTACCTGCGGTTCCTGACAACCGTTGCGGTGGCCCGCAAACGCCTCCACAACCACCGGTTCACGAACCGAGCGTCTGGAAGCTTCAAGGAAATCGCGAATCAGGCGTAGGTTTTCAGTTACTCAGCCGCTAATATCAATGATACGTATCCGAGATAACGACTGTTAGTACAGCGAAGGGAATTGGGCGGCTCACAATGGCTGATTTCGCGGCGCGGCTGAACAAGCTGTTCGAAACCGTGCATCCCCCGGGGCGTAAGCCGCACACCAATGCCGAGGTGGCGGCTGCGCTGACGGCCTCCGGCCATCCGATCTCGAAACCGTATCTCTCACAGCTGCGGTCGGGACAGCGCACAAACCCCTCTGACGAGACGGTGGCCGCGCTGGCGAAGTTCTTCAAGGTCAAACCGGACTACTTCTTCAACGACATCTACGCGGCCAAGATCGATCACGATCTCGAGCTACTGTCCCAGCTGCAAGGCTATGGACTGCGTCGTCTGTCGAGTAGGGCGTTCGATCTCTCCGAAGAATCGCAGAACCTCCTGACCTCAATGGCCGAGAAGCTGCGGGCGAGCGAGGGTCTACCCGAGATCCCGCCGGACGGCACGGAATAGGAAGCCCCACAAAGCGACACAGTGCGGAGTCTCGTATCCGCACTGTGTCGCTTTTGGGTCGATAACCGAAGCGATGACGCTTCGGCCACAAGTGCGAGCACATACCTCGAGGAGTGCTCCACTCATGAGTTGTGCTTGCACATGTGCGTACAACGGATTAGTTGATGTGATCGGCACCGCCATACCGGTTGGTTCGGCGAACACCGAGCGTTTGTGATAGCGCACCAAAAGAATCGGTAAGTGTTCCCGTAATCACAGAAGACAAAACATGCATACCGGACTTTCGCCCCCGATATTTCATGCGGGACGCGATACGGCCGGGCGGCCCGGTTCGGCGTCGAATGCGCGCGCGATCGCCTGCACCCATCCGCGCGGACTCAGGCCCTGCGGCGGCGCGATCCAGCGCGCGTCGACCACCACGTCGCCCAGCGGGTTGTGCGCCCAGCGCGCGACGAGTTCGGCGCGTTCGGACGCGGCGCCCGGCGGCGTCCCCGCCGCGGCCAGCTCGACGCCACCGCCGGACTGCAGATACAGCGCGTCCATGATCTGCGCGACGTGATCCGACGCCTTGAGCTGCGTCGTGGAACCGGTCTGATCGTGCGCCACGACCTCCGGGAAACGCTTGGTCATGGTGTGGTGCAGCGGCCGGATCTGCCGCAGCAGCACGCGCGCTCGCACCCACAGCTCGATGACGATCCACACCGCGCCCACCGCGATCAGCAGGCTCGCGATCTCCCAGACCGGCCAATACCAGCCCGGCGCCGAGGGCTGGGCGGGCGCCTCGCCGATCGCCAGCCGCCGGATCGACAGCGCGGCGAGCACACCGACAACGACGGTGCCGAACGTGTAGAGCGCGATACCGCGGCCCAGCGCGGTCCAGTCCAGGTTCCGCAGACCGGTCACGGCGATGAACACACAGCCCAGCAGGGCCACCACCCAGCCGAACAGCACCGACCAGGCCACGGTGAGCCCGATCGCGACGACGCCGGCGCCGTAGATGATCAGCGCGATCTTCCGCAGATTCTGCCGGGACACCACCGGCCACGCCGCCGCGGCCACCACCGAGGTGGCGACGGTGAACAACAGCCAGGCCGCGACGACCATCCGGTCGCCGAACATCATCCCGTGGATCCCGTGCGGCACCAGATTGTCCAGTGCCAGACCGATTTCCGGAACCGATACGGTCGCCGCGGCCGCCACCGAGGCCACCGCGACAACGATCGCCACCCGGGCGGTCGTCGCCGGCTTGACCAGCACCCGCCCCACCCGAGCCCCCGCCGCCATCCAGATCAGCAGCGCAGTCAACCAGAATGTCATGCTGTTTCCCCTACTGAATGTCTGTGTGGCTCAGACCGATCGGGTACCGAGCGTGTCACGGGCGGCGTGCGCCTGGCCCCACCGAGAAGGTCCGTGTTGCAGGGCCCAGCGTGCCCGGACACGGCGCTCGTGGTGCACAGCGCCACTACGAACGGTGTGCTGATGCGACTCACGACCGGTCGCACCCCTACCCGATGAGATGCCCGGCCCGGCACGGTCGAGGCCCGTGCCTGTGACGTCCCACTGCGAATACCGTTGCGGCGCAGACCTGCGCGGTGAGACTCCCCGCCCGGTGCAGACTGCGTCCCCACCGGCGACGCCTCGCCGAAAGCCCCGGCACGGCGCACACCCGCACCACGACACGCCCTGCCCAGCGCGGACAGCGTCCACGTCCCACCGCGAATGCCGGAGCGATCCGAACCTGCGTCACGAGACACCCTGCCCGGCATGGACAGCGCCGGCTTTCCACCGCGAATACCGTTGCGGCGCAAACCTGTTCGATCGGAATCCCGGCCCGTTTCGGGCAGCGTCCGTGCGTGTCGCATCGCAGCACGAATGACGTTGTGACCCTGTGCGGTCGGGTGCGGGGCGGCCTTGCTCACCCGAGGGCCTCGTCGAAACGCAGTACCGAGACGCCCGCGCCGCGGTTGTGGAACACGCGCAGACGGGTCATCAGCATGTTGGCGAAGGTTTCGGCTTCCCATTCGGCCCGCTCGTCCTCGCCGTCGTCGACGATCTGCTGATGTGCGCGCTGACTGAGCATGTAGGCGATGAGATCGTCGCTGGCCTCGAGGGTGACCTCGGTGGCCGTCTCGCCCGGGTGATCGAAGATGATGTGCCCCAACTCGTGTGCGAGGGTGTGCTCGCGGCCCGGCAGCGCCGAGGCCAGCACGATGACGTCCTTCTCCGGATAACTCCGCCGCTGACCGCACACACCGGGCCCCAACTGGGCGCTGGCGATCTCGATGGGACGGCGGCGTTCGGCGGAGACGGCCAGGACCACCTCGTCGAGATCGGTGGCGTCGAAATCGGCGGCCACCGCGCAGACCGCGTCCACCGCGGCCGCGACGCGGCGATACGAACGACCGCTCTGGATACGACTCTCAGTCATGACCTCACCCCTCTATGCCCGAGGTCCGAAGAATTCCGCGCGCGCGGCGTCGATGCGCGCCTGCGCGGCCGAAGCGCTCTGGAAGCTGATCGCGCCGGATGCGGCCGCGGCCAGTGCCATGGCGACCAGGCCGCCGATCACGGTCAGCACTTCGGGCTTGGGCAGAGCGGAGCTCGCC
>NZ_BDBQ01000044.1 GCF_001613065.1 Nocardia miyunensis NBRC 108239
GGCCGGATGGGTCGCCTGCTCGATCGTCGAGGCCAGGGCGACGGGCTCAACCTGCGGGGTGTGCTGCCCGGCAGCCGAGGTGATGGCGGCGAGGGCGGCCACGGCCAGGGTGGCGGATCCGGCAGTACGCGCGACCGCCTTGGCTCTACTGGACTTGATGGACATGCGAAGTGGTTCCTACTCTGGGTTTCGGCCGTTGCCGGCCTGCAGCAGGCAGCACTGAACAGCGCTGACACCGTTGTGGTGGCTCGCCCGGGTGCTGGATGCTGTTGGGCTCAGAAAAGGGGGAGACTCTGACTCCCCGCTGATACGACGCGACTCAGCGGTTGCCGGGTGGCGCGGCGACGCGAGAGATGTTCACGCCCGCGGCGGCAAACGCTGCGACTGTGGCGCCGGGTGGCGCGACAAGCTCGGTCGTATTCCGCATAGCGTTGACACCTCCTCGTGTGTAATCCGGACATGCGGTCCGATAACCAACGAGGTCACAGGATGATTGCGGTAGGTTAACGTAAACCTAACTGAAGATGAACAGATAATGTTTCTAGGGCCGTTTGCCCACGATCCGCACTCGCTATCAAGCTCTGAGCGGGGAGTTTGATTGATAGCGACGAGTGCGCCAGATCACAGAAAAAGTTAGCGTGTCGTGATGAAAAGACCCGATTTGTCCGGTTTTCAGCCCTCTTCGGACACGGCTGAATAACGAAAAAGCCGGACCCTCGAACGGAGTCGAGGATCCGGCAATCAGCTGGCGATCACGCTCAGTGCACGGCGGGGATTCCCGAGGTGCTCAGGAAGCCGAGCAGATCGTGTCGGGTGATGACGCCGATCGGCTTGCCGTCCTCGACGACCATCAGCGCATCGGTGGACTCGAGCTCCTTGGTCACCGCCGACACCGGCTCGCCGGAACCGATCAGCGGGAACGAGGGGCTCATATGCTTCGACACCGGATCGGTGAGATGTGCGCGACCCTCGAACACCGCCGAGAGCAGATCACGCTCGCTGACGCTGCCGGCCACCTCACCGGCCATCACCGGCGGCTCCGCGCCCACCACGGGCATCTGCGACACGCCGTACTCGCGCAGGATCTCGATGGCGTCGCGCAACGTCTCCTGGGGATGGGTGTGCACCAGATCGGGAATTGCCCCGGATTTGCCACGCAGGAGGTCGCCAACGGTCGGCTCGGCGGTACTGCCGTCCAGACGGGACTGCAGGAAACCGTAGGAACTCATCCACTGATCGTTGAAGATCTTCGACAGATAGCCGCGGCCGCCGTCGGGCAGCAGCACCACCACGACCGCGTTCGGATCGCGCTCGGCCACACGCAACGCCGCCACCACGGCCATACCGCAGGACCCGCCGACCAGCAGGCCCTCCTCGCGGGCCAGGCGGCGGGTCATCTCGAAGGAGTCCGCATCGGAGACCGCGATGATCTCGTCCGGAATCGCCGGATCGTAGGCACTGGGCCAGAAATCCTCGCCGACGCCCTCGACCAGGTACGGCCGGCCGGTGCCGCCGGAATACACCGAACCCTCGGGATCCGCGCCGACGATCGCGACCTTGCCGCCGGAGACCTCCTTGAGGTACCGGCCGGTGCCGGTGATGGTGCCGCCGGTGCCGACACCCGCGACGAAGTGCGTCACCTTGCCCTCGGTATCGCGCCAGATCTCCGGGCCGGTGGTCTCGTAGTGGCTGGCCGGACCGCCGGGGTTGGAGTACTGATCCGGCTTCCACGCCCCCGGGATCTCGCGCACCAGACGATCGGAGACCTGGTAGTAGCTGTCCGGATGCTCGGGCGGGACGGCCGTCGGGCACACCACGACCTCCGCACCGTAGGCGCGCAGCACGTTCCGCTTGTCCTCGCTGACCTTGTCCGGGCAGACGAAAACGCATTTGTAGCCGCGCTGCTGAGCGACCAGCGCCAGGCCGACACCGGTGTTGCCGGAGGTCGGCTCGACGATCGTGCCGCCCGGCTTCAGCAGGCCCTGCTCCTCGGCGGCCTCGATCATCTTGACCGCGATGCGATCCTTGGAGCTGCCGCCCGGGTTCAGATATTCGATCTTGGCCGCCACCAGGCCGGACTCGGGCCCCACCACCGAGTTCAGCCGAACGAGCGGAGTGTTGCCGATCAGCTCGACGACGTGATTCGCGATGCGCATGCCGCCCATCGTTCCAGAAGTAACCGACAGTGTTGCTGTGACCCCGCAGTCATCGCACTCATACCTTTGAAAGCGCGCGTCGGGGGCACTCGACAACGAACTCCCCTATCATCTCGGGCGTGAGGATGCCTCAGACCGCCCGCAATGCCGCAATCGTGCTCGGTTCCCTCGGGGCCGCGGCCGCGATCGCGTCGTCCGCTGTCGCGGGCGCACAAACCACCGAATTCCCGCAGACGCCCAGCTTGTTCCACGGCGGAGTCTGCGGAGGAAATATCCGGACCTGGGCCGATACCAGCCCCGATTACGCCGGCCGGGCCGTGTTCAACGTCCAGGCCCGGGCCATCCAGGGCGTCGGCTCCGGCTCGTACCCGTTGGCCCCGCTGTGCAACGTGAACACCACCGTCGCCTGGCGCAATCTGAACACCGGCGCCGCCGGCCAGTGGCGGGTGAACGTCGTCTCGGGCATCTACGGCAGCATTCTCTACGCCGTCTACCAGAACACCGGTCCCGGCCGCATCGACGTCACCGTCACCACCGACAGCCTGAGCACGCCCAGCCACGGCACGTTCGACGTCCCGGCCCCTCCGGGACACTGACCACAGCACCCACTCGCTCGGCGCACCCCGTCCACTCGGACGGGGTGCGTTTGTCTATGTGGTGTGGGCGCGCCGGCACGAACCGGGAATCGGACACGCACACGGTCGCGGAACCCGCACCTGCCAAAGGCCGTTGAGAGGGGTGCGAGTTCCGGCAAAGAGTGCGGCTGACATTTCGAGAGGTGCTCGCGGGCAGTTGATGGTGCACGATAGATGCGAACGGCCGAGCAGGCCGATGAACAGGGACGAAACCGATAACGAGGACGGAGAGGCACTGCCGTGGTAAAAGGCTGGCGCACATTCGCGGTGACGAGTGCCGCGACAGTCGTTGCGGGTTCCGGGGCCGGAACCGCCTCGTGGGCGACCTACCGCCTGCTGATGTCACAGGCGCAGGCCGCGCGCACGCTGATCGGGCGGGACACCGCCAAACCCCCTGAAGCAGACGGTATCTACACCGCCGGATGCGCCGCACCCGAATCATGGCGCACCGGAACGCCTTTCGACATCCATCTGATGATCTTCGGCGATTCCACCGCCGCCGGAGTCGGCTGCCACAGCGCCGAGGAGGTGCCCGGGGTGCGGATCGCCCGCGGTGTCGCCGAGGCGACCGGGGGTCGAATCCGCCTGAGCACCAAGGCCATTTCGGGTGCCACCTCGAAAGGCCTTGCCGGACAGGTGGATGCGATGTTCGTGGCCGGTCCGCCACCGGACATCGCGGTCATCCTGGTCGGCGCGAACGACGTCACGAAGAAGCATTCGGTGCTGCAGTCCGCGCATCGATTGGGCAGCGCGGTCGAGCGCCTGCACAAGGCCGGAAGTGTCGTCGTGGTCGGCACCTGCCCGGACCTGGGCACGGTGGCGGCGATCCCGCAGCCGCTGCGCACCCTCGTGCACGGCTGGAGCGTCCGGCTCGCCCGAGCCCAGGTTGCGGCGACCCGGTCCGCGGGCGGATGCGCGGTGCGGATGGGTGATCTGCTGGGCCGCGATTTCCGCAGCACACCCGAGGTCCTGTTCTCCGCCGACGGTTTCCACCCCTCGGCCGCGGGATACGAACTGGCGGCCGGATATCTGCTGCCCGCGGTCCTGCGCGAAATCGCCGATCGGCGGACACACGCCGTGGCCACGGCCCGGACGGATAACCACCACCGAGCAGGCGCGTCGTCACCGACCGGTTGACCGGGGCGAATAGGCGGCGGGTGCAGGCCGGATCACCGCATACCGGAATACGGCATACCGGGTGTAGGTTCCCCGATCCCGGCGACGTAAGTTCGGAGGGGAATTCCGCACTCGAGTACCGAATGACCGCCCGGTCGTTCACTCGCCCGACAAAGGAGTCCTCATGCCAGAGGCCGTCATCGTTTCCTTCGCCCGCTCCCCCATCGGCCGCGCGGGCAAGGGTTCCCTCGTGAGCATGCGTCCGGACGACCTCGCCGCGCAGATGGTCCGCGCCGCCCTGGACAAGGTCCCGGCGCTGGATCCGACCCAGATCGACGACCTGATGCTCGGCAGTGGTCAGCCCGGCGGCGAGGCCGGTTTCAACATGGCCAAGGTCGTCGCCACCCAGCTGGGTTACGACTTCCTGCCCGGCGTCACCCTGAACCGGTACTGCTCCTCCTCGTTGCAGACCACCCGCATGGCGTTGCACGCGATCAAGGCCGGTGAGGGCGATGTGTTCATCTCCGCCGGCGTCGAGACCGTCTCCCGCTTCCCGAAGGGCACCTCGGACGGCTGGCCCGACACCCACAACGGCCAGTTCGCCGAGGCCGAGGCCCGGACCGTCAAGCGGGCCGAGGGAGGTTCCGGCGGCTGGACCGATCCGCGCGAGAGCGGCGAGCTGCCCGACATCTACATCGCGATGGGCCAGACCGCCGAGAACGTCGCCCAGTTCACCGGGATCTCCCGCGAGGAGCAGGACCACTGGGGCGTGCGGTCGCAGAACCGGGCCGAGGAGGCCATCAAGGCCGGGTTCTTCGAGCGCGAGATCACCCCGGTGACCCTGCCGGACGGCACCGTCGTCTCCACCGACGACGGCCCGCGCCCCGGCACGACCTACGAGAAGATCTCCCAGCTCAAGCCGGTCTTCCGTCCCGACGGCACGGTTACCGCCGGTAACGCCTGCCCGCTCAACGACGGTGCCGCGGCGCTGGTCATCATGAGCGATACCAAGGCCAAGGAGCTGGGCCTGACCCCGCTGGCGCGCATCGTGTCCACCGGCGTGTCGGGTCTGTCCCCGGAGATCATGGGCCTGGGCCCGATCGAGGCCGTGCGCAAGGCGCTGAAGATCGCCGGCAAGACCATCGACGACATCGACCTCTACGAGATCAACGAGGCCTTCGCCGTGCAGGTGCTGGGCTCGGCCCGCGAGCTGAAGATGGACCTGGACAAGCTGAACGTCTCCGGCGGCGCGATCGCCCTCGGCCACCCGTTCGGCATGACCGGCGCCCGCATCAGCGCCACCCTGATCAACAACCTGCAGACCCACGACAAGCAGTTCGGCCTCGAGACCATGTGCGTCGGCGGCGGCCAGGGCATGGCGATGGTGCTGGAGCGCCTGAGCTAGACCGCGCCTGCCTGAATTCCGGAAGATAAACCGGGACAACGCATTTCGACGAAGGGCGACCGCTTCGAGCGGGCGCCCTTCGCCATGCTCGGACAGCTCGTCACCACGCTCACTTAGCCCTTCGATACACTCGGCCGACGCGCCGAAACGCTCGAGCAACGCCTCGCCCACACGGCTGAGCACTCACCTCACGCGATGGCCGAGGCGAGGAAGTCCCGAACCAAAGGGCTTGCGATGGAACGGAATTCCTCGAAGTACGCATGCCGCGCGCCGGGGATCAGCTCGAGGCGCGCGCCCGGAATTCGTTCGGCGAGCAGCGGCGCGTTCGCCGCGGGGTTGAACCGGTCGTCCGCACCGTGCACGACAAGAGTCGGCGCGGTGATGGTGGGCAACACATCCCACGCGTCGTGCCGGTGACTCGCGATCAGATGACGACGTTGCGCATAGGAGGGCATCGCCGGATCGCCGAGCGTCTGATACGGCCCGATGGTGTGGGCCAGCCAGTCCGGTGTGTACATCAGATCCAGCAGCGTCTGTCGCGCGGTGGCCGGATCGGCGAGCAGACGGCGGATGTCGTTTCCGCGATCCGCGCCGTGGCGCCCGCCCGGTGACGTACAGCCCAGCACGAGGGCACGCACGCGTCCGGGATATTCCGCCGCGATCCACTGCGCTACCCGCCCGCCCATCGACGTGCCGTACACATCGGCCCGATCGATCCCCAGCTCGTCCAGCACCGCGATCGCATCCTCGGCGAATCCCCTTGTGCTGTAGGGAATATCAGGCTTATCGCTGTCACCGGTACCGCGATAGTCGAACGTGACGGTGCGATGCGATCCGTGGAAGTCCTCGCGAATGCCGTCCCACCAGTGATGATTGTTGGACTGCCCGGACAGCAGCAGCAACGGAAATCCGTCACCCTCGCCCTGACAGGCGAGACGAACCCCGTCACCGGCCTCCGCGTAGGGCATCGCTGATCCCCTTCCTCACGCATACGAAAATCGGCCGACCGCCAACAATACTGTGCGCGATCAGTCGATCTCCCCGAGCAGGTCCCCGCGCTGTCACATGGTTCACCGGCAGTTGGAGTCCGACGGTTCGCCCCTCTGCAGAAAATTCGCCACGTCGTCGCGGCGTGGACAACGCGAGCAAAGGCATGGACAGCGCGAGCAAAGCGGAACTCGCCGCACCGATGAGTTCGAGCGCCCCTCCGGATCTATATCAGTGACCGCTACGGATTCGAAGGAGTACGACATGGACAGAACAGTGGTGGTGCGATACCGGACCCGCGAGGACGCCAGGGCGGAGAATCGGCGGCTGATCGAGGAGGTATTCGCGCAGTTGACTCGCGAGCAGCCCGCGGAGGTGACCTATTCCGCGTTCGAGCTGGGCGATTCGGGGCAGTTTGTGCACACCGCGACGGCCGCCGATGGCGCGCTGTCGCAGCTCGACGCTTTCCAGCGGTTCCAGCGCGATATCGGATCGCGGGTCGTGACGGGGCCCGAAGCGGAGACGGCGACGGTGATCGGCGCCTATCGCCCCGTCCCGGCGAGCGTGCCCGTCGCGGTGGCGTTCGTCGAGGCATTCGGGCGCCGGGATCTGCCGACCGTCACCGGCATGCTGCATGAGGACGTCGTATTCGACAGTCCCCGAACGCATCTCACCGGTGTCGCGGACGTGTCCGCCGCCATCGGGGAGTTCGCCGCGGCGGTGACCGGGGTGGACGTCCTCGACGCGTTCGGCGACGACGACCGCGCGCTGGTCGTCTACGACATGCACACCGGCCCATTCGGCACATTGCGCACCGTCGACCACATCACCGTGCGTGGCTCTCGAATCGCCTCCGACACAGTGGTTTTCGATACCGCGCGGTTGCCGCGGTGACCACCGAGACGTTCGATGTCGCCGCACAGCGCTATCGCACCGAACTGTTCGCCTACTGCTACCGCATGCTCGGCTCGCCGCACGACGCCGACGACGCGGTTCAGGAAACCTATCTGCGCGCCTGGCGGGGTTACGACGGATTCCAGGGCCGCGCATCGCTGCGGACCTGGCTGTACCGGATCGCCACCCACACCTGTCTGCGGGCGATCGAACGCCGGGCGCGTCGCGCGTATCCGTCCGGGCTGGGTGGACCGGTGACCGACCCGACCGGGCCGTTGCAGTCGCGTCGAGCCGAAATCGCCTGGGTGGAACCAGTTTCCGATGCCGAGCTGGACCCGGCGGAGGTGGCGGCGGCCCGGCACACCCTGCGGCTGGCCTTCATCGCCGCGCTGCAGCATCTACCCGGTCGCCAGCGCGCGGTGCTGATCCTGCGCGAGGTGCTGATGTTCCGCGCCGACGAGGTCGCCGATCTGCTCGGCACCACCACGGCCGCGGTCAACAGCGCACTGCAACGGGCGCGGGCGCAGCTGGCCAAGACCGCGCCGCACGGTTACGACCTGACCGAACCGCAGGATGCCCGGCGTCGCACCCTGCTCGATCGCTATGCCGCCGCGTTCACCCGCGCCGATATCGACGGTCTGGTGGAGATCCTCGCCGAGGACGCGGTGTTCGAGATGCCGCCGGTGCCGTCCTGGTTCCGCGGACGCGAGCACATCGCGCGCTTCCTGCGGACCCGGCTCACCGAACCGGACGGCCGATATCTGGCCCCCGCCGCCGCGAACGGCCAACCGGCCTTCGGCCTCTACACCCGCGGCCACGGGGGCGTGCACCGCGCGCACGCACTACAGCTGCTGACCCTCGGCCCGGCCGGGATCGCGCGCATCGACATGATCCACGACCCCACCCTGTTCCCCCGCGTCGGACTGCCCCATCTGGCGCCCGGCGACACCGCACCCGATTCCGTTCCAGCGCAAGAAAAGAGCACATCATGCATCTCCTGACCGGCGTCACCGGGCTGTCCGGTTCCATCGTCGTCCGGGAATTCGCCCGGCAGGCGGTTCCGGTTCGCGTCCTGGTCCGCGATCCGGACGCCGCACCCTGGTTGCGCGAGCTCCCGAACGTCCAGGTCGTGCGCGGCGATATGACCGTGGCCGAGTCACTGACCGCCGCGTTCGACGGCATCGACCGCGCGCTGATGATCTCCTCGCCGCGCGGCGACATGGTCCGAACCCAGTGCCGCTTCATCGATGCCGCCGCCGCGGCCGGGGTCCGGCACATCGTCAAGTTCAGCGGGAAGGAGTCGGGAACGACCTTCGATCCGCAGGCATTCCGCGGCACCCGCTGGCATCTCGAGATCGAGAATTATCTGGAGAATTCCGGACTGGCCTGGACGCATCTGCGCCCCAGCCAGTTCATGCAGCTCTATCTCCCGGGCACACTCACCGGAGTGGATGCGAAACGCCGGGCGCTGGTCATGCCGATCGGGCAGAGTCGGCTCGCGCCGGTCGACATCGCCGATATCGCAAGGGTGGCGGTGGCGATGATGGGAGCCGACGGGATCGAGGGGCGGGCGTTCGACATGACCGGGCCCGAGGCGCTGACCATGTCCGAGATCACGGATCGGATCAGTGCGGCCACCGGCCGCGCGTTCGGCTACGAAGAGGTGACACTCGAGCGCAAACGCGCGCTGCATACCGCCGAGGGGTTGCCGCCGGAGGTCGTGGATCTGCTCGAGGAGATCTATCGCGGCCGCTACGCCTCACCGGAGTCGCAGGTGAATCTGTCCACCCATCACGAATTCGGTGTGGAACCGACCAGCTTCGCGGATTTCGCGCGTCGGCACGCGGCCGACTTCACCGCGGAGGCGGCGGCCTGACCGCGACGCCGCGAACAGACGCCCGGGAATGCGAACGGGTGGCCGCCTATTCGGCGACCACCCGTTACTCGGATCTCAGTGCGAGACCGCGCTAATTGCGTTGCAGGTAGCTCAGCAGGCGCAGGATCTCGATGTACAGCCAGACCAGGGTGACGGTCAGGCCGAGAGCCACGCTCCAGGCCGCGCGCTCCGGCGCACCGGCGCGGATGAGCTGATCGGCGGCGTCGAAGTCCAGCAGGAAGCTGAACGCCGCGATACCGATCACGATGAGGCTGAACACGATCGACAGCGGGCCGCCGTCGCGCAGGCCGAAGCCGCCGGGGGTGAAGAAGCTCGCGATCACGTTGCCGACCACCAGGACCAGCACGCCGATCATGGCGGCCACCATCATGCGGGTGAATCGCGGCGTGACGCGGATCGCGCCGGTCTTGTAGACCACGAGCATGCCGAAGAACACGCCGAAGGTGCCGAGCACGGCTTCACCGATGAGGCTCGCCCCGCCGACGCCGCCGAACTTCACATTGGTGAAGACGAACGACAGCGCACCCAGGAACAGCCCCTCGAAGGCGGCGTAACTCAGCACGATGGCCGGGTTGTCCTGTTTGCGGCCGAAGCTCGCGACCATCACCAGAATGAAGCCGACCAACCCGCCGACGCCGACGAAAAGGCCTGCGAGGCCGTTGTTCATCGAGGTCAGGGCGTAGGAGATGATCGCCATGACGGTCACCACGCCGAGCGTGATGCCGGTCTTGGTCACCACATCGTCGATGGTCATCGGCCGGGTGGCCGGTGCCTGCTGATACGGCTGCTGCTGGTAGGGCTGCTGATAAGGCTGGCCGTACTGGTCGAATTGCGTGGCACCGGCAGTCGGCGAACCGAACCCGGCGTAGCCGCCGCCGCGCTGCTGTTGCGGCAAGTTTCTGAAGATCGGGTTGCTTGTTGTGCGCACCGTTCTCGTGCCTTTCCGGAAGTCGCGGTCCACGGCGATCGTGGCCGTTCTGAGTATCCAACGTGTCGCGGGGAAGACAAGTTCCCAACCGGACAGAAATCGGACAAAACAGACTGTACCGGCTGAAAAATCCGCGCGCACGAAACCTAGTCCGCGCGCGGGTCCCGCATCCCTCGTACAGATCGAGTCACCGTGAACTTCCGGTTGCGTCCCACCACGTCGGTCATCCCGACGAAACGCTCCACCACACCCCGGTAGTTCAGGTGTGAATTGTAGACAGTCCAGAGCTCTCCGCCCGGTCGCAGCACGCGCCCTGTCTCGGTGAACATCTTGATCGCCGATCCGGTGTGCACCGCGGCTCCGACATGGAACGGCGGATTGCACAGCACCAGATCCGCGCTGTTGTCCGGCACGGCCGACATCGCGTCGTCGCGCACCACCCGCACCCGATCCGCGACGCCGTTCACCGTCGCGGTCGCCCGCGCCGAGGCCACCGCCGCCGCGGACTGGTCGGTGCCGATCACCGTCATGTGCGGGCGCGCCTTGGCCAGCGCGACCGCGAGAATCCCGGTGCCGCAACCCAGATCGATCGCATCGCGGGCGTCGGGTTTCATCCGCCGCAGATGTTCGATCAGGAATCGCGTGCCGATGTCCAGGCGCGGACCGGAGAACGCGGCACCGTGCGCGACCACCTCGAGCTCCAGCTCGCCGAGCTGTTTGCGAATCGGATACGGCGGCTCGCCCACTGCTCTGGGCCCGCGCGCCAACAGAATCCGCGACTTCTGCCGCCCCCGGCTGGCCTGCACCGACGAAAACGATTCAGCCAGAACCTCGTTCATCGCCGGGGTCAGGTACTTGTCCCGGGCGCCCGCGTACACCTGTACCTCGGGATCTGCGTAACGGGCTATGGCATCGGCGATTTCGGCCAATCCGGACAATGCTCGCGGCAATCGCAGCAGCACCACCCGCACACCGTCCAGCAGTTCGCGATCGAGCGCGTGCGTGGTGTAGCGGTCGGCGAGCGCGACCGTACGAGCGTTGTGCGACAACGCGAGCTCGCCGGTGAGCAGATCCTGATGCACCCGCACACCGCGCAGATCGTGTGCGGCGATGGCGCCCAGCGTGAGCGCGCCGTACCCGTCGTCCACCACCGCGACCCGGCCGTGCCCCGCCGCGGCCAGCGCGTCGGCCGCGGCATCGAGAATCAGCCGGTCGGCGGCATCGACCGCGTAGAGGTTCACCGCTTCCACGTCGGGGTATCGCCGCAACCGGCCCAGTACGTCGTCGACCTCGTGCACCCCTACAGTGTGCTAGATCGTTGCCATGCCGTCGCGCCGACCCCGGCAGTTGACCCCTCCACCATCCGCCCCATACGTAACAGCCGAGCATGGATCGCGGCCGGACGATACGCGTCGGCACAGGGTTGCTGACCCGAAGCTGGGGACCGCGAAGCATTTCGCCGCACAACCCTCGGCAGATCGTGCCGACCGTATCGTCCCGGCCACGTGAACGGAAACTGATCGCTGCACACATCTCTCCGAAGGCATTGCCGCACAACACTGTTGGCCACGAAACTCACTATTGCCGAACGTCTTGCCGCTCAGTAGGCTGACTTCCGAACGCATCATCACGTTCGGGGGGATTCTGGTCGGCCGAAAGATCCGGCGTGCCAAATCATTTGCCCGAACCCGTCGGACAGTGGGGGGATTTCACATGAGCAGCGATTCGCTGACGACCGGAGCGAGCACGGCCACAGAGGCCGATCAGCCGTACTTCGATCCGATCGCGTACGGCACCGGCCCCGACGACAACGTCACCGACACCGCCGAGACGGCCGCCGTCACCCATCACACGATCACCCTCGGCGGCCGCGAAATCGCCTATACGGCAACGGCGGGACACCTCGTCACGGTCGATCCGGGCACCTCGCGGCCCAACGCGAAGATCTTCTACGTCGCCTTCACCCAGGACGCTCGGTCCGAGACGGCACGTCCGTTGACGTTCTGCTACAACGGCGGCCCGGGATCCTCGGCCGTATTCGTCCTGCTCGGTTCGTTCGCCCCACGGCGGATCAAGACGAATATGCCCGATTACACCCCGCCCGCGCCGTACGCGATGGAGGACAATCCGGACAGTCTGCTCGACAAGACGGATCTGGTATTCATCAACCCGGTCGGCACCGGATATTCCGCCGCGATCGCACCGCACAAGAACAGCGAATTCTGGGGCGTCGACCAGGATGCCGATTCGCTCAAACAGTTCGTCAAACGCTATCTCACCGAGAACAATCGCTGGAATTCCCCGAAATTCCTGTACGGCGAGTCCTACGGCACCGCGCGCAGCTGCGTACTCGCCTACCGATTGCACGAGGACGGCGTCGACCTCAACGGCATCACGCTGCAATCCTCGATTCTGGACTACGCCACGTCGAGCGATCCGATCGGCCTGTTGCCCACGGCCGCGGCAGACGCCTGGTACCACAAGAAGGTCTCGATCACACCCGTGCCGACCGATCCGGCCGCCTTCGTCGAGGAGGTGGAGAAATTCGCGTCCGGTGATTACGCGGCGGCGCTGAAGGCGTTTCCGAAGGCAGATCCGGCGGTGGTCACCAAGCTGTCCGAATACACCGGCATCGACGTCGCGACGCTGACCTCGTGGAAGTTGGCCATCAACTACAGGTTCCTGACGACCCTCTTGCAGGACCGCGCACTCGCCCTCGGCGCCTACGACGGCCGCGTGACCGGCATCGATTCGGGCATCGCCGGAAAGGTCGATCCCGCGGCGGGCAGCAACGATCCGACGATGGCGGCCGTCTCCGGCGTCTACACCGCGATGTGGAATTCCTATCTGAACGAGCAGTTGAAATTCACCTCGAATTCGGAATACACCGCCCTGAACTCACAGGTTTTCGAACACTGGGATTTCTCGCACACCGACCCCACCGGCGTCAAGCAGACCGGCCCGTTGAACACCGCCGCCGATCTCGCCGCACTGATGGCGATCAATGTCGATCTACGAGTGTTGTCCGCCAACGGATTCTACGATTTCGTGACTCCCTGCTACCAGACCGTCCTCGATCTACAGCAGATGCCGCTGGAGGATGCTCGGGTGCGCAAGAATCTGACGATCCGCTTCTACCCGTCGGGCCACATGGTGTACCTCGACGGCAATTCGCGCACCGCACTCAAACAAGACCTCGCCCAGTTGTACGACACCGCGACAGGCGATACGGGCGCGGTGAACCGCGTTCTGGCGCTCCAGCAGAACAAGGGTTAGGTTGCAGCCGCTCAGTCCATGATCGCAGCGTGGGCAGGGGTGGTCGCCACACGTCCCTTCTGCAGCAACATGATCTCGACGTCCCGGCGCAAGACAAAGGTGCACTGAGCGCGCACCCGGACTCGGCCACGTCGTTGTGGCGACGCCGCGCCGTCACGGAACCCGCCGACGATGTTCACGATTCCGGGTATACGGGCAGGGGGTATCCAGTGGTCGCTACACTGTTCGCGTGAGCCGTCGGCCCGAAGATCTCGCCACCGGATGCGTCCGGGTGGCGGGCCTGCTCATGCTGTTGATCGGGATCGTGGTGATGCACATTTTCGTCGCCGCGCACGCATCGGCACATTCATCCGAACACCTTGCGGCACAGTCGAATTCCCAGCACTCGCCGGCGAAGTTCGACGAACCCACTGCCCGATTCACCCCTGACCTGTACCGAGGCCACGCGGCCATCTCCGCCGTAACACCGGCCGCAGCCGACATCTCTGCCACACCACGGGCCGCGGCCGATATACCGGCGATGAATCCTCGGGTGACGACCGCAACTGCCACCCGCCTCGCCCCCGATTCCCACCACCACCGATCGACGATCACCGAGGCAGACGCATCGGAATCGATGGCGAACCCGGGGACGACCGCCGCGCGGCATGATCCGGCAAGCATGATGGCGGCACCAGCCTCGATGATGCCCGGCGGTCATATGGATATGGGGTGCGCGAACGACTGCTGCGTGATGCGCGGCGGGATGCATGCCTGCGTGTTCATCCTCACCGCGCTCGTGCTGCTGCTGGGGCTGGCGTTTCTGGGCCGGGTCGGTGACGACGCGGCCGTGTCCACGCGAACGGTGCGCGGATGGGCGGCCCGGCATGCCCGTCCGCCACCCTGGACGACACCCTCTCTGGCCGAATTGTCGATTCTGCGGATCTGATGGACCGCCGTGTCGGCGTGACATCGCCACGCGGACACGGGTTTTCCGGACTCCAGTTCAGACCGTCGCAATTCTCCCCAGGAGTACAACCATGTCCACCTCACGTGCACGAATCACCCTGGCCGGTACCGGAATCGCCGTGGCCCTGCTCATCGCGGGCTGTAGCAGTGATTCTGGGAGTTCCGGCTCCGGCGCGGCCACCCCGATGGCCGATATGCCGGGGATGAGCCACAGCACCGCGAGCTCGACAGCACCCACTCGCACCGATTTCGATGCCGCCGACGTGACCTTTCTGCAGATGATGTACCCGCATCACGCGCAGGCGGTCGAGATGGCCGAGATGGTGCCGAGCCGGTCGCAGAATCAGCAGCTCATCGCGCTGGCATCGAAGATCCGGGCGGCACAGGCACCTGAGATGACGAAATTCGCCGATCTGCTGCGCAGCTTCGGCAAACCGGCCCCGTCGACCACGATGGATCATCCGATGGACGGCGTGATGTCGCAGGATCAGATGACGGCGCTGCAGAAGGCGTCGGGTGCGGACTTCGACAAGATGTGGTTGCAGATGATGATCGAGCATCACAAGGGTGCGGTCACCATGTCCGACGCCGAGTTGGCGAATGGCAGCAATGCCGAGGTCAAGGCGCTGGCACAGGGCATCATCACCGCCCAGCAGGCGGAGATCACACAGATGCAGGGCATGCTGAAGAGCTGATCGGACACTCGAAGGAAGGTCCCCCGCAACCGGGACCTTCGTTCGAGTGCGTCATCGGCGCCCGCTCGTGCTCGGCCTACCGGGCACGAGCGGCTCGATCAGCTGCCGATGACGGCGTTCATGATGGTTCCTGCGCTGGTGGCGACACCGCCCCCGATCATCGCGCCCGCCACCATCTTCGGCGACTCGAGATTGCCACCGTTCCACTTCTCCCAGGCGAATTTGCCGCCGCCGTAGGTGACGGCCGTGACGCCGGAGAGCAGTACGAACCAGGTGAAATACCGGACCAACTTGAGCAGCTTGTCCGCCGCCGGCGGGGTCTCCGGAGTGGGGTTGCCGACCTGGGCAAGCACAGTCGTATACATCTCGTGTGCGGCGAGAACCATGCTCACGTTCGTTGTCCTCTCGGGATGCTGAGGTGATGCTGGTGTGACCACCCGCCCGAATGTCGCTCAGAAGCGGCGGGAGCATGCAGGTAGAACTCGTCGAACATCTCCATTGAACCGCATTTGCCAGCCTCCGCGCAGGCGGACACACGAAATCGCCCGGCAGACGCACCCGAACCGCCGCTCACCCGGCGCGTCGCACGACGGCGAAGCTCTCAGCACTGCGAGGAGTGCGGGCTCGGCCGCCCGGAACTCAGGCGCGGCGGGCCACGCCCACCGGTCGATTGCGGTCTCCACCTCACCACACCTCGAGCCGGGGTCATCGAGGTTCGGACTGTCACCTCACGCCCGCGCCGGAGCAGGATCCGGGTGCGGGTTCGGAACGGGTGGCAACTGAGCTCCGGCGACGCGGGCGACCTCCGGGTGACGTGCTGGCCTATCGAGCTGCGGGACAAGCGGTTCGGGGCGGATCGGGCGAGCGGTGAGGAGGCGGGCGGTGAGACGGGCCATCGTGCGGTGGCCGCGGAGGGCTCGCCGGGTGGCAGCGACGGAACGGACCGTCCTGGTGCCGGTAGGGGCGGGGATGGCCGCGAAGCGGTCGGCGATCCAGTCGAGCATGGTGGGAATTGCGATGAACTGCAAGGGAAGATGAGTGCTGAGGCGGTCACGGAGGTAGTGGACGTGGGTGCCCGCGGCGGTGTAGCGGCCGACCAGGGCGTCGATGTCGGCGACGGCGATGATCTCGTCATTGACGCCCTGCACTATCAGCAGCGGCATATCGGGCGCCACTTCTCCCGGGCGGATGTCCGTGATGACCTCCTGCATCTCCGGCAATCCCAGCAGGGTTTCGACGTCGTGATCCGAATGCCTGCCGACGTCCCGGCCCGCCAGCCGCACGAGCAGCGGAAGAGTCAGGCCCACTTCGGCTTTCGCGAGCATATCGAGGTATCGCGCGCGCACCCGCGCGCGTGCGACCGGCTCCAGTTGCGGATAGGCGCGCCGCAGCCCGGCCAGGAAGACCATCGCGAATCCGGCGAACAACGTGCCGTTCATCCGCACGAATGCCGCACCCGGGTCGCCGACCGGCGATCCGGCCACCGCGCCGACGATCTCGAGTTCCGGCGCGTACCGCGCGGCCACTTCGGCGGTCCAGACCGTGGCCAGCCCGCCACCCGAATAACCCCACAGCGCAACGGGTGTACTCGCATCGAGGCCGAGGGGTTCGAAGGCCAGCGCGGCTCGAATACCGTCCAGCGCACGGTATCCGGGCTCGCGCGGCGCGCCGAATCGGCCGCCGAGCCCGCCGTGGTCGGGCACCGACACCGCCCACCCGCGTGCCAGCGCCGCGGCGACGAGCGGCATCTCCAACTGCGGAATCGCCCCGAGTGCCCGGGCTCCCCGCCGCAACGCATACGACGGAAAGCATTGCGGCGCAATCGCATCGATCGCACACTGAAACGACACCAGTGGGCGTCGCCGATCCGGCGTCGCCCCGCGAGGCAGCAGCACGGTGGTCACCGACGCCTCGGGCTCACCGTTGAGATCACAACTGCGATACAGCAGCTGCCAAGCCGAAACCCGCAGCGGCACAATGCCGAACACGGCGAGCTCGACCACGCGGCTGCGCAGCAGCGCCCCGGGCGGACGGTGTTCGAATCCGGCGGGCGGGCGGTAGAACGGATCACGATCGGGCCGCAACGGCCGAAACCCACTCACAACCGACCTCTATCCTGATCGCATCCGGCGCGGTGCCCGAATGTTCGCATCATTGCAACCCTTCCATGGAGTTCGAGTCGAAATGTATGCGGGGCCGGCGAGCATTGTCACTGCACTCACATGGACAGATATTCCGGATGAGATTGTCTCGCAATACAAAATCCTGCTCGGGGAGAGCGAAACCTTGCTCTGCCTGCTGTTCCCGATAACAATCGGCGGCATGTCCGACGCCGCCCGCACCACGCCTCGACGCGCCAGCATCGCCATGCGCATGCTCGATCGTCTGCCCCAGATAGCCGAGCGCATCCTGGCCTCGGGATTGGGCGCGACGCCGGCGGCGGCGGATCTTCCGGACGGGCATTTCCTCGAGGTTCTCCCCGCAATACACGGATGCGCGCACGCCTTTCTGCATTCAGTGGATCAACAGCGTGAATTCACGCACGACGAGGCCGCGCAATTCATCGTCCCGGTGGTGGAACACCATGCGCAGGACCGGCTTCCATTGCGACTGCTGCTCGAGGCGGTACACGCCTCGGCGCGACAGGTATTGCGGGAGGCGGTGGCATCGAGCGATCCGGACGATATGGATCAGCTGGTGGATTTCGGCGATCGCATGCTGTGTCTGCTGATGCACATCAACGCCATCACCGTGGAGTCCTATGCGGAGATGGAACAGACGATCTACCACGCCGAACGCGAGGCGCGCCGAGCACTGTGCCGCGCCCTGCTGCGTGGCCTTCCCCCGGGTGAACTCGCCGTCCGCGCCGGAATCGCGCTCGCCGAACGCTATTCGGTCCTCGCGATCGGACTGCCGCCCGCCGAGCATCCCGCCGCGGCGGCGCATCTGCTCACCCGGCGACGCATCCGGCTGCTGCAACAGACACTCGACAAATCGGCCGGAGTCGCGGTGCTGAACACTTTCGACGGTTCACGCGGAATCATCCTGCTGCCCAGCCGTTCCGCGAACACCGATCACGAACCATCAACGCTGGCAGAAGATCTCGCCGCACAGTTCGGCACCGTTGTCGTGATCGCCGAAATACCCGGCGTCCCACGTGAATCCATACCGGATTCGGCGCAATTGGCAACCGAACTCGCCGCGCTGGCACGACTACTGGGGCGCCCCACCGGCGCGTACCTCCTCGACGATCTACTCCTGGAATACCAGCTCACCCGTCCGGGCGCGGCGCGGGACCGGCTCGCCGAGCGCGTGGCCCCGCTGCTGCGCAGCCCGCATCTGCTGGAAACCCTCGACGCCCACCTGCGGCACGGCTCCGATCGCAAGGCCGCCGCGGCCGAAATCCACGTCCACCCCAATACTTTCAGTTATCGGCTGCGCCGGATCGCCGAACTTACCGGCACCGACCCGAGCGAACCCACCGGTTCCCGACTGCTGTCCGCCGCGCTCATCGTGCACCGCCTGTACCCGCCGCACGAATCCGCCGCCTCCTGAGATCGCGCCGCGATGGGGGCAGCCGATCACCGAACTTCCCGAATCGGACAGCAATTACGCAGCACCTTGGTAGCCAATCGACATAATCCCGCCATACCGTCAATCAATCCCCGAGATCAGGGCATTAGGCGAAGCAATCCGAAAATCAATCGCCCATACGTATAGGCAAATTGTTTGCCAAAAGGTAGCCTTTCGATCGACAGGGCGGCCCCCCGCCTCGTCGACTGGATGTATGCCTAGTACATGGCGGGGAAGCAGGTATTCATGGTTACGAATGGACAGCTCAGGGCGGTTTTGGCGATACTGCACGCCGATACCGACTCCGTCGAGGAGCAGGTCTGGCAGCGGGCGATGGCGAGTGCGGACAGCACCGGCGTCGAACATGCCATGCTGGCGGGGCTGCTGTACCGGGTGATCGGCGCGGACCTGCGGGATTCGCTGGCCACCGCACCCGATGTGGGCAGCCTGGAGGATCGCGCCCGTGCCGCCGGTCCCAGCGCGGTCGCCGTGCGGGGTGAGGATCTCTACGGTCAGGCGCATTTCGAGGCGTACTGGCTCACCGACCGCATCGCCGAACTCTACGGTGATCTGGATTCGGTCCCCCCGCCGCTGGCCGCCGCGGCCTATACCGCCGAGGTCACCCGCACCCTTTTGCGCATCCATCGTGACCTGCTGGAAAGGCCGAGAGCCGATGCCGCACATCCGGGTTGGGAGAGCATTCTGGATCAGCTGGATCGCGCCCGCGCACTGGCCCGCGCGGCGCACGCGGCCGCCGAGACGGTCCCCCAGCACAACATCGGCCGCCCGCCGACCAGACAGGAATTCCCCGCCGCCCGATGACGCACGGCGGCGGGGAATTTCATCTCGCTGCTATCGAAAAGCCTTGCGCAACAATGAATGCCGCACACCATAGGTGAAGTACAGCCCGAACCCGATGATCATCCAGATCACGAATCGCAGCCAGGTCTCCACCGACAGATTCAACATCAGCCAAATGCACGCCAGCACAGCCAGAATCGGAACGACCGGAACCAGCGGCACCCGGAATCCGCGCGGCAGTTCCGGCCGGGTGCGGCGCAGGATCAGCACACCGACCGACACCAGCACGAAGGCGAACAGCGTACCGATGTTGACCATCTCTTCGAGTGTGCCGAACTGCACGAAACCGGCCAGCACCGCGCAGACCACGCCGACGATCACGGTGATCCGCACCGGCGTTCCCTTGTTCCCGGTGTGCGCCAGGCCGCGCGGCAGCAGACCGTCACGCGCCATGGCGTAGAGCACGCGAGTCTGTCCGAGGAACAACACCATCACCACGGTGGTCAGACCGGCCAGCGCGCCGACCGAAATGAGGTTCTTCGCCCAGGTCACCCCGTGCACCGCGAACGCCGTGGCCAGGGTCGCATCCTTCGCGGCCAGGTCGGTATAGGGCACCATGCCGGTCAATACCAGTGAGACCACCACGTACAACACGGTCACGATCGCCAGTGAGCCGAGGATGCCGCGCGGGACGTTGCGTTGCGGATTCTTGGTCTCCTCCGCCGTGGTGGCGACGACGTCGAATCCGATGAACGCGAAGAACACCAGACTGGCCGCGGCCAGCAGCCCGTACCAGCCGAATTCGCTGTTCCCGGCGCCCGTCAGCCAGGAGAACAGCGTCTGGTGGATACCGGATCCGCCGCTGCCCGGCTTCGCCGGCGGGATGAACGGACTCAGATTCGACGCCTTGAAATACCGCAGCCCCACGACGACCACCACGGCGATGACGGCGAGCTTGATCGCCACCGCAACCGCCGACACCCGCGAGGACACCTTCGTGCCGATCGCCAGCAATACCGTGAGCACCGCGATCAACAGCACCGCACCCCAGTCGAAGGACACCGAGCCGAAGTGCGCGATCGGACTGTACGAGCCCATCACCTGGCCCAGATATTGCGACCAGCCCTTGGCCACCACCGAGACGGCCAGGGCGAATTCCAGGATCAGATCCCAGCCGATGATCCACGCGGCCAGCTCACCGAAGGTGGCGTAGGAGAAGGTGTAGGCGCTGCCCGCGACCGGGACCGTCGAGGCGAATTCCGCGTAGCACAGCGCGGTCAGCCCGCAGGCGATCGCGGCGAAGACGAACGCCAACGAGACCGACGGCCCGGCGACGCTGCCCGCGGTCTGCGCGGTGAGGGTGAAGATGCCCGCGCCGACCACCACGGCCACGCCGAAGATGGTCAGATCCCACGCCGTGAGGTCCTTGCGCAGCTTCGAATCCGGTTCGTCGGTGTCGCGGATCGATTGTTCGACCGACTTGGTGCGCAGCAGCGCCGCCCACCGTCCGGCCGGTGCGCCCGAGGCCCTCCGCTGTTCCGGCTCCGGCTGGTCCTGCTCGCCGCGGATACCCAACGTCCCTCCTCCCTGTGCGCCGCCGATGCGACGCGATCACATCACGCCCGAACTTAGCAGAGCCGATGTGACCGAAATCTCCAGGTTGCTGCCATGATGCGGGATCAGTGCGAAAGCTCACCCAGCAGTGCTCGAAAATCCCGGCCCTGCTTGGATGCCGACCACCGCAGATGTCCCAGAAAATAGCTGCGATAAGCGATTTCGGCATTTTCGCGATTCGGCCGAGCCAGTACCGAACAGAAATAGTCTATCTCGGAGAGTTCGTAGTGAATATGCACGAGTGGGAAGATCTCTGGCAGCGCGACACGTTCGCGCTCGGTCATCGGCCGGACTCCGCGGTAGCCGCGCAGGAAGGAACCGAGTTGCCGGGTGTGGATGCGGACCGGCTCGCCGCGGCGCAACGCGAGCCAGTCGATCGCGAAACGCTCGATCGCGGTGGCGATGTCGAAGACCGCTGTGGTGCGATCGGCGAGGCCGAAATCCAGGACCGCGGTGATCTCGTCGTCGTGCCACAGCAGATTCGTGCCGTGCCAATCATTGTGCGTCCACAGCGGTTTCAGGCCCGAGAGGTCGACCGTGCTGGGCGCGGAGGCCGCGCGCAGGTCCGCACGCCAATCACGTTCGGCCAGAAACTCCGCGAGCGCGGGCCGGGCGGCGATATGGCGTTCGACCGCCACGACCGGATCGGTGCACAGGGCCGACTGCAACGGTCGCAGCGGACGCTCGGGTGCGTCGTAATCCTCAGCGGCGCAATGTATCCGGGCGAGCATCGCACCCGCCGCGCCGGCATGCTCGCACGACAGATACGGCGACCAGGAGAACGCGTCCCGGTACCGGTCGGCTCCCGCACCCGGTACCTGGAATTCGTAACTGAACTCCGCGCCCGTGTACGACCACACCTCTGGTACTGGAATACCCTGTGCCCGAACATGATCCATGAACGCGTGTTCCTCGGCGAGCGCATCGGCCGCACGCAGCGCCACCGGAACCCGCTTCACCACCTGCCGCGTGCGGTCGGCGAATCGAACGAGGGCGGTCGTCGAAAGCGGACGCGGACTATGCCATTCGATCGCTATACCTTCGGCCTCCGCTTCGCTCCGGCAGTCCGCGGCCCCCCTTTTTACTTCCACCGGTCTGTCGCTGGGCTTCTCCGCTCGATCAGACCAGGATCGCCCCTCGACACTGCCCAATTCCGCTGCGGCGGGCCACGGCCACCCAAGAGCCGATTCTTCCCTCCCCCGCTTCGCTCCTCCGCTCCGCTCGGTCCGGAATCCACCCGGGCCGCCAGGTTTCGGCATTGCCCGAGGTGGGTGGGGTCCAAAATGCCCCGGCGCCGCATCGTCGGGATGGCCGTCCCACGAATTACCCTCCCGCAGAACGTTGTTGATCTCCTCCGTGGTCAGCGGCGGCCAGTCGGGCTCGGCGATGGGGGACGTCCCCATCCCGAAGACCCGATGATCGCCGCCTTCACGCACGGGCGAACCGGCGTTCGGCGAGCACCAGCACACCGGTGGCCAGGCCCGCGACGACGAAGGAGAACAGCGATGCCGACGACCACCAGCCCGGGTGCACGTCCAGGGCGTTCTGCGCGTGTGTCCACAGCCGGGCCCACCAGGCGATGGATCCGGGATTGAGCAGCTGGTAGACGGCGAATCCCAGCAGCCACGGCAGCAGCATCAGCGGCCGGGCGGGGGCGCGATCGTCCAGATTCCAACCGCGACGGCCACGGCCGAAGAAGTAGTCCACCACCAGCACCGCGCACAGCGGGACGAACACCGAGCCGATCAGCAGCAGGAAATTCGAGAACCCGGTGAAGTCGTGCACGCCCAGCGCCAGTACGGTCGCCAGCGCGCCGACCGCGCCCGCAAGTATCCGGCGGTCCACCCGGGGCAGCAGATTCTGCAACGACATCGCCGTGGAGTACACGTTGGCGAAGGACTGATCCGATTCGCGCAGCACCAGAATCGCGAAGAACACCCAACCCGCCGCGACGCCCAGGAAGGTGTCGAAGATCCGGTCCGGATTGCCGCCCACCTGGATCAGCGCGACAACGCCCAGCAGATAACACCAGGTCTGAGCCACCGAATAGCCGAGCATCGCAGCACCCGAGGCCGCGCGTGCGGACCGCGCGTGCCGGGTGTAGTCCGCGGCCAGCGGCACGAAGGACACCGCCACGGCCAACGCGGTGTCCACCCCGGGGAAGAATCCGCTCCACGACGTCCCGTGCACCGTCGGCAGCGGATTGCGCAGCAGCTGCGCGGTGAAGTACAGCATCGAAATCGCCACGGCCACAGTCACATACCGACGCAGAATATGCAGCACCCGCAGCGGCCAGATCGACATCGCGGTACACAGCACACCCGCCGCGATGATCACCGGCGCATGCGCGACCCGGCCGTGGGTGAGTGCCAGAACTCCACCCGCGATGACCGTCAGCTCGTACACGCCCCATCCGATGCACTGCACGATATTGGCGACGGTCGGCAGATAGGACAGCCGCGTCCCGAACAGTCCGCGGAAATTCGCCATGGCCGGTGCACCCGTGCGCGCGCCGACCGCACCGGCGGCGACGACCATCGCGGTACCGAGCACGGTCCCCAGAATCGTCGCCAGCAACGCCCCGAGGATCGGCAACTGCGGATGCCCGGCGGGCTGCAATACGTACACCGCCCCGGTGAACCCGATGAGGCTCACCCCGAGATTGGCCCAGAAGGCGGTTTGATCGGCAAAAGACAGGCTGCGCGGCGGCTCGGTCGTCAGCACCAACGGCGCCTCATCGTTCCGGCGCCGTGGTCGGATGATCGTCATAGCCTGTCCGATGCTACGGCCCGTGCACCGCCGCCGTGGCACCCGATGTCGTGCGGACACCGCTCCGCAGCTGGTGGCGACGTCCTTTCCGGTTATCGAGATGGCTACCGCCCGGGCGGGCTTCACCTATCCGACGGGGGTTCGGTGGGGCCGGTCGACAGCAGGTAACCTCTTACCGGATGGTTAGTGTCACGGCCTCCGTACGTCAGCAGCCCGCCACCCGCCGCATGCGGCGTGTCGCCTGGCTGGCTCCGCCGACCCTGCTCACGGTGTCGGCGCTATGGCTGATCTTTCCGTCGTGGCCGCTGAAGCCGATCAGTCGTGGATTCATCGACCTGCAGGTGTATCGGCTCGGGGTGCAGGCCGCCATGCACGGGGTCGACATGTACGGGTCGCTGCCCAAGACGACGCTGGACATCAGCTTGCCCTTCATCTATCCGCCGTTCGCGGCCATCGCGCTGGGCCCGTTCGCGCTGCTGCCGTGGGACGCCGCGCACATCACTTTCTTCATCGTCTCGACGCTGGCGATGGCGGTCACGATCTACCTCGCCGCACGACGCCTATGGGGTTACGGCGGCACCGAACTGGTGTTGTGGGCGGCGGCATGCGCTGCGCCCCTGGGCATGCTGCTCGAACCGATCCATTCGACGCTGGACTTCGGCCAGGTCAACCTGATCCTGATGGTGCTCGTCGCCGCCGACTGCCTGACCGAGCGTCCCAAGTGGAAACGCGGCATCGGCGTCGGGCTCGCGGCCGCGATCAAACTCACTCCGGCCGCGTTCGTCCTCTACTTCCTGGTCCGCCGTGACTACAAGGCCGCGATCACCGCCGCGATCACCGGTGCCGTGGCCAGTGCGCTGGCCTTCGCGCTCATGCCGAAAGAGTCGATGCGGTACTGGTTCGGCGGTATGGGCAACGTGTCCGGGCTCAGCGGTTCGGCCTTCCACACCAATCAGTCGATCCAGGGCGTGCTGGCCCGACTCCGAGTGCCGGAACCGGCCTTCACCTGTCTGTGGCTGGTGCTGAGTCTGGTCCTGCTGGTCCTGGTCGTCGCGGCCATGCGCCGTGCGAATGACAATCCGCCGCTGGCGATGTCGTTCAACGCGGTCTTCACCCTCCTGGTCTCCCCCATCTCCTGGTCGCACCACTGGGTATGGATCGCGCCCGCCCTGCTCGCCGCCGTCGGCGCGGCCACCAGACTCCCGCTTCGCGCGGCTCTCGTCTGGTACGCCGTGATCCTCGGCACCGCCGTGATCTTCGTGATCGGCCCCCAGAACCAACTCCCCGGCGACAACAACCGCGAATTCGCTTGGACCGCATGGCAACACGTCTACGGCGACACGTACGTCTGGTTGAGCGTGCTACTCGTCGCGTGGTACGTCCTGGTCACCCCGCGCAACCCCGATCCGCTGCTGCCCACCTCGATACGCGGCTTGCGTTCCCGGGTTTCGTCCGCGGCCCGAGCCGAATCATTCATCTGATCAGAGTTTTCGGAACGCCCGGGCGATCAGTCGGTTCAACGTCGTAACGACCGTCTGTTGGTCGTTCGAAAACGACCTTGCCGCAGCGAGATCCGCAGTCGAAGGTCGCATGCGGAGGCGAGTTTCCGACCCACTGAGTTCTTTGACCGCAGCGGCATCGAGGCGAGACTACGTCGATGTCCGGGCTGCGCTGTGAGCAGCTTCGGGTAGCCCGGACGGCTTGTCCGGGCTCTCGGTCCGGACCCCGATCGGCTGCCGATCGAGAGCTGCGGATCGTCGCAATCAGGTGGTCGTCTCGGTGGATTGTGTTGCGGTGAGGGCGGGCAGGATCAGTTGGGCGGTGGTCAGGTCTTGTAGGGCAAGGCCGACGGATTCGAAGAGAGTGATGTCGGTGGGAGTGCGGCGGCCCAGGTGCGGGTTGGTAATTATGTGACCCAGTTCGGTGTGGGTGTCGGCTTCGGTGATGGCGTGGTCGGCTATGGCCAGGCGAACTGCGCCGGATTTCGCTATGGCAGTGAGGTGACTGTCTACGATCAGGCGGGCGCGTTTCATTCCGTAGGAGTCGATTTCGCGATGGTCGGGGCGGGGTGGAGCGCCTACGGCGTTGATGTGCTGGCCGGGACGGAACCAGTGGCCCGAGACGAGGGGTTCGCGGGAGGGGGTCAGGGTGCAGACGATATCGGATCGCTCGAAGACCGATTCGGGAGAGTCGACCGAGCGGGTGGGGATGCCGAGGGGTTCGGTTTTCGTGCGGAAGGTCTCGAACGTTTCGGTGGTGCGGGACCAGACGACGATTTCGCTGAGGGGGCGGACGTCTGCGATCGCGTGGACGTGTTCGATCGCGAGGTTTCCCGCTCCGACCAGTCCGAGTACCGAAGCATCTTCCGGTGCAAGGTATTTCGTGGCGACCGCGCTGGTTGCGGCGGTGCGCATCGCGGTGATGGCGCGGCCGTCGAGTATCGCGACGCATTCGCCGGTGATCGCGGACGTGATGATGACGGTCGATCGCTGGACCGGTAGGCCGCGATCGCGATTCGACGGGAGATCGGTGAGGAGTTTCACCGCGACATGGTCGCCCGCAACCGCGACCATGGGTAACGCAGATCCGTTGTCAGGCAGGGAAAGAGCCTGTGGAGCCGGGTTCTGGAATCGTCCGGCGGCCAGTTCGGCGTGCGCGGATTCCATGGCTTGCCGCACCGCGCGCCGGTCCAGCAGCGCGACGATGTCGGAGTGGTCGAATACCAGGGGCATGGGTTACCGGTCCGCCGTGGCGAGTTCGACGGCGTCGACGATGCTCGTGTCGACGAGTTCGGCGAATGGAGGCTCGGATCGAATCATCCCCTCCTGCTTCAGGATTCGCATCCAACGATCGGTCGCCGCCGCGTCGATTCGCGTGGTCTCCCAGGTTCGTGACCGTTTGATGCGCTCACAGGCCCGAAGCAGTGTGGGTGTCGCGATGCCCGGCCAGTGAGCGGTCAGCAGTGGTTCGAGTTCGGCGAGGCCGGTCGTCCGCAATCGCCGCATGGCTTCGCCCAGTGCGACGGTGAATCGGACGAGCCGGTCGGAGAGTTCCTCGACGCGGTCGGTGCGGCAGTAGTAGACGCTGTTGGGGCCGATACCACCGACCTCGGTGTAATCGATCGCCGTGACTCCGGTTCCCTTGTCCTGCATCACTTGTGCGGTCGTGCTGTCCAGGACGATCGCGTCGCCGAGCCCGGCCTCGAACAGTTCGACGAACATCGGCGTGGACAGGTCCCGCAGGAAGGTGATGCCCGCGGGATCGACTCCGGCCTCGCGGATCAGGCCCGCGGTGAACGCGTAGGGTGCGCTGCCGCCGATGCCCGGTGCGAGGACGGTGCGGCCGGTCAGATCCGCCCAGGAGAAGCCCTCGATCCGCTCCCGGGTTACCAGCGCCTTGGGGAACTGATGGTTCACCTGGGCGAATACGGTCAGTTCTCGCGGTGTCCCCCAGTACATTCCGGGCACCCACAGTCCGCCCAGGGCGATATCCGCCGCACCGCCGGCCAGATCGTCGAGCACGCCGGTCCACGGATCTTTCGCCGTCGCAACGACTTTCAAATCACGATCGGCGAAAAGCCCCAGGTGGTCGGCGAAGTACTGCGGCAGATAGTTCAGGCCGTGCGCGGTGGCGGATATCGTCAGGTCGAGCATCGGTGGGCCTCCTTGTGAGTGGGCGGGTTATGCGAGAGACGGTTCGGTGACGACTTCCAGGGATTTGCCGAAGGTTTCGGGGCCGAAGCGCGCGGCCACGACCAGCAGCGCGTACATGACGGCGATCATCGCGAATACCCCTGCCACACCGGCCAGGTCGAAGAAGAACAAGGCCGCGAACGGCATCACCGCCCCGGCGACGTTGCCGATGCCGTTGACCACCGACGCGCCCATGGCGCGAATGGAGGTCGGGAACAGCTCCGGCGACCACACCGACAGCATCGTGTTCAACATCATCGTGAAGAACTGAAAGATCATGCCCAACACCAGGATCAGCGCCGTCGAGTGCGCGAAGACCGCGAAGGCGATCGCGGAGACGCAGCCCAGCACCGCGGCCGCGCTCACCGTGAACCGCCGCGGAACCCGTCCGGCCAGATACGAGGCGGCGCACGCGCCGAGCAGACTGCCGATATTCATGATCATGGTGAAGGCCAGCGAGTCCGACAGCGAATATCCTCTCGACTGCAACAGGATCGGCATCAGGAACAGCAGCGTCACCTGCGCGCCGAACGACATCCACGACGCCGCCCCGATGGCCGCGGTACGACGCAGATTCCGGCCCCGGAAGACCTCGAGGTAGGACGTGCCGCTGGCGGGTATCGCATCGGCCGCGGTCACGAAATGCCCTGCGGGACCGGGGTTCCGCAGTCCGGATACGGTACCGCTGGCCAACCGCGTCAAGCTGACGTTCGCGTCGTCGACCCGGCCCTTGGACAGCAGGAACCGTGGCGACTCGGGCAGATACCGGCGGAAGAACACCACGAGAACCGCAGGCACAGCGAGGATTACGTACGCCCAGCGCCACGAGCTGTGATCCCCGCCGAGGGCGCCGTTGAGGGGCCCGAGCACCAGCAGGAAGAAGCCGAACGAGGCGATGTTCCCGACGCCACCCGAGGAGACGTTCAGCGTCGCCAGCAACGATCCGCGATGACGCGTGGCGACCAGTTCGGCGAGAATCGCCAGCCCGACGGTGAATTCGCCGCCCAGCCCGATCCCGACGATCGCTCGGCTGGCCAACAGCATCTCGTAGTTCACCGCCGCGGCACTGATGAGCCCGCCCAGGGTGTAGACCAGCAGATTCAGGCTCAGCGCGGCGCGGCGTCCCCACCGGTCGGCGATGTACCCGCCGATCAGCCGCCCGACGAGGCCGCCGACCACGGTGACCGTGTTGATGAGGGTGAGCTGGGCGTTGCCGATGCCGAAGGACTCCTTCAGCAGCGTGCCCATGGCTCCGGTCGAGTTCTGTTCCAATGAGTCGAAGAACAGCCCGGCCATCAGCAGTGCTATGACGATCGCTTGGACTCGGCCGAAGCCGATGCGATCCAGCGTCTCGGACAAGGCGGAGGACACAGGCTGGACGGCCGGAGATGCGGACGAGGTGGGCGCGGTAGCGACTGGGGAAGGTTTGCCAGGCAGCGTGAGGGACATGTCGGAACTCCGAACACAGGGAGTGTGGCACCGACACCGGTTGTGTCGGCGAGCCGACTTCGCAGCGGAACTGGAATCGAACTGCCTCTAGTTGTATACAGTCCTAGTGACAAAATTGTTTCTCCACTGCTACTTCACGTTAAGTAACCGATATATCCCTCTGTACTGTATACCATCTGAGCGGGTGGCTACCGATCGAACTCGGCGGTGAAGAACCGTTCGTCGCGCCGCAGATGCTCATCCATGAGGTAACCCGCCTGTGCGACAGCGCCATTGAGGATCGCGATCGCCACCGCGCGGTGATCCGTGATGGAGGTCTCGCGGTCGTGACCCAGCCCCCACTGCACCCGCTCGCTGAGGCTGGCGAGCATCTCCCGCAGATGCCCGTTACCGGCGGCGATCGCGATCAGCTCGTGCAGCGAGGGTCCAGCGCTCGCCACCTCCCCCGAGAGGTCGTCGGCGATCTCGCGCAACTCCCCCGCGACCGTGCCGCCCCGATTCTCCGCAGCCAGCTGAGCTGCGAAAACCTCGAGCCCCCGCCGCACCTGAAGCAACTCACGGCCGTCGTGGAGCAGTGACTCCGAGACCGTCGCGCCCCGATGCCGCACGATCGTGACGAAACCCTCGGACTGCAAACGAGCGAGCGCCTCGCGCACCGGAATCCGCGACACCCCGTACCGCTTGGCTATCGTCCCCTCGACCAGCCGCTCCCCGGCCGACAACCGACCGGCAAGGATCTCCGCGCGCAACGCCCGAGCGATCGCATCCCCCGACGAATCCTCGGCCGAATCTGCCATCCCCGCAGCATAAGCGGCTCTCGCCGGTGGGCCGCGCGGAGGTGCCGGTGGTGTGCCCTGTCACAACGGATCCGCAGGTCCGAGTCTCCGCCGCCTCCGGGTGCGGAAAGCCATTGTCCGGCAATAATTGCCGCAGTCGTGCTCACAAGCGTTCGAGGCCGTGCGCAGCGGGAGCAACTACTCCGACGCTTCGGCATAGACCTCCGCGGTTGGCCTGAGCTATGGTCGAGCACATGAGCGGGAGCGGGGGACCGTCCGGAGTAGGTCAGAACCTGTCGGTTGTTCCAGAGGATGTACAGGCAGTCGGCCGATACGCATACGACATCGCTGACACGATGAAACAGGCCCTGGCCTCCGCCGCTCGCGAGGTCGACCAGTTGCTGTCCTCCAGCTGGAAGGGCGATCTCGCCGATGAGTTCTCGTCGGGCTGGAGCGAAACTCACGACGGCGGCAAGCAACTCCTGCAAGATCTGACCGCGTTGGCAGAAAAACTCGGTGTCACAGCCGACGCCTATCAGTCCACCGATACCTCCAACGCCTCCCACATCTCCAGTCTGGACCTGCCGTGAGTTCGGAGTTCACCGTAGATCTCGAGCAACTCGACCGGATCGTCTCTCGCCTGAGCGGACTGGCCGAATTTCTGCATGATCATCTGAACGAGCTCGACCGCAAGGTTCGTACGCTCTCGGGTGGCAGCTGGGAAAGCAAGGCCGCGAGTGCGTACAACGATGCCCACACAGCCTGGCTGTCCAGCGCCCGCGAGTTCGCCGAGGGCGTCGCGACGATGAGCGACGCCGCACAGAAGGCCCACGGACGCTATACCAATGCGGTCGATGTAAACCGCCGGATCCTGCAGTCCGGGCAGGCATGATCGTCGACTGGCAGGTCTACTACGACGCCGCCAAGAAGTGCCACGACCTCGCCGACGACCTGCGCAGCGCCGATAAACCCATACACCAGGCGGTCAAGGGTCAGTGCGCGGGAATGGCAGGAGACGCGCCGGGCTGCAAGGAGTGGGGCAGGGCATATGACAAATCCGCTCAGCAGACATTGCAGGCATGTTCCAGCCTGGCCAATGCCCTCACCAACTACGGATCAGTCCTGTACGCGATGGGTTACAACTACGGAATCGCGAACAAGAGCAATCCGGCACCGCCGCAACCGAGTGTCGCCCAGGTAGGTGAGTACCAGGTCCAGGTTCCGTCGTCCGTGGCCGACAACGGAATTGGATTCGCGGACCACGGTGGGGTCAAAGCGTTCTTCGACAGACTCGTAGCAAAAGTGTTGTCCGCCTTCGGAAAACTCCCCAACGGAGACGCCACCAAACTCAGCGCAGCCCACACCACCTGGAATACCTTCGCCAACCATGACACGATAACCGATGCCGCTGGCCATATCTCGGCGATCTCGGCCCAGTTCGACCACATGGACGACGCCACCAACCGGCAACTGCTCCAGGACCATTTCACCACCCTGAAGACCAGTGCGGACACCGTCTCCACCGCAGCCAAGGCCATGGCCGGACCGGTCGGCGACTATCACGACGCCACGGTAGCCCTCGGCCATGACACGTCGAGCAAGATAAACACCCTCGAGTTGACTATCGCCGTCACCGCCATCGCCGGCGGCGTAATGGCCCTGTTCAGTCTCGGCACTTCCGCCGCCGCGGCCACTGCCGCGATCGACGCCGATGTGGTCGCCACCGTCGAAGCCATCGAAACCACCTATCAGGCCAGCCGCATGACCAAGGTCATCGGTTTGACCAGCCTGGCCGCCGGTGCGGTCGGCGTCATCGACGCCTTCCACGCCATCCCTGTAGTCGATCTCGACAAGGCCGTGAAGAACCTCGCCGCGATCATCGCCATGAAGGCAATTATCGACGCAGAAGGCACTGGTGACGGCGACAACGCCGAGCTACCCAATGTGCGCGATCCGAAGACATTCGATCCTCAATCACTTACCGGGAAAACTATGGAGGAAGTCGCAAAAGGCATACCGTCCGACTGGACTCAGTCGCCAAGCAAGAGCGGCGACGGAACCGTGTATCGTGATCCGCAAAATTTCGGGCGCCAGATCAGGATCATGCCCGGATACACCGACGGGAACCGACCCAACCCTCTCACCCACGGACCCTATGTTGAGGTGTCACAGAACGGAGGCACAACTAAAGTGCCATTAGCAGGAAATCCAACTCTCGGAGGATCGAAATGAGCTCTGCGATCTACCTGCGGCTGTTACAAGAGGCCATCGACCATCTAGAAATGGACGATGTCGGTATATACGAAATTCTCTGGCTCGCCAGAGGATCTGAATTTAATCTTGACGACGTTACCGCAAAAGAACTGACACGCACTGTCGTAAACCAGCTACTGTCGGACGGCACAGCGCGTCTCATCATCTTAAAATGGCCCACGCACGAGATCACTGTCCAGGAGCCACAGAACGTCGACCTCAATCTAGACAGTATATTCGAACCAAATTCAGATAATGAGTATCTGGGACTGACCGCAGACGATATCCATGATATTAAATCAAACACACCAGGACGGGACGATGGAGCATCCGCGAGAAGAATAGACCCCACGCAATCCAGCCTTGACCTGCCGTGAGGGATAAACTTGAACATTTCCTCCTGTGTGAGTTGTCGGATGACTGGGCACCGATCTTCGCTGCCGCCCAGGGCGATTCGATGAGATGTACAGAGGGAGCTCGAGCTGCTTGCCCGACTGGGATCCGCTTGCGCTCACCGGACGGACCTTCACCGACGACATGCCGGGGCCTGCCGGCGATACGGCCATACGGGCGGATTACCGGAGACGATCCGGCCCGAATCCCGTTGCCGGTCATACCTTTCGGCGAATCACAGGGCATGGCCAGCGACCAAAACCGCAAGGAGCCCGAAGGATTCGCTCGGGTTCCCTCAGTGTCGGTGCGCCGCAACCTGCTCGATTGCGCCACTGGCAGCCGGTGCCCGATCAGTCGGCCACGCCCCAATGCAACACGCGCACGGTGAACAGCACCAACCCCAGCGACACCGTCGCGACCACGACCAGCCCGACCACCGCCACCGCCAGCGGACGCCAGCCCGTGCGGCCGAGTTCACGGAAGTCGGTGTTCAGCCCGACTCCGGCGAAGGTGAGCAGGAACGCCCACTTCGACACGTTGCCCAGATTGGTGAGCTGTGCCTTGTCGATCCAGTGCACTGTCGCCAGCGCGGACACCGCCAGGAAGCCGAGCACGAACTTGGGAAACTTCTCCCACACGAACGCCGCCTTGGCGCGCAGTCCGGGGGCGAGCGCGTCGGCCTCGCCGCGCGCGGCCCAGAACAGGGCGAAGCCCAGCACGACGAACCCGATCAGCGCGTTGCGGGTCGACTTCACCAGCACGGCCACCTTGCCCGCGGCATCGGAGTAGGCATAGCCGGTAGCGGTGGTCTCGGCGGTGTTGTCGACGGCCAGGCCCGCCCACAGCCCGAATTCGTGATCGGTCAGGCCCAGGCCATGGCCGAGCGCGGGCAGTGTGAACAGCGCGACCGCGCCCAGGGTGAGAATGGCCGCGATGGCGTAGCCGACATCGGCATTGCGGGCGCGGATGGTGCCACGCGCGGCGACGATGGCCGAGACACCGCAGATCGAGGTGCCGATCGCCAGCAGTGAGCCGAGCTTGCCGGACAGGTTCAGCAGCCGCGCGACGGTCAGGATGATCGCGCCCGCCACCGTCATATCGATCAGGATCAGCACGAAGCTGGTGCCGCCCAGCTTCGCGACGTCGCCGAGGACGAAGCGGGAACCCAAGGCGACGATGCCCGCCTTCAGCCAGAACTCGTAACTTCCGATACCGGGCTTGAAAATCCGGTGCACGCCAACGGTATTGGCGATGATCAGCCCGAATATGATGGCCCACAGCACGTATTCGATATCGGGAAAGCGCCAGTGGTGATCCTTGACCACGGCGTTCACCCAGATTTCGGTGTACTTGCCGAGCAGGCCGACCGCGATCAGCAGAACGATACCGGGCAGGTAGGCGAGCGGACCCCGGAGCCGCCCGGTTTCCGCTGCCGGAGTAGGTGTTTCGGTGCTCATCGGATCACCACGGAATCTTCGGCAGGACCCCGGCGACCGCGAGCAGCACGAACGCTCCCGCGACGATCACCGCCCACCAGTCCACGCCGATACGCTGGACCACGGACGTTTCCGGGGAGTTCGACCCCGATCCCTCCGGGCTGGACACCGCATCCGGTTCACTCATGGCCGACTCCCTCATCACGGCGACAGCAGCGCACTCCGCTGCGATCAGCAGCAATGGTGAAGGGGACCGCGCTCCCGCAGAAGTGATCGAATCAGCGGGATTCGAAGAGGAGCGGTCCGACGACGAGATTCCCGAGGATGATGACGCGCCCATCGACCACCACCGGCCCAGCATCGACCAACCGCCGAGACCTCGCCGACCTCACTCGAAATCCCCTGCTGCGGAAGCCAACTGGCGAAGGTCATCCACCATCGAAATGAACTTTCCAGTCGTGGTTCAATTCTTCGTCGAGACGAGTTGCGAGGTGTCGACCAAGACGCTTGCTTCCGTCCCGCTTGCGGAGTTCAACCTCCCGACCTGCCGTGAAGTCGCCTGCAATATCGCCAACCACGAAGGGGGTGGGCCTGAAGCTCACCGGGAAGAGTTCCTAACCAATCCCGCCCGATACTGGTCAATACGAACCTTTTCGTCCTGATGCCCGTTCGGCCGGCCCAGAGCAACCGCATCTTTGATGATCGACCAACCGAAAGGCTCGGGAATTCCATTTCCCAGCAGCCGAATACGTCACGTGGCGGGACAGGGATCATGGGCCAGCTGCGGGGCGGGCGGAGACGGCAGTTTGCTGTGGTTGGCGGCGTTCTCGGCAACTTGGTGATTGTAGGCACCGACGACGATCAGGTTCCGGGTCTGCCCACACCCGGTGACAAGCTTCGCGGACACCGAAAACGCCTGCTGGGCAGCCTTGTCGTACGTGCTCGCCCACTGCTGGCCGGTACTGTCCTCACCCGCCACGCACGCAAGCACCATCGAGATAAGCCACCTCGACACATTCCTTCTGCGAACTGCTGCGGCTGGACTTGAACCACTTCGCCCCGGACAGATCGACGCTCATGCTCGTACTCCCTTGCTAGCGAAGGGATTCAAGCACGATCGAAGGTTCCGCCCTGGACTCCCTGAGTAAAAGCGTCCCACTCGGACGGCTCGAAAACCAGGGCTGGACCCGTCGGGTTCTTGGAGTCACGTACCCCCACCATGCCCTCATCGAGATGGGCGACTTCCACGCAATCCTTGGTCGAGCTGCTGCGGCTGGACTTGTACCACTTGGCCCCGGACAGGTCGATGCTCACTCGCCGTACTCCCTTGCTACCGCCAGGATGAACTCCCTGGAATTGCCTTGATCCAACGATACACGGCGAATCTCCGCCAGAGCCCGCTGATAACGCTCGATCTCTTCTGCACGCTCGAGATAGAGGTCCCCTGCGTAGCCCTCCACGTAAATGATCGGCGACTCAGTCGACTTCGAGTGCGGCAATGGCGGAAATTCAATGAAGGTAAACGGACCGGCCAGCAAGCCGACGATGCTGCGCGCATCGAACGGCACCACATAGATCGAAACATTGGGCATCTCAGATACTCCCGCAAGATGGCATGCCTGATTCTTCATCACCCCACGACCTCCTACCTGGCTTCGCAGTACACCCTCCGACAGAAAGATCTCGGCCGTGAAGTCCGGAGCCGCAAGCCGCGCTTGTCGTTTCGTCGCCCACTCGATGCGCTTCTCGATCTCCTCCGCAGGTGCATTCGGAGCCTCCGCCCAGGCGATCGCACGTCGATATTCCGAAGTCTGAAGCAGACCCGGAAGGGTGCTGACCGACCAAGAGGTGATCTGAGCAGCCGCCTCCTCGAGGGCCAGATAGTGATTGAAGTCCTCAGTGAAGTTGTCGAGATAGGCTCGCCACCACCCGGTTTTGCCCTCGCGTGCGGCCCGCGCCTCCCTCGCCAGGTCGAGCACCACGCGTCGCTCATCATCCGACGCGGCGTACGCGTCGCACAGCGCGTTGATCTGGAAGCTGGTGATGCGGGTGTTCTGGCCCTCTTCCAAGCGGCCGATCGACTGGGGAGACAACTCCGCCACCCGCGCTGCCTGGGATTGGCCGATTCCCTTGGCGATTCGGAGTCGGCGGAGTTCGCGACCCATGGCGCGGGAGGCGAGAGTGCTGCTGGTGATGGTCATTTCGTTAGCCTCGCTATCGGATGTGACGGGGATTCTGGAAACCCTCCCGAGGCAGCCTCCGCGATGGCACGGTCCGACAAACTCCCCCGGCCGGAATCCGCCGGAATCGGACCTTTTTCGGTGCGGGACTGCGCCGTTCGAGGGTGTACTGATGACACCCGGCGGACGGAATATCCCCTGATTTGCCGAAACTCCCTCTACAGCAAGTTATATCAGCTCGCGGTCGACGGGCGCATCATTCATCACACAATTGGAGCAGGCCGAGATGTACAACCTTCCGATCACGGATCACAGTCGATTGTCTTCCATGACAATTGAATACGCGCATTCGATTATGCAGGTGCATCTGGAATGTTCCATTGCGAATTGTCCAGTAAAGGCACAGGCCAAGCGGCAGTTGATCGATGCGGGTCGCCTTGTACCTGCCGACGCACCGCATGTCGGGAGTTGAGCCGGTGACCGATAGTAGTGGTACTCCGCCATATCGCATTCCCGAAGAGGCGCGTAGGGACGAGTTCTCGCGGGTCGCCTGGTGTTCCCATCATGAGGTCGACATGATGGCGAAATTGCTGAGTGATCGCGAAATTATCATTCTCGCAGGGCAATTGGAGGCGGTCGCCATGCATCTGGCGTCGCGGGCGGGGGGCGAGAGCGGTGCGCCGCCGGGGCCGATTCTCAGGGCCGAGCGGATAGAGCTTGCCGCGCAGTGGGATTCGGTGACGATCGCCGGGCGGTTCGTTCGCAACACGCTCACTCGATGGCTCTGGGTCGATGCGCTTTTCGATGCCCAGCTCGCGATCTACGAGCTGACCAAGGCGTTCGTATCCGTCGTTCAGGCGGCCGATGCCATCGAGCCGACCCGGATGACGGTCCGGGTACGCGCGGTCTCGACCAGTCGCCTGGTGCTCGAAGTCCACGACTCCCCTGATAATGCCGAAATACTCTCTGCCGCCGACAATCTCATCAGCGAGCGTATACGCAGAACGGCCATCCGATGCGGACTGCATCGAACGAACGGCCGCACAACGGCGTGGTGCGAGCTGGCACGTCCCGAATTCAATCGATGGATTTGAAGGCCGTCGATCATGGACCCGAACTTGTCACAGCCCTCGGGTATGGTCCCCCTCGATCGAGAGATGAGGTTGGTATGACGACACCCGGGTTCCCGCCGAATACGCTTGACGACGAAGGTTTTCCGCTGTGGATCAGCGGCCTGGAGTACGAGGATCCCAACCACTGCGTCCACGTGGTCAAGGGGCTCGAACCGGCCGAGGCGCTCGAGGCGCTCGGCGCGAAGCCGCGCCTGTTCCGGCCCTGCGAACTGCCGGACCACAAACCGGACCGCATGTCCCTCCCGCAGGCGGCGCTCGGGGAGGCGCGAGGCGACGCCGCAGCAGCCCTGCTGGCAGGCCGGATCGGCGAATGGACCTTCGTCTACGACGATTTCGGCGCAACGGAGGACCCGACGGACCTCTCCGCCGACGGCCGAATCGCCGCCATGAGCTACTTCTCCATCAACGCCGACGCAAGCCTCACGTACTGCGCCGATGGCACCCAACTCGCCTGGATCAACGTCGACGACCTCGAACTCGAAACCGACCTCGCCGACCTGCCGCCCGACCTCCGCGCCGCATTCGAGGCCGCGGGCACAGTCGAATTCGACTACCTCGACCCCGGCGAAGCCGACTTCGCCATCTGCATGCGCGCCATCAGCGCCCTCGCAGGCATCTACACCCTCGACGACCTACGCCGAATCCCGCTACTGATAACACCTTTCGGCTGAACCACGACCGACCCGGCATTCGAACCGCGACCGATCCTGCACTTCTGCAACAACTTTCCCGAACACGAACGTCATCAGCCGCCTGAAGTTGCGGCAAGGTCGGATCCACCGGATTTGCTATCGTCCGCCCAAGGCCCGAGGCGACGTACCCCTCGCGGACACGCCGCCGCGATCTCGACAACAGTCACCCCGATACCACTGGGTTCTCCATCGCGGCGGCCCGGCGACCCCGCTGGGAATGACCCGCCGATAGCTGTAGCCGATCCCACGATCGAAGCGCACGACGACGCGGGCGGGGTGACTGGTCGAGACCTGGTCGTATGCCCGGTGCCACCGTTACCGGGACGCAGTTCAGGTTCCGTTCGGAAACTGATCATCTGCCCACAATCTCGCCCTGGCAGCTTGGCGAGGTGCACGCTGTGGCGAAGACTGAGTCGACACGGGTGGTCGAGCGGTTTCACCGGGCCTGTGAGGTGGTGGTCGCGCGGCTGCCATTCGGGCTGAATGCTGTTGTGGCACCGACACTTCTGGGGTTCGCGGTGATCAACAGCGGGACCTTCGGGATCGATCTGCTGTTGCTGACGCTGCTGCGGAGCGGGTTCGGGTGGCCGGTGCCGGTCGCGGTCACCGTGGCGTACGGGTGCGCGTTCGGGGTGAGTTACGTGCTGAACCGGACGCTGAATTTTCGCTCGCATTCGGCGGTGGGGCCGCAGCTCGCGGTGTACATCGGCGCGGTTGTCGTGAACTATCTGGTGTTCATCCTCGGGGTTTCGGCAGCGCTATCGGCCCTGGGTGTCGAGTACCACTTGGCCCGCATCGCCTCCGGCGCGTGCGAGGCCGCGTTCATGTACTGCGCCATGCGTTGGGTGGTGTTCCGCCGCGCGCAATGAGCACATTCGATTCGACCGCCCGATGCCACGGAGCATCGGCAGATCGTGCGCAACGCCGCGCACAGGAATCGAGTCCGGTCGAGCAGCCCGGACTCAGAGCTGCTCTGCCGCCTCGTGCAGCATCTGGCGGGAACGATCGGGTGTCTCGGCCTGGACACTGATCCGGTCCATCACCCGGCGGTAGTTCTCCAGGTCGTTCTGGCGGTCCAGATACAGCGAACTCGTCAGTTGCTCGGAGTAGACCATGTCCGGGAGTTCGTCCTCGGCGAAGCGCAGCATGGTGAACGAGCCACTCAGGGCCGCGTGCCCGCCCGCGGAATACGGCAGCACCTGGATGGTGACGCGGAGGTGGTCGCACATCCGCACCAGATGTTCGAGCTGGGCGCGCAGCACGGTCGCACCGCCGATCGGGCGATGCAGCACCGACTCGTCCAGGACGGCCCACAGCGTCGGGCCGCTCTCGCGATCGAGCAGCTCCTGACGACGTCTGCGCAGCTCCACGCGGCGAGTCGCCTCGACGTTCTCATGCCCGAGCGCGACTACCGCGCGGGCGTACGCCTCGGTCTGCAACAGACCCGGCACCAACTGCGCCTCGAAGGTCCGGATGGACAGCGCCGCATGCTCGAGCCCGAGATAGGTCTCGAACCAGGCAGGCATCAGATCGCCGTAGCGATGCCACCAGCCGGGCTCGTTGGCGCGGCGGACCAGTTCGAGGAACGACTGCACCTCGACCGGATCGCGTACCCCGTACATATTCAGCAGATCCCGGACGTCGCGTTCCTTGAAACCCGTACGCCCCAGCTCGAGCCGACTGATCTTGGCATGCGAACCGCGAATGCGGTCCCCGGCCTGCTCGGGACTGATACCGGCCGCGATGCGCAGTTTGCGCAACTGTCCGCCGACCACGATCCGCAGTGCGGTCGGGCCGCGGTCGGCCACGATATTGTCCGAGCCCGAGATCCGGAAGAACTCTGCGGCCATGAATCTGCTCCGATAGTCGAGGTCCGGCGAAGGCGCGGAAGCGAGCCCGTTCGTCACGAAGTGCAGCGCGCCGGAGTCCATGTTATCGCCCGGCAATGGGACGAGTCGAATCTCCCCGCGCTCCCGGCGATCGTGTCCTATGGTGATCGCAAGGTGGCGAACGGTGTCCGACCGGTCGGTTCCGACCTCGCAGGGCACTCCGGAACAATCGATGAACATGACGCCCATGCTGGCCGAATCCTCCACTGCCCCAGGGAATATCGGGTGATCTCCCGATCCACCAGCCAGCGGCACGCGGCCGAATCCGCCAGGAGGACAACCGTGTCCACCGATCACATCATCGAGATGTGCACCGACATAACGCATTCCGCGCGCATGCGGAATTACTCGATGGGCGGGACGGACAACCACCGGCAAATGCGCGGAGTCTTCGAGGGTTTCGAACCGATCGAGCCGGGCCCGATCACGCATCGGCGCACGAGCCGACAGGGGTGCGGGAGAGCGCGGCACAAGGCGCGGTAGCGCGCGATCCTGATCCCGCGACCGGAAAAATCGAGTGACTCGGGCCGGGTGCGCTGGAATACTTTCGCGCGACCGATGAGTTGTGGGAATCGACCCCGTCCGTACTCATGTGGCATCACCGCCGGATCCCCGGCATCGGGCCACGCATCGTTCAACGCCCGTCAGCCGCTCCGGAGGTACCTGATGTCCGCCCAACTAGACGTTCGTCCAACGAAACGGCGGACGCCGGTCGTCATCCGGCTCCTGGTACTCGCGACCTTCGTGGTGATCCTGAACGAGACCATCATGATCAACGCGATCCCGCGCCTGATGACGGATCTGCACGTCACCGAGATCGCCGCGCAGTGGGTATCCACCGCGTTCATGCTGGCCATGGCGGCGATCATCCCGGTGACCGGCTGGTTCCTGCAACGGGTCAGCACGCGCCGGGCCTACGCCATCGCGATGAGCGTGTTCCTGGCCGGGACCGCGATCGCTGCGGTCTCGCCCTCCTTCGCATTCCTGCTGGTCGGACGCGTCGTCCAGGCGGGCGGCACCGCGGTGATGATGCCGCTGCTGATGACCACGCTGATGACGGTGGTGCACGAGCACGATCGCGGCCGGGTCATGGGCAATGTCACCCTCGCCATCTCCGTGGCGCCGGCGATGGGTCCGGTCATTTCCGGTCTGGTATTGCAGATCGCTTCCTGGCGTTGGCTTTTCGTGCTGGTGCTGCCGATCGCGGCGAGCGTCACGTGGCTGGGGCTGCGGAAGCTGGAGAACATCGGTGAACCGGAGACCGGTTCGATCGACTGGATCAGCGTGGTGTTCGCCGCGTTGGGATTCGGCGGTCTGGTGTACGGGCTGAGCCTGTTCGGGCAGGGCAGCGTCGCGGAACCGGTGCTGGTCGTGGTCGCCGGAATCGTGCTGATCAGCGCGTTCGCGTGGCGGCAGATCCGGTTGCAGCGCAACGGAACTCCGCTGCTGGATCTGCGCACGCTGAGGTACGGCGCGTACACCAAGGGCCTGATCCTGATGTCGGTCGCCTTCCTCGCGATGCTCGGCGCGACCATGCTGCTGCCGCTGTACCTGCAGAATCTGCGGCATCTGAGCCCGCTCGAAACCGGCCTGCTGGTCATGCCCGGCGGTCTGGCGATGGGCGTGCTCGGCCCGAGTATCGGGCGGCTGTTCGACCGATTCGGCGGACGCGTCCTGGTGATTCCCGGCTCGATCGGGATCACCGCCGCACTGTTCGGCCTGACGCAACTGTCGCTGAACACGCCGTATTGGGAGCTGCTGGCGCTGCACATCCTGCTGATGCTGTCGCTGGCCGCGGCCTTCACGCCGGTGTTCACGCTCAGCCTGGGTGCGCTGCCGCAGCATCTGTACTCGCACGGCAGTTCCATCCTCGGAACCTTGCAGCAGGTCGCGGCCGCTTTCGGCACGGCGCTGGTGATCACGGTGATGTCCAGCCGCGCGACCTCACTGATCGCGCAGGGCTCCGACCCGATCTCGGCCAACCTGGACGGGTTGCGGCTGGCATTCCTGGTATCGGCCGGGCTGTCCGTGCTGGTCATCGTCACGGCCGTGCTGCTGCCGAACCGTTCCAGCAATACCCCGCTGGAGGAGCTGGCCGAATCCGGGAGTGCCGCACCGGAACTGATCGAGGACTGATTCGGCCCGTTGTCCATGCGCAGCGCCCCAGGGGCACCGCGTGCGGTGAGCACCTTCTCGAGTTCGGCAACCAACCGCTCGACGGTAATCGAGCGTTCCACCCAGCATCCGGATCGGACGGGGTCTGCGCGACCGGCAACCGCCAATAGGTGAACCGATGCGGCCCGACAATCAGGTATGCGCTACTACTCCAGCCTGTTTGCCGAGGACTGTGACAGATGGGCCTGAACTTGCGATGGTGGTGTCATGACGTCAACGCGCTTGTGTATCAAGATGACTGACGGTCCGGAGTCGCTCCGCTCGCTACTCGAGTGGCTACGCGCTGAGGATGAACTGCGAGGTCGAGTGAGCCTCGAGCCTGTTTTCGACAAGACTGGTCACGAAATGGGCGGAATGGTCGACGTGCTGGCTGTTGCGCTCAGCTCGGGCGGGGCCGGGGCGGTACTTGCCGGCTCCTTGTCCACCTGGCTCACTCAGCGCCGCTCGGACGTGAAAATCACTGTGACCGACGCCGGTGGTCGCAGCATCGAACTGGACGCGCGGCGAGTTCCGGACGTGTCCGCATTAGTGCGTGATATCGGCAGGTTGATCGATACGACGGAGCACAGCGGTGAAGAGGTTCCCTGATCCAGTTCGATCTCGTGCTGTCTTGATCGGCGTCAGCGACTTTCCTGAGTCACCCGATCTTTCCCGCCTGCCCGCTGTTCGAGAGAACTTGGTGGGGCTATGGCATAGGCTGACCAATCCGGATACAGGCGTTCTAGAGAGCCAGAATTGCATAGTCGCCGATCCGATGTCGTCTGTGGCCGAGCTCGGCCATCTCATCGGCAAATCGGCGGGAGAAGCGTCGGATATGTTGCTGATCTACTATGCCGGACACGGTCTCCTCGACGATCGCGGCCGCCTTCATCTGGCGACGAGTCAGACACGAGCTGAGGCACCGAAATACAGTGCGCTGGCCGTAGATCTGCTGCGTGAGGATGTCGGCAACAGCGCGGCCAGGGCCAGGGTGCTGATTCTTGACTGCTGTTTCTCAGGGCGGGCCATCGAGACGATGAGTGATCAACAGGGACTGTTCAGCGAGCAGGTCACAATCGCGGGCACATATACGATGACGTCGACTACCGCCAATTCTCCCTCCTATTCGCTTGCCGGGCACAAATATACGGCGTTCACTGGCGCGCTGCTGACTGCTTTGGACAACCCGGAACCACTGAAGCTGAACGACATCTACCTTGCCGTCGCTGAGGACTTGCGATCCCGGGGCTTGCCCCGCCCCCAACAACGGGCAACCGACACCGCGGGCGCCCTGGCGCTGTCCCGAGGGCGTGTGGATCCCCTTCCGCCCACTGATCCCTTACCTGATGAGGTGCGCTTCGGTCCCGGGCAAACGGCGGCAATTCGAGAGAAGGGACTTCAGGTAATGCGTCGCGCTCGTGCGTTCACGACCGCGATGTCCCTTGGTTTATACGCGTTTTTTGCCGTCGCCAACCATGATCCTGGCTGGATTTGGCAAGGAGTGCCGGTAGCGCTGGTACTCTATTCCGTCACTACACTCTTCTTTCATGCAAATAGACGAGTCGGAGCCAAAGATCCAACTTTGATTATCGACCGGACCGGCCTCACCATGACGTGGAGCAAAAGCGCACTGCGGCCCGAGGGACGCTCATTCTTCCCCTGGAAGGACATTTCTCACGTGGGTGTCGTCCGGCCGCTACCAGGTACTGTGAACCCGAAACTAAAAGAGATCCACGATGCCAACCACGCTTTGATCGTGCGGTTGCGTCCCGAGGTTCCTGATCTCCCGGGCGAAACTCATTTCCATATCTCCAGCGAGTTGAGCAAACTCGGCTATCACACAATAATTTCCCGAATCGGAGCATTCGGCGCTACCAAAAAAGAGCTTTTGGCCGCGCTCGACCGATTCGCCGGAGAGCGGGTAGTGCACAGCGAGAGAGAATTTCTAGCGCGAGATCCCAGACTACGCCCGGATATTCTCTGATGCGTTCACGGCCACCAGCTCGCCGTGCGTCCAGTTGGTACGCCCGTTAGCTCGTCGAGGGTTGCCAGGCGGTGGGGCCTGTCCGGAGGGAAACGTTCATAGAGGCTTCCAGGGCGAGGTCTACGCGAGATGCCCTTGCCCTGAACCGCGGCTGGATCAGAACCATATTCTCTGTATATGAGAACCCTGCTCTATCATGGAGGGGTGTCCACTTCAGACGTCGAACCGGGTTCGACCATTCCCGAACTGCTTCGGCGTTGTGTGCGTGAGGTCGGACCCGAGCCGTATGTGGTGACCACCGACGATCGGCTCACCTACGCCGACGCCGACCGACGTTCCGCCGAGATCGCGCGGCGCCTGCTGCACAAAGGGTTGGGTAAGGGCGCTCGGGTCGGGTTGTTCTTCACGAATGGTCCCGAATGGGTGACGTGGTGGCTCGCGGTCAGCCGGATCGGTGCGGTCGCGGTGCCGCTGAGCACGATGTACGCCCCGGCCGAGATTCGGAAGGTGTTGCGGCTGGCGGATATTCAGCTGTTCGTCGCACCGGGGCGGGTACTCACCACCGATACCGGCGATACGTTCGAGGCGGCGCTGCCCGGACTGACCGCCTCGACGGCGGGCGCGCTGCAACTGCCCGAGACGCCGTATCTGCGGGAGATTGTCCTGACCGGAGCGCCCGGCCGCGACTGGGCGACCGGATGGAGTGCGGATCTGCCCGCGGTGTCGCCGGAGATACTCACCGCGGTCGAGAACGAGGTGTCACCGGCGGATCCCGCGATCATGATCCACACCTCCGGATCCACCGCCGATCCCAAGGGCGTGCTGCACACGCACGGGACGCTGGTCCGGCAGACCAGCACCTGGCCCGCGGCGATCCGGCACATCACGCAGACGCCGGGCACGCCGCGCATCCTGTGCGCGATGCCGATGTTCTGGATCGGCGGCGTCCTGGCCGCGACGGGGGCGTTGCACGAACCGGTCACGCTGCTGGTGCTGCCTCGGCTCGATCCCGGGCCCGGACTGGATCTCATCGAACGCGAACGCGCCGTCGGGGTGATCGGCTGGCCCGCGTTCACCCAGCGGCTGCGCGAACATCCCACCTTCGGCGAGCGCGATCTGTCCAGTGCGCCCATGCTGCGGGACGGACCGCTCGATATCGCGATGGCCGGTGTGCCGGAACAGTTTCCGGTGCATCGCAGCCTGACCGAGACGGCGGGGAGTTTCGCGTACACCGAGATTCGCATCATCGGATCGGACGGCGCCCAGACGCCCGACGGGGACGTCGGCGAACTGCTCATCCGTGGCGTCGGGGTGATGGCCGGATACAACAAGCGCGAACGCGCCGAGGTCTTCGACCCTGACGGCTGGTACCACACCGGCGATCTGGTCTACCGCATCACCGGCGACCCCCGCCTGTTCTACGTCGGCCGCACCAGCGAACTGATCAAGTCGGCGGGCGCGAACGTATCTCCTCGCGAGGTCGAGGCCGTCGTCGAATCCTTCGATGACGTACGGCAGTGCATCGTCCTGGGCGTCGAGGACCCGACCCGCGGCGAACAGGTCTGTGCCGTCGTCATCCCGGCCGCACCCGATATCGACCTGGATTCCCTGCGCACCCGCACCCGCGAACAGCTGTCCGCGTACAAGGTGCCCACCCGCTGGTTCGTCACGCCGAGCGACCGCATCCCCACCCTGCCGTCGGGCAAGCTCGACCGGCGGCGGTTACGCGCGCTGATCGTCGAGGACGCCCTCACCTGAGCGCCGCCGAATCCGTTCCGCGGCAAGCCTCATGCCCATCCGATCGACGTCTCGATCCCGGCTGGGGCGCGACGACCTGGCGGTGATCCTGCTCGACCGGCCCGTCGAGGGGGTGCCCGTCCTGCCGACCGCGTCGAGCCGCCCGTCTCCCGGTACAGCGATTTCGACTTTCGCACATGACAATACGGGTAAGGCCGTCGACTTCGAGGGTCCCGGCTATCGCGACGACACGTTGCACCGGGGCGATCTCACGGTCATATCCCACGCCGACCGCGTGTCAGGGTGCGGATTGCACGTTTCCGAGCGTTATCGGCGGAACGTATGCGCCCACGACGGTGCGGTGCCACCATGATCGCTCGCGCAGCAGTTCGCCGGGGGTGGTGAATCGGTAGAGGTAGAGCTGCGCTCGCAGGAAGTGCGGCGGGGATTCGGGGAACGGATTGTGGCGGATCAATCGCAGGGTCGCCCGATCGTTGCGCAACAACCGAAACATCAACGGGCCCAACCACGGCTGCGAATAATCAGGAGAGAGGGCGGCGAACCACATGAGCCAATCCAGGCGCAGGTGATAGGGCGCCCACTGTCTGGGCAGCCGGTGCGGATCGCCGGGCTTGCCTCTGAATTCGTATTCCTTCCACGCCGTCCGCTCCGTGATGTGCGGCTCGTCGGTGCCCTCGATGACGACCTCGAAACGTGTCCGTCCGATTCTGCCGAAGGCCCCGTAGGTATTGACCAGTCGGTACGGGTTGAAGGACATGTTCATGCGCTGGTGGCTGGAAACCAGATTGCGCGCCGGCCAAAAGCTCAGCACCGCCACCAGAGTGGTGAGCGCGATGACCAGGACCATGAACCAGGGCGGCGCCGGCGGTAGTACTGGTGAGCGGGGAATCGGCAGCACCGAGGCCGCGGCCGAATCGGTGATCGCGCTCGCGGCCAACAGGATGGTCAGCCAGTTCAGCCAGGCGAAATTACCCGACAGCACGAGCCAGAGTTGCGTCACGACGACGATCGCGCCGGCGGCGGAGGCGATCGGCTGCGGAGCGAACAGTCCGAAAGGCACGACGAGCTGGGCGATGTGATTGGCCGCCACCTCGAGCCGGTGCAACGGTTTGGGCAGGTGATGGAAGAACCAGCTCAGCGGGCCCGGCATCGGCTGGGTCTCGTGGTGGTAATACAGGCAGGTCAAGTTGCGCCAGCACGGGTCACCGCGCAGCTTGATCAGTCCCGCGCCGAACTCGACCCGGAACAGTAGCCACCGCGCCAGCCACAGCACCAGCACCGGGGGCGCCACCCGGTCGTTGCCGAGGAAGATCGCCAGGAACCCGGCCTCCAGCAGCAGGGACTCCCAGCCGAACGCGTACCACACCTGACCGACATTGACGATCGACAGGTACAGCGCCCACAGCACCAACCAGATCGCCATCGCCGCCCCCAGCGGCACCAGATCGGCGAGTCCGGCGCAGACCGCCGCCGCCAGCGCCGCCCCGAACCAGGCCACGACGGCGAAGAACCGGTCGGAATAGTGCAGCTGGAAAACACTCGGAACCTGCCCGAACGATCGCCGAGCCAGAAATCGCGGCACCGGCAGCATCCCGTTGGCGCCGATCAACGCCCGGAATTGCCTGGCAGCCGCCACGAAAGCGAGCAGGTAGACGGCCGCGGTACCCCGCTCGAGTATCTGCCGGCCGAACCAGTATTCGGGTGCGTCGAACCATCCCATGCCCGTCGCTCCTCGGACGCTGGACGTTCGATCTCCATTGTGGCACCCGAGCCGCGGCCCGAAAACGGCCGATCAGGGCACGGCATCCCCTCCGGTCCCGATCGCGACGCGGATCCGGTCGACGAGGTCGTTCAGCCGCCGCTGATGCGAACCCGCCCAGTAGATCCGGCCGCAGTCCCGGCACTGCCTGAAGGTGTCGTAGTAGTCGCGGGTGAGTGGTTCGAGTCTGTCGATGACGTCCTGTTTCGCCACGTCGACGATGACACCGCCGCAGCGCAGGCAGCGACTGAACGGCATCAGCCGATCAGCCAGATCGAGTCGGCGGATCACCTCGACGATCTGCTCGAAGGACCGATTCGACCGCACGAGCACACCGTGAGTTACGTTGCGTCGCTTGAGAAGTCCGCGATCACGGGTGAGTATGATCCGTCCCTCGGCCGCGGCGGCCTCGGCCAGCGCTGTGTCGTCGGCATCCCACGGGCATCGGGCGTCGAGTCCCATCAACCGCATGAGCCGGGCGAGCCCGCCGAGATTGACGTCCACGATGAAGCGCGGATCGCGCAGCGGGCGGGGACGGACCCGAGTCAGCAGCCCGATATCCAGTGTCTCGAACACCGGGTAGGCGGCGAGCCGATCGCCGGGCCGCGGGTGGTGGCCGAAATCGACGGATTCGCCGTTCACCAGCATGAGGTCGACCTCGGTGTGCGGGATGCCGGCGGCCTCGATGATGTCCTTCACGGTCTGGTGCGGACGGATCGGCCGCAGCTGTGACCTGCTCCGCGCCGCCACGGGCACGAAATCGTTCAGCTCGGCATACACCCGCAGTTCGACACTCGGGGCCACAGGACCATTGTGGAACGGGTGGCGGCCGGGCCGCGCCTACTCCCCGGCACTTCTCGAACTCCTCAGCGGGAACAACCGGACCCCAGCCGTTACGGCCGCATCGCGCATGCGGTGGACCCAGCGGACTCGTCGGCGACACACAACCGATTACGCCGATCGAGGAATATCGGACATCGGCTTACTCGAATTGATTGCCGTGACTACACGGCGACACGAGCGCGCCCACCTCGACCCATCGAACAAATATTCGCAAACCCGAGATCAATACGGCCGTTTCATGTGACTTAATACCCTAGCGCTCCGCATCGGGCCCGGTCGACAGGCCGAGGCGTTCTCGCTACGCCATTGCCGCCCAACGGCTTTGATTACAGTTCGAAAGCGCCTTCTTGGCTGTCAACTACCCCTTTGATAAAGTCGCTCCGCATAGCGCCCCCCACTACGGATACTCCCGGGTAGCTTCGTCCGAACAAAGGATGTTGGCTTATGAGAGCGTTTCTCGCAGGTGTGGTCACGGTTCTTCTCGGTTGTGCACTATTGGGCAATCAGCCCGCCCAGGCGGACGCGCCCCCGAATGGCAGGCCGGCGACGCCTCCGGCATCGGGTAATTTCCTGCCCACACCGGTACAGCAGTGGATCGACAGTCACATCACGCCGCCGCCACTGACCGCGGCCGGTGACCGGCAGACGGCATTGTGGCGTGCGACGTTGTCGCCGCCGACCGGGGATCCGGCTTTCGATGTCTGGCCCGCGAATCTCGCCGCCCTGCATCCCGGGCAAATCGTCGAATCACGCGACGTGACGGCGACGGCCGCCCAGCGAATGACGACCCCGATCCGGCGTGCGATGTTGTTGAAATTCCGTTCCACCTCGGCGACGGGAACACCGTCCTTCGGCACCGCGACATTGCTCATTCCAGCGGCGCAGTGGAACGGTCCGGGAGCCCGCCCGGTCGAGGTGAACGCGTTGCCGATCAACGCACTCGGGTCGCACTGCACCCCGGGTTATCAACTGTCACACGGCCTACTCGACAGGCCCAACACCGATCTCGCCTGGTTCGTGCCGGCCATCTGGTCGGCCCTGAGTCTGGGGCACGCGGTTCTGCTGCCCGATCACGAGGGCCCGCTGATGGCATATGCCGAGCCGAATGTGGCCGCGCACATGATGCTCGATTCCATTCGCGCAGTGCGGAACTTCATGCCGGCCGAGTTCGGCGCCAGTCGCTATGTGGCCACCGGCTATTCGGGCGGAGCGATCGCCTCGTACGCGGCCGCGATGCTGCAACGCGAGTACGCGCCCGACCTGACGAATGTTCTGGTCGGGGCCGCGACGGGTGGACTGGCCAGCGATTATTGGGACATCGCCCACCGCTTCAACGGCGGGATCGCGTCCGGCATCCTGCTTGCGGTGTCGCTGGCGCTCGCTCGTGAACATCCGGAGATGCTCCAGTACACGAACCATCTCGGGCAGTGGGTGGCGACCTCATCGGTGCGGGACGTGTGCGGTGATGCCGATGGGCCGCTGGGCGTGGTCGGGATCCCGATGGACGGCATGACCAACGTCAGCAACTCGATCGACACCCCGATGGCCGCAAACCTTTACAGGCAAATGGATCTGAGCAATCGGACGTCGGGGGTACCGCTGTACGTCTACCACGGTTCGTGGGATCCCTGGATTCCCATCCAGGACGTTCAGCGGATGTACGGCCAACAATGCGGCCGTGGTGTTCCGGCGATCTTCCGCGTCGTGCCGGGCGAACACCTGACCAGCTACGCCACCAGCTCCGCCGGACTCGGCGACTGGGTCAACCAACGGCTGAAGGGCATACCGGCGCCGAGCGAATGCCCTGCGCGGCGTTGAGGTCTCTACGAAAGTAACCGGTTCCGGCACACCGGGATTCCGATCGAATTCCGGTGGCCGCCGGAGCGCAACCGTTTTCAACAGCAAGCATTCAATTGAATCTTTCTCGATTGGATGAAGGAAACGGCCATGACGGTTTTCAGACCTTCCCAGGCGCGCGATCATAAACGCTACCTGTGGATTCTGAGTTCATTAGCACCCGCAGGCGCTCTACTACCTGGGCAACTGGTGAGCCTCACGGGGCTCGGCCTCTTCTGGTGGATCGGCCCGATCGCCGTGCTCGGCGTGATTCCGCTGCTGGACGTGGCGATGGGAATCGATGGGAGAAACCTGCGCGACGAGGACTACGAGGCATTGTCCAACGATCATTATTACCGTTGGTGCACCTATGCCTTCCTGCCGATCCAGTTCATCGGATTGGTCATCGCGGGATTCATGTGGTCCAGTCCCGAGCTGGATCTCGTCGACAAGCTGGGGCTGGCCGTGACCATGGGCTTCGTTTCCGGCATCGGCATCAACGCGGCGCACGAACTCGGCCACCGGGCCGAACATCTCGAACGCTGGCTGGCGAAAATCGCGTTGGCGCAATCCTGGTACGGACATTTCTTCGTCGAGCACAACCGCGGCCACCATATCCGCGTCGCCACGCCCGAGGACCCGGCGAGCGCCCGATTCGGCGAGTCGCTCTGGGTTTTCCTGCCCCGCAGTACCTTACAGGGATTCCGCTCGGCGCTCGAGCTGGAACGAGAACGCCTGGCCCGCAAGAGGAAAAGGTGGTTCAGCCGGGACAACCATCTGCTGCAGGCATGGTCGATGAGCGCCGCGTTGTTCCTCGCGATGACCTTCGCCTACGGGTACGTGATCATTCCATTTCTGTTGGTGCAGGCCGTGATCGGCATCGGATTGCTCGAAACGGTGAACTACATCGAGCACTACGGTCTGCTACGCGCGCGTCGAGCGGATGGCCGATACCAGCGGTGTACGCCGCGCGACAGCTGGAACAGCGACAGTCTCGTCACCAATGTCTTCCTGTTCCACCTCCAACGCCACAGCGACCACCACGCCAACCCCGGCCGCCGCTACCAAACGCTGCGCAGCTGCGAAGAGGCCCCCCAACTCCCCTTCGGCTACGCCACCATGATCCTGCTCGCCCTGATCCCCCCACTGTGGCGCACAGTGATGGACCCCCGGGTACTCGCCCACTACAACGGCGACATCACACTCGTGAACAGGGGTCCGTGAGCACCACGTCGGTCACCAGAACCGAGATGATCATCTGAATCCCGCCCTCGGCGGGTGATTCCAGCGAGATTCCGGATCTTCAGTGCGATGCGGGTAACAGCTCGGCCATGCTGCGGATTACTGCTGCAGGTTGATACCGAGTGAAGTCGTCGGCCTTGCCGGGCTTGTTCGCGAAGGCCACGACCGGGACGTGGGCGGCGTGGGCGGCCTGGAGGTCGGTGATCGAATCACCCACGAACACACAGTCACTGGACAGTACGGCGAGTTGGTCGACGGCCTCCTCGAGGAGGAAGGGCGAGGGCTTCAGCTTCGTGAGGTTGGTGGCGGTCCTGCCGAAGATGCCGCTTACGAACGGTCGCAGGCCGTGCTGGGTGAGATAGGCGTCGATGGCGGTGACAGAATTGTTGCTGACGATAGCGATGATCCGGGAATTCATTGCGGTATAACGGATTACCTCATCAGCATGTGGAGTAGGCCTCGCTTTCCGGGCCGCGGCGAGCTCGAATTCGGTGAAGCACCGTTCGAGCCTCGCCGTCGTCGAATAGTCGTAAGTCGTTGCGGCGTACTGGAGTACGAAAAACGGATCACGGGTGGTGCGCAACTCGTCCGGAAGCGGTGCGGGCAATTCGGCAACAAGCTCGGCTACGGCTGCGCGGTCGGTGAGATCCGAGAACACCGCGCATACCGGGCCGTCGAAATCGAGCAGCAGACACCGGTGAGCCTGGGCGATGGCAGATCCGTCGATCATGAGAGGCCCCCTGTCAGCTTCCCAATTGTGCCAGAGGGGCATCAACCGAGCCTCGGTCGTCCAGCATCGCGCGTTCGCACTGCGCTACGGCGCGGACGAGTCAACAGCCAACATCCAGTTGTTGATCGTGGACGGACTATTGACCGTTACCTGATCCTGGTCCGGACTCGTGTGGCCGCCTGGCATGAACGACGAGCATGCTAAGTGAGTCTGCGGAGGGAAACAGCTGTTGTGCGCAGCGTGCACAGAATGCTGGCCGATCGGGAGAATATTCGTATTGTCTGGCAGTCATGCCTGTTCCCGAGTTTGCGCGCGGCTATACCGACTTCGCCGGTGAAATCGGTCGTACCACTGCCGATTCCACTCCGCGGTGGGAGTATCCGCCCGAGGCCCCATCCAGTGCACCGAACATTATCGTGGTGCTGGTCGACGACATGGGCTACAGCGATATCGGGCCGTTCGGTGCGGAGATCGAGACACCGACCCTGGATCGATTGGCCGCGAAGGGAATTCGGCTGACCAACTACCACACCACGCCGCTGTGCTCTCCGTCGCGGGCTGCGCTGTTGACCGGGATCAACTCGCACCGGGCAGGTTTCGGCTTCGTGGCGAATGCCGATCCCGGATATCCGGGATTGCGGCTGGAACTGGCCGACGACGTACTCACGCTGCCGGAGATCCTGCGGCACAACGGTTATGCCACCTATGCGGTCGGCAAATGGCATCTGGTACGGGATGCGACGATGAACCCAGCGGCGCATCGGGATTCGTGGCCGATCCAGCGCGGTTTCGACCGGTACTACGGTTCGCTGGAGGGATTCAATTCCTACTTCTACCCGAACCAGATCGTCTCGGACAATTCCGTGGTCGACGTCGAAGAGTATCCGGACGACTATTACGTGACCGACGATCTCACCGACAAAGCGATCTCCTACCTGAAGGATCTGCGGGCACACGACGCCACCAAGCCGTTCTTCCTCTATTTCGCTCATGTGGCGCTGCACGGCCCGCTGCAGGCCAAGGACGTCGATCTGGCGAAGTATCGTGGTCGCTACGCCGAGGGCTGGGATCGATTGCGGCAGAACAGATTCGCAGCGCAGAAAGCACAGGGACTGTTCCCCGAGGGCGCGCGCCAGAGAACGCGAAATACCGAACCGGGATACGATGCGCGGGAGTGGGATTCGCTCACACCACAGGAGCAGCGACGGTTCGCCCGGTACATGGAGGTGTACGCGGCGATGGTCGACAACATCGACCAGAGCCTGGGCCGGTTGCTCGACACGGTGGAACAGCTCGGCGAACTCGACGACACCATCGTCGTATTCACCTCCGACAACGGCGGCACAGCCGAGGGCGGCCCGGACGGAACCCGTAGCTACCTGGCGGAATTCGCGCACATCGACGACCCGGACTGGGTCGGCGACGTCCCGCACGACGAAGAACTGATCGGCACCGCGCGACTGGGGGTGCACTATCCGCGCGGCTGGGGCCAGGCGTCCAATACTCCGTTCCGGTTCTACAAGGGGCAAACCTTCGCCGGTGGCGTGCGGGTGCCGTTCGTGGTGTCCTGGCCGAAAGGACTCCCCGCAGGCGAGATCCGGCACGAGTACGCCTACGTGACCGATCTTGCGCCGACACTGCTGGAGCTGGCCGGGCTACAGCGGCCGACGGTACGTCACGGCCTGCCCGCCAAGGACTTCGACGGTGTCTCGGCCGCGACGGTGCTGCTCGACGGACAGGCGAAATCCCGGCACGTCGAGCAATATTCGGAGATGACCGGGCACCGCGGTTTCTACCGGGACGGCTGGAAACTGTTGGCGCTGCACGAACCTGGCGCCGATGTCGACGACCCGCGGTGGCAATTGTTCGATGTGCGCACCGATCCGACCGAGCTGCACGACATTTCGTCGCAGTTCCCGGACAAGGTGGCCGAACTCGCCGACGCCTGGGACGAGGCCGCCTGGCGCAACACGGTATTCCCGCTGCTCACCCGCTCGGACCTGGCGCTGCGACGCCCCGAAGAGGCACGGCTGTCCGAACCACTGCGCCTGCTGCCCGGCACACCGACGCTCGAGCGCTACCGCTCGCAACGACTCATCGCCTACCGCGACTTCACGATCACCGTGGAACTGGCCGGTTACCGCACCGGAGACGAGGGAGTGCTGGTCGCGCACGGCGACCCACAAGGCGGATACCTGCTCTATATCGAAGACGGCCGAGTGGTGTTCGGGTTCAACGGCTACGGTCGCTACGCCACAACCGCGGCCCGGATTCTCCCCGATGCGCAATCGATCACACTCTCGGCGCAGGTACGGCCGAGGCTGCGCTGGGACTTCACGATCGGTATCGATGGGCACCGGGCCGCCGAGCTGCCCGACCAGGTACAGCTGGCAGGCATGTCGCCGTGGACCGGTATCTCCGTCGGCGTCGACGCCCGCGGCCCCGTCGCGTGGGAGCTGCGAGCACGCCGCGGCCCGTTCCGCTACAGCGGCGAACTACGCGCCGTCACATACACCCCGGGCCCGGTTCGGGTACCTGCGGGAATCGCGCAGGCGGTCGAGGCGGCGGCCGAGCTGGTGGGCGAGTAGAGACGGCCGCGAAAACCCGGACAACCCGATCTACCTGCGGTGTCGTAGTGCCCCCGGTCGGGCTCGAACCGACACTGGGCGGATTTTAAGTCCGCTGCCTCTGCCAATTGGGCTACGGGGGCGACCCGGTTAGCGTACCGAAGTCGTACGTCCGTCTCGGAATTCTGCGCAGGTTCGGTGGTGTGGAGTTAGTGAACTCCTTCCATCAGGCGGCTGATGCGGGGGGCCAAGAGGTAGACGACCAGGCCGACGACGATGGTGACCAGGCCGATGATGCCGAAATAGGCGACCTCGTGGTGCGGACTGTAGTAGTCGGACAGCACACCGGACATGGAAGTGCCGATACCCACGGAGAAGAAATACAGGGCCATCATCTGGGCGCGGAACGCCTCGGGCGCGAGTTGCGTGGTCACGGCCAGGCCGATCGGGGACAGCATCAGCTCCGAGATGGCGAAGGCGCCGAGGATGAAGAAGACCAGCAGCGCGGGCACCGTCTTGCCCTCGAATCCGGACAGCAGCACGAACAGCATGAACGCCACGCCCATCCCGATCACGCCGTAGGCGAATTTGCGCGGCGTGGTCGGAGCGCGGTTGCCCAGCCGCGTCCACATGAGCGCGAACAGGGGTGACAGGGCGATGACCCAGACCGGCTCCTCCGAGCCGATCCAGTTCGACGGCGCGGTCCAGCCGAAGACCGACCAGTTCATCCGCTCGTCCGAATAGACCGCGAGCACCGTGAAGATCTGCTGGAACAACGACCAGAAAACGGCGTTGGCGATGAACAGCGGAATGAACGCACGCACCCGGACCCGTTCGAGCGGGGTGACCTTCGAGCTGGTCAGCATCAGATAGAAGTAGACGATCGATGCGGCGGCGATGACACCGGTGATCCACCACGCGAGGGCGGACAACTTCACCAGTCCGGTCACGCCGGCGATCGCGACCACCACGACGACCACGACGACGAACCCGATCACCATCGGAATCTGATTGCGCGGCAACGGGTTCGGGACGATACGCCCGTGCGTGCCCAGATTCCGCCGGAATACCACGTACTGAATCAACCCCAGGGCCATACCGATCGCCGCCGCGCCGAAACCGTAGTGGAATCCCAGATCGGTCTGCAGGACACCGGTGATCAGTGGGCCGATGAACGCGCCGAGGTTGACGCCGAGATAGAACAGCGTGAATCCGCCGTCGCAGCGGGGGTCGCCCTTCTCGTACAGGGTGCCGAGCAGTGAGGACGCATTCGCCTTCAACGCGCCGCTGCCGAGCGCGACCAGCGTCAAACCCGCACCCACCCCGGCCAATCCTGGCAGTACGGCCAGCGCGATATGCCCGGCCATGACGACCACGCCGCCGTAGAAGACCGTGCGTTCCATGCCCAGCACCCGGTCGGCCAGCCAACCGCCCAGCACGGTGGACAGGTACACCACACCGCCGTAGGCGCCGACGATGCCTGTCGCAGTGGTCTTCTCGAGCCCCAGCCCGCCCTCGGTCAGCGAGTAGTACAGGTAGTAACCCAGGATCGTGACCATGCCGTAGAACGAGAAACGCTCCCACAGCTCGACCCCGAACAGATTCACCAATCCGATCGGATGTCCGAACACGGTGCGTTCGGATACCCGTTCGGGCTGGTCGTCCACCTCCGTCATGCATTCGACCTTTCCATGACACGCAATTTTCCAGCAACCAGGGTGGCGGTTGCGTCGCACGATGCGAACCGGTCGCCGGCTCGCCGCCGAGGGAAGAGTAGTCAGTTCGTCGGGTTCGTGACGAAATTTACGACCAAGATGATCAGGCTATGAGCATTCTGCTCGCATGAGCGAAGCCATCAGGTGGTACGACTGAACATTTTGCACCCTCTCAATGGCATATGTGAGCGCTCACAGATGACCGTTCCGTCCGGCGATGAACGATTACGACTGGCTCGTCGCTTCGACTGAGGCACGGCCGGGAAATGTACAGCCACACATCGGGAACCGACCGGCATTTCCCGAGACGCCCCAGTACCGCCTCCCCCTCGGCGAACGGAAACCGTTCCGCGGCACCGATTCAGGACAGCGACAACGCGATTCCGTCGAGAATGTCGTGCTCGCTGACGACGAGCTCGCTGATCCCCGCCCGGCGCGCCAGCTCGTCCGCCAGCACCTCGGTGATCACCGCGCCGCCGCCGATCACATCGACCCGGCCGGGATGCATCGGGCCCAGGGCAGCGCGCTCGTCGTGATTCATGGCGATCAGCCGATGACAGACCGCGCGAACGTCAGCGAGGCTCATCCGGGTGAGATGCACCTTCTCCGAATCGTATTCGGGCAGATCGAGGGCGACCGCGGCGATCGTGGTCATGGTTCCGGCGACGCCCACCCAGGTGTGCGCACGCTCCACGGGCACGACGCCGAATGCCTGAGCCAGCCGCCGTTCGGCGAAGAACCGCGCGGAGGCGACCTCTTCACCGGTCGGCGGATTGCCGTGCAGGTGACGTTCGGTCAAGCGCACACAGCCGATATCGGCCGAGTAGGCCGCCTGCACGCCCGAGGCATCGCCGAGGACGACCTCGGTGGATCCGCCGCCCAGGTCGACCACCACGAAAGGCCCTTCGGCACTGGATAATTCACCGACCGCACCGGCGAAGGACAGTCGCGCCTCCTCGTCGCCGGTGATCACCTCGGCCTGCGCGCCCGGTACGACACGACCCAATTCCGTTGCGGTCATGGCGAAGAAGTCGTCGCGATTGCGGGCATCGCGGGTGGCGGAGGTGGCGACCATGCGAACCGTGGAGACCCCGGCCTCGCGCATCAGGTCCACGTAATCGTGCAGAGCGACGCGGGTGCGCTCGATCGCCTCCGGATTCAGCTCACCGGTGGCGTCCACCCCCTTCCCCAGGCGCACGATGCGCATCTCCCGATGCAGATCGGTCAGCCGCGGCCGATCCGACGACCCGTCCGTCACGTCGGCGATCAACAGTCGGATCGAATTGGTGCCGCAGTCGACCGCGGCCACTCGGTCATTCGTCGCCATTCGAAACTCCTGTCGAATCCGCCTGGTACTGCTCGTATTTCGGCCAATCGGCCGGGATCGCGGTGCCGCGCAGACCGCCCTCGGCGGCCAGGGCGACCGCCTCGTCGCCGAACGGGTTCACCCCCGGCCCCTTGGCCAGGGCGTGCGCGATCAGCACGTGCAGGCATTTGACCCGCTCGGGCATGCCGCCGCCGCTGAAATCGGTGTCCAGCGATTCGATGGCGTCGCGCTCGGCCAGATAGCTCTCGTGCGCGCGGCGGTAGGCGGCGGCCAGCGCCGGATCGGTCGCGATCCGCTCGGTCATCCCGCGCATCAGGCCCACGGCCTCCTGGCGGCTGGCCTCCGCGGTCAGACGCGGATCGGTCAGGTAGTACAGGGTCGGGAACGGTGTTCCGTCGGGGAGCCGGGGTGCGGTCTTCACCACGGCGGGCTGCCCGTCCGGGGTGCGGTAGGCGATGGCGAGTACGCCGCGCGGCGAACGGCCCAGCTGCCGGGCGACGATCTCGAGATCGGCGTCGCTGGGTGGGGTGTCGGTCACCGGGGCTTTCCTTCCGGGGTCGGGGGTGGCGGCGTGCCGGTCTGCGGCGCGGCCGCCGGAGCCGGTTGCGGGTTGTCCATACTGCGCCACAGCTCGGTGTACCAGGGGTCGGGTTTGCGAGGCGCGGCGGTCGGGGTGGGCACCGCGGGCTGTTCGATGCCGGGGACCTGCACGATGTAGGCGGTGTCACCGGGCATCACCAGCCGCAGGCGCTCGCGCGCCTCGGATTTGATGTACGCCGGATCCTGTTGCTGGGCACGACGATCGCGCAGACGCGCCACGTCCTGCTCGAGGTCGCGGCGCTGCTGGGCCAGCTGGGTCGCTTCGGCGCGCTGGCTCAGGTAGGTGCGCATCGGCACCGCCAGGGTCAGCGCCAGCGCGCAGAGCACCGCGGCAAGCAGCACCGCACGTCCGGTCGACAGACCGAGGAACCGATGCTCGCGCTTGTCCTTCGACCGCCCGGACGATCGCCTCGGCGACTTCTTCGCCGCCAGACCGGACTCGGACCTCGAACCCGATGTCCGGCGCTGCGCGGCCCGCTTACCCGCGGTCGTGCGGGCGGGCGGAGTGGAGACGGTACGTTCCGGGCGCGAGTGAGCCGACCTTGACGAGCGGCGGTCACCACGTCCGCCCGGACTGGTGCCGCGCGCCCGCCGTTCGGTCATCTCTCACACCTCCGCCGCCACAACGATTCCGACGGTACTATCCCTCGACGGCAAAGCGCGGGAACGCAACGTCCCCGGAGTAGCGGGCCGAATCGCCCAGCGCGTCCTCGATGCGCAGCAGCTGGTTGTACTTGGCGACGCGCTCGCTGCGGGCGGGGGCGCCGGTCTTGATCTGACCGCTGCCGACCGCCACGGCCAGATCCGCGATGGTGGTGTCCTCGGTCTCACCCGAGCGGTGGCTCATCATGGTCTTGTAGCCGTTGCGGTGGGCCAGGTCGACCGCGTCCAGGGTTTCGGTGAGCGTGCCGATCTGATTCACCTTGACCAGCAGAGCGTTCGCCGCGCCCTTGGCGATGCCGTCCTCGAGGCGCTCGGGATTGGTGACGAACAGATCGTCGCCGACGATCTGGACCTTGTCGCCGATCTCGTCGGTCAGCGAGACCCAGCCCGCCCAGTCGTCCTCGGACAGCGGATCCTCGATGGAGACCAGCGGATAGGCCGAGAGCAGCTCGTTGTAGAAGGCCGTCATCTCCTCGGCGGTGCGTACCGATCCCTCGAAGTTATAGCCGGTTCCGGCGGTGTAGAACTCGGTGGCCGCGACGTCCAGGGCCAGCGCGACCTCGCTGCCGACCTTGTAGCCGGCCTTGCCGATCGCGGCGGCGATGAGGTCGAGCGCCTCGCGGGTGCCACCGGCAAGATCGGGGGCGAAACCACCCTCGTCGCCCAGACCGGTGGACAGGCCCTTGGTCTTCAGCTCGGCCTTGAGCGCGTGGTAGACCTCCGCACCCCAGCGCAGCGCCTCCCGGAAGGTAGGGGCGCCGATCGGGGCGATCATGAATTCCTGCACGTCGACACTGGTGTCGGCGTGGGCGCCACCGTTGAGGATGTTCATCATGGGCACCGGAAGCACATGCGCGTTCGGGCCGCCCAGGTAACGGAACAGTTCCAGACCCGAGGACTCCGCGGCGGCGCGAGCCACCGCCAGCGAGACGCCCAGCAGCGCGTTCGCGCCCAGGCGGGACTTGTCGGGCGTGCCGTCCAGATCCAGCAGAACCTGGTCCACGGTGCGCTGCTCGACCGCGTCCAGGCCGATCACGGCCGGGGCGATCTCGTCGAGCACGCCCTCGACGGCCTTGTGCACACCCTTGCCGCCGTACCGCTCACCCCCGTCGCGCAATTCGACGGCCTCGTGTTCGCCGGTGGACGCGCCCGAGGGCACTGCCGCCCGGGTGAGCGTGCCGTCGTCGAGAGCGATCTCGACCTCGACGGTAGGGTTTCCGCGCGAATCCAGGATCTCGCGAGCTCCGACCTGTTCGATGATGGCCACGAAAACGACACTCCTTCGGCAGCAACAACGGCCCTGCCCACCGCCGTTCATGAGCAGGTCGCACGGCGATCCCGTGCGTAGCGAGCCTATCCCAGCCGGCCGCGCCACACCCGAACCCCTTACCCACACGCACCCCGTACTTGCACAAGCACCCCCGGCAGGCCCAGCGGCGTGTGCGGATCCACACACCGAGTGCGGTAGCGGGCTGTGTGCGCACCGGTTGCCGGACAGCGGATTCCGTTACGGGTGTCGGCCGATGCCGTAGGCGGCGGCGTCGCGACGGACCTCGGACATGTACGCGGTGGACTGGTTGTAGGTCAGCAGGGCTTGCCGCCAGCCCGGGGCGGCGGCCAGATTGCCGCCGCTGGCGCACAGGTAGCGGGCGGCGGTCAGGGCCGCGTCATCGATGCTGTCCGGATCGGCGACGCCGTCGCCGTTTGCGTCGACGCCCCAGTGTTGCCAGGTTCCGGGCAGGAACTGGAACGGGCCCATCGCGCGGACGTACACCGGACTGCCGGTGCGCGCGGTGGCCACCTCGTCGAGAATCTTTGCCACACCGGGTGATCCGTCCAACGGGATGCCCCGGATGGGCGGTGTGACCCGGCCGTCGGACTCGATGTGCGCACCGCCGTGACTGCCGTGCCGACTCTCCACGTTCGCGATCCCGGCCAGGGTGGTCCAGCCGATTCCGCAGTCCGGGCGCGAACGGGCGAGCACGGCCGCGGCGTAACCGTATGCCTCCAAGGCGATCACGGGGATGTTCAGCGCACCGGATCGATCGGCGGCCCAGCCGTGCAGCTGCGCGGCGCTGCGGCCGGGCGCGTCGAGATCGATCGCCGGAATCACCGCCCCAGGGCCGGGCGGTATGCCGTCCGGAATCGGCGGAAGATGTTCGCCCAGCCCGCATCCGCACAGCACGATGACCGCCGCGACGAGGGCGAACACGCCGACACGAGCAGCTGGAGCGACGCGACCACCGGTCCCCGCACTACGCACACCACCATCATCCAGATGCGTGAATTCGGGCGCCGATCCGCTACGGTGTCTTCTGTTTGTCGCGATGTGGGTTGGCTATCTTAACTCGCCGCTTATTAGGTAAGGCTTGCTTAATAAGGTTGAAGCGACTACCTTCGCAGACGAGTGGTCCCCCCGATGCTTCACCATGCCTCACAGAAGGGAATACCTGGTGAATCACGTTCTTTGCGAACGTAACCCGCACCACCCCGTCGACACCGCGTCCGATAGCTCACCCGACGATCAGATCGAGCGCCGCACGCTCACCGCGCCCGCGGCGCACGCCGTGCGAACCGCCGCGACTGAGATCGCCGTCACATTTCGAGCGATGCCGGGCGTGTCCGAACAGGTGTGTCGCACCCTCGCCGATCCGCGGCTGATCGACCTCGTCGACGTGCGCGCCGCCGAACTCCCCGAGTCCGTGCACAACGTCCTGCGCCCGCCCGCGAGCCATGCCGGAGCAGCTGTCCTGACCGGATTACCGCTGCTGGAGCAGGATCTCGGCCCTACTCCGCGGGACTGGCGCGAGGCGGCGGCCTGGAGCGGGGATCCCGCGCGCGGCCGGGCGTCGTTCCAGCTGGACGTCACCATGTTGCTGCTGGCCCGCAGCGCGGGCGAACCGTTCGGCTGGCACGGGCAGCAGGGCGGGCGACTGGTCAACAACATCGTTCCTTCGCCCGGCCACGAACACGAACAGTCCGGCGCGAGCAGCACCACCCTGCTGTGCCCGCACACCGAGGACGCGTTCCATCCGCAGCGGGCGCATCTGCTCATGCTGGGATGTCTGCGCAATCCGGACCGGGTGGGCACGACGGTGTCCTCGGTCCGCCAGGTACGCCTGAGCCCGGCGCAGCGGCATCGGCTCGGCCGTCCGCGCCTGCCGATCCTGCCGGATGTCTCCTACGGCACCGACTTTCACCGTTATCCCGCCGCGCCGCTCGCCACCGTCGGCGGGGACGAGTCACATCCCACGCTGCGTTACGACCCCGCCTACACCCCGCTCGACGACGCCGACGACGAATTCCGCAGCGCCTACGACCATCTCGGCAAGGAACTCGAAAGGGTCTGCCACACAGCCGTTCTCGAACCGGGCGAACTACTGCTGGTCGACAACGACGTCGTGGTGCACGGCCGGGTACCGTTCACTCCGCGCTACGACGGCACCGATCGCTGGCTCAAACGGGTGAACGTACGCCTGGCGCGCGATCGCCCGGCCGCCGAGTCGGCGGAAAATGGATATGGACAACGTACGGTCACCCCGTTCCGCGGGAGGGCCGAGGCCCGTGGCGCAGGAGTCCACGGGCGGACAGAGGCCGCAGACGACCAGTGAACCGAGGATTGCCATGATGCCCCGAACCACACCGTTGCGTGTGCTCAGCCGCAGCGACCTAGCCGACGTTCCGATCACCCCCGTCGCCGTGGTGCGCGCGGTCGAGGAGGCGTATCTGGCTCTGGCAGCGGGAGATTCGGATAATCCGCGCAAACTCAGCGTGGCTCATCCGGACGGTTGGTCGGTGGCCTACGCCATGCTCGGCCGGGACGGCCGACGCCGCGTGGTCGCGATGAAGACCTCGTACAAATTCGATCCCAGTCACGACCGCAGCACCAAGCGCTACTACACCACCATCACCCTGTACGACGACGCGACCGGCATGCCGATCGCGATGATGGACTGCGCCCGGGTCGGCGCGTTGCGCACACCGGCGGTGTCCTCGCTGCTGGTGCGGGAGACGATCCGTCCGGGAGCGCGCAGCGTACTGCTCATCGGCACCGGAACCCAGGGGCGTAATGCGTTGCCGCACTTGCTCGCCGCGAATCCGCAACTGGACAAGCTGATGCTCTACGGCACCCACCCGGACGGACTGAAGGCGGTGCACGAGCATCTCGCCGTGCACAATCCGCACGTGGAACTGAAGGACGTGGCCGATCCGCGCGAGGCCGCCCGCAGCGCCGACGTGGTGTTGGCCACCGCGGGCCCGGGCACCGAGGTCGCGCTCGAATCCACCGATCTGGCACCGGGTTCCACGGTGGTGCTGGTCGGCTACGGCCTGGCACCCTCGACGCTCGTGGACGCCGATCGCGTGATCGCGACCAACGCCCAGCAGATGTCGCTGACCGGAACCGATATGGCGGGCCCGGACGGGCGGCTGCGCGGCGTGGACGCCGAACTGCCGCAGATCCTGAGCCGCCGCGTCGAGGGCCGCACCCGCGACGACCAGCACATCTTCGTCTACAACAGCGGTCTGGTACTCACCGATATCGCGGTCGCGCACGCCCTGGCCGAACAGGCGATCGCCGAGGGACGCGGTACGGAGGTGTCCCTGTGGGATTGAGGCCGAGTCGGTGCGCGTGAGCCCGATCGCCGCTGCGGCGATGCCCGCCCATCGCGACGAGTGGGAACTGCGCCTGCTGACGGATCCGAATCTGCTGCGGGACATCGCGTTCGCCGTCGGTGGGCCGTTCCATGTGATGTATCCCGATCGGGTCGGCGACAATATCGACGGCTTTCACGCGACGTTCGCCCAGGCCGGTGTGGACGGTGCGATCTACTACGGCAAGAAGGCGAACAAGGCGTCCTGCGTGGTGCGCGCATGCGCCGAACACGATGCGGGAGTGGATGTCTCGAGCGTCGGTGAACTGAGTTCGGCTCTGGCGCAGGGCATTCGGGGCGAGGAGTTGATGGTGACCGGCCCGGCGAAGTCGGCGGAGTTGCTGTGGCTGGCCGCGCGGCACGGTGCGCTGATCGCCGTCGACGCGCCGGACGAGTTGGACGGGCTCGTGCGCGCGGGCCTGCCCGCCCGGGTGCTGCTGCGGATGCTGCCGCCGGACTCGAACAGCCGCTTCGGGATGAGCGGGGCCGAACTCGACGCGGCGTTGCGGCGCACCGATCTGGGGCCGATCACGGTGGAAGGCTTCAGCTTTCACCTGTCCGGCTACGATCCGATCGCGCGGGCGGAACTGGCCGCCACCCTGATCGACCGCTGTCGCGCCGCACGCGAGCAGGGGCATCGCGCCAGGACCATCTCCATCGGCGGCGGGTTCGCGGTGGACTATGTGAGCGAGCGGACCTGGCGGGACTTCCTCGCCGACTCGGACTCGCGGCGATTCCACGCGGACAAGCGGTTCGACTCCTACTACCCGTATCACACCGAATGCCCGGGTCCGGCCATGTTGAACGAGATCCTGCGGCACGGGAATCTGGCACAGCGCCTGCGCGAGAACGAGGTCCGGCTCGCCATCGAGCCCGGACGCGCCCTGCTCGATCGGGCGGGCAGCACCGTATTCCGTATCCAGGGCGTGAAAACCCGGACCGCGCACGATGATTCGTATCAGCTGCTGACCGTCGACGGGACAAGCCTGAGCCTGTCCGAGCAGTGGTTCGACAGCGAGTACCTACCCGATCCGGCGCTGTGGCCCACCCGGCCGGGCGCCCCGACACCGGCGAGCGTCGGCGCGGCCACCTGCCTGGAATCCGACATGCTCAGCTGGCGGCGTATCCCGCTGCCCCGAGCCGCCGACATCGGCGACCTGCTGGTCTACCCCAATACCGCCGGCTACCAGATGGATTCGAACGAGTCGGCGTTCCACGAGTTACCGATACCACCGAAAGTAGTGCTGTACAGCACATCCGGCGAATTCCGCTGGACGCTCGACGCCCGATGATCATCCGGCGTCACCGCAATTTCACCGCACTCGATTTCACCCCCTTGGACCGAGGAGACCCGAATGCCGCTCGTCACGCGTGTGACGGACCTGATCGGCAACACGCCGCTGTTCGAACTGGCGGCGACCACGACCGGTACACGGCTGTTACTCAAGCTCGAGCAGTTCAACCCGACCGGCGCGGCCAAAATCCGGATGGCCCGCGAAATGGTTCTCGATGCGGAGCGTCGGGGTTTGCTGAATGATGGCGGGCATATCATCGAGTCCACATCCGGAAACACCGGACTCGGACTGGCCGTGGTTGCCGCCGAACGCGGATATCGTTTCACCGCGGTCGTCGACCACCACGCCTGCAAGGACAAACTGCGCGCGATGCAAGCCATGGGAACCGAACTCGTCTACGTCGCCGACGACGGCGACGACGCCCTCGCGACCTCGGCACGGGAGGACCTCGCCGAGGAGATGGCCGCTGCCCGGCCCGACGCGTACTTCACCGAACAGCACAACAACGACGCCAACGCCCTGGGTTACTACGCGGTCGCTGACGAGTTGCTGAGCGACCTGGAACGGGTCGACATCCTGCTGTCGGCGGTCGGCACCGGCGGATCCCTGTTCGGCACCGCGCGGCGGCTGCGCGAGTTGGGCCGCCCGGCGCGGGTGATCGGCGTCGAGCCGGAGGGGTCGATCGCCTTCGGCGGTCCGGGTGGCCCTTACTGGCAGTCCGGAACCGGCACACCGCCCGGCGCGACGATCGGCACCGCGGTGGACTATTCGCTGCTGGACGAGGGCCTGAAGGTCTCCGACGTGGCCGCCTTCGCCACCGCCCGCGCCGTCGCGCGCAAGCTCGGGCTGATGATCGGCGGTTCGGCGGGCGGTTCGGTGCATGCCGCCCTGACCCGGCTCGAGGAGTTCCCGCCGGGTTCCACGGTGGTCACCATCGTGTGCGACGGCGGCGAGAAATACCTGGACACGGTCTTCGACGACGCGTGGATGACCGAACGCGACCTGCTCGACGAGTCGGCCGAGGCCGAGGTGCTGACACTGCTGACGCGCTACGCACCGGCCGCGACGGAGGATCTGGTGGGTGCGCGATGACCTCGCCACCGACCCCGCCGCCTCGGACGGATACCGTAACGAGAAGGAGGTTTCCAAATACTCCACCAAGTAAGGTATACCTAAGTGAGAATGCAATTCTCACCGATGGGGCGGCACGATGAGCAACACGACGGCGCGATCGGACGGGCGGCAGCTGACCGCCCTCGCCACGCCGATCGCCATGACACAGCTGGCGCAGGTCGCGGTGTCGACCACCAATATCGCGCTGATGGGCTCGCTCGGAGTGGATCAGGTCGCCGCCGGCGGGCTGGCGCTGGTGCTGTTCAACCAGATCCGCACCATGTGCGTCGGGCTGATCACCGCGACCGGTAATCAGGTCGCAACCGCGCTCAGCCGGGCGGAGAAGCGAAATGCCCGGGCGGACAACGAGATCCGCGAGGTGGTCCGCGCAAGCCTGCTGATCTCGACCGTCGCGGGCATTCTGGGCGGGCTGGTGCTCATCGGCCTGGGCTGGGCGCTGCAGTGGCTCGGCCAGGACGAGGCGGTGCTCGCGCAGGCCCGGCCGATGATGGTGGCGCTCGCGCCCGGACTGCTGCCGTGCCTGTGGTTCCAGGTGATCCGGCAGTACACCGTCGGCATGCAGCGCCCGCAGGCGCTGCTGCTGGTGACGCTCGGCTCGGTCGCGTTGAATCTCGTTGCGGCCCTCGCCTTCATGCACGGCTGGGCCGGTATTCCGGCAATGGGCCTGACCGGCGTGGGGGTGGCCACCTCGCTGGTGTTCCTGCTCATGTTCGTCGCGTTCTGGTTGATGGTGCACCACGACACCGAACTCGGTACGACCCTGCCGTTGCGGCCGTGGCCGGTGCGCCGGGCGACCGTCATGGCGGAGCTGCGCCTCGGCACGCCGATCGCGCTGACCTACGGGTCGGAGGCGGGCCTGTTCTCGGTGCTGGCCCTGGTGATGGGCGCCCTGGGCCCGGCCGCGCTGGCCGCGCACAATGTCGTCTATCAGCTGGTGTACATCGTTTTCCAAGTGGCGGTGGGGCTCTCGCACGGCGCATCGATCCTGGTCAGCCGGACCGCGGCGCGGGAGGAGTACCGGCGCGCCCGCGCGCTGGCCTGGCTGGCGCTGCGGCATGCGGCGGTGATCGCGGCGCTGGTGGGCGTGCTGTACCTGGTCATGCCGAGCATCGTGCTGCGTCCCTTCCTGACCAGCCACGATCGCGGGACCATCCACCTCGCGCACACTCTGCTGCTGATCGCGATCGTGCTGCAATTCTTCGATGCGGCGCAGAACATCGGCAACGGTCTGCTGCGCGGCATGACCGACACCAAGGCGGGATTCCGGCTGTCACTGATCGGCTACTGGATTGTGGGATTGCCCACAGCGCTGATCCTCGCCTTCCCGCTCGGACTGGGTGCGGCCGGGGTGTGGTGGGGTCTGACGGCCGGTCTCGCGACGACCGCCGGATTGATGCTGCGCCGGTACTTCGCGCACCTCGACGCGCGTGAGCAGGCCGAGCCGCGGCTGCTGGCCGGTAGCCTGCCCGGGCACAACTGAGCCGGACTCCTTCATCTGCGCGTAAGCATGTCGTCATCGGCCGCGGGCACTGTGGAGTCGGCGGGTTTCGCTATTCTCGGCAACGAGGACGAAGCCACACAGTGCCCGTCACGAACGGCGAGCGAGCGCGGGGAGGAGTCCGGTGCCCAGCAGCAGAGTCGCGGAATATCCGCGGCCGGACCATATTCTGTTCCATTTCAGTGACACCCATCTGGTCGGTGACGGCGCGCTCTACGGGGCGGTCGACGCGGTGGCACGGTTGCGTGGGCTGCTCGCCCAAGCCGAGGCCAGCCGGATCACACCCGCGGCGATCGTCTTCACCGGCGATCTGACCGATCAGGGTGAGGCGGACGCCTACGACCAGCTGCGCGCGCTGGTCGAACCGCTCGCCGAACAGCTCGGCGCGCCCGTGGTGTGGGTGCCCGGGAATCACGACGACCGGGCCGCACTGCGCGAGCGGCTGCTCGACGAGTCCGGCTCGGCCGAACCGCTGGACCGGGTGCACGTCGTCGACGGGCTGCGGATCGTGGTCCTGGACACGACGGTGCCGGGCGAACACTACGGTGAGCTCACCGATACCCAATTGGCTTGGCTGCGTTCGGTTCTGGCCGAGCCCGCGCCGTTCGGCAGCATCGTGGCCATGCATCACCCGCCGGTGCCGTGCATCCAGGATCTAGCCGTCGCGGTGGAGCTGCGCGACCAGCGCCGCCTCGCCGACGAGCTGCGCGGCACCGATGTGCGCGCCATCCTCGCCGGACACCTGCACTTCTCGACCACCGCGACATTCGCCGGAATCCCGGTCTCGGTGGCGTCCTCGGCCTGCTACAGCCAGGATCTGGCCGTCGCCGACGGCGGGCAGCGCGGCCGCGACGGGGCACAGAGTTTCAACTACGTGCACGTCTATCCGGACACGGTGGTGCATTCGGTGGTCCCGCTCGACCACGGTTCGACCGTCGGGCAACCCGCCACGCCCGAGGAGGCGGCGCGGCGGTTGCACGAGGCGGGCATCGTCATCCCGGAAGCCGGGCGCATCCCGCACGTTCTGCCAGGCGGCGTGGCAGCTCCCGAGTCCAACGGCGAAGCGGTGTCCTGAGCACCGCATCGAGCACGCGGTGCGATGCCGGAGCCCGAGCAGTGCCCTCGAAGTAACCGCGACCGGAAACGAGCACACTCGGTATCCGAATTCGCGCGAGCCACAGCCCGCGCGAGCGCCGGTGTTCTGGAAGCCGAGGGCATCGCGCACGTTCCGCCGGCGGAGGTCAACGGCCGGACCGGGAGGATCGGCGTTCGAATCCGAATCCGGTTATGCCGCACCGGGTTCGAGGGCGGCGAGCGGGTCGTCGTCGGTGATGAGTTCCCACGGGGCGGGCTCGGGGAAATAGCCCTGTAGGAACTCCGAGACCGCCCGGACGCGTTCGGCCTCGGCGACCTCCGGGAAACTGCCGTCGTTGAGGCAGAAGAAGTCCACATTGCGTCGGCGGGACAGGGGTGCCAGCATGCCGAGGCCGCTGTGGCTGGTGGTGTCGACGTAGCGCATCTTTGCCGACTCCTGCGGTACCGCGCGGCCGGTGAACAGGGCGTAGTAGTGGTACAGCGAATTGGTCACCGAGATGTCGGTGGCCGCGCGGAACCGGCTGGCCCGGGTGCGGTCGAAATCCGCGGCGAACTCGCGCTCCATCTCGCGCAATACGCTGCGGCGCAACGGAACCGGCGTATGTTCCAGATGCCGGGTGATCAGCGGCCCGAATCGCCGGGCCAGCAGCTGCCGGTTCACCCGGGCCGCGTTCTCGAATCCGCTGCGCCGTTCGTTGTTGGCCCCCGGGCCGATTCGCGTGCCCGCCTCGATGAACCGGCTGATTCCGGCCGGGGTGAAGAACATCGACGGCCGGATCGGACGGGCGAAGAACATATCGTCGTTGGAGTACAGGAAATGTTCGGACAGGCCCTCGATGTGGTGCAGCTGGGATTCGATGGCATGCGAATTGAACACCGGCAGCCCGGCGGTGTCCGAGAAGTGGTCCGCCGCACGCACGATCGTCACCTTCGGATCCTGCGCCAGCCAGCCCGGCACGGCGGAATCGGTGGCGATGAAGATGCGCCGGATCCAGGGCGCGTTCTTGTGCACCGAGCGCAGCGCGTACCGCAACTCGTCGATCTGGCGGATCCGGGCGTCGGCGGCATCACCCTCGCCGACGACGACCTGCGCCATCATTCCCGCACGGCGAGCACGGAATTCGGGATCGGCGCCGTCCACCCACGAGTAGACGATATCGATGTCGAAGCCGACGTCGTTGGGATGCGGCGCGAACATGCCGTCGAGGGTGGGCCAGCTGGTGTCGAACAGCAGGACCGTGGTGCGGGTGACGTCGGCCAGGTCGAAAACGGTGCGGGTCAACGCATTCGGACGCGGACACTCGACCGTGTCACCGTGCTGATCCCAAAGTTCGATATCAACGTGATGCGCCGGATCCGCATCTCTGCCCAATCTGATCACATTGCGGCGCAACTCATTACAGGAGAATCCGGCGATCATCGACGCCCCCAGCACCCGGCGCAATGCCTTGCGGTACGTGGAGTCCACGGCCAGCACCATCCGACCCGCCGCATCCCGAACCAGCAGGCACGGCACCTCTGCCGCGGCGAATTCACTTCGCAGATAACGCAAGTCATCGATCACCGCGGCCGACACCGACAGATTGCGCACCGCATTCGGGCCCTCGGCCCACCCGGTCGGGTCCACTGTATCGAATTCCGTCATCACCGATCTCCTGTTTTCCACATCGGCCCGCGCCGTCGAACCGACGGAATACGGGCATCCACACCCCTGAGGCGACAAACACACACATCGCCCTCCACCACCGCGGCGGAGGGTTCGCAGAACAGTTGAGCGCTAGGGATGAACCCGAATTCGTCCCGCCGCGGTGAGACTGTTCGGGAAGGCTGCCCACAATCGATGGCGAGTGAATCGCGATTCCATCAGTTCTCACCTCACTCACGGACGGACGCGCGGAAGCGTCGCTGATTGCTCTGACGATCGCCGACAGCGCGCATATACACAACGCGCGGCGCCACCCGGCGAACTTCACCGGACGGCCATCGGCCGGTAACTCTCGAGACCTCGACTGGACGAGGAACTGTTACGAATGATGCAACGAACAAGACCGATTAGTCAATCCATACCCGCGCAGGTCGAACGCATTTTTCACGGCGGTAACGAAACCGTCCCGACCGGGCGGTCGCCGAGCGGAGCGCACACACCTCGCACCCGCATTTGAGGATAGGCATACCAACCGTGCGCGCACCGCGATCACGAACAGTGTGCGCGGCCAGCGGTCATGCGGCGCAACGGCTTACACTACCAACTGTGGCACAGCCCGCCGCATAGCCGACCGTGAGGTGAGCAGAGATGGTAACCGGAGCCCGAGAACGTCACGAGTCCTCGACCGATCATCCCGAACTGGACACCCTGCCGGAGTGGCCGCTGGACACGATCGCGGTTCTAGTGACGACCGATCCGGCTCCGCACGCCATTCCCGTCTCCTGGCCGGTGCGCGCCGGGGATCGCCGAATTCTGTTGAGCCTCAAGTCCGATCGCGGTTCCCTGGCACGGTTGCGGGCGCGTCCCGAGGTGGCGCTGCTGATCCTCGGCGGCGGCAATGTCGCGCTGTGCGCGCGGGGCCGGGCGCACGTGCTGGCCGATCCGATGCCGGGCGCGCAGGATTACACGGCCGTGGACATCGACGTCGACGTGATCGACGATCACCACCAGTCCGCATTCGCCATAACCACCGGGATTCAGCGCAAGGTGCTGGACGATTCCGAGCTGCACTATCTGGAATCCCGGGTGGCGACCTTACGTTCGCTGGCCGAGGTTCGCCGATGATCGCCGCCTTCTCCATCACACCCATCGGGTCCGGCGAGGAGGTCGGGCGCGCGGTCGCCGAGGCGGTGCGCGTCGTGCGCGCCAGCGGCCTGCCCAACGAGACCACCGCCATGTACACCACCGTCGAGGGCGAGTGGGACGAGGTCATGGCCGTGATCAAACAGGCCACCGACGCCGTCATGGCCGTGTCCTCCCGCTGCAGCCTGGTCATCAAGGCCGATGTGCGGCCCGGGGTGAGCGATGCGATCACCTCGAAGGTGGCCAGCGTCGAGCGTTATCTCGCCGAAGGGTAGTCGTGCCCGCGGTTCAGATCGCCGTATGCGGTCCGCGGGAATGCACCGAGGCCGAGGCGGAGAACGCGCGGATCGCCGGTGCGCTGCTGGCCGAGGCCGGGGTGACGGTGTTGTGCGGCGGCGGTGACGGCGTGATGGCGGCGGTGGCCGCGGGGGCGAGCGCGGCCGGGGGCCTGGTCATCGGTATCCGGCCCGACGACGATCCGGCCACGGCCTGCGCCGGACTTTCGGCGGTGATTCGCACGAATATGGGCGAGGCACGCAACGCCATCCTCGTTTCCTCCGCCGACGCGGTGATCGTCATCGGCGGTTCCTGGGGCACCCTTTCCGAATTCGCCCTGGCCCACCGTCGCGGCACGGTCCCCGTGATCACCCTCGGCGGATGGCAGGTCTCCGACAGCACCGGTGCACCCGTGCCCGATCCCTCGATCATCGCGCACACCCCCGCCCAGGCGGTCCAGCACGCGCTGTCCCGGATCGCCGCGACCGAAAGCCAAGCGCACCAAGATAATTCCCGATGACCCAACCGGAACCACGCCCGTATCGGTCCTCTCCGGAACCGATGAGGCACGATACGAACGGCCTGAATCCACACTCGGCACACTTTCGGAACTCCGGAAGGATTCGGCCGGTAGATCGTAGCCAGCCCTTCGTCTGAGACGAATCCGTCTTCTACAGTGAGGATTCGATCTTCGGAAGCCACCGAGGTGAGCGGGAATCACCAATTCTCTTCTTCAGCATCGCATTCGACAGCGAATGATCGCGACGTCGTAATCAGAGCAGACATATCTGCTTGCCGCACTGGTGAATTCAGCGTGGCTGGCTCATGGCCGCCCATTCGCCCAGCACGAAACCGCCTCCCGCGCGGCGGACTTCGACCGCTCCGGAGCCACCGAGGTGGGCGGGAATCACCAATTCCCTTTCGTCTGCGGCGCGTTCGACGACTCGGCGGCGGGTGATCGCGGCCTCGCGGGGATCCAGGCACAGGCAGCTGCTGCACGACGGGTTCAATAGCTGCAGGGGGCTGTGCACCATATCGCCGACGAAGACGGCGCGGTCGGCGCCCGATGCCAGGCGGACCACCGAGGAGCCGGGAGTGTGGCCGGGGGCGGGTTCGAGGGTGAGGTTCTCGTCGATGCGGTAGGAGTCCTCCCACAGGACGCTCTGCCCCGCGCGATGGACGGGGGCGATGCTGTCCTCGTACAGGAGTCGATCGTCGGGGCGGTGGCCGCTGGCGTAGTTGTTGCCGGGGCCGAAGTATGCCTCGTCGGCGGCCGGAATCAGGTACCGCGCGTTGGGGAAGGCCGGCGCCCACTCGCCGTGGACATCGTGCGTATTCCAGCCGACGTGATCGCCGTGCAGGTGGGTGTTGACCACGATGTCGACCTCTTCCGGACGCACACCGGCGCGTTCCAGGCGATCGGGGAAGTCGGTGTGCCGCCGGTTGAACAGTTCCCGCGAGGGTCGCTCTCGATCGTTGCCGACGCCGGTATCGATCAGGATCGTGCGGCCGCCGCTGCGCAACACCCAGGTCTGGACCGCGGCCACGGTCAGTTCGGTGCCGGGATCCCAGTGGTCCGGTGCGAGCCACTCGGCGTTGTCCCGCCAGGTGCGCTCGGTCGTATCGGGCAGCAGGTCCGGACCGGGCATCAACGGCCCTCGCCATTCGATGACCCGGAAGATCTCGACATCGCCCAGCACGATGCTCTGTGAACTCTCCATACGTTTCAGGCTATTCAATCCGAGACGAGTCGATCAATGCTTGTTCAGCTCCTCTGGATACGTATTCATCTCATAGATGAGCGTTATCGCTATGATGGACACATGGACGTGCTCAGTGACGCGATCACCGCCATGCGCCTGGGGCAGCCGTCGTCGAGCCGGTTGCGCACCCGGGACCGCGGCTGGTCCACCCGCCTCGCCCCTTACGACGGCGCGGGTTTCCACATCGTCCTGCGAGGCAGTTGCTGGGTGCTGCCCGCCGAGGGCGATCCGGTCCTGCTCGGTCCGGGTGATGCGGTGCTGCTGCCGCACGGCACCGAACATGTCCTGGCCGACCATCCGGCCGACGAACGCGCCGCGGCCGGAGCCGTCCCGTTCGAACGGTGGAGCGCGCTGCGACTGCCCGAAATATCCTCGGAGACCGCAGAATTCGAGATTCTGTGCGGTAAGTACCGGCTCGACCGCCGCGGGCAGCACCCCCTCATCGCCGAACTGCCGCAGCTGATCCATCTGCCGACCCGCGTCGGTGATCGCATCGAACTGCGCTCCGCGATCGATCTGCTCGGACTCGAACTGGACCGGCGCGGCCCCGGCTCGTGCATCGCGGTCCCGGGCCTGCTCGACCTGCTGCTGATCTACATGATTCGCGCCTGGATGGCCGAATCCCGCACCGGCCTGTGGCCCGCCGCCCTGACCGATCCGATCACCGCCGCCGCCCTGCGCGCCCTGCACACCGACCCCGCGACCCCATGGACCATGGACCGCCTCGCCGCCGAGACCGGCGTCTCGCGCGCCACCCTCGCCCGCCGATTCACCGCCCTGGTCGGCCAGCCCCCGATGGGATACCTCACCTGGTGGCGGATGACCCGCGCCGCCGTCCTACTCCGCGACACCGCAGACCCGTTGGCCGCCATCGCATCTCAGGTCGGCTACGCCACCCCCTACGCCTTCTCCCACGCCTTCACCAGACAATTCGGCCTCTCCCCCGGCCGCTACCGCACCACCCACACCCGAACCCACACCCCCACAACACCATTCGCCGCAGCCGAATAACCGCCTACGCCCGCTCCAACGCATCGAACGGAATGGTCGCCTCCACCGGCTCATCGAGCAACAACACCCGCCGATGCACGGTATGCACCAGATACCGCCGCCCGGACCAGTCGAGCCGATACTCCTCGATCTCCTCGATCCGCTCTTCCTTCTGCTCGAGCCGAACGATCAGATACCTCGGAATCCCCGCTGTCGCATACTGAACGCGCTTGTCGTTGATATCGACATCGATGGTCGATCCGGACGCCGCGCCGCTTCGAGCATTCCAGCCAGCCGCCGAACGACACGACTGTGCAGCGGGCTCTGGGCCATCAGCCGAACCACCAGCCCCTGCACGATCTCGATACCGCCGAGACCATCCGCCTTTCCGTCGGCGAATTCCTCCGCGGTCAGACGAAGTTCGCGATGCTTGTCGGGGCCGCTCATGCCAGGATCAACGCAGATCCGACCGCATCAGGCCATCGGCTAGGTCCTTTGAACCTCGACCATCAGCGAGGACGAGTGCGGCATACTCGAGGGCGGCTAGCAGGTCGTCTCGCTCGAGGTCCGGGTAGTCTTCCAAGACCTCATCGATGCTCATCCCCGCAGCTGGTAGCTCGAGCAGCATTTCGACTGGATATCGCAGTCCGCGCACGACCGGCTTGCCGTGGCAGACTTCGGGTCGGAGTCGATGTGGTGCAGTCGGGAGATGTCGCCGACTATCGCGCGCACGAGTCGTTACCCGTCGGCCAGAAGGTGCGCCAGTCGTCTGGGGAGAGTGCGGTGCGCTTGCCGCGGGATTGTTCGGCGGTGTCTTCGGCGGTGCGGATGGCGGTGGCGAAGGTGAGGGTTGCTTTGCGGAGGCGTTCCTCGGCGCTCTCGGGGCCGCCGAGGTGGATGACGCGCAGCAGGTCGGGGACGAGGTCTTCGGGCAGGCCCGCTTTGGCGCCGCGGGAGCGGACCTTTTCGGCCAGGGCCAGGGCGGGTTGGGCCATGGCTATGCCGTCGAGGCAGGAGCGCCGGGACTTCTCCGCGGATTTCCTTTCCTCCCAAGCCTTTTCCTGGGCGGCGATCTTCTCCTCGACCGTCGCCGACGGATCGATCGGTGCGTCGCGCAGGTGCGGACTGCGGTGCACGAGCTTGGCGACCAGGGCAGCGGCTACGTCGTCGACGGTGAATTCGCCTGCGGCCTGGGCGATTCGGGAATGGAACAGCACCTGAAGGAGCAGATCGCCGAGTTCCTCCTTGACGGTGCCGGTGTCGCCCTGCTGGATGGCGTCGAGCAGCTCGTAGGTCTCCTCGAGCAGGTACGGGCGCAGGGAGTCGTGCGTCTGGGTGACCTCCCAGCCGCCGAAACTCCAGAGCCGGTCCATCACCTCGACGGCCTCGGTCAGGCCGTGCGCGATCCGTTCGGAATCGGCCGTGTGCGCCGGGTCGGCCGCATCGGCCTCGGGAGCACTCATCGCGCCGTCGACACCTCGGTTGCCACGTGCAAATCGACTGTGCCCTGAGGCTTTCCATCCAAGGCGAGCAGCATGTCGGCGATGAACTGGAGCAGTTGCACGTCGCGCACGCGGGCCGCGCCGACGCTGTCCTGCACTCGCGGCAACGCCAGCTGCACGATGCCGGTGGTCGGGCGGTAGGTGGCCGTGGGGTAGAGGCGCTTGAGACGCAGCTGCTTGGAATCGGGCAGCTGCATCGGGGAGATTTTGAGCGTCGTGCCGGTGACCCCGACCTCGGTGAGCCCGTACTCGCGGCACAGCAGCCGCAGTTTCGCCACCGACACCAGGCGGCCCACCTCCACCGGCAGCGGGCCGTACCGGTCGACGAGTTCCTCCACCACCGTGGCCAGCGCCGCATCATCCTGTGCCGCGGCGAGTTTGCGATACGCCTCGAGGCGCAGCCGATCGCTGGAGATGTAGTCGGGCGGGATGTGCGCGTCCACCGGAAGATCGATGCGCACCTCCTTGACCTCCTCATCGGTGACGATCGGGCGGCCGTCGGCGGCGGCGCGATACGCCTCCACGGCCTCGCCGACCAGCCGCACGTACAGATCGAATCCGACACCGGCGACATGTCCGGACTGCTCCGCGCCCAGAACGTTTCCGGCGCCGCGGATTTCGAGATCCTTCATCGCCACGGCCATACCCGCGCCCAGATCGGAGTTCTGCGAAATGGTGGCCAGCCGGTCGTAGGCGGTCTCGGTGAGCGGCTTCTCCGGCGGATACAGGAAGTACGCGTACCCGCGCTCGCGGCTGCGCCCGACCCGGCCGCGCAACTGGTGCAGCTGCGAAAGACCCAGTGCGTCAGCGCGTTCCACGATCAACGTGTTGGCATTGGAGATGTCCAGGCCGGTCTCGATGATGGTGGTGCACACCAGCACATCGGTCTCGCGCTCCCAGAAGCCCTGCACGGTGCGCTCGAGGTTGTCCTCGTTCATCTGACCGTGCGCGATGGCCACCCGCGCCTCGGGCACCAGATCGCGAATCCGCTTGGCCGCCTTGTCGATCGAGGACACCCGGTTGTGCACGTAGAACACCTGGCCGTCGCGCAGCAGCTCGCGGCGGATGGCGGCGGCGACCTGCTTGTCGTTGTAGCCGCCGACGTAGGTCAGGATCGGATGACGTTCCTCGGGCGGGGTGAGGATCGTGGACATCTCGCGGATACCGGCCAGGCTCATCTCCAGGGTGCGCGGAATCGGCGTCGCGGACATGGTCAGCATGTCCACGTGCGTGCGCAGCGCCTTGATGTGCTCCTTGTGCTCGACGCCGAAACGCTGCTCCTCGTCAATGATGACCAGGCCCAGATCCTTCCACCGCACACCGGTCTGCAGCAGGCGATGCGTGCCGACGACGATGTCGACCTCACCGGTCGTCATGCCCTCCAGCACTTCTCGCGACTCGGCCGGATCGGTGAAGCGGGACAGGCCCTTCACCGTCACCGGGAAACCCGCGACACGTTCGGCGAAGGTCTGCAGATGCTGCTGGGCCAGCAGCGTCGTGGGCACCAGTACCGCGACCTGTTTGCCGTCCTGCACGGCCTTGAACGCCGCGCGCACCGCGATCTCGGTCTTGCCGTAGCCGACGTCGCCGCAGATCACCCGGTCCATCGGGACGGCCTTCTCCATATCGGACTTGACCTCGGCGATGGCGGTGAGCTGATCGTGCGTCTCGGTGAACGCGAACGCGTCCTCCATCTCCTGCTGCCATGGGCTGTCCGCGGCGAAGGCGTGTCCGGGGGCGGCTTGGCGTGCGGCGTACAGCTGCACGAGTTCGGTCGCGATCTCGCGAACGGCCTTGCGCGCCTTGCGTTTCGTATTCGACCAGTCCGAACCGCCGAGTTTGGACAGGCTCGGCATCTCGCCGCCGACGTAGCGCGAGAGCTGATCGAGCGAATCCATCGGCACGAACAGCCGGTCGCCGGGCTGGCCGCGCTTACCGGGCGCGTACTCGATGACCAGGTACTCCCGGCGCGCGCCGCCGACGGTGCGCTCGATCATCTCCACGAAACGGCCGATGCCGTGCTGATCGTGCACGACCATATCGCCGGAGTTCAGCGCCAGCGGATCGACCTGGTTGCGACGACGGGCGGGCAGCTTCTTGCCCTCGCCGGGTGCGGTGACGCGGTTGCCGGTCAGATCCGATTCGGCGATGACGACCAGCTTCGCGTCCTCGAAGACCACGCCGTCGTGCAGTGAACCGCACAGCACGCCGACCAGTCCGCGCACCGGTTCCGCACCGGGCTCGAGCGTCGCCGCGGGGACCTCGGCGTCGGCGAGACGTTCCAGAATGCGTTGTGCCGTACCGTGTCCGGCGACCACGATGACCGCGCGGCCACCGGTGCTCACATGTGCGCGCAACGAGGCGAAGACCGTCGCGACGAGTTCCTCGGAACCGCGTGCGGCCGGTGCGGCCAGGACGGGCAGTACGACCTCGGCCGAATCGCCGGAGGACAGCGGGCTCAGCGTCCACCACGGCAGTTCCCGAGCGTCGGCGCCGGCGTGGATGACGTCGAGGCCGCGGTAGGCCGAGGCAGCCAGGTCCAGGCCGTGCGCGCCGAGCGGGGCCGACGCGCCGAACGAGGCGGCCGTCCAGGACGCCTCCAGGAATTCCTGGCCGGTGCGCACCAGATCGGCGGCGCGGGTGCGGATCTTCTCCGGATCGCACAGCAGCACATGGGTTCCGTCGGGCAGGACGTCGGTGAGCAGTTCCAGGCCCTGCGGGCGCAACACCGGCAGCAGCGCCTCCATACCCTCCACGGCGATGCCCTGGGCGAGTTTGTCCAGCATCTCCACCAGTGCGGCGTCGGCGGCGTTGTCGGCGGCGACCTCTGCCGCGCGAGCGCGCAGATCCTCGGTGAGCAGCAGCTCGCGACACGGTTGCGCGACAACCACTTCCACCGCGACATCGCTGAGCGAGCGCTGATCGGCGACCGAGAACGGCCGCAGCTCGCTGATCTCATCGCCCCAGAACTCCACGCGCACAGGATGATCCGCGGTCGGCGGGAAGATGTCCAGAATGCCGCCGCGCACCGCGAACTCACCGCGCTTGCCGACCATGTCGACCCGCTCGTACGCGAATTCGACCAGCCGAGCGGACAATTCGTCCAATTCGAATTCCGCGCCGACACGCAGCACCACCGGCTCGATATCCCCCAGTCCCGAGGCCATCGGCTGCATCAGCGACCGCACCGTGGTCACCACGATCCGCAGCGGCTCGACGTATGGATCCGCCCACCCGTCGCCCGACCCCCGCCCCTCATCGGATCGCTTCGCGATGCCGTAATCCAGCGCCAACCGCCGCAGCACCTGCAATCGCCGCCCCACGGTGTCCGCGCTGGGCGAGAGGCGCTCGTGCGGCAATGTCTCCCACGACGGGAACAACGCCACACCCGAACCCGCGATCTCCGCCAACTCGACGGTCAGATCATCGGCCTCCCGCCCGGTAGCGGTGACCACGACCAACGGCCGCTCCCCCGCCAACGTCGCGGCCACGAACGGCCGCACCGCAGACGGCGCCACCAACTGCACCGGCGATTGCCCGACCAACCCCCTGACCTCGGCAAGCGCAGTATCGGTACCGGCCACCGCGGCCAGTCCCGCAAGAGGTGGGCGTTGGGTGGACATGAACAGACTCCTGGCGCAAATGGGCATCAGACGGCGGCCAACCGAGTCTAATCACCACCCCCGACAGCTCCCCGCCCAGTCCCCGCGCACTCACTCGTTGTAGCAGTACCGCGCCTTCATGATCTTGACTTCCTTCTCGTCAGAGCGATACACGAGCCGATGTTCATCGTCGATGCGCCGCGACCAATACGCCGACAACTCGCCCTTCAACGGCTCCGGCTTGCCGATCCCGCTGAACGGCTCACGCTGGATCTCACCGATCAGTCGTGTAATGCGCTTGGCCATCTTGCGATCCGCGCCGAGCCAGAACAGGAAGTCCTCCCACGCAACAGGGTCGAAGCGAATACTCCTCACACATCACCTGCCAGCGATTCCAGTTCGTCCATTGTCTTGACCACATCGGCGGTGTCCGCACGGTCACGAGCGACGGCCTCCATCAGCCGCCGGGCGTTGGCCGGAGAACGAAGCAGGTAGATGGTCTCCTGCCATGAGTCGTAGTCCTCGGCGGACATGAGTATCGCGTCCCCACCCTTCGAACTGATGCGGACGGGCAGGTGATCGTCGTTGACCTGCTGAATCAGCGGGAACAAGCGCGAACGAGCATCGCTGGCACTGATAGTCATCGAAACACCCCTGAGCTAGGCATTTGAAATACCGTACCACTCAGGTACAGCATTGTTGTACCACTCAGAGGTAGGCCGTCAATCGCCTACGGCACGTAGCGGCGGAGGCGGCGGGCGGCGAACTCACGGAAGTACGCGAGCTTCTCCTCCGGGACGATCGACGGCAGCAGGAAGTACCAGAGACGTTCCATCCGGACGGCCATCTGGTCGATCGACTCGGTGCCCACGGCGGTGATGTGCACCCCTGCGGTCATCTCCTGCAGCAGCATGCCGATGGTGTCGGGGTCCAGGTCGGGTTTCAGATCGCCCTGGGCGACAGCGCGTTCGGCGAGGAGGCGGTGGGTTTCGCCCCAGGTCTTGGCGATGTTGTCGCCACTCGCGCCGCGGTAGTCGCCGATCTGGTGGGTCAGCTTGAGCATCGCGCCGACCATCGGGTCGTTCATGGTGAGATCCGCGACCACGTAGGTGATTCCGATGGATGCCTCGAGTGCGGGCACCCGTGGGTCGAAGAAGCCCTGACACGCGCTGACCAGACGTTCGTTGCCCTGGTCGACCACGGCACGGGCCAGCTCCTCCTTGGAGCCGAAGTGGAAGTACAACGCGCCCTTTGTGACATTGGACTGCGCGATGATCTCGCTCAGGCTCGCATTCGCGTAGCCCAGGCGCAGAAAGACATCGGCCGCGCCCGCAAGGACGGAATCGCGCGTGATCTCCGCGCGCGCTTGCCTAGCCATCAGATCCGCCTGTTCTCAATCCAGCCATCCCGAAGTAGACCGACATCCCGAAGTTGACCGACATCACAGCTCGAACAGCACTTGAAGGATGGGTGAACCGTACCATCCGACCGGCCCGCGCCAGTGGAATCGAGCATTCAGACCAGCCTCTGTCGCTAATTTTGGGTTAACTGTCCAGTTCCTCCCACAATTACGCACCATCCCGGCGCGCGGCGCGAATTAGGGTGTTGCGCCGCCGGAGGATTCGGGGATCCCGCTGGGCCATTCCGATGCCAGCTGCGGATCGGCCTCGAGATGGGTCAACCCGTTCCAGCAGAGATTGACCAGATGCGCCGCGACCACCTCCTTGGAGGGCTCGCGCACGTCCAGCCACCAGGTCGCGGCGGTGGCGACCATACCGACCAGCGCCTGCGCGTACAGCGTGGCCAGGCTGGTGTCGAAGCCGCGGCGGCCGAAATCCCCGGCGAGGATATGAGCGACCTGATTGACCGCCTCGTTCAGCAGGCTCGAGTAGGTGCCCTCGGCCGCGGCGGCGGGCTGATCGCGCATCAGAATGCGGAATCCGTCGGTGCGTTCCTCGATATAGGTCAGCAATGCCAGTGCCACCTGCTCGAGGCGCACCCGGGAACGGTTCTGTGTCAGCGAGGAGGTGACCATGTGCAGCAGCGAGGACATCTCCCGGTCCACGACGACCGCGTACAGGCCCTCCTTACCCCCGAAATGTTCGTAGACAACGGGTTTGGAGACCTGGGCCCGCTGCGCGATCTCCTCGATCGACGTAGCGTCGTAACCGCGTTCGGCGAACAGCGACCGCCCGATTTCGATCAACTGTTGCCGCCGTTGAGTTCCGGTCATGCGTGCGCGCCCCACCCGGCTCGAATCACCCGAGGTCATCCCCAACCACCTCCCTGCGCATCCGTCCAACTTGCTCTGACAACTCTTGCAGACCGTTCGAACCGCCTTTCGCGCGCACTGTCCCACAGCACATCCACACCCCTGGATTTCCAGTGCCAATTCCCCATTCCCACGCGTCCCGCAACGCTCCGGCCACCGCGGAACCGTGACTAACTCACCCGCGCCCCCGACCGCAGACCGACGACACGAGCCACTCGGTCCCGACGCCTGATCGCCGGCCGGAAACGCGGATGTCGGAGCACCCGAAATCACGCTGAGATTTCGAGTGGGTGGGGGAGACTGGCCGAAGACACCTCCGGCATGCGAGGATCTACGCGCATGCCGTGGCGCAGCGGCGGGTTCACGTGATCCGCCGGTGTGACAATCCGCCGTAGTGTAATGGCAGCACCACTGATTTTGGTTCAGTTAGTCCAGGTTCGAGTCCTGGCGGCGGAGCTCGGGAGCACGGTGACTATGGTGGTCGCGTCCAACCACCTAGACGACATCCGATACTGACGACGACACCCGACGACGCCAGCCGAGGGAGATCCATGCCACAGCAGACCGCCGTCGTCGTTCTCGCTGCCGGAGCCGGAACTCGAATGCGGTCCAAGCTACCCAAGGTGCTGCACTCGATGGCCGGACGCAGCATGCTCGCGCACGCGCTGCATGCCGCCGACGAGATCGACCCGACCTACCTCGTCGCCGTCATCGGCCACGACCGGGCGCAGGTCGGCGCAGCGGTGAATGCCGTTGCGGCGGAACTGAATCGGGAGATCGTCCCGGCCGTTCAGGACCAGCAGCTGGGCACCGGGCACGCCGTGCAGTGCGCCCTGGGCGCGCTGCCCGAGGACTTCACCGGCGATCTGCTCGTCACCTCCGCCGACGTGCCGCTGCTGGACGGGCACACCCTCTCGGCCCTGCTGGACGAACATCGCAGCTACCCCGAACGTTCGGCGGTCACGGTGCTGACCTTCGAGCCCGAGGATCCGAACGGATACGGCCGCATCGTGCGCGACGAGCAGGGCCGGGTGCTCGAGATCGTCGAACACGCCGACGCCACTCCGGAACAGGCCGCGATCAACGAGGTCAATTCCGGTGTGTACGTCTTCGACGCCGCCGTCCTGCGGATCATGATCGGCCGGCTGACCACCGCCAACGCCCAGCACGAGCTGTATCTGACCGATGTGCTGAAGCTGGCTCGCGAGGCCGGGCATCCGGTGCACGGCGCGCGCCTGGTCGACGCGAACAAGGTGACCGGCGTCAACGACCGGGTGCAGATGGCCGCGGCCGCGCGAACCCTGAACCGCTACATCCTCGAACGGCACATGCGCGCCGGGGTGACCGTCCTCGATCCGGCCACCACCTGGGTGGACGCGAGCGTGCGGATCGGCCGCGACGCGGTGCTGCGGCCCGGGGTGCAGTTGATGGGCAACACCGTCATCGGAGAGGACGCCGAGGTCGGGCCGGACAGCACGCTCACCGATGTCATCGTCGGCGACGGCGCGCGCGTGGTGCGCACCCACGGCGAGGGCGCGACCATCGGGCCCTCGGCCAGTATCGGCCCCTTCGCCTACCTGCGGCCCGGCACCATCGTCGGGATCTCCGGCAAGCTCGGGGCGTTCGTGGAGACCAAGAACGCCTCGATCGGCGCGCACACCAAGGTGCCGCATCTGACCTACGTCGGCGACGCGACGATCGGCGAGTACAGCAACATCGGCGCGTCCAGCGTGTTCGTCAACTACGACGGCGTCGACAAGCACCACACCACGATCGGCTCACACGTCCGGACCGGCAGCGACACCATGTTCATCGCCCCGGTCACGGTCGGTGATGGAGCCTATTCCGCGGCGGGTACTGTGCTGCGTAGAAACGTTCCGCCCGGCGCTCTGGCCGTCTCGGGCGGCGCACAGCGCAATATCGAGGGCTGGGTGCAGCGGAAACGTCCAGGGACCGCATCAGCACAGGCCGCGGCCGAGGCACTAGAGGCCGCGGGTTCAGCGAGTCAAGCAACCGAGCAAAAGGATGGCGACAGAGAGTGACCGCATTCTCGACGGATAACCAGAAGAACCTGATGCTGTTCTCGGGGCGCTCCCACCCCGAGTTGGCCGAGCAGGTCGCGAAGGAGCTGGACGTCTCCATCACCCCGCAGACGGCTCGCGATTTCGCCAACGGCGAGATCTTCGTCCGGTTCGAGGAATCCGTGCGCGGCTCGGATGCCTTTGTGCTGCAAAGCTTTCCGGCCCCTCTGAACGAGTGGCTGATGGAGCACCTGATCATGATCGACGCGCTCAAGCGCGGGTCGGCCAAGCGGATCACCTCGGTGCTGCCGTTCTATCCGTACGCCCGGCAGGACAAGAAGCACCGCGGCCGCGAGCCGATCTCCGCACGCCTGGTCGCCGACATGCTCAAGACCGCGGGCGCGGACCGCATCATCACCGTCGATCTGCACACCGATCAGATCCAGGGCTTCTTCGACGGCCCGGTGGACCACATGCACGCGCTCGTGCAGCTGTCGGAGTACGTGCGCACGCACTACTCCACCGAGAACGTCACGGTCGTCTCCCCCGACGCGGGCCGGGTCAAGGTCGCCGAGAAGTGGGCCGACTCGCTCAGCGGCGCACCGGTCGCGTTCATCCACAAGACCCGCGACCCGCTGGTACCCAACCAGGTCAAATCGCATCGCCCGGTCGGTGACGTCGAAGGCCGCACCTGCATCCTGATCGACGACATGATCGACACCGGCGGCACCATCGCCGAGGCCGTGCGCGTCCTGCGCGAGGCCGGTGCGGGCGACGTCGTCATCGCCGCCACCCACGGCGTCCTGTCGCACCCGGCAGCCGAGCGGCTGTCCTCCTGCGGCGCTAAGGAAGTCATCGTCACCAACACCCTGCCGATCACCGAGGACAAGAAGTTCCCGTCGCTGACGGTGCTGTCCATCGCCCCGCTGCTGGCCCGCACGATCCGCGAGGTCTTCGAGAACGGGTCCGTGACCGGCCTGTTCAACGGCAACGCCTGAGCTGTATTTTTGGCCTCCGCTCCGCTCCGGCGGGTTTTTCGGCGCCCTGAAGGCTCGTCGTTGCACGGCCGAGACTCGGCCTTCGGCCATGCGCTTCGACCGTGCAACGACGAGCCGCGCCGAAAAACATTGGGTTGATGTTGCTGGCCTGAGGTTTCCGGCGCACAGAGACGCTTCGCTGTCTGAGCGCGTTCGAGACGCAACGGTTGGGCTGTCGGCTCACCTTTCCCGACAGCATTGCGAACTTGTTCCGCGATAAGGCGCTGGGGCCTGGCGGACGGACAACTCGAGGTCCGCTGCCGGGCGCGTTTACATCTGTTGGACCTGCTTGTTCTCGCACAACGTGGGGCGCTGCGCATTCTCTCCGGCCCGGATCGGCGGTAGCGTTGGGCTATTACCCATGGTGGGCTTGTGGTGGAGAGGCGGTATGCCATGACCACGGCATCGGGACCGGATCAGGAACAGGATCCGCTGGTCGAAGAGGTGCTCGAGATGGACGACGACGAGCCGGACCTCGATTACGACATGGGGGATGACGAGCAGGCCGACGAGGTCCGCGAGTACGAGCGGTACATCAGCGATCCGCCGAGCAATCTGGTGATCGACTATCACGAGGACGGCGGACGGCAGGGCATCGCCCGCGATCTCGAACAGTCCTGGACTCGGCGGCGGCACCGTGACGAGGAACGCGCCGAGGACGATCGCCCGGCCGAACTCGCGGCGATGGAGGTGGTCGAGGAACCGGGTGACTGAGCAGATCGCCGCGCGCGGATCGCGCTGTCGTGGTAACCACTACGTACAGGCGATTATCGACAGCGAGGGGGTGCGGTGTGGGAACCGAATCCGACAATCCCGACGCCAGCTGGCAGTACCCGGGCGGCCACCGGCCCGGGCGCCCCGGCTCGGCCGAGGACGACGCGTCCGGAACCTGGAAATGCCTCGGCCCCGATCCCGTTCCGCCACACGGTAATCCGGCCCCATCGCCGATGCACCCGGTCGCCGGGCTGTTCTCCGCCATCGCCTTCGTCTGCGCCGGGCTCACCCTGCTGTCCTGTCTGTGGCTGCTGGGGCCGATCGGCGCGATCCTGGGCGCGGTGGGGCATGTGCGCGGCGAACGTCTCGGGAAATGGGCCGGTCTGGCCTCGGTCGCGGCGACGGTGGTGAGCCTGATCGTCTACCACTTCGCCCCGCGGGATCTGACCCTGGACGGGTCGCGCTAGGTTGACAGCATGAGCCGATTCATCGGGTTCCCGCTGGCCGGGCTCGACTTCTACGAGGATTTGGAAGCCGATAATTCGAAGGCGTTCTGGACCGCGCACAAGCACGTCTACGATTCCGCGGTCCGCGATCCGATGACCGCGCTGGTGGCCGAACTGGAGGACGACTTCGGTCCGGCCAAGATCTTCCGCCCCTACCGCGACGTGCGATTCTCCAAGGACAAGAAGCCCTACAAGAACCACCAGGGCGCGGTGGCGCACGTGGCGCCGGGCGCGGGGTGGTACGTACAGATCGGCGCCCCGGGACTGTTCGTCGCGGGCGGGCTGTATTCGGCCTCCCCGGAACAACTTTCGCGACTGCGCGCGACGATCGACGACGAGGTCCGCGGGCGCGAACTCGAGGGGATTCTGGCCGCGGTGACCGCCGCCGGATACACCGTCGGCGGCGACCGGCTCAAGACCCGCCCCAAGGGCTACCCGGCCGACCACCCGCGGATCGAGCTGCTACGGCACCGGTCGCTGGTGGTGAGCCGGGAGTTCGGCGCACCCGCCTGGCTGGAAACGCCACGTGCCGCAAAACATATCCGCGGTTCCTGGGAGACGATGCGCCCGATCGTGGAATGGCTTGCGGCCGTGGTCGGTTGAGCGTGCGAAGCGGCGCTCAGGTTCGCTGTGCGGGTCCGCGTGCGCCGAGGCCGAGGCGTTTGAGCGCGTAGGCATCCAGTTGGCTCAGCAGCCCGTTCAGGATCAGGGTCATCACCACCAGGATGATCAGCCCGGCGAACTCCCCGGCGGCGTCCAGGGCCATGGCGGAGTTGAACAGTTCGTGGCCCACGCCTTTGGACGAGGCGATGAACTCCCCGCCGATGACGCCGAGAATGGCCAGCGGACCACCCGCCTTGAGCGCGGCGAAGAATGGTGAGGCGAGCGTCGGTATCGTCACGTAGAAGAGCACATGGTGGGTGCGCCCGCCCATCATCTGAATACCTTGCACGAGTTCACGATCGGTCTGCCGCAACCCCAGATACAGGTTGTAGAACATCACGAAGGCCACACCCATGGCAGCGATCGTGATCTTCGACCACGCGCCGATTCCGAAGAACAGCATGAAAAGCGGCGCCAGCGCGATCTTGGGAATTCCGTTGATCGCCGCCATCAGCGGTTCGAGCACCCGGCCGGCCGTGGTGAAGGAACCGAGCAGCAGCCCCAGTACGGCGCCGAACAAGATGCCGAGGCCGAATCCCACCACCACCTCGACGGTGGTCGCCCAGATATCGATCCATCCCTTCGAGGAGATCAGCGTGTCCCACAGGGACACCGCCACCTCGGTCGGTCGGCTGATCGCGTAATCCGGGATCAATGTCCCGCTCACCAGCTGCCACACGGCCAGCACGGCGACGATGACCACGATGCGCATGGCCACGACCGTGCCATTGCTCCAACCCGCGCCTTTCGGCCGTTTTCGCGCGGGCGCGACGACCTCGACTTTTCTCGTACTCTGTTCGATATTCTCCGCGGTTACCATTTCGGTTCCTTCCCGGTCCACCCTGAACACGTCATTGCGGCAGATATTCGTTGGTCCAGTTGGAGTGGGTGATCTTCGTTCCCTTGGGAAGCGCACCCTCGGCGTTGAGGAATGCCATGGTGGTTTTCCATCCGGAATCGTTCATGGTGTTGCTCTCGGGCCAATCGACCTGCCGCAGACTGCGCAACAACACCGCGTCAGGGATACCTTTCAAAACCTTCTTCGCGACGCCCAACGACTCGTCCTCGTGCGAATGCATGAATTTCGTGGCCTGCTGGATCGCGCCGACGAACTTCTGGACGATGTCCGGATGCTCGTCGACGTAGCTCTGCCGGGCCACCACGATCTGGCCGTATCCGGTCTTCGGAATCGACCACGCCGGAACGGTTTCCGGACTAGCCACGACCACGCCGTCACCGGCCGCCTGGACCGCCAGCGGAATCGGCTCCGAGGTGACGAACCAGTCGATCCGGTTGTTGTTCAGCGCGGCCTTGTCCGCGGCCGGACTCGGCAGCGACACATAGCGGACGCGGGAGGGGTCGACTCCGTAGGCGCGCATGAAAATTCCGGCCTGCCCCCTGGTCGTGGCCGAACTCGCCCCGCCCGTCGAACCGATCAGGGCCTTGGCCACCGTCGCGGGCGGAGTCCGCTCGGTCAAGCCGTGCGCCTGGGCGAACTTCTTGCTGACGATGAGCCCGATCGGATTGCCGACCGCGTTCATCGAGACCCCGACCTCCGGGATCTTGCGGCCGACGGCGGTCAGGAAGTCGGTCGGGCTGTCGTTGTAGAACTGCACCGAATCCGATTCCAGGGCCGCCGCCCCGATCGAGGCGGTCAACGTCACGAACTTGACGTCCAGGCCCGCGGCACGGAAATAGCCGTTGGCATCGGCCACGTGCAGCTGCGTGTCGAAGATGCTGCCCCCGACTCCGACGGTCACCGTCGTGCGACCGTCGGAGTCCCCGCACGCGGTCACCAGCGCCGCACCGAGCGCCAGGATCACCGCGAGCACACCGAGTCGATTGCGGCGCTTCACCATTGAATCGCGCATCCGGCTAACCGCCGAGGCGTGCTGGCGGAACTCCGAGGGCGTCGCACGACTGTGCGACCAGCTCGTCGAAGTCGACCGGCCGAGGGATCACCTGTTGTTCGAGCGCGAAGGCGGCGGCTTCGGAGATCGGACCGCGGAGCGCTTCGAAACCGGCCGAATCACGTTGTGCCGCACCGGATGCCGCACTCTCGGAGACGACCTCGCGCATGGCGTCGTACACGGCGCAGATCGTCTCCGAATGCTCCCGCGCCGCCTCGACGGTGACGCCGATGATGTGGTTGACCGGCGCGAACCCCTTGCTCACAGTCCACTGCGCCGCGACGTCGAGCGCGTCGGGAATGGCCGTGCGAATGCGATCGTCCGAGGGGAGTTCATTGCCCATGATGCCGAAATCGAGACGGCCCTCCAGGAAGTCCTTCTGCAATTTCTCGCCCGCCGGCGCGCGGCTCACCCACTCGGGATCGGTGTACTCGTCCACGTGCCCGCCCTCGTACACGATCCAATTCACCTTGCGCAGGTCGACCCCGTACTGCTGCGCGAGAAATCCCCGCATCCACACGCCGGTGGTCTGGCTCCAGGACCGGACGCCGACGCTGCGGCCCTCGACATCCCCGACCGAAAGGTCCGAACACGTCACGAGCGTCTGGTGCTGGAACCGGGTCAGCGCGGTGATCGGCAGCAACACGACCGGCTTCCCGTACGCGACCGCCTGCAACAGGGTCGCCACCGCGAATTCGCAGATATCGGGCGACTCGCCGTTCAGGAAACCGCGCGACGCCTTGTGCACCGGTTCGACGTCGAGCCTTTCCAGCGGCGCCCCGACCGTGGCGGCCGCCTTTTCGGCCGCGCCTGCCAGATCGTCACGACCAACTACCAGTTTCATAGTTCCTCCACATAGGTAAGCATTCGAATTCGTTTCTCACTCATGAGGTCAGTGACCGTGCGGACCGTGACTGTGACTGTGGCCGTGCGGGCCGTGGCTGTGCGGCTCGTGCCCGTTCGGCCCGTGATGGTGCCGCTCGTGATGCTGGCGCAGCAGGTCGACGCCGTAGTCGTTGCCGTTCGGCGTGCGGACGATGGTGTGGATATGGCGACGGGTCGGCACATCGTTGTCGAACATCACCCCGGCCTGATGTTCGAATTCGATGAGGATCACCGGGCTGTGCAGCCGGTAGTAGAAGACCCCGTTCGCGTCACCGGCCCAGGCGAAATGCGTCTCCGATTCCTTGGCCAGGACCTCGTCCATGCGCACCGCGGCGTGCCCGTCGTTGGCGCGATTGACATACAGCCCGAGCAGGTCCCGCGCGATCGCGTTCTGTTCCAGGGTCAGGTCGCCGAGTGCGATGCCCGAATAGTTCAGCTCGAAATTGTCTCGGAAGGCTCCGACGAACAATTCCGGAGGCAGTTCGTCGGCGATCGTCGCGGCCTTGCGCTGCTGCTCGGTCAGACTGGAGAACAGATTCCGGCCCACGGCCTCCTCCCGCCCGAAAGCGCGGATCCCCGCGTACTTCCCGGCTTCCGCGAGCACCGGTTCGGCCCCGAGGAAACTCGGGGTGAGCACCATCTGATCGCCCACGAACGCGCAGTTGACGTTCACGTGGTGACCGTCCAGCTGCCATCCCCAGGGACCGCCGGTCTCCGGCTCCCCGTAGATGCTGAACCAGTACATCCACTCGTTCAGCAGATCGACCTCGTCGCGCAGTTCGCCGATCGTGAGGTTGAGCCGCATCAGATCGATGACCTGCGTGTAACCCGCCGCGCTGAGACTGCGCCGCAGGATCTCCATCACCAGATCGCGGGTGGTCTCGTCGAGGTCCTCCAGGCACAGCCCGTGGCGCAGGAAGTAGCGCGCGCCGTTCGACCAGTGCCGCCAGGACACATCGCCCATCGCGAAGCGCGCCTCGGCCAACTGCCGCGGGGTGAGCGCGGCCAAGTAGTTCTCGGCCGAACGCCGTATCCCGCTGACGTCGACGCCGGTGCTGCGCTGCGGGAACAACCCGGATACCAGGCCATCGGAGGTGCCGACCCCGCGGAAAGGCTCTGCCGCAGCACGTTTGCGCCACTCGACCTTCGCCAGCAACTCCGGTGTCCACACCTCCGGCCGCCGCGTGGGCGCAGGTCCCCGATTACGCAGTCCCATTGATATTTCTCCTTCGCGGTCCACGCTCGACGCCCGCGGACCTGGCTTTCTCATACGTGGGCATTCGCTGTGTCCAGCTCCGCCTTGAACAGGCTCCACAGGTCGTTGTAGAGCTCGGAGAATTCGCTCGTCTCGATCAGGGAGCCGATGTGCCGGGGACGTTCGAACGGAATCGGCAGGATCCGGCGGACCGTGCCGGGCCCGCTGGACATCACGATGACCTCGTCGGCGAGGTAGATCGCCTCGTTGAGGTCGTGCGTGACGAAAACGAGCGTGCCGTTCTGCTCCTCCCACAGATCGAGCAGGTCCTGCTGGAGTTTGAGCCGGGTGATCGCGTCCAGCGGCCCGAAGGGCTCGTCCATCAGCACGATCGACGGATCGTAGATCAGCGCGCGCGCGATCGAGACGCGCTTCTGCATTCCGCCGGACAGCTCCCGCGGATAGTGATTCTCGAAACCGGTGAGCCCGACGAGTTCGACCCAGTGGGCGATCCGTTCGGCGCGCTCGTTCTTCGGGACGTTGCGGAACTTCAGCGCGAGTCCGATATTGGCCCGCACGCTGAGCCAGGGCAGCAGATTGGCGCGCTGGGTCACGTAGGCGGCCGTGGAGTTGACGGTCGTGACGGGTTCGCTGTCGAAGTAGACCCGGCCCTGCGAGGGCGTGAGCAGTCCCGACGCGAGGTCGAGAACCGTGCTCTTACCGCATCCGCTGGGACCGATCACGGCGATGAACTTCCGTCGGGTGACCTGGAACGACACGTCGCGAATGGCGGGCCTGTGGCTCCCTGGGAATTCCAGTGTGACGTCCTCGAAACGGAGCACTTCCGCATCCGTATCGGGCTGAATGGTCGACATCGTCGTCTCCTTGACGTGCACGCGGGTCCCGGGGATCCCGCAGCCTCATATCTGGCGTCGAGTGCACTGTCCGGTGGGACGTCCGCGGCGTTACCCGCGATGACGCCCCACACTGTCACTCATAGATTGTCTAACAATTTGTGACTAGAAACTAGCACGGGGAGATCTGCACCACAAGCATCCTGAGGTCATAGCCGATTATGGCGACAAGGTGAGCTACGAAACCTCTTGCGCATCGCAGTGTTGTATGACAATCTGCATGTGACCTGCAACATACCGGCATCCACACCGACGACATGCGGATGCCGCGCCAGCGGCGGCGGCGGACCTTGATGCCGCCATCCCCTTCCGGCGGACTCGATCCCGAGCCGACCGTCTCGTCCGGCGACCGGATCGTCCGATCACCGCCCTCGAAGCCGATCTCGCGAAACGCAGGTAACCGAGAAAGAAAGTAGACAATGATGAGGAAAATCGCTGCAGCATCGGTGCTGCTCGCGGCCGCATTGAGCATCCCGGCCGGAACCGCGAGCGCGACCCCGGCCGCTCCCGGCAACGGCGCGGTCGACTTCCAGGCGAGCACCACGAACAACACGAGCATCATCAAGACCGACGCCGGTTCGATGGACGTCGCGAACGGCGTCTTCGAGATCAAGTCCGCGACGGGCAAAGTGCTGGCCGGAACGCCGCTGAAGTTCCGGGTGGACGATTTCGAGTTCCCGATCGCGGCGAACATCGCCGGGCACACCGCGACCCTCACGCCGCAGTTCGACATGGCGCACGCGGTCTACAAGCCGGTGGCCCTGCCCTACCAGGACTCCGCGCCCTGGAAGACGCCGTACGACCGTGAGCAGGCGGCCTGGAACCGCATGAAGGACACCATCACCGCCGGCGCCACCATCGGCACCCTGGTCGGCGGCCTGTCCGGTGGCGCGGTCGGTTGCGTGCTCGGCGGCATCGCGGGCGCCACCGTCGCGTCGGCGACCATCATCGGTATCTTCGGCGCGTTCGTCCCGGCTGCCGTGATCGGCTGCATGGGCGGCATCATCGCCGTCGGCGCGCTGGGCACCCTGGCGGGTCAGTTGCTGGTGACCGCCCCGGTCGTGGTCGCGGCCGTGGCACAGTACTTCACCACGATCAACGAGCCGTTCCACCCCTCGACCACTCCGTCGAAGTAGATCGGTTGTCCTGGACCGTATTTCGCTGACCCAGCAGCGACGGCCCGCCCGGTTCCGCACCGGGCGGGCCGCGCCGTCCCCGGACCACGACACAGCGCCGACGCCGTGTCAGCCGTTCGCGGATAAGAGCATCGACTCGACTAGCGATGAGATCCGTTGGCGCACGACACCGATGATCGATCCGCGGCCTGGCGGCGAACAGCGAACCCGGTCGCGGTCGCCCTGCTCGTCGGCATCGCCGGACCTTCGCCCGCACCCGGGTGGCGATCCGCCACTTCGCCGATATCGAGCAGAAGCGTTCCGCGCCAACGGATTATGCCGCACCGTCCGAACGGCGGCGGCCTAGCAGTTGTCGGCGTGCGACGATGCGGACAGGTCCGACGCGGCGAAATTCAGCTGCAACGCGTGCCGGACCGCCGACAGATGGTGTCGCATCGCCGCCGCGGCGGCCTCCGGATTATGGGTGACGATCGCGGCGAGGATCGCCTCGTGCTCCTTGACGGACTCGAGCCGCGGATTGCTGCGCTCGGCATTGCTGTACTGACGCAGGACCAGTGGATACAGCAGGCTGTCGACGAACCTGGTCAGGGTGGACTGCCGTGCGGTCTCCCGGATCTGCTCGTGGAACCTGTGATTGAGCCGCACGTATTCGTCACGCCCGCCGGGCTTCTGGTGGTCCCACATGCGCCGGCAGGTCTCGGTCATCGCCGCGAGGTCCTCCTCGGTGGCGCGTTCGGCGGCCTTGGCCGCCAGGGCCGCCTCGAGCACCGCGCGGGTCTCCAGAATCTCGACGGCCTCGTCCACGGTGAACGAGCGGGTCCGGGCGCCGCGGTTCACCTCGGTGGTGACGTACCCTTCCTGTGCCAGGCGCGCGAGCACCGACCGGACCGTCCCGCGCGAGACGCTGAGCTGCGTGGTGAGCTCGGATTCGGTGAGGCGGGAATCCGGCGCGTAGTGGCCGGACAGGATCAGCGTGCGGAGGTCGTTGTACGCCTGCGCGGTCCGGTTGGCGACCGAATCGGCGCCGACCTCGTTACCCACGGATACCACCATGGCGTAATACCCTCCCGCGATTCGGGGACAACGCCACAATGCCATGTTGTTCAACAACACTGGAGCGTTGCCCGGTGATTGCTCAGTCATCATCCTGCATGGATTGAACCAGCCGGATACTAGTGTTCAGTATTGTTGCACAATATGTCTGTTTTGCGCGAACGCAGCAGGCGATCGGGTCCCCGGTGTCCCGGGCACCCGATCGCCTGCGTGCGAGCTTATTTCTTCAGCAGGGCCAGCGCGTCGGCACGCACCGACAGATCGGTGTAGCTGTCGTAGGCGAGCACCTTCGTCTGAGTACCGCTGGCAATGTTCTGTCGCTGGATGAATTCCGCCTTCTTCTCGGGGAAGTCGAGGGTGGGCGAATAGCAGCCGTTCTGGTTGATGAACTGCCATTCCTGTTCACCCTCGGCCGCGGAACCCCCCGCGCCCACGTATGCCTTCACATACGGGTCCTTGGACTCGGGGGTTCCCAGGTAGGCGAACAGCTGCGCATAGCCCGCCAGCACCTTCACCAGCGCGCCGCGTTTCTTGGAGATCGCCTGGGTCGAGGCCACCGCCGCGTTGTTCATCCACAGCGGAAGTTCCTCGTTCACCGTAGCGATCATCCGGGCGCCCTGCTTCTTCGCGAGCACCTCGTTGCCGACCTGCCCGTAACCGCAGTCGACCTGTCCGGCCAGGGCCGCCTTCAGCGAATCGGCACTACTGCCGACATTGCGGAAGGTGGCGCCGTCCTTGGAAATCCCGTATTTCGCGAACAGCGCGGCGAATACGGCGTACAGCTCCGCCCCGACCGCACCGACGCCCAGCGACTTGCCGCCGAGGTCGCGCACGGAGGTGATCTGCGGATCCTTGCTGAACAGCGCGCTGGTGGACACGACCTGCGTGCCGCCGACGACCTTGAGCCGCATCCCCTTCTCGATCCCGGGGAGTATGCCGATCAGCCCGCTGGTCATGGTTAGGTCGGACGACCCCGACGCGACCGCGGCGAGAACCTGATTGCCGGCGCTGACGTTGGAGATCTTCGTCTTCACGCCTAGCTTGTCGAAATACTTTCCGTCAGTGAGCAATTGGTTCAACGCGACGGCCGCGGTGGCGGAGGTGTTGATGATCGAGATCGTGTTGGGATCGCTACCGCAGGCGGCCAGGAGCCCCGCCGCGCCCACCCCGGCGGTGAGACCGAGAAAGCCGCGACGCGACAGGCGTCCGAGCGGACGCTGGACATGCGTCGTTGCATGGTTCATTACTGCTGTCTCCGAGTCCAGGTGAGAAGGGGGCCAGAACTAGCCGGCGAACTGGGGATAGATCCGGGCCGCCGTGCCGCCGAGAATGTCGGCACGCTGCTCGGGGGCGAGTTCGGCGAGAGCGCCCTCGACGAAGGCGCGCAGATCCGCGAGCGAACCCTCGGACGCGGGGAAGTTCGAACCCCAGGAGATCCGATCGGAACCGAATCCCTCGACCAGGCGGGCGATCAGCTTGGCCGGATCACCGTCGGGCTCGGCCGCGGCCCGGCGGATCGTGATCGGGGTGATCTTCAGGAAGACGTTCGGGAATTCGGTGAGCTCGAACAACTCGCTCAGGCCCGAATACGGCGGTCCGCCGGCAAGATTCGGCCGGGCGCCGTGATCCAGCGCGACGACAAGTCCGGGATGGCGACGCAGGACCGACGCCAGAACCGGTGCGTGCTTGGAGTGCATCTGAATGCACACCGGGATCCGGTCCGCCTCCAGGCGCGACCAGGCCGGTTCCAGCCGGGGATCGTCCAGGCTCGCCGCATTTTTGACGGCCGTCGTGCCGTCGGCCGCCCGCACCCGGACCCCGGCGAAGCCCCGCTCGCCGATCCAGTGGTCGATCCGTTCCAGCGCGTCATCGGCGACCAGGTCGATCGAACCGACGCCGATCAGCCGGTCCCGGTGATCGCCCAGCGAGTCGGCGACGTAGCTGTTGTCGAATCCGTACATCGTCGCCGCCTGCACGACGGCCGCCTTCTCGATCCCGGCCTCGTCGAGCGACCGCAGCAACTGCTCGAGCGTGACGGGGCGCTCCGAAGACCAGGTCGATTGGTGGCCGCCGAGCGGACGGGACGGATAGCGCTCGGTGTCCGGGGAAATGATGTGCGTGTGCAGATCGAAGAGTGTCATTTCGTCCTTACTTCGTTCAGTCGCGCCACGGCGCGGCGATCTTCTCCAGCCAGCGAGCCAGACCGGTGAGCAGGACACCGATCAGCATCAGGGTCAGCACCGGGACCAGCATGGAATCGGTCTGATAGGCCGCGCCGTAGGTCTGGATCCGCCCGCCGAGTCCGGAGATACCGGTGAAGAATTCGGCGGCGACCGTACCGATCAGCGCACGGCCGATCGAGATGCGCAGGCCGGTCATGATGAACGGCACCGAACTGGGCAGGATGATCTTGCGGAAGACCTGCCCCTCCGAGGCCATGTACGCCCGGCTGACGTCGAGCACGTGCTGATCGACCTCGTGCACGCCCGCGGCGGTGTTGAACAGCATCGAGAACACGGTCAGCATGAACACCACGACGACCTTGGACTCGACCCCGAGGCCGAACCACACGATCACCAGCGGGATGATCGCCAGCAGCGGCGTCGCGTTGAGCGCGCTCATGATCCACTCGACCGACGACGCGACCAGCGCGTATCGCCCGATGATCAGACCGCCGAGGACGCCGACGACCACACCCAGCACCAGCCCCATGGCCAGAATCTCGAAACTCTGCCCGATGGCGGTGAACAGCGTCGCGGAGGTGACCTGATCCCAGGCCGCCGCGGCGACGGCCGTCGGGTAGGAGGTGAACAGCGGGTTGGCCTGCCCGATGATCTGCCAGCTGATCAGCAGTACCGCGGCCACGGCCAGCCGCAGCGCCCACACCAGGCCCAGCCGACGCAGGCGTGCCTGACGCTGCTGCTGGGCCCACTCGCGTTCCTCCGCGGTGGGCTCGTCCGACGCCTGGGATCCCTGTGCTTTCGCGGATCCGCGAACCACACTTTGAATCGTCGTCATTGGTCGCCTCCAGCTCGGATTTCGTGAGCCACGATGTCGCGCGCGGTGAGGAATGCGGGATCGGACTTCACCTCGTCGACCGAACCGCGCGTGCCGAGGTTCACGTCGATGATCTTGTGCACGCGTCCGGGATGCGGCAGCAGCACCAGGATCCGGTTGCTGAGGTAGACCGCCTCGTCCAGATCGTGCGTGACGAACATGATCGTCTTGCGGGTGGTCGCCTGTAGTTGCAGCAGTTCGGCCTGCAACCCTTCGCGCGTCTGGGCGTCCAGCGCCGAGAACGGCTCGTCCATCAGCAGGATCTGCGGATCGACGGCCAGGGCCCGCGCGAGTCCCACACGCTGCTGCATACCGCCGGAGAGCTGCTTGGGGTAGTACCGCTCGTAATCCTTCAGGCCGACGAGCTCGAGCGCGGCGCGGGATCGCTCCAGGCTCACATCCTTGTCGGTCCGCTTGAGTTCCAGGCCGAACTGCACGTTGCGCAGCGTGGTGCGCCAGGGCAGCAGCGATGCCTGCTGGAAGACGATGGCCCGGTCGTGACCGGGTCCGCTGACGTCCCGGCCGTCGACCCGGATCGCGCCGGAGTCGGGTTCGAGCAGTCCGCCGATGATGCGCAGCAAGGTGGTCTTACCGCAGCCGCTCAGGCCGACGACCGAGACGATCTCTCCCTCGTTCATCTCGAAGGAGATGTTCTTCAGGACCTGGACGAACCTCGCGCGCTTGCGGTCGGCCATCGACCGGAAGCTGCGCGATACCCCGTCGACCGTCAGCTTGGCCGGTTTCACCGCCGACCGCGGCGCCGTCGCGGCCGTCATCGGTCGCCCAGGTAGCGGTTGTAGTCGGCGAACAGGTCGTCGACGGTGGGCTTGTCGGTGATCAGATGCTGCTGGGCCGCATAGTCGATCGACAGCCGCAGCGCTTCGCGGATGCTGTCGGTCAGGCCGTGGCCGTAGCCGCGCGGGCCCGGCTCGGACTTCGCGGTCCACGCGTCGATCTCCGCGGCGAAGGTGTCCAGGACACTCCGCACGGCTTCGGGGTCCTCGCGCAGGATCTCGGTGCGCACGGTCAGCAGGTGGTTGATCGGCACCGTGTCGTGCCGCTGGTACCAGGCCTGCTCGACCGTCTTGTAGTCCTCGATCAGCGGTTCGAGCGGGGCGTCGGCGGGCACCGCCTTCGGGCCCATCACGACCGCGGTGATGTCGCCCGAGCGGGCCAGATCGACCAGCGAGCCGGAGGTTCGTTCGACATTGGCCGGTTCGACGTATTCCGCGACGTGCGGTCCCTCGGTGGTGACCCAGGTGATGTCGTCGGGGTCGACCCCGTAGTCCTCGGCCAGAACGCCGCGCACCCACATGCCGGTGGTCTGGGTGTAGGAGCGAACACCAACTCGCTTGCCCGCCAGATCCTTCGGGCTCTCGACCGGACCGCCGACCAACCGGACGATCGATCGGTGGTGGAAGTTCCCGTGCAGGGTCAGCGGCAGCAGGCTCAGTTCCTTACCGGCCTCGTGGGCCTGCAGATAGGTGGCCAGCGCCAGCTCGGAGAAGTCGTACTTCAGCTCCCGCACCATCGGGGCGAACGCCCTGTGGATGGGTTCGATCTCCGAGAAATCGACCTTGCGGTTCCCCGGTGCACGTTCGCCGGACTTCACCGGCGTCGTGTACGGGTAGTCGCGAACTGCGGCTGTGTAGGTCCTCATTGTCCACCAACCTCCCAGTGCGTTTTCGTGCTCGGCCCGGCCGTCGTCCGTGATCGCGCCGCGCGGGGTGACCGCTCGGACGTGACGTTCTGATTCGATTCGAAAGGCGGGCGAGGTCGAACCGTCGCTCTCAACGCAGATTGTCTAACAAGATGTGAGATCAAGCTAACATCGTCCCAGCATTACGGCAAGTATCTTGCCCGTGCTGAGTTCACACTGATAACGTGCTGAAGAAAGTTGTTAAACAATCCACGCGATTGCGGGTGCTCCCTCCCCCAGTCGCGGAAGGCGTCCCGCAGCCGAGCACCCGTCCGACGCCGCACGAGCCAAGCGAGGTCCATTGCGTTGATCACCATCAAAGAAGACATAGACGTTCCCGTCCCGCCCGATCGCGCCTGGGAGGTGATCTCGGACCCCCCACAGGTCGTCGGCTGCATCCGCGGCGCGGAACTCGGGGAATCCCATGAGGATGGTTCGTTCGACGGCGCCATGGTGGTCAAATTCGGCGCGGTGCGAGTGAAGTTCGGCGCACGCATCACACTCGATCTCGACGCCGAGACGCAGGAGGGACACCTGACGGCCCGGGGTAACGACGGGCAGGGCGCCACGCGGTACAAGGCCAATGCCACCTTCGGCGTCGGCCAGGGGCCGACGGAGGGGACGTCCCGGGTCACCGTGCGCGGCGAGATCACCCTCACCGGCAAGCTCGTCCCGCTGATCGAAGCGGGTGCGGGAGCGGTCATCTCCCGCATGACGAAGGACTTCGCCGACCAACTCGTCCTGCGCTGTGCGGGCGAGGAGGCCGTGGCCGCCGCCGCGCCGGCCCGCCGATCCTTCTGGGCGCGCCTGGGCGACTGGTGGCGACGGATCACTCAGAAGCAGCAGACCCGGCAGGAGGTCGCCCGATGACGAGGCTGAACAGTGTGATCGGCGCGCTGGAATCGGGCGGGCACGCCTTCGCGGCGTTCGCCCCGCCCGAGCCCGCCGCCGCACTCGACTTCGCGACCAGCGACTACGACGGCCTGGTGTTCGAGTCGGAGCACAAGCCTTGGGACGCAACGACTTTGCGGGACACCCTGCAATATCTGCTGAACCGCCGGCGGATCTTCGAGGCCGAGACGCTCGCCCCCTCCCCGACCCCGCTGGTGCGGGTTCCGGTCAACGGCGCGGAATTCGGTCAGTGGCACGCGAAGCAGGCCCTGGACCTCGGCGCATACGGCATCGTGTGGCCGCACATCTCCACGGTCGAACAGGCGCGCAACGCCGTGGCCGCGTGCCGGTATCCGCGACTGCCCGAGGCCGAACGCTTCGATCCGCCGGGTCTGCGCGGTGACGCCCCTGCCGCCGCCGCCCGCTACTGGGGTATCTCCAACACCGAGTACTACGCCAAAGCCGATGTGTGGCCGCTGGATCCGGACGGCGAGATCCTCGCCGTCATCCAGATCGAGGATCAGCTCGGCATCGAGAATCTCCCGGACATCCTCGAGCAGGTACCCGGCATCGGCCTGATCCTGATCGGCGAGGGCGACCTCAGCCAGGAACTGGGCATTCCGCGCCAGCTCGACCATCCGCTGCTGAACGCGGCCAGGCAGCGGATCGTGCGGATCTGCGACGACCACGGCGTCGTCGTCGGACACCCGCACGTCACCGCGGCCAACGTCGAGCAGGTGCTCGACCAGGGTTACCGCTTCCTGATGTCCGCGCCGGTGCGCAGCTACCCCGGCCTCGAGCTCGGCCGCAAACTCACCGGCCGCTCCTGATCAGCACATTTGGAGAATTCATGATCATCGACTGTCACGGTCACTTCACCACGGCCCCACCCGCACTCGGGAAATGGCGTGAGCGCCAGATCAAATCGTTCGAGGATTCCGGCGCGCGCGTGTCGCCGAGCGAACTGGAGATCAGCGACGAGGAGATCCGCGCCGCCATCGAACAGGGCCAGCTGAAACTGCAGATCGAGCGCGGCACCGACCTCACGATCTTCTCGCCGGGCGCGGGAAAGATGGCGCACCACTACGGCGATGCGCAGACCAGCCTGGTGTGGTCGCAGGTCAGCAACGACCTCATCGCGCGAGTCTGCGGACTGTTCCCGGACCGGTTCATCGGCGCGTGCCAGCTGCCGCAGTCGCCCGGTGATGCGCTGGCGGAATCCGTGCGCGCCTCGGCGGCGGAGCTCGAGCGCTGCGTCACCGAACACGGATTCGTCGGCTGCCTGCTCAATCCGGACCCGTCCGACGGGTATTGGCAGGCGCCGCCGCTGACCGATCGGATCTACTACCCGCTCTACGAGAAGCTGGTGGAACTCGACGTGCCCGCGATGATCCACGTCGCGATGTCCCGCAACTCGGCGATCCAGGGCACCTGCGCGCACTACCTCAACGGCGACACCTCGGTGTTCATGCAGCTGTGCCAGTCGGATCTGTTCCAGGACTTCCCGACGTTGCGGATGATCATCCCGCACGGCGGCGGCGCGGTGCCGTATCACTGGGGTCGCTACCGCGGGATGATGATCGATCAGGGCCGCCCGTCGCTGGAAGAAGCGTTGCTGCACAACGTCTTCTTCGACACCTGCGTCTATCACAAGCGCGGCCTGGAACTGCTCACCGACATCATTCCCGCGCAGAACGTGCTGTTCGCGTCGGAGATGATCGGCGCGGTCCGCAGCGTGGACCCGGAGACCGGACGCCGCTTCGACGACACCAAGGCGACTCTGGACACCATCGATTCGATCACCGACGAGGATCGCGCGGCGATCTACGGCGGCAACGCATTACGCGTCTTCCCGCGTCTGGCGGCGGCGTTGCAGAACAAGAAGCAGCAGGAGGTTGCGCAGTGAAGGTCTACGAAGCACTGGCGAACGCGTTCGCCGCCGAGGGCGCGACCCATGTCTTCGGCATGATGGGCGACGCCAACATGCACTGGATGAACGCGCTGGCCGGGCACGGGACACGCCTGTACGAGGTGCGTCACGAGGGCTCGGGCCTGAGTATGGCGCACGGATTCGCCCGTGCCACCGGACGTCCCGGTGTCGTGACCACGACCAGCGGCCCCGGCACCGCGCAGCTGGCCACCTCGATGATCGTGGCCAGCCGCGCCCGCATCCCGCTGGTCGCCTTCTGCGGGGAGACCTCGCTGGGTGACACCTCGGCCGTGCAGTACCTCGATCAGCGCCGGTTCGCCGCCGCGATCGAATGCGAGTTCCTCCAGGTCACCAAGGCGGACTCGGCCGAAGACATTGTGCAGCAAGCGTTCTACCGCGCCCGGACCGAATCCCGGCCGGTGATGATCAGCGCGCCATTCGACGTGCAGTTGCAGGAGTTCGACGGCTTCAACGAGTACGTCCCGTCCACCGATCTCATCCGGCCCCCGACGCTGCTGCCGAATCCGGAGCGGATCGCGCGGGCGGTCGAGCTGATCGCGGCCGCGAAACGTCCGGTCATCATCGGCGGGCGCGGGGCGCGGCGGGCCGAGGCCGGTGCGCAGATCCTCGAGTTGCAGCGCCGGACCGGAGCCCTGCTCGCCACCACGTTGCAGGCCAAGAACTGGCTGTACGGGGAGAGCGACTATCACGTCGGGATCGCGGGCCTGTTCGGCAGCAAGATCGCGATGGAGCTGCTGCAGGAGGCCGACTGCGTGATCGCGGTGGGCGCGAGCCTCAATCACTACACGATCGAGAGCGGATACCTGTTCCCCGAGGCGAGTTTCGTGCAGATCGATACCGCACCGCACCTCGTGATGGGCAACGGCCGGGTGGCCGACGCCTACGTTCAGGCCGACGCGATCAGCGGTCTGAACGAGCTGAACGCCGCGCTCGACGCCCGCGGCGTCGAGCTGGAGGGCTTCCACACCACCGAGGTGCATCGCAAGCTGACCGCCCCGCTGATCGATCCGTCCGAATACCAAAGCGGCAATGGGCTTCTGGACCCGCGCGAGGCGATCGCGGTGATCGACGCCGAACTCCCCGGCGAGATCGGGCTCGTGCTGGGCAGCGGGCATCAGACCGACTTCGGCACGATGCTGTTCCAGCGCTCGCGCGAGATCACCTCGAACTACGGCATGTTCGGCGCGATCGGCCAGGCCCCGCTGCTCACCATCGGCATCGCCGTGGCGACCGGTGAGCCGACGTTCGTGGTCGAGGGTGACGCGAGTTTCCTGATGCACCTGTCGGAATTCGAAACCGCTTGCCGCTACGGGCTTCCCGTGCTCGTCGTCGTCATGAACGACGAGGGGCTGGGCGCGGAGTACCACAAGTCCAAGGCCAAGGGACTGAACGCGGATCTGGCGCTGATCTCCACCCCGGAGCTGGGCGCTGTCGCGAAATCGCTGGGCGGCAACGGCGCGACCGTCCGCAACACCGATGAGCTGCGGGCCGCGCTGGCCGAATACGTCCGCGCACCCGGTCCCACGGTGATCGATGTCCGGATCACCCGTGACGTGATGAGCGTGCCCTATCGGCGCATCCAGTACGGCGAAGACGTGTGATCCACCGAAAGCCTTGCGGCGCGGACCTTCCGGATCATCGCCGGGTATGCGGAAGGGCGTCGCCGCTCGCGGGCTGAACCGACGACATCATTCATCCGAACGAAAAGGCAAGACATGAGCAAGCTTTCGGTGGTTCTGGGGAATTACGCACACGGCAAGGCCCTGTTGAGCGGCGACGTCGCCATCGACGGGTACACCGTGGAACCGGTGACGGTGGAACCCGTCATCAGCGCGTACCGCCGGATGATCCGCGACCTCGAATTCGACGTGTCCGAACTCGCCCCGACCTCCTATCTGCTGGCGCTGCAGGCCGGGGTGCCGCTCACCGCGATCCCCGTCTTCCTCAACCGCCGCTTCCACCACTCCGATGTGCAGTGCAGTGCGACGTCCGGCATCCGTGTCCCGAAGGACCTGGAGGGCAAGCGGGTCGGCGTGCGCGCCTACACCGTGACCACCGCGGTGTGGGTGCGCGGCATTCTGCGCGACGAGTACGGCGTCGACATCGACTCCATCACCTGGGTCGTGGACGACGACGACCACATCGAGGGCCGCGCGCCGTCGAACGTCGAGCGGGTCACCGACGGCCGGTCACTGGGAGAGTTGTTGCGCGCCGGGGAGATCGACGCCGCACTCAGCGGCAACGCCGGAACCGGACGCGCGGGCGCACCCCGCACCGGCTGGCAGGCCACGACCGAGGAGCCCACCCTCGAGGACGGGCCGTACCCGCTGTTCGCCGATCCCGAGGTGCTCGCCACCGACTGGTACCTGCGCACGGGGATCTACCCGCTGCACTCGGTGATCGCGGTCCGCAGCGAACTCGTCCAGCGTGACCCGAACCTACCCAGCGCGCTGTACGCCGCGTTCGCCGAGAGCAAGCGCCGCCAGGTCGAGGCGGACCCGGAGTGGTCGGCGCTGCCCCGGCTGGGCAAGCAGGCCAAGCAGATCGCCGGCGATCCGATTCCCTACGGTCTGCGGGCCAACGATGCCAGCCTGCGGGCACTGGTGAAGTTCTCCCGCGACCAGGGCCTGCTCGACGCGGACTTCCCCAGCGAGCCCCAGAGCCTGTTCGAAGACGGGGGCGAGTACCCCGACGCCTGACAAAGGCCGTCGAAAAAGCTTGTCCCACAAAGGAAAGACTTATTCATGGATATCATCGACACGCACTGCCACATCATCTCCGACGACACCACCCGATACGCGCGCGCACCGCTGGGCGGTAAGCAGTCCGGCTGGGCGTCCACCCGCCCGGTGACCGCGGACGGCATGATCGCGAGCATGGACGAGACCGGGATCAGCCGCTCGGTACTGGTCCAGGCCACCACCGCGTACGGCTACGACAACTCCTACGTGCTGGACAGCCGGGCGCAGCGGCCCGATCGGTTCGTCGCGGTGGGCACGGTGGATCCGCTGCGGCCCGATGCCGCCGACAACCTCGCCGCGGCCGTCGGCGAGGGCGGCCTGGCCGGGGTTCGCCTGTTCACCAGCGGTAGCACCGTACCCATCCAGGGCGAATGGTTCGCGGCGCCGGAGACCTACCCGTTCTGGGAGAAGGCCACCGATCTCGGCGTCACCGTCTGCCTGCAGATGCGGCTGGGCCCCGCGACCGCCCAGCTGGAGGAACTGCTGCGCCGATTCCCCTCGGTCTACATCCTGCTCGACCACATGGGCTATCCCGATATCGCGGCATCGCCCGCGGGCGCGGGCAAAGAGGTGGCGAGCCTGGCCCAGCACCCGGCCCTGCACCTCAAGCTCACCCACCGCAGCCTCGAACCCCTGCGCGATGTCGGCAAGGAGGCGGCGAGTTTCCTCGAGCCGGTCCTGGCCGCATTCGGCGCACACCGCATCGCCTGGGGCTCCAACCTCCCCGCCGCGGAACAGTCCCTCCCCGAACTCCTGGCCCTTGCCCAGGGCGTCCTCGCCGACGTCCCGCAGGCCGATCGCGAGGAGATCTTCGCCGGGACCGCACGTCGCCTGTACCCGGGCCTGGTCGCATCGGTGTAGTCGCTGACACCGCACCGCCAGGGCGAGCAGCACTTCGGCGAATACATTGCGCGCCTTGCTGATCGCCCCGGCGGTGACAGTGACCACCCACTTGCCCGCGGTTTACCGGCTACTCCGTAGCCGACTCGTCCTCAGGCGGTGGACTCGACGGAGTCTCGGCGAATATGGTGCGCGCCTTGCCATTCAGCCGGGTGAGCATGGCCCGATGAGGGGCCCGGGCCCAGCCGACTCGATGACGTCGCGGTATCGCGGCGCTACCTGTCGACGGTGAGACCGGATTCACGCCTCTCACGAAGTATCCGAATGCCAGCGGAACAGCTTGCAGTCCAGTGGATTTGATCGCAGATCACCAGCCGCGGCCTTCCGGGAACCGATCAGCTGGCCCTGAACAGCGGGTTGCCGTGCGCAGTCGAGCATTCAGCGTGCGGCCGGAACCGGGGGCTGGGCGCGGTCGGCGAGATCGGTGGATTCGTCGGCCCACGCTGCGGTCGGGCGGACGACGCCGGTTGCGATGAGTTCGCGGGCGGCTCTGATGTCGCGGGGGCGGCCGACGGATACGGCTCCGACGAGTGCGCCTCCGGCGAGGGCCAGTGCGGTGAAGTCGCGGGAGTCGATCGATCCTCGGACGATCAGTTCGTCGTACGAGCAGGTCCAGCCCGCGAATTGGAGACTGACACCGTACTGAGTGGACCATCCCCATGGCACATCGATATCGGTGATCTGTTGTCCCAGTATTGATTTCGCGACGGCCCTGCCATCCGCCAGGGCGCTGTTCCAGTGTTCGCCACGCTCGTGGCGGTCGCGCGGGCGGTTGAAGCGGCTGGCCGCGTCTCCGGCGGCGTAGACACCCGAGGTCGAGGTCCGGTACTGCTCGTCCACGAGAATGCCGTCGTACACGGCGATTCCGGCGGTTCTGGCAAGGGCGGTGTCGGGAACAGCGCCGATTGCGACCAGGGCGGAGGAGGCCGTCCAGGTGCGTCCGTCCGTGGCCGTCGCGACCACTCCCCGCCTGTCGATCTGCTCGAGCCGGGCGAGGCGGACGCCATTCTCGATCCGGACCCCGTGCTCGGCGTGCAGATCTGCGACCAGAGTCGAAACCTCTGGTGGCACAGTGCGATCCAAGGGCGCGGCACCCGAGTGCAGGATCCGCACATCCGCTCCCAGGCCCCGAGCCGTTGCGGCGACCTCGAGACCGACCAGGCCCGCACCCACGATCAGCAACGGGCCGTCGTCGATCGCCGCACGCAGCGGCGCGATATCCGCGACGCGGCGCAGCGACCGAACCCGCACGGGCGGATGCTGTTCCAGGCGTCGCGCTCGCGCACCGGTGGCCAGCAGCAGCGCGTCGTAGTCGAGCGACTCGCCGGTGCTCAGCCACAGGCGGCGGCGGTCGGTATCGATATCTGCGACCATGGTGGCCACCCGCAGTTCGATATCGCTTTCAGCCCAATACTTTTCGGGTTCGAGCAGGCACCGGTCGATCTCGCGGGTCCCGTCGAGCAGATCCTTCGACACCATCGGGCGGCGATAGGGACCGTGGTGTTCCGCGCCGACGAGCACGATCCGCCCGGTGTATCCCTCGGCGCGCAGGGTCCGGGCCGCGGTCGCACCGGCCGGTCCGGCGCCCGCGATCACGATCCGATCCGTCATGCGCGACTGACCTCCACCATCTCGAAATCGGCCTTGGCGGCGCCGCAATCCGGGCAGGACCAGTCCTCGGGAATGTCGTCCCAGCGGGTGCCGGGAGCGATGTCGTCCTCGGGCCAGCCCAGCGCCTCGTCGTACTCGAAACCGCATACCAGACAACGGAACAGCTTGTAATCGGTGGTCATCGGGACTCCCTTCCGGACATATCGGTGACGGCGTCGAAATCGACCTTCTCCCGGACGCCGCAGTCGGGACAGCACCACTCGTCGGGGACCGCGGACCAGGGTGTTCCGGGCGGGAATCCTTCGCGTGCGGCGCCGACGGTCTCGTCGTAGACGTAATCGCAGACCGGGCAGCGATACGCGGCCATCACCGCGCTCCGTACTTCGCCAGGACCCGTTCGCGTTGCGCGGGTTGGATATTCACGCGGGTGATGTCGCCGTCGTAGTGGTCCAGCACCCGGTGATCCATCACCCTGCGCCACAGCGGCGGGATATAGGCCAGCGTGATCATGCTGGCGTAGCCGCTGGGCAGATTCGGCGCACCGTCCATACTGCGCAGGATCTGGTACCGCCGAGTGGGATTCGCGTGATGATCGCTGTGCCGCTGCAGGTGGTACAGGAAGATGTTGGTCACGATGTGGTCGGAATTCCAGCTGTGTTCCGGGGTGCACCGCTCGTACCGTCCGCTCGCGGTCCGCTGCCGCAGCAGTCCGTAGTGCTCCAGATAATTCACCGTCTCCAGCAGCGAGAAACCGTAGACGGCCTGCAGGACCAGATACGGCAGGATCGCCGGTCCGAAGATCGCGGCCAGCACGCCCCACAGCACGAGCGTCATCAGCCAGGCGTTGAGGATGTCGTTGCGAATCGTCCACGGGCTCTTGCCCATCCGACCCAGCCGGGTCTTCTCCAGCGCCCACGACGAGCGCAGACTGCCCCAGACGCTGCGCGGCAGGAAGGTCCAGAAATTCTCGCCGAAGCGGGCGCTGGCGGGATCCTCCGGCGTGGCCACCCGCACGTGATGCCCGCGATTGTGCTCGATGTAGAAGTGGCCGTAGGCGGTCTGGGCCAGGGTGATCTTCGAGAGCCAGCGTTCGAGCTCGTCCTTCTTGTGGCCGAGTTCGTGGGCGGTATTGATGCCCACGCCGCCCATCGTGCCGATGCTCAGCGCCAGGCCGATCTTGGACACCACGCTCAGACCGCCGTCGATGCCCAGCCAGGACAGATTCGCCGCGGTCCACAGGTAACTCGCGAAGACCAGGCTGACCAGCTGGAACGGGATGTACGCGTACGTGCAGTAGCGGTAGTACCGGTCGTTCTCCAGCTGCTCCATCACCTCCTCCGGAGGGTTCTGCCCGTCGGGACCGAAGAACCGGTCCAGGCTCGGCAGCAGCACATAGACCAGGATCGGGCCGATCCACCACCACACCGGGCTGACCGCCTGCCAGCCGAACCAGTTGAACGCCCGGACCAGCGCCGCCGCGACCAGCAGTGCGGTCGGCGCGACCAGACCCAGCAGCCACAGATATCGCTTGCGATCGCGCCATTGCCGGGGTCCGGCCGCGGTGGGCCCCGATTCGCCGATCCGAGAGGAAGTCATATCGCACTCCGTTTACACAATTGCAGAATGTGTATCTAGTGAATACAACTTATGATGAGTTGTCAACGACGGAGTCACTCGAGGAGCTGATGTACGATGATCGCCGTGGCTGAAGCGCCGAATTTTCAGAGTGAGATGCGCCTACTCCTGCGCGAACGGGCTCTGGACGCCGCCCGGGAGGTGGTCTGCACCGAGGGCTGGGGGGCGGTGAACATGTCCCGCATCGCCAAGGACGTCGGCATCAGCCGTCCGGTGCTCTACAAGGAGATCGGCACCCGCCAGGCCCTGGCCGACGCCCTCATCGAACGCGAACTCGGCACCTTCCTGAGCGGCATCGTCGACACCCTCGCCGAACACCCCGCCGACCCGATCACCGGCATGACCCGCGCGGCCGACTACACCCTGCGCACCGGCGCGGACAACACCCTGCTCAAAGCGGTCCTGTCCGGCCGCCACAGCGGCGACACCACCCTGCTGCCCGCCCTGGTCACCGAACCCGAACCGGTCCTGGGCCGCGCGGTCGCCGCACTCATCGCCGCCATGCGCGAACGCTACGAACTCCCCACCCTGTCCGACGACGACCTCGAATCACTGATCGAAATCCTCGTCCGCCTAACCCTGAGCCACCTGTTCCAGCCCATCGGCCCCACCGACCGCGCGGTCACCCAGATCGCGTTGGTGATCACCCGGGTCTTCACGGGCATGTCCGCGTAGCACGCGTTCGCCTCCCCTCATCGGGCGACAACGTAACCGCCGCAAGGAAAGTCGATCCCGCACAGATGTGGGTTGCCGCGGGCGCACCGAACACGGCAGTACGTCAGCGATCCGAGACCCGCGAGCAGATAACGTCGATCCGGATGTCGCGATACCGATGCGCGTGGACGGAGTAATCGGCACGGACCTCATGCCGCTCTTCGAAGACTGCGGGCGATCGGAGCAGGTCTGGCAATCGAGTCATCAGCGTTCTGCGGTATTCCCGATTCCCCTCGCTGGCAGCAACGATCAGCGTGCGGGTGGTCGCCGAGCCCCGGGTTCCTGCGACCGGCTCGTGACGGTGCGCGATGGGCAGCCCGGGAAACCTGGTGGGACACTCCAGGCGACCCTGGGAAACCGGTGGCCCGGGCAACCGGTGGCCCGGGCAACCGGTGGCCCGGGCCGCGGGCCGAGTCGCCCCTCAGCGACGGGCGGCCAGGATCAGGGCGAAGCGGTCGTCGGGGTCGGTCCAGATGTGTTCGGTGTCGAAACCGGCGGCCGCGAGTTCGGTGGCGAGGCCGTCGGGGCGGAATTTGGTGGAGATTTCGGTGCGCATCTGTTCGCCTCGGGTGAAATGGACGGTGAGGTCCAGGTCGGGGATCGTGACGGTCATGTCGCGGGTGGCTTCGAGGCGCATTTCGATCCACTCGTTCTCGGCGTCCCACCGGGCGATGTGGGTGAAGGCATCGGGGTCGAAGTCGGCGTGCAGGCGAGAGTTCAACACATGCAATACATTTCGGTTGAATTCCGCGGTTACTCCGGCGGCGTCGTCGTAGGCGGGGACGAGGACGGCGGGGTCGATGACCAGGCCCGCGCCGAGCAGCAGTTGCTCCCCCGGTTCCAGGACCGCTGCCACACCGGCGAGGAATTCCGCTCGCTCGGCGGGAATCAGATTGCCGATGGTGCCGCCCAGGAAGGCGATCATCCGGCGGCCACCGCCGGGCAGATTGTGCAGGGTGTCGGTGAAGTCGCTGACAACACCGTGTACCGCGAGGCCCGAGAATTCCGCGTTGATCTGCTCGGCCGCGCCGCGCAGGGCGGATTCCGAGACATCCTGGGGTACATAGGTTTTCAACGGCCCAGCCGCGCCCAGCGCGGACAGCAGCAGCCGGGTCTTGGCCGCGGACCCGGCGCCGAGCTCCACCAGGACCTCGGCCCGTGCGACCTGGGCGATCTCGCCGACGACGCGCTCGAGCAACGCCCGCTCGGTGCGGGTCGGATAGTACTCGGGCAGCCGGGTGATCTCCTCGAAAAGCTCGCTCCCCCGGGCGTCGTAGAACCATTTGGGCGGCAAGGTCTTCGGATCCGAGGTCAGCCCGTAGCGCGCGTCCGAGCGCAGCGCCTCGGTGAGATCGGCGTCGGTCAGATGGATTTCCAGCGTCGGTGCGGTCATCGCAGCGCCCTTTCGGAATCTTCGGTGTGCAGCGGGACGATCGACAGGTGGCCGGGGCGCAGCGTCACCAGCTGCCGGTCCGGGACCGCCCGCCAGCGCGGATCGTCGTCGTAGGGTTCGGAGGACACCACCGCGATCTCGTCGGTGACCAGCACCGACAGCGCGTGGTGAACGGTTGTGGCCCACAGTGTTTCGCCATCACCGAGCAGCAGGTTCAGGCGCGATTCGGGCGAGAGGTCCAGCACGGCCCGGATCACTCGCGGCAGGACCGCGGCCGGGTCCGCGACCGAGGAGTCCGCGTCGCCGGACTTCTCCAGCAGATCGCGCACGATCACCCACAGAGTCGCGGCATCCGTGCGTGATTCGGCCCCGATCAGCGACGGCGAGCCGAATTCGGTTGCCAGCCGGGTGAGTACCGGCTGCCAGTCCGGAATCCGGCCGTTGTGGCTGAACGCCCACTGCCCGCCGGTGAACGGCGCGCACGCATTGCGTTCCACCGACAGCGAATTGGTGGCCGAACGCACCGCGCCCAGCACAGCGGACGAATGCAATTGCGGCAGAACCTCTTCCACCGCCGGATCGGTCCAGATCGCCGAGGAATTGCGGTACCGGCTCACCCCGCCGCCGGGCAGCCACCACGCGACGCCGAAACCGTCGGCGTTGATGGTGCCGCCGCCCCGCATGTCGTGCGGAGCCCACGCCTGCGTGTACAGCGAATGCGCTCCGCGCGTGAGGATTTCGCCGACCGGGGCGACAGGTCCGAGATATCCCAGATGACGGCACATCAGCGCTCGTCCGATCGCAGATCGCGAGCGAGCCGGAAACCGGAGAAGATCTGCCGGCGAATCGGGTGATCCCAGTTGCGGAACGTGCCGCGGCACGCGACCTGATCGGTGCCGAAACTCCCGCCGCGCAGCACCCGGTAATCCCCGCCGAAGAACACCTCGGAGTACTCCCGGTACGGGAACGCCTCGAAACCCGGATAGGGCTCGAAACCCGAGGACGTCCACTCCCATACGTCCCCGATCAGCTGATGCACCCCGGCCGGGGACGCCCCCGCCGGATACGCGCCCACATCGGCCGGTTCCAGATGCCGCTGACCGAGATTCGCGGTGGTCTCGTCGGGATCGGCATCGCCCCACGGATACCTGCGCGAGCGCCCGGTGGCCGGATCGAAGCGAGCCGCGAACTCCCATTCCGCCTCGGTGGGCAGGCGCTTACCGGCCCAGGTGGCGTACGCCTGCGCCTCGTACCAGCACACGTGCGCCACCGGCTGCCGTGGACGCAATGGCGTCATCCTGCCGAAAGCCCTACGGCACCAGCCATTTCCACCGTCCCGCTCCCAGAACTGCGGTGCGGTGAGATCCGCTTCGACCCGATGCGCCCAGCCCCGCTCGGACCACAGTTCCGGACGACGGTAACCGCCGTCCTCGAGGAACTCCAGATATTGCGCATTGGTCACCGGCGCGGCATCGATCGCGAATCCGGGCAACCGCACCGGATGGGCGGGCCGCTCGTTGTCCAGCGCCCACGGATCGGTCGAGGTGCCCATCATGAATTCCCCTGCGGGAAGGACGATCTCGCCCGACACCGGAACCGCCGCAGTGGGCGCGGGCGCGGCCGAGAGCACCGCCGCACCGGCGCGCAGCTGATGGGTGGCCAGCATCGTCTCGTCGTGCTGCTGTTCGTGCTGGGCGATCATGCCGAAGGCGAAACCACCGGAGATCAGCCGATCACCGCGTAAATCACTGTCCGCCAGCACATCCCACACCTTCCCGCGCACCTCGCCGGTGTAGTCGCGAGCCTGCGCGGGATCCAGCAGCGGCAGCGCGGGCCGGTCCGCGCGCGGATGCCGGAACGCGTCATAGAGCTGATCGATGTCGGCGCGCACCGGCTCCCGCCCGCCGACATCGCGCACCAGCCACAGTTCCTCCTGATTGCCGATATGCGCCAGATCCCACACCAGCGGGCTCATCAGCCGCGAATGCTGAGCCACCAGGTCGGCCTCGTCGACGCAGTCGGTGAGCCCGGTGGTGCGCTCGCGCGCCCTGGTCAGGACCCGGGCGATCTGCTCGCGTAATCGCTCGGTATCGGCGCGGTCGGATCCGGGAAGATGAACGGTCATCGAAGAACTCCGAGGGTGAGATGAATGGAAAGCGGCATCGGCGCGCGACGCAGGAGTCAGCGCGCGGTGGGCATGAGTCCGGCACGGCATCGGCGCACCGCGGCATGCACCGCGTCGGCGGCCTCCGGGGCTGCGGCGGCCGCGGCGATTTCCAGCAAATCTACTGCGGCCGAACGGATTTCGGGATCGGACAGACCGCACCGAGCGGCCTCGAGCCAGCGGTCCGCCACCGGGGCGGCCGCGCCGGCCGCCGCGGCCACCACCTCCGGCGCGGACATCAGCGCTTCGATCACGTGGATCGGCACCGACCAGTCCTGGCCGGGCTGGGCGTCGATATAGCGCACCTCGAGATATCCCGAGGCCCGCACCGGCGGGAACATCGTGGTCAGGTGATAGTCCAGATCGGCGGCATCGGGCCGGCGGCCGATCTCGTCGTCGAGAGCGCCGCACAGCCAGTCGGCGAAGGTCGCGCCGGGCGGGGCCGACCAGTCGTCCTCGTGCTCGGCGCGCCGCACACACAGCAGCGGGACATCGAGCACCCAGCGGGCGTAGGCGGTGATCGGATCGGGCCAGTCCAGCACCGGCGGCCTGGTCCGGGCGTGGTCCAGGCGCAGCCAGGTGCGCATTCGCTGGGACGCCCAGGAGCCGGCCGGGGCGTCGTGCAGATCCGGTGAGCAGGCGAATGCCGCCAGCAGGGCCGGGCCGACGGTGTTGAGCGCGGTCCACCGGGCCACGATCTCGGCGTGGTCCGCGCCCGCGTCGACGCTGACCTGCGTTGCCGCGGTATTGCACATCATGAGCTTGCCGAACGGGCCGATTCCGGCGAAGGAACGTTCCATGGCCCGATAACGCGGGGCCTGCAACACTCGCCGCGCCGGGCGAAGGCCATCGGCCGCGGCGGAGAACGTTCGGATGGAACGAGATTCGAGCAATCGTTCGAGATGGCGGACATCGGCCCGCAGGCTCGCACAGAGTTCGGCGGCGGATTCGAACGGAGCACTGGAGAGTTCGACCTGCCCACCGGGTTCGACGGTGACCCGGCTGCCTCCGGGCAGGGGTAGAGCGGGAGATTCGGGCGAAATCGTCGACGGCGCGTAGGGGCCCAGTGCCTCCGCGAGCGCCGTCGGCTCGGGACGCGGGCCGGATGCCGAACACTCACCGGATTCGGTGAGCCACTCGAGCTCGGCACCGATCAGACAGGGTGGCCCCTGTTTGAAACAGACACCGCCGATATATGCCTCGGCCGCGGCGCGTGAGGTGAATCCCTCCCCCGCTCCGACCGCGGCCCTGACCGCCGTGACTGCCATGTCAACCTCCGCTCCGCCGCGGCCGTGCTCGACGCCGCGGCAGCCGTGCTGCTCCTAGCTGTGTCGCCCGGTGCCCGTCCGGCCGGGCGAACCTGCGCTGGCCGCCCGGGGAATTCGTTTCCGCCGACCCGGACCAGAGTAGCGGCGGGCACCGACAAGAAATCTGACGAAACGGTAACGGCTGGGCAGCCACCGCTTCCGACCAGCATAAATCGCTGCGCCCCGACCCCGTGGGCAATCGCGGATTCGCCGCGGGGCCCCGCGACACCCGCATTCGCCGCGCCGGAATCGGCGAGTTGGCCGCACACCGGGCGACCGACATCTTCTATCGTCGATTGGGTGCTCGATCTGACTCGACTTCGCGCCGACATCCCGGCCTACGACAATGTCACCTGGCCGACACCGGTATTCCTGGACAGTGCCGGATCGTCGCTGCCGCCCCGACCCGTGCTCGACGCGGTGACCGGACATCTGCGACGGGAATCCGAGATCGGCGGATACCGCGCCGCGAACGAGCGCCTGGACGATCTGGAATCGGTCAAGACCGCGATCGGCGCGCTGATCAACGCCGACCCGGCCGGTATCGCCTTGAGCGACAGCGCGACCCGGGCCTGGTCCGATTTCTTCTACGCGGTACCGCTCGCGCCCGGCGACCGCATCCTGATCTCCGAGGCCGACTACGCCAGCAACGCCATCGCGACGCTGCAACGCGCGCAGGCGTCGGGTGCGGTGGTCGAGCAGATCCCCAGCGACGAATCCGGTCAGCTCGACGTCGACGCCCTGGCCGAGATGCTCGACGAACGAGTGAAGCTGGTCTCGCTGGTGCACGCGCCAACCAACGGCGGCCTGGTCAACCCGGTCGCCGAGGCGGCCCGGATCGCGCGTCGGGTGGGTGCGCTGGTACTGCTGGACGCCTGCCAGTCCGCCGGTCAGCTCCCGCTGGACGTTGCCGAACTGGACGTCGACGCGATGTCGGCGACCGGCCGCAAATGGTTGCGCGGGCCGCGCGGCACCGGATTCCTGTATGTGCGACCGGAATTGGCCGCGACCATGGAACCGACCCGTCTGGACCTGCACAGCGCCGCGTGGGTGGGCCCGCGCGAATACCGCCTGGCCGCCGACGCCAGCCGCTTCGAATTCTGGGAGTGCGACGTCGCCGCGCGCCTGGGCCTGGGCGCGGCCGTGCGCTACCTGCTCGACCACGGACCGGACGAGGTCTACGCCGCGATCTCGGCGAACGCCGAGCAGTTGCGCAAGACCCTCGCGCAGATTCCCGAGGTGACCGTCCGCGACCTGGGCGCGCGGCACAGCGGCATCGTCTCGTTCACCATCGACGGCTGGATTCCGGTGGACATCCGCGATCGGCTGCTCGCGCAGGACATCACCGTCACCGTGAGCCATCGCGGATCGACGCTGCTGGACATGTCCGCCCGCCGGTTGGACTCGGTGGTGCGCGCCTCGCCGCACTGCTTCGTGAGCGCCGACGAGCTGGAGCGTTTCACCGAGGCCGTCACCGCACTGGCCACGGGCCGCTGAGCGCGGCCGCGCGCCGCCGGGCACCCCGGTCCCATGCCGAGCATGTGGCGGCCACGGGGTACGCCGGATCCGCGAAACCGAGGACGCGCACACATTCCATCGTCCCGGCGCGCGAGGGTGCGTCGATCCTCGCGTGCATCCGACAGTCGCCCGGCCGGAACCCGGGGTGCATGCCGCCCCGGGTCAGTGCACGGGCGCGTCGAGCGGGTAGCGGGCGGGCAGGTGGCTGCGGTCGCCGACGTGGAAGGCCAGGATCAGATCGTCGGCGACCTGGACCAACTCGTCGCGTCCCTCCACCCGGCCGGCCCAGTCCAGCGGCAACGCGGACAGGCCGTGCGCCGCGCCGATCAGATTGCCCGCGACCGCGCCGGTGGAGTCCGAATCACCGGAGTGGTTCACCGAAAGCAACAGTGCCGCACGGGGATCCGCGGTCTGGTCGGCCACCAGCGCGCAGTAGACCGCGATCGCGAGGCATTCCTCCGCGATCCATCCCGCGCCCACCTGTTCGACGCGCTCGGCCGTGGCCTCACCCTCGTCGGCCGTGGCGACGGCGCGATGCAGCGCGGCGACGGTCTCCTCCGCGCCGGGGCCGCCGGTGATCTGAGCGATGCTCTGCTGCACCGCATCTCGCAGCGGAACGCCCGCCACCACGCGATCGACCAGCGCGGCGAAGATGCCCGCCGAGAGATAGCCGGTCGGGTGGCCGTGCGTGAGCTGCGCGCAGCGCGCGGCCATGGTGAACGCGACATCGGGACCGAGCCGGGCCAGTCCGAACGGCGCGGACCGCATCACCGTCCCGCACCCTTTGGAGTCGGCGTTGACCGGTCCCGGCGCGCCCAGCGGATGCGGTTCGCGGTACTCCTGCTCCTGCCGGTCCAGTCCGCTCATGCACGCGTTCCCGGGCGAGCGCCGGGCGTAGAGGAACGGCTGGCTGGCCAGCCAGCCGTCCGGCGCGTGTCCGGGCCCGTCCTGCCGCTGTGTCCGCAGCCAGCGCAGATAGGCGCGCTGTAGCGCCGGTGCGGGATCCGTGCCCGGCGGCAGCCGCAACAGCCCCTCCGCGGTGAACAACGTCATCTGCGTGTCGTCGGTGATCTGTTGTGGCGCATCGGGATCGTGCCCCATCGGCAGAAACCCCGTCACCCCGTCCGACCCGTGGAATTCCCGGATCGCAGCCAGCTCGAGAAACTCGATCGGCCACCCCAACGCGTCCCCGATCGCCCCGCCGAGCAGTGCCCCGCGAACCCGATCCACCAGTTTCGTGTACTCCTCCACACATCCGATCATGGCAGCACGCCGATGATCTCACGCCAGCAGACCGCAATCCGGGCCTCACACAACGCAATTGGCACTGGTACACCTTGCCGCACGACCTGGCGCACCGCCCGAACCGAGACCCGGCCGGGTCGACGCAATGAGCAAGACGATCGGGAGCCAGCGGGCGTACCCAGCACCCCCGGACCGACGCAATATGCAGAACATCGACCACGGCTCGAACGCGACACATTCGGGAGCTATCGGAATGCTCGGCACGATCGAATCCTCGCTACAGGCAACGCGCGGCCACGTCGGCGGTTCCGGCACAACGCAATCGGCGTTGGTACGCAACATGTCCGCGGTTCACGTCCGCGTGCGGCGACACACACGAGCGGCCCACACAGGCGTCAGGACTCCGAATGTCACCCGGACGGATCGCATCGGCGGCCACACGATCACGGCCGGAGGAAGCGATCGGTCAGTGCAACTGATTCTGGGCGGCTTCCAGGCCCGCGCGGAGCAGGAGTTCCACTGCGTCGGCGGCCTGTTCGACGATGACGGGGAGTTCCTTGCGCTCGGGGCTGGCGAAGGGTTTGAGGACGTAGTCGGCCGGGTCCTGGCGACCGGGCGGGCGGCCGATGCCGAATCGGACGCGCAGATAGTCCTTGGTGGTGAGGGCGCTGGAGACCGAGCGCAGGCCGTTGTGGCCGCCCTCGCCGCCGCCGCGCTTGAGGCGGATGACGCCGAACTCCAGATCGAGTTCGTCATGGATGACGATCACCTCGGTCGGCGGGATGGAGAAGAAGCGGGCCAGCGCGGCGACCGAGCGGCCGGAGACGTTCATGAACGAACGCGGCTTGGCGACCAACACCTTGCGTCCGTCCAGGCGCGCCTCGAGCAGGTCGGCGCCGGACTTCTTGTGCACGGTGAAACGGCCGCCGACGCGCCCTGCGAGCACGTCGGCGACCATGAAACCCGCATTGTGCCTGGTGCGCTCGTATTCGGATCCGGGGTTGCCCAGACCGATCACCAGCGCGGGTCCCGTCGGACGATCCGTGGCGGACGTCGCATTCCCGGCCGTCTCAGGCATTTGATTCGATCACGAAAACCGTTGGGGAACAGCCTTACTCGGCGGCCTCGCCCTCGCCCTCGGTCTCTTCCGCGGTGGCCTCGGCGGCCGGGGCGACGATGATGTTCACGATCAGCGCCTCGGCCTCACCGGCCAGGGTGACGCCCTTGGGCAGCGCGATGTCGGCCGCGGTGATCTGGGTGCCCGCCTCGACGCCCTCGACCGAGACCTCGATCTGCTCCGGAATGTTCAGCGCGTCGGCCTCGACCGACAGGGTGGTGGACTCCTGGGTGACCAGGGTGCCGGCCGCCGCGTCACCGACCAGGGTGACGTGCACGTCGGTGACGACCTTCTCGCCGCGCTTGACGATCAGCAGGTCAGCGTGCTCGATGTAGCGGCGGATCGGGTGCACGACAACCGACTTGGTCAGCGCGAACTGCTTGGTGCCCTCGATCTCCAGGTTCACCACGGCGTTGGTGCCCTGCTCACGCAGGATGGCGGCGAACGCCTGAGCGTTGATGGCCAGATGCTTGGGAGCCTCGCCGTGGCCGTACAGCACGGCCGGGACGTTGCCGTCGCGGCGGGTGCGGCGTGCGGCGCCCTTGCCGAATTCGGTGCGTACGGTGGCTTCGAGAAGGCTGGTGTCGGACATGGGGGGAAGTTCTCCTACGGCTTTCCGGGGCGGGTGTACCTAACTGGCCAGGGACTGCCCTGGCGAAGGGTCTGCTCGTCGGGCGAAAGAACGAACGAGAACGGCGGAAAAGCCGAGCCGCGTCGATCACGGTGTGTGCACATCTGTGCCTCACACCCTCGCCGAGACAACCCGAAGAGAATAACACGCACGCCGGAACACACCCGAACCGGACCCCGCGCCCACAACCGGCGCACACATCCGCGCCGTGCCTCCGCAACACTACCGTCCCGAGCGCCGATGTACAGCGGTTCGAATCCTTCGAATCGAATCCGCCGAATCGAATCCCCGGAACGCCAGGCCCCGAGCAATCCGTTCGATGCCCGAGAGTCGCCAGGTCCACGACGCACCCGTTCGACGCGCCGAGACTACGGCTCATTCCGCCGGACCGGGCCGGGCCCAGAATGCCCGGCCAAGTAGCCTGGAGAGGTTGACCACCCCCGAACAGGAGCCCGTGCCGTGAATTCCCCTTCCCCGAACGCGACCACGTCCGGGCGGTTGGCACAGGAAGTCGCGCGGCGGCGCACCTTCGCGGTGATCTCCCATCCCGACGCGGGTAAATCCACCCTCACCGAGGCACTCGCCCTGCACGCCAAGGTGATTGCCGAGGCGGGCGCGATCCACGGCAAGTCCGGGCGCAAATCCACCGTCTCGGACTGGATGGAGATGGAGAAGGCGCGCGGCATCTCGGTGAGTTCGACCGCGCTGCAGTTCGAATACGGCGACTGCGTGATCAATCTGGTCGACACCCCCGGTCACTCGGATTTCTCCGAGGACACCTATCGCGTGCTGACCGCCGTCGACGCCGCGGTCATGCTCATCGACGCCGCCAAGGGCCTCGAGCCGCAGACGCTCAAACTGTTCCAGGTGTGCCGCCACCGCGGCATTCCGGTGATCACCGTCATCAACAAGTGGGACCGGCCCGGCCGGGCGCCGCTGGAGCTGCTCGACGAGATCAGCGAGCGCATCGGGCTGACCCCGACCCCGCTGTTCCTGCCGGTCGGCATCGCGGGTGATTTCCGCGGTCTGCTGCGGCGCGGTGAAGAGGGTGCGGCTACCGAATACATCCACTTCACCCGCACCGCCGGTGGCGCGACGATCGCGCCCGAGGAGTCCTACCGCGTCGAGCAGGCCGCCGAGCGCGAGGGCGATGTCTGGACCACCGCGGCCGAGGAGAGCGAACTGCTCTCGGCCACCGGGCAGGACCACGATCAGGAACTGTTCCTGGCCGGGCAGACCTCACCGGTGATCTACGCCTCGGCCATGCTGAACTTCGGGGTGCGGCAGTTGCTGGAAACCCTTGTCGCCCTTGCTCCCCCGCCCGGCCCGCGCGACGACGTGAAGGGCTCGCCCCGGGAGACCGGCGATCCGTTCAGCGCGGTCGTGTTCAAGGTGCAGGCCGGAATGGATACCGCGCACCGCGACCGGCTGGCGTTCATGCGCATCGTGTCCGGGGAGTTCGAGCGCGGCATGGTCGTCACGCACGCCCAGACCGGACGCCCGTTCGCGACCAAATACGCGCTGACCGTCTTCGGCCGCGAACGTTCCACCGTCGACACGGCCTATCCGGGCGATGTGGTCGGCCTGGTGAACGCGACCGCCCTAGCCCCCGGGCACACGCTGTTCGTGGACAAGAAGGTCGAATTCCCGCCGATCCCGTCCTTCGCGCCGGAACATTTCGCGACGTTGCGCGCCCGCAGCGCCGGCAAGTACAAGCAGTTCCGCAAGGCCATCGATCAACTCGACTCCGAGGGCGTCGTGCAGGTGCTGCGCAACGACACCCGCGGTGACGCCTCACCCGTGCTGGCCGCGGTCGGTCCCATGCAGTTCGAGGTGGTCACCGCCCGCATGCAGGCCGAATTCACCGTCGAGACGCAACTGGACTTCCTGCCCTACCAGCTGGCCCGCCGCACCGACGCGCAGTCCGCACCCGAACTCGACCGCCAGCGCGGCGTCGAGGTCTTCACCCGCACCGACGGCGCGATCCTGGCCCTGTTCAGCGACAAGTGGCGCTTGCAGTACATCCAGAAGGAAATGCCCGATCTGACCCTGGATCCCCTGGTCGCCACGGCGGACTAGCCGGACGCCTTCCGGTGTGCATCGTTATCACCGCGAAGCACCCGGGACAGGCTCGCAGCAGGGGCCATTGTCCCCTTACGACGCGCACGAACAAAGGCGCACAATAACGTCTGTACACCGGCTCGAGGTTTGTGATCGGTGGCTGGCCGGTTGCCTGCCGACAACGCTCGGACAGGCATTACGCCGTGATGGCATCGTCCCCCTACCAGGCAGCGGCACGTCTGGATCTTCTGTCGGCATCGCAGCCGCACGCCACACCATATGCAACGCCGGGCACCGCGAATGCTGCCCGTCGCGGCTGCGTGCCGCTTCGCGAGTTCGGCGCCGTCAACAGACAGGAAGCGCCATGTCAGAGCAGAACAAGGCCGCCGCCAAGCGCCTCTTCGACGCATGGAACACCCGAGACTTCGAGGTATTCGACGAGCTGCTCGCGGCCGATTACATCGACCACAGTCCGCAGAACCCGTACGCCGATATCCATGGCCCAGAGGGCGTGAAGCGATTCGCGCAGATGTATGTCGACGCAATCTCGGATCAACGGTTCCTGGTCAACGAACAGATCGCCGAAGGCGACTTCGTCACTACCCGATGGACGGGGACAGGAACCAATGACGGCGAGCTGATGGGTATGCCCGCGACCGGCAAATCGGCGGTCGTTCAAGGAATCACGATGCAACGCTTCCAGGACGGCAAGGCCGTCGAGGGCTGGACATGCTGGGACACGCTCGGCATGATGCAGCAACTCGGCCTCGTCCAGCAGGCGCACTCCGCGGCATCCTGACTCGTGATGTGACAGCGCACGACATCGCGGTGCGGTCCCCGGGCCGGTTGCGTTGTCGCGCATACCACCTCATCGGCCGCTAGCCCATCGTTTCTTCCGGGGTACCGGACGATTGGCCGTCGGCCGCGATGCCACCGGTCTCCGGCTCGCTGGCGATCAGGCCCCAGCGGCTCGAGGTGAGCCGGAGGCTGGGCAGGTCCGACAGGGAGAGCACTACCTCGTAGGTGCGTTCGTAACCGGTGTGGGCGATGCGCCAGCGGCCGTCCTCGCAGCGGACATAGCGGTCCGAATAGAACGCCGCGCCACGCAGCAGCATGTTGTGGCCGGGGATGAGCACCGTATCGGCCAGATACCAGGTTCCGGTGGCCTCGTCACCGTCGACGTCGATCTCGGGATGATCGCAGCGGTGTTCGGTGATCACGTGCGGGCCGAGGGTATTGCGCATGAACGCCAGGAATGCGTCACGCGATTCGAACTGCAGGTACTCGCTGTAGGTAGCGGTCGCGTCCGGGACCATGGTGTCGGCGAAATCGTCCCAGGACTTGGTATCGAGTGCCCGCAGGTAGCGGAACTTCAGCCGACTGATTGCGGAGACGGCATCGGAGTCCATACCTCAACAATCCCATCCGGACACGCAGTTCTGCGTGATTTGAGAGATCTGTGCTGGATTCTTGGCCTGCGCTTCACTCCGGCGGGTTCGGTCAGCCGCGAGTGCTGTCCAGAAACTCCGGCAACGAGTTGCACCGGCACGGTCACGAGTGCCGTTCGGCGTACCGATGCGTGGAGCCGAGCGCTCACTCGTTCGGGGACGAGCGCCTGACCGCGATGCTGCTCAGGCCGGACGGAGTGATCGCGTGGGCGGCAGGCCCCGGCGACGATCTCGATCCGCCCGCACTCCGCGAAGCGCTCGACACCTGGTGCCCGGCCGAGCTCGCCGTCCGAGGGCGGTAGCGGCCCGGCGCATGCTCCCGCGCCCGGCGACGCGCTGAGTCACGAAGGGGCGGAGTAGCTCTCGGTGGGCAGGGTGAAGCAGGTGCGGCAGAAGTCCTCGCCGAATTCGGTGAGGCGCAGGCTCTTTCGCACGATCTTCGGGACGCGTCCGGCCGCCTTGAGCGCCGTCTCGACGATCGGCTGGACCTCGAGCACCATGTAGCGGCTCAGCAGGACCGGGTCGTCGGAGTTCATCAGCAGGCCGAGGCGGTTGAGGTTGATCAGGTAGTGGCGCGAGCGGTCCGGGTAGCGCACGCCCGCCTGTTCGGGCACCGAGGTCAGATCGCCGGACACGAGTTCCGACCCGATGCCCAGCGGGCGGTTGGTGCGCACGTCCACCGAGGGCTGCGGTCCGTTCTGCGCCATGAAACGCAGGATGCGGGCCTCGTCGGGGGCGAGCTGATCGAGGATCCGGTCGTAGGCCGGATGCACCTCCTCGGTGAAGTACACATCGGCCGAACGGGCCAGCAGCGCATCGCCGCGACGACGCAGCTCGTCCATCGTCGTGGACCGGACGTAACCGCCGGTAATGGCCTGCGGCGTATGGCCGTTCGCGGTCGGCACATAGCTGACGATCTCGCGCACCGACCCCTCGGTGACACCCAGCACACTCCGAGCGACCGATTGCAGCGCCTGTCCGGCGCGCTCGGCGATCTCGGTGGAGGACTCTCCGTCCAGGGCCGCCTGGGTGATCTGCCGGGTCACCTCGTAGGTGGTGCCCACCGCCCACTGCCCGCTGCGCACAGCTGTCCCCGCGGCTAGCCCGGCCGCGCGGAACACCCCGCGAATGAGCCTGGCCTCGTTGCTGATCTGCCGCTGCTCCACTTCCGAGCCGCGCCTGGGTACGATCGGCGCCCCTGCCCGGTCACGCTGCGTTGCCGCCTTCGGGCCCGATCCGCTCGTGCCGGGATCCGCGGAGCGGGACCCCGGACGGACAACGTCGCGCCCGGTCCTGTCGTCTGCCACGTCCTTCTCCGAAACTCGCCAGGTGAACGAAAACGCTCACAGATTATCGCCGCCACCCGGTCACCGGATGCCTCGGCCCGGCGGGCCGTGCGAACAGTACCGGGCAACCACGACGACCGGCTACCCGAAAGTCTCCCACTTCGGACGCCACGAACCACATCCGGTCGCAAATTCGACCATCTCCGCAATTCCGCAGTAAGGTCCCCCATGCCGACGGGTACCTTCGAGTACCGGTGAGGCGGCGGTCACCGGTACGGTTCTGCAGGAGGGTGTCGTGCTCGACAGCTATTTCCATATCCACCCATCCATTCTGTTGGAACTCATCACGATCCCCTTGTTCACCGGCATCATCGGTTACATCACCAACTGGACCGGCGTGCTGATGCTGTTCAAGCCGATCTACTTCCACGGCATTTCGGTGCCGGGGCTGAAATGGCTGTTCCACTTCCTGCCCAAGCGGATTCAGGTTCTCCCGCTGCTGCGCTACGACGGGCGGATGGGCTGGCAGGGCATCGTCCCGTCGCGCGCGGACAAGATGGCCTCCATCGCCGTGGACAAGGGTCTGTCCAAACTGGGCAGCGTCAGCGATTTCTATCGCGAACTCGAACCCGACGCCCTGGCCGAACATCTGACCGCGCTGGCGCAGGAGCAGATCCGCGACATCGTCGAGGAAATCGCGATCCGGGAACATCCGCAGCTCTGGTACAACCTGCCCACCCAGGTCCGGGAAGTGGTGCACGAACGCGTGCGGGACCAGCTGCCCGAGGTGCTGCGCGATCTCACCGTCGAGCTGGGCAACAATATCGAGCAGCTGCTCGACGTCAAGCAGATGGTGATCCGGTATTTCCAGTCCCGGCCGCAGCTGCTCAATACGGTCTTCCAGGTGCTGGGGGCCAAGGAACTGCGATTCATGCAGAATTTCGGTTTCTACTTCGGCGCGCCCATGGGTGCGGTGCTGGTGGCCATCCTGCATCTGACGAACTGGTCGGCCCTGGTGGTGCTGCCGATCGGCGGCGTGGTGATCGGCTGGGTGGTGAACTGGATCGGCCTGAACATGATCTTCGCCCCCGCGTATCCGAAATGGTGGTGCCCGTGGCGGCAGGGCCTGCTGATCAAACGGCAGGCCGAGATCACCGAGGGCTACGCGGAATTGGTCGCCACCCAGATCATCACGATCGCCAACGTCGGAGACGAGCTGCTGAACGGGCCGCGCGCGGACCGCACCATGCAGGTCCTGGAGGACACCCTGCGTCCGGCCACCGACAAGGCGCTGGGCCCCGCGCGCGGGCCGGTGAAGTTCATGATGGGCACTCGCGACTACGCGACGCTGCAGGATTCCTTCGCCGACAAGGCCAAGAGCCTGGCGCCGGTCGCCTTCGCCGATCCGGCCTTCAACGCGCAGCAGAGTACGCAGGTCAGCCGGTATATCGCCAAGCAGATGGCGGCCCTTTCCCCGCCGAGTTTCGTGGACATGCTGCGTGCGGCGATCAAACAGGACGAGTGGCTCTTGTTCGTCCATGGCGGTGTGCTGGGGCTCATCGCCGGTTACGCTCATCTTCTGATCTTCGGAACGGAAGTGGCGAGAACATGGCTTTGAGCGACCCAGTGCGCGCTGCGGCCGGGCTGGTGCAGGTGGCCGCATCGGCTGCGGCGGAAGCGACCTCGTGGAGTGTGGACACCGCCCGGGACATCACCGGGGCCGTCGTGCGCGGCAGCCTGGCGGGGCGACCGCCGCGCGAGCTGCTCTCCGAGGCCAACGAGCAGATGCGCGAATCGGTGCGACAGGCGCTGGGTATCCCCGCACCGCAATCGGATTCGAGCTCCGACCCGGTCCGGAATCTGCGCGAGCGCGGTGCGGAACTGCTGCGGCATTCGGCGCGGATGCAGACCGGCGAGGGCGACCATCCGGCGTACGCGCGTATCCTGTCCGAGCTGACTCCCGACGAGGCGCGCATTCTGCGATTCCTCTATCTGGACGGCCCGCAACCCACCCTGGACGTCCGCGCCGGACGCGCGCTGAGCCCCGGGACGCAGCGAATCGAGATGGGGCTCAACCTGATCGGTGAGGAGTCCGCGCTGCACTCCCCCGATCGGACCGCCCACTATCTGACCAATCTGAGTCGCCTGGGCCTGATCGATTTCACCACCGAACCACTCGACAACCCCGCGCGCTATCAACTGCTCGAGGCGCAAGCGCAGGTCCGCTCACTGCTCTCCCGCAGCCGCCCGCGCGCCAAGATCCGTTACTGCAGCATCGTTCTCACCGGATTCGGCGGCGATTTCGTCTGCTGCTGTCTCCCCGTGCCGCCGATCGACAAGGCGCTGTAGGACGCGACGTTTCAGCCGACCTCGTCGGCGAGTTCCATCCAGCGTTCCTCGGTCGATTCCTTATCCGCCTGAACCTGTTTCAGCTCCACGCCGAGGGTGACGAGTTTGTCGGGGTCGGTGGCGGCCTCGGCGAGGGCGTCGTGCAGGCGCTGTTCGCGTTCGGTGAGTTTTTCCAGAGCTCGTTCCAGGCGGGCGAATTCCTTGCGGGCGGCGCGGTAGGCGGCCGAATCCGTTGCGGGAGCAGGGGAATTCGATGATCCGCCGGTGGCGCTCTGCGCGGGGGCGGGCCGGCCGGGCGCGGCGAGTGCGGCGCGACGGCGGAGGTATTCCTCGATGCCGCCGGGCAGGTTGGTCAGCTTGCCGTCGCCGAACAGCGCCCAGGTCGAATCGCAGATGCGCTCGATCAGGTAGCGGTCGTGGCTGATCACCACCAGGGTGCCCGGCCAGCCGTCGAGCAGATCCTCGAGCTGCTGCAGGGTGTCGATGTCCAGGTCGTTGGTCGGCTCGTCGAGCAGCAGGACGTTCGGCTCGCCCATCAGGATGCGGGTCAGCTGCAGACGCCGGCGCTCGCCGCCGGACAGATCGCCGACCGGGGTGCGCTGCTTGGCCGGGGTGAAACCCAGTCGCTCGGCCAGCTGCCCCGCGCTGACCTCCTTGTCGCCCAGCATGATTCGTTCGGCGACATCGGATACCGCCTCCAGCACACGCATATTCGTCGGCAGATCGTCGAGTTCCTGACGCAGCCAGCCGATTCGGATGGTCTGGCCCTGGATCCGTCGGCCGGTCGCCGGTTCGGCGTCCCCGGCCAGCGCGCGCAGCAGCGTGGTCTTGCCCGAACCGTTCACCCCGACCAGGCCGACCCGCTCACCCGGTGTGAGCCGCCAGGTCAGATCGTGCACCAGTTCGCGGCCGTCGGGCGTGGTCAAACTCGCGTCCTCGAGTTCGATCACCACGCGGCCCAACCGCTTTCGCGCGAAGGCGGCCAGCTGCACGGTGTCGCGCGGCGCGGGAACGTCGGCGATCAGCGCCTCGGCGGCCTCGACCCGATAGCGCGGTTTCGAGGTGCGCGCCTGCGGCCCGCGACGCAGCCAGGCCAGTTCCTTGCGCGCCAGGTTGCGGCGGCGCGCCTCGGTGGCGTCGGCCTGCCGGACGCGCTCGGCGCGGGCGAAGATCCAGTCGTTGTAGCCGCCCTCGTAGCTTTCCACCTTGCCGCCCACCACTTCCCACGTGCGGGTGGCGACGGTGTCCAGGAACCAGCGATCGTGCGTGACCACCACCAGGGCGCTGCGCCGAGCCAGCAGATGTTCGGCCAGCCACTGCACACCCTCGACGTCGAGGTGGTTGGTGGGCTCGTCCAGCACCAGCAGATCCAGCTCGCGCACCAGGGCCGCGGCCAGCGCCACACGACGACGCTCACCGCCGGACAGGTTGGTGACCGAGGCGTCCATGCCGAGCCCGGCGATGCCGATCCCCTCGATGACGTTGCGGATGCGCGGATCGGCGGCCCATTCGTGTTCCGCCACAACGGGATTGCCGCCGACCGCATCGTCGGCGAGTCCGGCGAGCACGACCTCGCCGACGGTGGCGTCCTCGGGCAGGCTGCCGCGCTGGGTGACCACCGCCATCCGCAGCCCGTTCATCCGGCTCACCCGGCCGCTGTCGGGCTCCTCGATCCCGGTCATCACCTCGAGCAACGTGGTCTTACCGCCGCCGTTGAGACCGACGACACCGATCCGCTCACCCTCCTGCACACCGAGCGAGACCTGATCCAGCAGCGGTTTGATCCCGAAACTCTTGCCGACCTGTTCCAAGTTGACCAGGTTCACCATGGGCTCGTCCGCCTCTCCGTATTCAGGCCAAACAGTGTGAGTGGCGTGTCATCGATATCGAATCGCCTGCCGCGGTGGCAGCCCGTCCCCGGGGCGCTCGGCAAGCTCCTCATGATCTCACGCCGCCGCTCACGCCCCGGATCTCCCCCCGGAGCGGACCCGCCGGACCGATGTGGTTCGGCGGGTGGGACGCCGGGGAGGGTCCGCGGGAACAGGAAATACGAAAGTGGCCCGGAAGCATTGCCTCCGAGCCACTTTCGCTAGTAGCGGGAACAGGATTTGAACCTGCGACCTCTGGGTTATGAGCCCAGCGAGCTACCGAGCTGCTCCATCCCGCGTCGTATCTCAAACCCTACACGAGCCTGCCCCGGAATGCCGAATCGCGCCTGGACCAGCACTTTCTCGGTTCATTCCGCCGACCTCCCGGGAACAGTCGCCGAACCGGAAGTCACCACACCCGCTCACGGCCGAATATCTGTCCGGGACGACACCGCAACCGACTCCGCGCACCGCGCACACGCTGGGCAAGGGCGAACGCACGCCTCGGCGACGGCGCTCAGTGCTCGCCGATGACGCGGGCACCGGGAACCGGCCCGCTGGCGGTGCGCACGCTGCGGCAGACTCCGGCTCCGGAGAGTTCGGCGGCCACCTCGATGGCGGCCTCCTCGCTCTCGCACAGGAAGGCGCAGGTGGGGCCCGAGCCGGAGACCAGCCCGGCCAGGGCTCCCGCGCCGGTGCCCGCGCGCAGGGTGCGGCGCAGATCCGGTTTCAGGGACAGGGCGGGAGCCTGCAGATCGTTGCCGAGCAGCGGGGCCAGCTGAGCCGGATCGCCGGAGGCCAGGGCCTGGAGCAACTCCTGCGGTTCGGCCAGGCGGGGCGGATCGCCCTGTTCGCGCAGGCGATCCAGCTCGCGGAACACCGTCGGCGTGGACAGGCCGTCGCGCGACAGTGCCAGCACCCAGTGAAATGTGCTGCGCGACAACACCGGAAGCAGCTTCTCCCCGCGTCCGCGGCCCAGCGCGGTGCCGCCGTACAGCGCGAACGGGACGTCGCTGCCCAGTTCGGCGGCCAGCGTCGCCAATTCGTCCCGGGTGAGGCCGACGTCCCAGAGCTCGTTCAATCCGACCAGCGCCGCGGCCGCGTCGGCGCTGCCGCCCGCCATACCGCCCGCCACCGGAATGCCCTTGCGGATCGCGATCTCCACCAGCGGCGCACGCCCGGCACGATGGGCCAGTCGCACCGCGGCCTGCCACACCAGATTCATCCGGTCGGTCGGCACCTGCTCGGCGCCCTCTCCGCTCACCCGCACCGACAGCGACGCGGCCGGGGTGATCTCGATATCGTCACTCAGCGACAGCGCCTGGAAGACGGTCGTCAGTTCGTGATACCCGTCGGCACGCAGGTCACCCACCCCGAGGTGCAGGTTCACCTTCGAGGGCGCCCGCACGACCACGGGACTGGGTACAACAGAAAGCACGAGCCCCAAGCGTAATGGGCGAGACCGACATGTGCGGTCACAGCGGTCGCCAACGCGCCGACGCGCCGGTCACACGGCCCGAACCACTTGCACGCAATACCCGTAGGGGGTACCTTCGGGGACGTCCGGGGATACCCCCTCACCGTATAATTCCGAAGGAGTCGAGATCATGGCGAGCAGCACCTACACCGTCACCGGGATGACCTGTGGCCACTGCGTGGCATCCGTGCGGAAGGAGATCGGCCTGATCGACGGCGTCACCGGTGTCGAGGTGGATCTCGCCAGCGGACGGGTCCAGGTGGAGTCGGCGAATCCGGTCGACCAGGCCGCCGTGGCCGCCGCCGTCGACGAGGCCGGATACCAGCTCGCGAGCTGACCGTACGATCCGCCGCGTGCGATGCGATGAGTGACGCAGCACGCGGTGAGAGAACCATCACGAAGGAGAGCGCGACCATGAGCGAGGGACGGCGATGACCGCACCGGTGTCCGAGCGGTCGATCGAACTGGAGATCGGCGGGATGACGTGTGCCTCCTGCGCGGCCCGGATCGAGAAGAAGCTCAACCGGATCGAGGGCGTCACCGCCTCGGTGAACTACGCCACCGAGAAGGCGACGGTCAGTTTCCCGGACTCGGTGAGTCCGGCGCAGCTCATCGAGCGGGTGGTGGACACCGGGTATACCGCCCAGGTGCACGCGCCGGTCGATAGCGCCGCGCCACAAGAGGATTCGCCGCTCTCCCCCGCCGCGGAGCTGCGCAACCGGCTGCTGCTCACCATCGCACTGGCGATTCCGATCATCGCGCTGGCGATGGTTCCGGCGTGGCAGTTCCGCAACTGGCAGTGGCTCTCGCTGGCTCTGGCCGTGCCGGTGGTGTTCTGGGGCGGCGCGGGATTCCACCGCGCGGCATGGACGAACGCCCGGCACGGCGCGGCCACCATGGATACGCTGATCTCCCTGGGCACCCTGGCCGCCTTCGGCTGGTCGGTCTACGCGCTGTTCTTCGGCGTGGCCGGAATGCCCGGAATGCGGCACGGTTTCAGCCTCGCGGTCGAGCGCGGTGACGCGGGCTCGAACATCTACTTCGAGGTGGCCGCCGGGGTCATCGTATTCCTCTTGGCCGGAAGGTATTTCGAGACGCGCGCCAAGGAGCGCGCCGGATCCGCGCTGCGGGCGCTGCTGGAGATGGGCGCCAAGGAGGTGTCCGTCCTGCGCCGGGCCGAGGCGGGCGGATCCGGTTCCGAAATCCGTATCCCGGTGAGCGAACTGCGTTCGGGCGAGGTGTTCCTGGTCCGGCCCGGCGAGAAGGTCGCCACCGACGGCGTTGTGGTGGAAGGCAATTCGGCCATCGATATGAGCATGCTCACCGGTGAGTCGGTGCCGGTGGAGGTCGCCCCGGGCGATCGGGTGGTCGGTGCGACGGTGAACGCGGGCGGCATGCTGACCGTGCGCGCGACCCGCGTCGGCGCGGACACCCAGCTGGCGCAGATGGCCGCGCTGGTCGAACAGGCACAGACCGGTAAGGCTCCCGTGCAGCGGCTCGCCGATCGCGTCGCCGGGATCTTCGTGCCGATCGTGCTCGTGATCGCCGCGGCCACGCTGGTCGTCTGGCTGGTCACCGGCGCATCGGTGGCCGTGGCATTCGGGGCCGCGGTCGCGGTGCTGATCATCGCGTGCCCCTGCGCACTCGGACTGGCCACGCCCACCGCGCTGCTGGTCGGCACGGGCCGGGGCGCGCAGTTGGGCGTGCTGATCAAGGGGCCGCAGGTGCTGGAGTCGACCCGGCGGATCGACACCGTGGTGCTGGACAAGACCGGCACCGTCACCACCGGGACGATGACGCTCGCCGAGGTGATCCCGGCCGAGGAAGTCGATCCCGGCGAGCTGCTCACGGTGGCCGCCTCGGTCGAGCACGGCTCCGAACATCCCGTGGCGCGGGCGGTCGTGACCGGCGCCGCCGGCCGTGGGCTGAGCCCGGATCCGGTGCGGCAGTTCGTCGGTCACGGCGGTAAGGGTGTGCAGGGCGTGGTCGGTGAGCGGGCGGTGGTGATCGGCCGCACCGAACTGCTGGACGACTGGTCGATCACCCTGCCCGAGCCGCTCGCCGACGCCAAGACCGCGGCCGAGTCGGCCGGGCGCACCGCGATCGTGGTCGCCTGGGACGGCGTGGCCCGCGGCGTGCTGGTGATCGCCGACGCGATCAAACCGGCCAGCGCCGACGCCGTCGCCGATATGCGCGCCCTCGGCCTGACTCCGGTCCTGCTGACCGGCGACAATGCCGCCGCCGCGCGAACGGTCGCCGATCGGGTGGGCATCGAGGAGGTCATCGCCGAGGTCCTGCCCAGCGACAAACTGGATGTGGTGAAGCGGCTACAGGACAGCGGCAAGGTGGTGGCGATGGTCGGCGACGGCGTCAACGACGCGGCCGCCCTGGCCCAGGCCGATCTGGGCCTGGCCATGGGCACCGGCACCGACGTCGCGATCGAGGCGGGCGACATCACCCTGGTACGCGGCGACCTGCGCACCGTCGGCACCGCGATCCGCCTGTCCCGCACCACCCTGCGCACCATCAAGGGGAACCTGTTCTGGGCCTTCGGCTACAACGTCGCCGCCATCCCCCTGGCCGCCGCCGGGCTGCTCAATCCGATGCTCGCGGGCGCGGCCATGGCGTTGTCCAGCGTCTTCGTCGTCAGCAACAGCCTGCGACTGCGCTCGTTCCGCTGACCCGACGTCCTCACGTTCGCATCAGCCATTCGGCGAAACCTGCGTGGCGCCAGCACATTCCACTGCCGACATGACGGATGTCGCGACTTCGGCCAGGCTCATACGTGCGTTGCGGCGTCCGGCTTCACACGCGTGCGGCATGGTCGACGCAGCCTCTGCCGGTAGCTGAGCCGGCGTGAATCGGCCGAGCTGTCAGCTCTGGTCTGCGGGAGGACGAGGGCAGCGGCATCGAAAGTCCCACCGCGAGGCGGCAGGGGGTACCCCAGCAATCAGATACTGCCCGGCCTCGGCGAGCGATCTGGCGCCGAACCGTCAGCCCTGATCGGCAAGCCGGACGAAGGCAGCGGTGTCGAGGGTTTCGCCTCGGGCGGTGGGGGCGATGCCCGCGGCGATCAGGCGCTTCTCGGCCTCGGCGGGCGAGCCCGCCCAAGAGCCGAGTGCGGCGCGTAATGTCTTGCGGCGCTGGGCGAACGCGGCGTCGACCACCTCGAAGACCCGGGTGCGGTGTGCCGTGTCGAGAGGCCACGGCGGTTGTGCGAAACGATCGATCCGGACCAGTCCGGACTCGACCTGCGGAACCGGCCAGAACACTTGCCGCCCAACCGATCCCGCCCGGCGGACGGCGCCGAAGAAACCGGCTTTCACGCTCGGCACGCCGTAGGTCCGGGAACCCGGTTCGGCCGCGAGGCGGTCGGCGACCTCGGCCTGAACCATCACCAGAGCCGTTGTGATACCGGGCAATTCGGCCAGCAGATGCAGCAGTACGGGCACCGCGACGTTGTACGGCAGATTCGCGACCAGCGCGGTCGGCCGCGCGGGCAGATCCTGTGCGCTCACCCGCAACGCATCGGCTCGCACCACCGAGAGCCGATCGGCCAGTTCCGGCGCCCGATCGGCGATGGTCCGCGGAAGATGTTGCGCCAGAACCGGATCGATCTCCACCGCGACCACCCGGTCCACCACGTCCAGCAGCGCCAACGTCAGCGAACCCAGCCCCGGCCCGACCTCGAGCACCACGTCCTCGCGCCCTACCCCCGCGGCCGCGACGATCCGCCGCACGGTATTCGCATCGTGCACGAAGTTCTGCCCGAGCTGTTTGGTCGGCCGCACCCCGAACCGCTCCGCCAGCACCCGCACCTCGGCCGGACCCAGCAATGCGGCCTGACCACGGGCGACGACCTCTGATTCGGACACGCCCGACAACCTACCAACCCAGCACCCGCACTCCCCGCACCCGGCCCACCGCATACGGGTCCAGACCTGCCCGGGCGTCGACCGGCCGCGAACAGCCGAACCACCGATCACGCCACATCCGCCGACCGACCCACATCCGCCGCGCACAGGCATCGACCGCGGATGATCGCCGCCCGACCCGTACAGGCCATCAGTGGCTGAGGCGGCGGCGGGCGAACGGCACGGGCAACGGCCACATACTCGTACCGCGAACCGTGCCCATCGCTCGAACTCGCGCCGCAGGCGAGGTCTCGCCAGCCGACCGAACTACCCGCGAATCGGTTACGGCCGGGTGGGTGTGGACTTGATACGGGCGGCGAAATCGCTTATGGCGGACCACATCTGAGGACTCAGTTCGCAGTGGCTGCCGTGGCCGACGACCGTGTGGAAGTCGACGTCGGCGGCGACGAACTGGGCGATGAGGGCGGCGTGCAGCGGGGAGGGGACCGTGGTGTCGGCGGCGTTGGTGAGCAGGAGGATCGGGGCGTCGTAGCCGCTGGTGGGGACGGCCATGTAGGAGGTGAGGGCGGTGGAGAAGGTATCGGTCGTCAGTTGCCGGGAGAGCAGGTCGCCGACCGTCGCACCGGCGGCGCGGCGCATGATCGCGCCCAGGCACAGATCCCCGATGCCGTCGACGAGGTCGCGGCCGCGCGGGGTCAGATAGCTGTCGACGTCGACCCGCGGATGCGTCTCCCGCAGCCCGGTCAGGATCATGGCGATGAACGCGGTCGTGGCGGTGTCGGTCAGCCCGCGGATGTCCGGAACCCACGGACCGGCCGCGGGCAGCAGCGCCTCGAGATCGGATTCCGGATCGACGGTGATGGTGCCGCGAAAATCCAGATCGGGCGCATAGCCGTGCTGTAGATGCGCGGTGCCCAATGCCGCCTGCCCGCCCTGCGATCCGCCGATGACGGCCCAGGTGCGGGACAGCGCCGGATGCGTCGCGCGGGCCGCGCGAACCAGGTCGATGGTTGCGGTCGCCTCGGTGTTCAGCTCGAGATACGGGTGCGGTCCGGTGTGAAACCGCCCGAGCCCCAGGTAATCCGGTGCGACAACCGCGAATCCCTTTGCCAGGAAGTACTTCACGATCTGGTTGTCCACCCGCTGGCCCGGCGCGGTGGTCTGGCCACCGCAGCCCGCACCCAGCCCGGAGGTGCCGTGGTCGTAGGCCATGATCGGCCACCCGCCGACCGGCGCCCGACCGGACGGAACGAACAGTGCGCCACTGGCTCGTCGCGGCGCGCCGTCCGATCCGGTCATCCAGTAGTCGACGATCGAACCGCCCGGAACCCCGCGCCAGCTCGCGGCCTGCGGGACGACGTCGATCACGTTCCCCGGCACGGCGGCGTCCGCGGGCGCGGCCACCGTCCACACCGCGCTCACCGCGACCGCACCCGCGACGACCATCCGCGCCCAGCCACCCCGCCACCGCATCCGAACCCCTCATCGTCTCCCGGACAAAGTCCGGGCGATCGTATCGATCGCTCTCGAGAGCCCATTGTGAAGTCTCGACCGCATCCCGAGCCCATTCGACACGACAGTCGCGGAAACATCCCCATCGCGACACGATCGACGCACGAAGCACGCCCGCCTCGACCGAGCGAACGAAAGCCGTCCACCACAATCACGCGAGATGCGCATTTCCTCACCGCGCACCGAGCCCTCGGGTGGGAAGTTCGCGACTGAGCGAAACGAGGCCGTCAACCACGTGAGTTGCGTTCTCGCCCAGCCCCGCACGGAATGAGCCTTCGAGCGAGGAGTCGCGAACACGCCGGAGCGAAACAGCGGCAGATATTGCCACATTCTGATACGCGTTCTAGTTTTTGACTGATCGCATCGAAGCAGTCGAGAGGTTGGCACGCAATGCAGCGCAGACATGAGGGACGCCGGATTCTCGTCACGGGCGCGGGTTCGGGCATCGGGCGGGGCGTCGCGCTGCGACTGCTCGCCGAGGGGGCCGAGCTGGTGGCCGCCGATATCGTCGAGACCGGCCTGAAGGAGACCGCCGAGGCCGCGGCGGACGCCGATCGCGATCGGCTGCACACCGTCCGCATCGACGTCGCCGATCCCGGATCGGTCCGCGCGGGCTGCGCATCGGCCCTGGACACCCTCGGCGGGATCGACGTGCTGGTGAACGCCGCGGGCATCATGCGCAGCGCGCACACTCACGAAATGCCGTTCGAGGAGTGGAATCAGGTCATCGGCGTGAACCTCACCGGCACCTTCCTGATGTGCCAGGCGGTGCTGCCGCGCCTGATCGAGTCCGACCACCCGGTGATCGTGAACTTCTCCTCCACCGCGGCCTTCGGCTCGAATCCGTACATGGCCGCCTATTCCGCCTCCAAGGGCGGGGTGAACGCGCTGACCCACTCGCTGGCCCTCGAATACGTCAAACACGGTCTGCGCGCGGTCAACATCGTCCCCGGCGGCATCAACACCGGCATCACCTCGGGCCTGCAACTCCCCGCCGACGCCGATTGGAAACTGATGGCCCGCCTCACCGGCTGGCTCAACAATGGCGCTCTCGGCGACCCGAAGGACATCGCGGGCGTCGTCGCGATGGTCGCCTCCGAAGAGGGCCGCTACATCACCGGCAGCGAGATCCGCGTGGACGGCGGAGCGCTGATGTGACTACCCGGCCCCGCCCGCCCCGATGCCGAGCCTGCTGGTGCAGGTCGGCCAGGCTCCCCAGCCCTGGCGAGCGCGGGTCTTCTCGGCGATGGCGATCTGCTCGTTGCGGGTCGCCAGGTCGGGGCGGGGGGCGTATTTGAGGCCGCCCTGGCGCGCCCAGGTGTTCTGGTCGAACTGGACACCGCCGAAGTAGCCGTTGCCGGTGTTGATCGCCCAGTTACCACCGGATTCGCATTTGGCCAGCGCGTCCCAGATGGCGCCGTTGCGGACCGGCGGAACCTCGGTGCCGGGCTTGGCGCCCTTGCGGATGGTCTTGGGCTGCGACGGGACGACCACCGTGCTGGAGACCTGACTCTTCCCCGTGACGATGCCGTTCACGATGGACACCGCGTACGTCACGTCCTGGACACCGGCCTTGCCGGGATTCTCGACGGTGCTGCGGTCCATGTTCATGGTCACATCCTGGACGTCCTTCTCCGTCGGCGGCAGCGGCACGCGTTCCACCCGGTTCACGGTCCGCTTGCGGGTGACGGTGATGCTCATCCCGTCGGTCAGCGGAGTGCTCGCGTCCGGTTGCACCGAATCCTGATCGATCAGCGGCATCCCCTGCACCTTCAGCAACTGACCGACCGTCGGCGCGGCGAGGCGAACGTACTTCGCCCTGCGGCCGTTGTCGCCCAGCAGCACGGTGTGCGGGCTGGTGACCGAGAGCGTCCCGCCGGTCAGCGGCAGCGACGTCGGGCGGGACGGGGAGACGAATACGTCATCGGGAATCTTCAGCTGGGACAACGCCGCGGACACCGTATTGCCGGTGGTCCACACCGTCTGCGGCGTGCCGTCGACGACCATGGCCACCTGACGTCCGCGATCGAAGGTGATGGTTGCCCCGTTCGCGACCGTGGAACCGGCGGACGGGATCACCGCATCGTGGCCGTCGATCCGGTAGCCGGCGGATTTCAGCACACCGCGAACGCTGCCCGCCATGGTCGTCAACGTGGTCGCGTGGCCGTCGACGACGAGGGTGATCGACTTCTTGTCGATGATGGCCAGAGCCGCACCCAGGATCAACGTCATCAGCAGCGCCGCGATCGCCGTGTAGAGCATCGGCGATCGTGACGAGTTGATCCGCGCTAATGCGGACATCCGAAACTCCGGCATGGTCACAATACGATAACGAGCAGGTCAAGGCCCGACAACCACAAGTGGCGGAACAGGCGACTTCCAGATCACGAAGCAATATCGACAACGCGGGGGTGTAACAGGTGTCGCAATAGTAGTGACAAGGGACACAATCACGCATCTCGAGGCGTGTCGGTGTGACACATCCCACTGATCGTGCTGTACCGGTCAGTGCCCGATGCGGTAGACGCGTTCGGCGTTGGCGCTGGTCTGCCGGGCGAGTTCGACCGGATCCTGTCCACGCGTCTCCGCGAGTGAGCGCACGGTGTAGGGCAGGCAGTACGGCTCGTTCGGAGCGCCACGGAACGGGTGCGGGGTCAGGAACGGGGCATCGGTCTCGACCAGGATCTGCTCATCGGGCACGAGCTTGGCGGCCTCGCGCAGATCGTGTGCGTTCTTGAAGCTGACCGTGCCGGAGAAGGACAGCACATACCCCTCCTCCACGCAGGCCAGGGCCATATTCGCGTCCGAGGAGAAGCAGTGGAAGATCACCGTCTCGGGCGCGCCCTCGTCCAGCAGCACCGCGAGCAGGTCGTGATCGGCCTCGCGATTGTGGATCATGAGCGGTTTGCCGAGCCGCTTGGCCAGGTCGATATGCCAGCGGAAACCCTCGACCTGCTCCTCGATCCCGGCGCAGCCGTCGAGCTTGCCGGGCCAGTAGTAGTCCAGTCCGGTCTCCCCGACCGCGACCACCCGAGGGTCCTTCGCCAGCGTCTCGAGTTCCCGCATGGCCGCCTCGTCCAGTGCGTTCGCGCGGGTGGGGTGCAGGGCGACCGCGGCGTACACGCGCGGATCCCAGTGCGCGGCACGCACCGCGAATCCGGCCGCGTCGAGATCGTCGGCGATGGTGACGACCCGTCCGACGCCGACCGCGGCGGCCCGATCCACCATGGCGGCAACCGATTCCGCATCGGTCGCGCCGCAGGCGTCGAGGTGGGTATGCGCATCCATCAACGGGGACAGCGGCTCCGGCGGTTCGGGAGCGGGGCGTTTACCTGGCATCAGGACCTCGGGGTCGTTTCGGGGCCGCATAGTGACCTCCGCACGGGCACCACCGGCGCACGAGGGGATATTCGCGCGAGCGGTGCAGGGCACGCGCATTAGAGTAGAGCCACCATGAGCGCATCCTCACGCCCCGCCTTCTACATCACCACGGCCATCGCCTACCCGAACGGCGCGCCGCACATCGGGCACGCCTACGAGTACATCTCCACCGATGCCCTGGCCCGGTTCAAGCGCCTCGACGGGTACGAGGTGTTCTTCATGACCGGCACCGACGAGCACGGCCAGAAGGTGCAGCAGGCCGCGCGCGCGGCGGACGTGCCGGTGCAGGAGTACGCCTCGCGCAACTCGGACGTGTTCGAGCGCATGGACAAGGCGCTGGACATCTCCTTCGACCGGTTCATCCGCACCACCGACGAGGACCACCACGCCGCGTCCGTCGCGATCTGGGAGCGGATGCAGGCCCGTGGCGACATCTACCTGGACACCTACGCGGGCTGGTACTCCGTGCGCGACGAGGCGTTCTACACCGACGAGGAGACCACGGTCCTCGAGGACGGCACGAGGGTCTCGACCGACACCCGCACCCCGGTGGAGTGGACCGAGGAGTCGAACTACTTCTTCCGGCTGTCCAACTACCAGGACCAGCTGCTCGACCTGTACGAGACGCGGCCGGAATTCATCGCGCCCGCGACGCGGCGCAACGAGATCGTCAGCTACGTCAAGGCCGGGCTGAAGGATCTGTCCATCTCCCGCACCACGTTCGACTGGGGCGTTCCGGTGCCGGGCGATCCGGCGCACGTGATGTACGTGTGGGTGGACGCGCTCACCAACTACCTCACCGGCGCCGGGTTCCCGAACACCGATTCCGCTGCGTTCCAACGGTTCTGGCCCGCCGACGTGCACATCATCGGCAAGGACATCACCCGGTTCCACACGGTGTACTGGCCCGCGTTCCTGCTGTCCGCCGGGATCGAACTGCCGAAACGCGTTTTCGTGCACGGGTTCCTGTACAACAAGGGCGAGAAGATGTCCAAGTCGGTCGGCAATGTGGTCGACCCGCTGGCCTTGGTCGAGAGCTACGGACTGGACGCGGTGCGCTTCTTCCTGCTGCGCGAGATCTCCTACGGGCAGGACGGGTCCTACAGCCACGAGGCGATCGTCGGCCGGATCAATTCCGATCTGGCCAACGAATACGGCAACCTCGCCCAGCGCAGCCTGAAAATGGTTGCCCGCGACTGCAATTCGGTGGTGCCGACACCCGGTGAATTCACCGCCGACGATCGCGAACTGCTCGACCGCGCGAACGGCCTGCTCGAGCGCTGCCGCGCCGAATTCGACCAGCAGCAGATACATCTCGCGCTCGAGGCGATCTGGCTGACCCTGGGCGAGACGAACCGCTACTTCTCCGCCCAGCAGCCCTGGGCCCTGGCCAAATCGGGCACCCCCGAGGATCTGGCCCGCGAGGCGACGGTCCTGTACGTCACCCTCGAGGTGCTGCGCATCGTCTCGATCCTGGTCCAGCCGGTCATCCCGGGTTCGGCGGGCAAGATCCTGGACCTGCTCGCCCAGACCGGCCGCAACTTCGCCGATATCGCCACCCCGATCGAGCCGGGCCTGCCCCTGCCCGCCCCGGAACCGGTCTTCCCGAAGTACGTGGAGCCGAAAGACTGAGTTTCACGTCGGGACTGCGTCCGCCGACCCGTACCCGTTGCTCCCCAGGATCGAGACCGAAGAACCCGCCCGGCGTGAACGAGCACAACGCCGCGCGAGCCTGCAGGATCACACCTCCATGTAGCCTTCATTCATGGAGGACGACCGTGGGGTACTCAAAGCCAAGGGGACAGTTTGGCGTTGGAACGACAAGCGGGCAACGGGGGTTATCGAGACAACGGCAGGCGATCACGTCTGGTTCGGCCTCGACTCCCTGGGTGACCGAAATTTCGGCAACGTCGCGGTCGGCGATTCGGTCGAAGTGGAATACGAAGTTGCCGAACAGGACTCGCATAACCTGAGAGCAATTCAGGTCACGTGGCTTTGAAGCTACCGACGTGATTCTCACTCAGGCGCTGAAGTCGATGGCAGTCTCGACGTTCGAAGGCGTTGGGCCGGTATCGGTGAGAACCTTGAAGTCACAGCGACTTCGCAGGTGATATGTCACACCGCGTTGAATCTGCGCACTCGAATGCAGCAGGTAGTCGGACGGAATGTCCGCATGATTGTCGGAGTATCCCCGCAGGCCGTTGATCAGAGTCCAGCAGCTCATCGGGTTCAGTACGATAGCTTGCGCTGTCGGGTCCGCTAGATTTCAAGTTCGCTTGCCGGGGTCCGGCGACGTCATTTGTGCGGTCGGCAAGCCCAGATGAGCACGGCCAGTGGCAGACCGACCGCGGTCAGCCAGCCCAGGGCGGCCCAGCTCATCCGGACCACCCAGGTTGCACATCCGCCCATCGGCTGAAAGATAAACGCGGACAGACTGTTTCGACTCCGACCACGCCCATAACGGAGTTCAGCGTGAGCACGTCGAGGTGGTCCGAAACCGAGGCGATGACGATATCGACGTCAGCTTGGCGCACCTGATCAACCAGCGGTAACACCGAATTCCCCGACGCCCAGACCACCGCATATCCCAGATGCCGCGCCAAACGCCGAACCTGGGCCCGCTCCCACTCGTATGCCTCACTGTCCTGGTCGACCACACCGAGCGCCATAGGTGTCTGCCTCACCGTCCCCTGCCTCCCCGTCGCTGGATGACACCTACCGACCGGGATGATGATTGCGAGATCCGCACGGCGGCAGGGCCGACACAGACGCTAAGGGAGTGATGGCGAGCCGCCTGTCCCGCTGGGACAGGAGATTCGGTCGGTGGTTACCGTGGCGCCAAACCCATGCGATGCGCCAGCCCGCGCAGTTCACGGCCGGTGTGATCGTGGGCGGCCGTAGGCAGTAGACCGGTCACGGTCTCGCGAACCAACGGATTGTTGCGCACATACTGCGGCGCGAGTTGCTCTGCGGTGACTAGAGATTCAACGCTTCGGCCACGAGTTTCGCGGTCGGTTGCCAATGCCCGGCCGAGGTCGGCATGAAAAGTTGCCTGCCAGGACAGGAGCGGAATCGCCGCAGCGCGAACATCATTGGCGAGTTCGGCCACCTTCGCCCCGTCACCCAGCTCTGTGGCCAGCGAGACCCGCCACAGCCCTACGTTGTCCGGCCCGAAGTACAGACCGGCGAAATTTTCGTGCCGCTCGGGGAGCCGCTGGGCCAGCTCGCCAGCTGCTGCGATGTGATCGTGGGTGCGTGGTACATCCCGTTGGACCGCGCACGCCAGCGCCGCGATGAAATGCAGTGTGCCAGCGACCTGTACCGCATTGGGCCCAGGGACACCGGCCAGCTGATCGGCGGCCCGTACAGCCAGTTCGTATTGTCGCTGCCTGGCTCCTGGTCCGCCCATGATGCCGCGCAGATATGCCGCGTACCCTAGCCATTCGGGTTCATCCAGCACCTGCGCACAGTCGTGTGCCTGCCGTACGGCCATCATCGGCAACCCGCGGACACCGAGATTCTTGCAGACCGATGCAGCAGCCCGGTAAACGTGGATCAGCGCAACCAGCGCATCGTGACGACGCCGGGATTCACGCACATAGCAGGCGTGTAGTTCGCTGAGAAGGCCCGGCAGCACATAACCCATCGCGGCATAGTCGGCGTTCTCCCGCAACGCCATGTTGAGGTTGGAAACCTCAGCGGCCAGCTCGGGCCACGGCCGCACGGCGCCACCGGGGTCCTCACCGAGATCGTAAGTCTCCAATGCTGTCTCGACTCCGGCGATTGCCGCATGAGCCTCACCGGAGAGCGGGTCGGCCGGGGCGAAAGGCTGACCGGTTATCTCCTGCGGGGCCACTCGCAGTGCAGAAGCGAGAGCCTCGAGCAGTCGCCGGCTGTCCACGTATTTGTCGCCACGCTCGAGCTTGCCGAGGTAGCCGTACGAGATTCCGGAAAGTCCAGCGGCAGCCTCCAAGCTCAGCCCCCGCCAAGCCCGGATCTCTCGCAACCTACGACCGACGTCGTTCGGCCGACTCTCGCTCATAAGTCAAGGCTACGGACATGCTCATGGGGCGTAAAGGCGGTACCAGGCGCTACGTCATGCCGACAACGCACTCGACACACGTCCGATCTCACTACGCGCTAGGCAATTACGCACGGCCTCGTGCTCAGGATGTCCGGGGCCCCGTATTCGAAGTGTCAGCCGAGACCCGTTCTGAGACAGGATTCTTCGTGATTCTGGGCCGAGACTCCTTTGCCCGACGCACATCCCGCGAAACCAGCACGGTGCGATTGGGGGGCTCATCGTGTCCATGGTCCGCCCCGGCCACCGCGCACGAAGCCGATATCAGTCGGACCGTGCGGTGAGTACCGCGTCGTAGAGTTCGCGCCGGGATGTGCCATTGGCGGCGGCGACCTCGGCGCAGGCGTCCTTGAGGCGGAGTCCTTTGGCGACAAGGGATTCGACTCGGTCGACGAGGTCCGCGGGTTCGGCCGAAACCGGTTGCGCGCCTTCGAGAACGACGGTGATCTCGCCGCGCGCCCCCTCGACGGCCCAGTCGGCGAGTTCGGCGAGGGAGCCGCGGACGACCTCCTCGTAGGTCTTGGTCAGCTCGCGGCAGACCGCGGCGCGGCGCGACGGGCCGAGCACTTCGACGGCGTCGGCGAGGCAGGCGGCCAGGCGGTGCGGGGCCTCGAAGAAGACCACGGCGCGGGGCTCGGCGGCGAGGGTGCTCAGCCACTGTTTGCGCTGACCGCTCTTGCGGGGGGCGAAGCCGTCGAAACAGAAGCGTTCCATCGGCAGCCCGGACAGGGCCAGTGCGGTCGTCACCGCGGACGGCCCGGGCAGGCACGTCACCGGCAGATCCCGCTCGACGCAGGCCGCGACCATCCGATAGCCGGGATCGCTCACCGACGGCATGCCCGCGTCGGTGACCAGCAGGACCGTTCGGCCCCCGGCGATCTCGTCCAGCAGGACCGGGATGCGGGCGGCCTCGACGTGGTCGTAGAAGCTGACCACGCGACCGGTGATCTCCACGCCGAGCGCCTTGGCCAGGGCACGGGTCCGGCGGGTGTCCTCGGCGGCGACGACATCCGCCGAGGCGAGCGCGTCCCGCAGACGCTGTGAGGCATCGCCGATCTCACCCATCGGCGTCGCCGCCAGCATCAACCGCCCGGTGCCCACACTGGTATCCACATCGTCACCATAGGCCCGACCCCACTTAGACTCGTCTTCGTGACCCAGCTGACGGACGTGCGACCGCCGCTCGGCGCGGGCCCCTCGAGTCCGGCGCCGCGGCGCCCCTCCCCCGATTTCGGCCCCATCGATCGCGCGCGCGGCTGGGTCGTCACCGCATTCCTGACCGCGATCGCCGCGATCACCCGGTTCACGATGCTGAACTATCCGACCGATGCGGGCACACCCGTGTTCGACGAGAAGCATTACGCCCCGCAGGCCTGGCAGATGGTCACCGGCGGCGGCATCGAGGACAATCCGGGTTTCGGCCTGGTGGTGCATCCGCCGGTCGGTAAGCAGATGATCGGGCTGGGCGAGGCGCTGTTCGGTTATTCGCCGGTCGGCTGGCGCTTCGCCGCGGCGCTGTTCGGTTCGGTGATCGTGCTGCTGGTCATCCGCATCACCCGCCGGATGACGCGCTCCACCCTGCTCGGCGCGATCGCCGGAATCCTGTTGATCTGCGACGGCGTGACGTTCGTGTCCTCGCGCATCGGCATGCTGGACATCTTCCAGGCCGGATTCGTCCTGGCGGCGTTCGGCTGCCTGATCGTCGACCGCGACGTGGTGCGGGAACGTCTGGCGCGCGCCGACGCCGAGGGGCGGATCGCGTTGAGCCAGTGGGGTCCTCGGCTGGGTGTGCGGTGGTGGCGGTTCGGCGCCGGCCTGCTGCTGGGCATGTCGACCGGGGTGAAGTGGTCGGGCCTGTACTACATCGTCGCGTTCGGGCTGCTGTCGGTGTTCTTCGACGTGGCCGCCCGGCGCGCGTACGGGGTGGTGCGGCCGTGGGTCGGCACCATCGTGCGCGATGTCGTCCCGGCGCTGTACGCCCTGGTCGCGATCGCGCTGCTGGTCTATCTGGGCACCTGGGGCATGTGGTTCGCCGGCGAGGACGGTTACGACCGCTATTCGGTCGGCAACGCCATCGGCACGGGCGGAACCTGGTCCTGGATACCCGACGCGCTGCGATCGCTCTGGCACAATCAGGGCGAATCGCTGAAATTCCATGAGGGACTGACCAATTCGGCCGGTAACCATCATCCGTGGGAGTCCAAGCCGTGGTCGTGGCCGATGGGTCTGCGGCCGATGCTGTACTACTACGCCGACAACGGCGTCACCGGCTGCGGCCAGGCGGTGTGCGTGAAGGCGGTCATGCTGATCGGCACCCCGGCGATGTGGTGGCTGTCGCTGCCGATGCTGGTCTGGGGCATCTGGCGCACGGTGACCCGTTTCGACTGGCGTTACGCCGCGATGCTGGTCGGCTACCTGGCGGGCCTGCTGCCCTGGTTCATGGACCTGGACCGCCAGATGTACTTCTTCTACGCCGTCCCGATGGCCCCGTTCCTGGTGATGGGCCTGGCCATCGCCCTCGGCGACATCCTCGGCCCCGCACCCTTCGCCCGCGCCCCCAACGGCCACCGCTTCCTGCTCACCAGCGAACGCCAGAGCCTGGGCTTGCTCCTGGTCAGCCTCTACGTGGCCATCGTCATAGCGAACTACGCCTGGCTCTGGCCCATCATGACCGCCCTGCCCATCACCGTGGACAGCTGGCACAACCACCTCCTGCTACCCAGCTGGCGTTAGCCCGCGAGGTCGAGCCGGCGGACCGGGCCGGTCACCGCGAATCGCCGTCCAGGCTCGACGCCGGAACCGTCTCGACGCCGGGAGCGTCGGTTCGGGTCAGATCGAAGATGACCGTGCGCAATTCGCTGATGATCTCGTCGGTCTCGGCGACCAGCGGCTCCAGCGTCGATCGCATGCCGGGATGGCGGCTCATCGCCGAGGCGAGCAGGAGCCCGAGCCCGAACACTCGATTGAGCGTGCGGTCGTGCAGGTCCGCGGCCATCCGGGTCTGCTCGTCGTACCGGGTCAGCGCCTTCTCGGTGACCACCCGGTCATCCATGCTCGCGAGGATGCTGGCGCGCATGTGGTTGGCCGCATCGGCGATCGCGGCGATCTCGACCGGCCCGTTCCGCTCGATCTCGAGCGCGTAGTTCCCTTCCGACACTGCCTGCAGTTGTCCGACCAGGCGCGTGACCGGCCTGTTCACCAGTCGCGGCAGCACCGTGAAGGCCGTCACCACCATCACCAGCAGGAGCGCGATCGAAACGTAGGTCGCGGCCTTGGCGACCTGCTGCGCGGCGGACACCCGGTGCAGTTCACGCGCGGCCATATCGTCGGTCACCGCCTGAAGCCGGGCGGCCTCGTCGCGAACGGTGTCGAACAGGCCTTTGCCGAGCAGCGCCAAGGATTCGACCTGGTCCTCGGGCACCGCACCGGCCGCTCGAGCGGCAATTTCGGGTTGGGCCGCCGTCGTCTCCCAGGCATTCGCGGCAGTCGACACGGCGTCGAGCGCTGCCGTGGCCCGGACGTCGCCGTCGAGAACCTGCCGCAGCCGGGTCTGCATCTGCGCGGCGTCGGCGCGCCCCTGGGTGTAGGGCTGGAGAAACACCGGGTCACCGGTCAGCAGGAAACCGCGCTGCCCCGTCTCCTGATTAACATAGGCTCGCAACAGCGCCGAGGCGGACCGCTGTGCCACGAAAACGCGATTGTTCAGATCAGCAACCGCCCGACCGGCGACCATGCTGTTCACCACCGCCGACGCGGCAGATATCCCGAACAGCACCACGAGCGTCACGATGATCACCGAAAATACTCGTCGTATCGACATCCGAGCCAACAGGACCGATCACCGCCGATCGCAGCAGAAGCAACGCGACACCCGGAACGCACCGAGGTCGATTCTCGCCCTCGATTCTCCGACGAGCCGGATTGCAGAGCAACAGGCCGCCCCGGCAGAGCCGGACTACTCGGCCAGAGCCGCGCGAACGTAACGCAGGGCGGCCTCGTCGTCCAGGCCCAGTCGCCGAATGACCGCGACGTAGTCGGTGGCGGCCCGGCCCGCGGCGTCCTGGGTGGGGTCGCCGGAGGAGGCGATGAAGGAACCGAGCCGACCCCGGGTTTCCAGGACGCCGTCCTGTTCCAGCTCGCGGTAGGCGCGGGCGACGGTGTTGGGGGCCAGGCCCAGCTGGACGGCGAGGGCTCGGACGGTCGGGATCTTGGTTCCGGCGGTCAGTTCGCCCGAGCGGACCCGGGCGACGATGCCCTGGCGCAGCTGTTCGTAGGGTGGGACCGCCGAATGGTGGTCGACCGGGATATCCATCGGCGCCTCTACATTTCGTCCCTGGTCAGCGGGCAGGACAGACAGCGTGGCCCGCCGCGGCCGGAACCCAGTTCGGAACCCGGAATCGTGAGCACTTCGACCCCCGCGTCGGCCAGTCTGGCATTCGTATTCTCGTTGCGTTCGTAGGCCACGACCACCCCCGGGGCGAGAGCCAGCGTGTTGTTGCCGTCGTCCCACTGTTCGCGCTCGGCGGTGATGCCGTCGAGCCCGGTGTCGATGACGCGCAGTTTGCCGATTCCCATCGCCTCCGCCGCGGCCGGGAGGAACGGCTCGGGCCCGCGCATATCCACCGAACCGTCGTCGCGAACGGCGATCGTGAAGGCGCACAACGAATCCCGCACCGCCGGGTACATCACCACCGCATCGGAGTCCACCATCGTGCACACGGTGTCCAGATGCATGGTGGCGCGGTTCTGCACGATCGGAACCACCAGCACGGTGTGCGCGAGACTGTCCTCGAACAGGCTGCGCGCCAACGCTTCCGCGCCCGCCGGAGAGGTGCGCTCCCCGACGCCGATGGCCACCACGCCCGGGGCGAGCAGCAGCACGTCACCGCCCTCCATCGGCGCGATATGCGATTCGTACGCCCGGCGCACGCCCAGGAACCGCGGATGGAAGGCGTAGATCAGATCGGTGAGCGAGGTCTCCCGGGCACGGGCGGGCAGCGCGAGCGAGGTGATGGCGACCTTGCGCCCGACCCAGAACGAGGAGTCCCGGGTGAACAGCAGATTCGGCAGCGGGTCGATGACGAAGTCGGTGCCGTGGTGCATGCGCCGCACCAGCGAGGCGGCGTCGGGCTCGAACGGCAATTCGTCGAATGTCATTCCCGCCATGAGGATTCGGGCCAGTTCCGGTGCGGGCACCCCGCGCAGATGGGCTTTGAGCTCCTCGGCGAGAGTGAATCCGATGCGTCGCGCGTCCACCGCGGCGGTGATGCCCATGCTGCGGCCCGCGCCGCTGACGGCCAGGGTGTCGGTCAGCAGATCAGACAGCAGCAGGACCTCGACCCCGCGGCCGCGCAGCACATCGACGAAGATGTCGTGCTCCTGCTGAGCCCGCTCCACCCACGGAATGGCATCGAACAGCAACTGGTCGTTGTTGCGCGGGGTGAGTCGCCGCAGTTCGTCACCGGGCCGATGCAGCAGTACCGAACGCAGCGTCCCGACCTCGGATGTCACGGAAAACGGTCGCCCCTCCGGCACACCATCGGTTTCCATGATTCGACCGTAGTAGCCCACAGCCCCGATGGCACGGAATTCGCTGTCCGTGCGCGAGAGACCACCCTCACGATTCCGGGCCGAACACCGCGTACCTCGAGTATTGTTGAGGTATGCAGCACACCACCTGGCAGGCGAAGGAGCTCACTCCCGGACAACTGTCCGACCGTAGTGGAGTCGCGGTGTCTGCGCTGCATTTCTACGAACGCGAGGGCCTGATCAGCAGCCGCCGCACGAGTGGCAATCAGCGCCGCTATCCGCGGGAGACTTTGCGGCGAGTCGCGTTCATCCGCATCTCACAGCGAGTCGGCATACCGCTCAGCGAGATTCGCGAGGCCCTGCACACCCTACCGGAGAGCCGCACCCCCAATCGCAAGGATTGGGAACGACTGTCCACGATCTGGCGGCAGGATCTCGATCAACGCATCGAACAGCTGATCCGCCTGCGGGACAGCGTCAGCAGCTGCATCGGCTGCGGCTGCCTGTCCCTGGCCAGCTGCCGCATCGTCAACTTCCACGACCGCCTCGGCGACGAGGGCCCGGGCGCGCGCGTCCTGGACGTCAACCTGAACAACGACCAGTGCGGCCCGTCCTGCGAAGAGCAAGCCGAACCCTGCGCCGAGCAAGCCGGAGCCTGACCGATTCAGCGGACGCCCGAAAGAACTACGCCAGCCCTCACATCTGGTTCCAACACCCCGGACAACATCGACCTGTTCGCGGCCCGTCCCGTCGCTCGGACGCGTGGCGGGTGCGCGGAACGAGTGCCCGACACGGGGCCGAGCGACGGGACTCAGGGGCCGCGAACCGCCGGAGCGGAGGCCGAATTACAGGTTCGAGCTCCCGATCCGCTGGTAGATGGCGTTGAATCCGTCGTTGGCCCGGCGCATCGCGATCTCGTACGGCCAGGCGAACTTTCGCGCCCACCAGTACCCGAATCGCACTTCGAACGAGGTGTGCACCAGGAAGCGGTTGCGCTCGATACCGCGCAGGATGATCGCGGCGACCTGCTCGGGCGTCTTGGCATGACGCTGAAACTGCTTGATATACCGCTGAATCCGGGGATCTTCCTGATTCACCCCGGCGATCTCCACGGTGCGCACCAGCGGAGTGTCCACCGCGCCGGGCACCACCAGACGCACCGCGATCCCGTGCCGCGCCAGATCGAAACGCAGCACCTCCGACAGCCCGCGCACACCGAATTTCGAGGCGCTGTAGGCCGCATGCCACGGGAAGGCCAGCAGTCCGGCCGCCGAGGACACGTTCACCAGCGCGCCGCCGCGCCCGGCCCGGACCATCGGCGGCACGAAATTCTCGATGACGTGGATCGGGCCCATCAGATTGACGTCCACCATCCGACGCCAGTGCCGGTGCTCGAGATTCTCCACCGTGCCCCAGGCCGAGGTCCCGGCGATGTTCATCACCACGTCGAGACTGCCGTGCTGATCATGCACCTCCGCCGCGAAGGCGGTGACCGCGTCGTAGTCGGTGAGGTCCACGGGCTTCGCGGACAGCACCTTGCCGCCGCCGTCGCCGATGACCCGCACCGTGTCCGCCAGCCCGTCGGCGTCGATATCGGTCAGCACCAGCTCCGCGCCCTCGCGCGCGGCGGCCAGCGCCGTCGCCCGGCCGATGCCGCTGGCTGCGCCGGTGATCAGGACCTTCTTACCGCTGACGGATTTCAGGCGCTCGTGCACACCGTTCCTCGAATACTCAATGCGGTCGCCGAGCCGATCCGGATGATCGGCGCTCGGCGCGCCCGACCTCTTGCCGTGCTCTCCAGGAGCATACGGGGTACACCTGTGCGCGGCCGGGATCCGTCGTCTACGCACCCAGCACGTGCAGCATCCGGGACACCGCCGCGGGCCAGGTGAACTGCTCGGCCCGGTTGCGCGCGGCACGCCGTCGATCGGCCGACGGACGCGCGAGCACCTCGGTCACCGCCCGCGCGAAATCCGCCGGATCGTTGGCGGCGACCGCACCGCATTCGGCGGTCACGATATCGGCCAGCGCCGAGGACCGGCTGGCCACCACCGGCGTCCCGGCGGCGAGCGCCTCGAGCGCGGCGAGGCCGAACGTCTCGTGCGGTCCGGGAGCCAGCGAGACGTCGGCGCTGGCCAGCAGGGTCGCCAGCCGGGTTCGCTCGGCGATGAAGCCGGCGAAGTGCACCGCCGGACGACCGTCGGGCAGCGGCGTCAGCCCGCGCGCGCGACGCTCGAGCGATTCGCGCCGCGGACCGTCCCCGGCCACGATCAGCCGCGCGTCCACCCCTTCGCGACGCAGCGCGCCGATCGCCTCGATACTGCGATCCACTCGCTTCTCCACCGACAGCCGCCCGCAGTGCACCAGCAGCGGATTGTGCGCGGCGGCGAAACTCGCCCGCAGCGTTCCGTCGCGCCGGTGTGGGGCGAACATCTCCAGATCCACGCCGAGCGGCACCAGCTCGACGTTCGGCGCATCGATCCGCGCGAACTCCGCCCGCGCGAATTCGGTTGTGCACACCACGATGTCGTAGTCCGCGGCGGTTCGCCGATTGGCCACGTCGGCGGCCCGGCGGGCCATCGGGCCGGGCAGCGCCTGACCGAGCAGCCGGTCCAGCCGTTCGTGCGAGATCATCACCCCGGCCACGTCCCGCTTGCGCGCCCAGCGCCCGAAACCGCGCAGCGTCAGCCGATCGGACACCTCGAGCACGTCGGGCCGGATGCCGGTCAGCACGTCGGCCACCTTGCGCGGATCGACCGCGCGGTATCCGCGCGTCCATGGAATCTGCAAGGCGGGCAGGGTGATTCGCAGCATGCCGCCCGGCAGGATCTGCTCGTCGCGCCGCTGTCCGGGCACGATCAACACCACCTCGTGCCCGGCGGCCACATATCCCGAACCGAGATGATGCAGCGCGGTACGTAGTCCCCCCGACCGCGGCCCGTAGAAGTTGGCCAGCTGAACGATGCGCACGCGCTGATCGTCCAGCGGTAGCCGGCCCTGCGGGGCAACACCGCGTGAACAGGGATGGAAGTATCGTCAACCGGCTGGGGTGGCCCGCCCGCGACGCTATTGTTTGGCCGCCCGGGACACCCGGGGAAGTTCCAGATCGAGCGGAATCCGCCCGGCCGACAAATGCGCTTCGACCTTCTCCGGCGGCAGCGGCCGCGCGATCAGGAAGCCCTGCGCCCGATAGCAGCCCAGCCCGACCAGGGTGCGCGCGGCGACCGCGGTCTCCACGCCCTCGCCCACCACGCCGAGCCCGAACGACCCGGCCAGGCCGACGATGGATTTCACGATCGCCAGATCATCGGTGCTCACCCCGAGCCGCTGCACGAATCCGCGATCGATCTTCACCGCGTCCACCGGCAGGGCCTTGAGATGCGACAGCGAACTGTATCCGGTGCCGAAATCGTCGATCGCGATCTGCACGCCCATCCGCTTGAGCCCGCGCAGGGTCAGCTGGGTGCGCGCGAGATCCTGCACCACGACGTGTTCGGTGATCTCCAGGCAGACCGAACTGCCGTCGATTCCGTTGCTGCGCAGGGTGTCCTCGATCGATTCCACGAAATCCAGGCTGACCAGCTGCACCGGCGAGACGTTGATCCGGATGACGACGTTGGAGGCCAGGCCGTGCTGGCGCCACTGCGCGAACTGCGCGCAGGCGGTGCGGATCACCCAGCGCCCGAGTTCCCCGGCCAGATTCGTCGCCTCGGCGACCCCGACGAACGCACCCGGTGGCAGCAGCCCGCGGGTGGGATGCTGCCAGCGCACCAGCGCCTCGAGCGCCACGATCCGCCCGGTGCGCAGATCGACCTCGGGCTGATAGTGCAGCAGCAGCGAACCATCCGAGACCGCGCTGCGCAGATTGAGCTCGACGTCGTCCTGGAGTTCGAACTGCGCGCGCATCGCGTCGGTGAACACCGCGACCCCGTTGCCGCCGCCGGATTTGGCCGACAGCAGCGCGTGATCGGCCCGGCGTAGCACGTCGGCGACGGTCGCCTCACCGGGAATCCCCACCGCCACACCGACACTCGCGGCCCGGCTGACCGACTCCTCCCCGACGGTGACCCGCCGGGCGATGAGTTGCTGCAACCGAGTCCCCTCGAGTTCGGCCTCGACCGCCTCCATGGGTTTGGCCGGGACGATGACGAATTCGTCGCCGCCCAGGCGCGCGATCATGTCGGCCGGATCCAGATGTTCGCGCAATCGCGTGGACAGCGTGCGGATGAAATTGTCGCCCGCGGTGTGTCCGAGGAAGTCGTTGAGCGCCTTGAGCCGATCCAGATCCAGGAAGAACGCGGCGACCGGGCCCGGATTGCCCGGCTGGAGCCGTTCCTCCATGTATTCCAGCAGGGCCCGCCGGTTCGCCAGGCCGGTCAGATCGTCGTGCATGGCGATGTAGCGCAGCCGCTCCTCGGCCTCCACCCGCGCCTGCAACTGGGCGAACAGCGACGCGATCGCCTTGAGCACGTTGAGTTCGCGGGTGCTCCACTCGCGGTCGCCCAGTTTGATGAAGCCCAGCAGGCCGATCGGCTCGCCGCGCGAGAGCAGCGGGACCGCCGCGGAGGTCAGCTCGGTGATGCCCGCGGTGCGGCGGGCGAGGTCGCGGTAGGGCGTGAACGCCTTGCCCGGTCGCACGATGACCGGCTCGGTGGCGTGTTCGAAAGCCTTGAACGCGGGGTCCGGATCGTCGAAGTAGACGATTCCCAGGGGGTCCGGGTCGGGTACGCACTGCCGCGGCGGCCACTCGGCGACGAGGATGGTGGCGCGGCGCTCGCGGTCGGTCCGTCGCAGGTAACAGAAGTCCACGTCGAAATGCTCGATCAGGCTTGCGAGCACACGCTCCGTCGCCGCCACCAGGGTGGTGGCGTCGACACCCATCAACTCCGAGGCGACCTGTGTCACCAGTGAGTCGAGTGTCCGCCGAGGCACCTTGTCTCCGATCGCGTCAGCTGCGGGAATTCATGCCCGGCACCGGGAACCGCCTGCTGCGGACCGTAGTGCGGGCGGCATACCTCAGACGGAACACCAACGCCATGATCTCATGGACAGGCCCGTCCAGTAGGCCGAGGAATCTGTCCCGAAGTGACGCTAGTGTATCGGCGAACTCCGGGGAAATCCCTGCGAACACGGGGTGACGGGCCGCTTCGACTGTCATGAATTCCTACTCCGTTGCTGCGCGATACCGCGCCCTACCCGAGACCCTCCCGGTAACGGCCGTATCGCGGCCGCCGTCCGGGGTTGGTCGCTATGGCAGTATCCGTCATCGAACAGGAATTGACCAGACATCCGGCAAATCTTCCGGAAACAGGGACGAAAGTCCCGGATTGTCCCTGGTCAAGACTATGACTTCGACAATCGGACGGAATGAGAAGACCGGTTGGTTCCAAAATGGCTATCCGATAGCTATCTGTGCTGGTTACACCAGGATCGAGATGTAGAGTTCGACCTTCGGCCCGCGCCAGATCTCGATCTCCTCCCGGTACGCGCGGGTGATCTCGGCCGAAGCGGTCGCGTCGTCGACCTGGGCCCACACGTCCTCGACCGGATCGTGGTAGTCGCCGTTCGGCTCGAACCGCGCGTACACGCCCTTGGGCACCCGGACCAGCACGTCACCGGCCGGAATCGCGTCCACGGCCGGATAGTCGTAGCTGACCAGGACGTTGTAGTTGCCGGCCGGATCGGGGACGTACACGGTGTACAGCGCCCGGTCCGCGGCGTCGTCGCGGTCGCGCAGCCGATCACGCAGGAATTCGATCAGTTCGCTGTTGCTGACCTTGAAACTGGGCCGCACCCGCGGCACCACCAGACCGCCGTAGATCGCCTGGTCACGCAGTACGATCGTGTAGCTCATCGCGGGTCGACCGCCAGATACAGATCGATCTTGTAGGCATGCGGATAGCACTCGAGATCGCCGGTATGGGTGCGCTTGATCTGCTTGTGCTCCTCGGCATACGCGATCTGGGTCCACAGGTCGGTCATGATCTGCGGAAAGTTCCCCACCGAGGAGAACCGGGCATACACCCCCCGCGGTAGCCGGGCCACGATATGACCGCGGGTGACCTGATCGAACGAGCCGCACTGATACCCGACGATCTGCGTGTTGAACGTGCTCATATCCGCCGAATAATCGGTATAAGCGCAGGCCAGCGGCCCGCCGAGCTCCTGATGCAGGACCGCGCCCCACGCGGCGTCCAGATCCCGGTCACGCAGTTCCCCGAGCGCGCGCTTGGGGCTTCGCACGGGAAGCCCGGCAACCCACGTCTCGTCCCGCTCGACGATCTCAAACTGCATGGAAGACAACTCTTTCGAAGTATTCGCGCAGGCAGCGTGCATGCGTGGCCGGACAGATCCGACCGAATCGTCATGCTATCAACCCGCCCTGTGAGATATATCCGACACGACCCCCGCCCACCACGCAGGTTTGCTGCACACCACCCCCACCCAAGTCGCAAATTATCGGCAATTTCGCCCAACCCCCCCACCCATCCCACGATATGAACCCCCGAACCCACCCCACCACCCCACCGAACCCCTCCTCACCAGCCGATTCGGAGTCTCCCCCACCCACCTGCTACAGTTCTCCAACGTCGGTTCGGAAACGAACCACGGGGCTATAGCGCAGTTGGTAGCGCGTCTCGTTCGCATCGAGAAGGTCAGGGGTTCGATTCCCCTTAGCTCCACAAATTGACCCGAAAAGGGTCCTTGATCAGGGATTTTGTCGCCTTCCGGGCATGAGACCACCTTCAGCCAGGTAGCGCATATCGCCTGGTCATCGCTTATTTTCGTGTTCTAATAAGCACCCCAAGGTAGGTGGTCGGCGGTGTTAATTACGTCCGAAGGCACCCTTTCAGCACCACGGCCGCGAGCCCCGTGCTCGCCACAAGTGGGATCTCGTCTGGTCGTCATGGATTGCTGTCAAGACCGAGTCCGCCCGTGCGTGTCACGGGTGCGAACGCCACGCTCGCGCAGCCGGTTCAACACGGTGGCCGGATCGACGGCAAAGTGTTTCCCGACTTGCGCCAGGGACCAACCGAGACGATAGAGGCGGATCGCCTCGTTGGTCTGGCCTGGCGACAGACCGCGTCGACGCATCGGCACGTCGTGCCGGTGCAGGATCGCGCTGACGGTACGGCGGTCGACACCGAACCGGGTGCCCAGTTCGTAAGTCGTTGCGCCAGCAAGATAGTCCTGAATCAGCAACTGGATCTGGTCCTGATCAAGTTGTCGTGCCCGCCGCCGTGCGGACCGTCGGGCCGGCAGAGACGGTAACGATGCACTGGCGCCACCGACAGCGGTGCCGTTGTCACGACACCTCGGCTTGTCGGTCAATTGCTCTCGCGCCAGCTCGACGAGCACCTCGCGATCTTGTCGACATCGGGCGGATCACGACGGACATCACGAACCGTAAGTCCACCCCACTGGGTAACCGTGTTGATCGGAGTTGTCATGCGCATCCGTTGGTTCGGTTTACTGCGAGGATTCTGAGTACCTCATGTACTCGAAGTCATAAACAGGCACTGGAGCGAGTTCTTCTCACAGTGTTGAACAGCTGATTTCCATATCTACAAGCAGTTCTCACTGACATGCGGCCATCGTATCGCATCCAGCTTCTGAGAATGTGGTACTCGCCAGGTGGTGTACGTCGTCCTTAAGCTCGTCCTCGGAACCCACCCCTACTCCTCAGTGAGAAGCCCATGATTCGTCACATCGCGCCACCGTGGTCGGCCAACTCTGTTCCTTCCTCCCGCCTCGAAAAGGTGCTGCCATGGTGAGAGATCTGCTTGCGTTGGGCATCTCGCCGCCCTTCTTCTGGTGGCTGACCCGACTCGGCCCGGAGCGGCTGTTCGCCGTTGTGTGTGCGGTGTGGCATCCGAAGGCATCCCGCCGTCGCGAGGCCAGAACGGTGCTCGGCCAGTTACTGTCGAACAGCTCTGCTGAGCAACCGGATTCGGCGCCCGAAACGCGGCGCGTGCGCGGTTTACGTGTGGCCTCCCGGCGTCTGGATCGCCGCGACGACTACTTGTGAGGAACGGGAGTGACTGAATCTGACAGTCTGCCGAACCGCCCTGTCTACGTGCACAAGCCGGATATCGCGAGATACGCCGGCATAGGACGGCCCACCGTCACGACGTGGGAGACGCGGCACTCCACCTTTCCCCGGCCGGTGGGCCATGACGACCGAGGTGACTACTACCGTCTCGACGAGGTGATCGTGTGGTTGTCGGATCGGCCGGTGCCGGAGTCGGCTCGCGACCGGGAACAGGAACCAGTAGGCATTACCTATGGCCAGCGGGCCAGCCTCCGGGTCGCGGCCGAGCAGGCCACGCGGACTGCAGCAGTGCGCACTGAAGCTGGAGCCAAGCAACGCGAGAAACTATTGTCGGACCTTCTGGGCTCCATTGGGATTCGGCTACGCGCGGATGCCGTCTCCGAGGCCGACTACCTGCTGATCCTGCTGTGCCTGATCTTTCTGCGTGTGTGCGACAACGACTCCTGGCACGAGTTACTGAAGTCAGCCGAACAGCAGTCGGGTGTGACACTGCTGCGAGAGATCGGCTGGCGTGTCGACCAGGCACTGCGTGCACACGCCATCGCGCCCGACATGCGGCCGCTGATCGAATGCCTGTCTCCGCGCCACCCCTATGAACTGAGAAAATGCCTGAAGAGCTGTGGAAGTCTCGGTCCGGCAGCATTTTCGAGCCTCGTCAGTCGCTTTGCCGTGACGGCCGAACTGGGCAGTCGTGAATATTTCACTCCTCCGGCGTTGGCGCGGCTCATGGCGGATCTTGCGGCGGGTCCCGAGCCGGTGTCCGGTGTGGTTCATGACCCTTATACCCGTGGCGGGGAGCTGTTCCATGCACTGCTCAGCCGTGGTGTCAGGGAGGCAGGGGTGCATGTACAAGGCACGAGCGTCACCGCGCGAACGATGCGGGTGGCGGCCATGTGGGTGGCGATCACCCACGGTCCCGGCGAGTTCCGACAGGGCAGCATGTCACCGTGGAACGACCGAGAGGGCGCCGTCCGCGCAGATATCGTCGTGACGAACCCGCCGTTCAATAACCGATCCGATCAAGTCGGTGAGCCCTCCTCCAGCGCTTGGGAATTCGAGGCGCCGCCACCACCGCACAACGACAATTTCGCCTGGCTGCTGCACGTGGTCGCGAGCCTGACTCCCGACGGGGTGGCGGTGGCATTGATGCCCGCGCAGGCGGCGGTCTCGGCCGACAGGCAGGAGGCCGAGGTCCGCCGCGCCATGGTAGAGGCCGGCGCGGTGCGGGCTGTCATCGCATTACCGGACAAAATGGCTCCGAAGAGCGATGCGGCCACGTCCGTATGGATCCTCACCAAAGGACAGAAGGTTCCCCACGATGTTCTGCTGATCGACGCGCGGGCCCTTGGGGTCTCCGATGGTAAGCGAATGACGTTGCCCGACAGCATGGTCACCGCGCTCGTCGAACGCTATCGGACCCGACAGGACTTGCCTACGGATCAGGTAGTGGCGGTGGCCGAGCAGGGGTCAGCGATGAACGCGAGTCCGGACACGATTCGCGCAGCCGGTTACCTCCTGCGGCCCTCGGATTACGTCCGCAGCGCCGAGGTCGTGCGGACCGAGGTGATCCTGGACGGGATCAGACAGACGTTCGGGGATTTCGGAAGGCGGCGGAATCAAACTAGCCCGGCAGGCATGCTGGACCTCGTAAGCTATCTACCACCCGACCGCTCGGAAACGGATACATCGAACAAGGCGAGGGACCAGCTCCTGATCGACGTCTGTGACATTCAACCGGGACCCTCATACGACCTGATGCCGAAAGATGATGAGCACGGGGAGGTGCTTACAGTACCCGTCCTGAAACGCCAGCATCTGCGCGAGTATCGAGTTATCGCAGAGGGAGCGGAACTGATCAGCGCACAAGCGGCCAGGCGACTACGCAAGTATCTGCTCGAGCCGGACGACATCCTGCTGGTCCGTACCGGCGCAATGATCGCCCCCGCGATTGTTGGTGCCGATCAGCTACCGATGATGTTGGATAACAGTCTCGTTCGGCTGCGCGTTCGTGATCGCGAAAGGGTGGATCCGCTGTTCTTGCTCACGTACCTTTCCAGCGATCGGATCCTGACAGACATCGCCGCGCGCGCCACCGGTACCGCAGCCCCCACGCTCAGTAAGGGTGCTCTGGGCCGCCAGCCGATCGCTCTGCCCTCCATCAACGAGCAGCACCGCATCGGCGAGGCGATACGCGCCGTCGACGATCAGGTCGCTGAACTCCATCAGCTGGCCAAGGTGTCCGCCCACGCCCGCGCCGCGCTGGTCGATGCCCTGGCTACAGGAGTCCTGAAATTGAATGATTTACCATCGCTATGACTGCCACGGTGACGGCGTGGGTGCGGGCCTCGCCCGCCTATCTCACCGCGATAACCGACGCGTTCGATCGCCCCGCCAAGATCTACAGGCAACCGCCCCCATCAGAGCTGCACCCGAGGTCGGTGCCGCGATGCCCGATCACTTGCAGAGGGCTCGGCTCGCGGCGAGAAAAACGACCTGCGACCTACGCGGAGTCGTCGGGTAAGTCGGTCTCTCCGAATCGTCTCAGTTCCCACTCTTCGGGCAGGAGCTTGTTCTTTGAGATATTGCATCTCCAGCAGGCCAGGACGACGTTGTCCCAGGTGTGGTTGCCGCCGGCACTGACCGGGATGATGTGCTCGACTGTCGCCAGGTTGTCGGGTCGTTCTTCGCCCTTCTTTGTACGGCTAAAGACCATCAGCACTCCGCAATAGTGGCACTGATCGCCGTACTTCTTGCGAAGCTTCGCTCTCGTCACAGTCGGGTCAAATTCGATGCCAGCGAGTCGTGCGCGTCTGCGATCGACTGAGATCGACGCCAAGGCAATTCGCTTGTCCCGATGACGTTCGTATCGAGCTGTGTCCTGAGCCCTGATTCGTTCGGGGTTCGCTGCGACGCGCTTTCGGTGCCTGTCGAGCTGGCGCTCACCGTTATCCGAGTACCACTTCTTCATTTGATCGGATCGGCACTGTTTACACTTCGACCTTCTGCCGCCGGTACCGTTCTTGTCCTTGTCGAACTCTGCAATCGGCTGACGGTTTCCGCAGCCTGAGCAGGTCCTCGTTCCATCTGGGTGGTCTATTGCTTTGAGAACGGCTGGACTTTTGTTGCCGCCGAGCGGATCGCCGTGGTTCTTCAATCGGAGCCAGTGGGCGTTGCACAATCCGCGTCCGACGATCTTGCCTGAGCAGCCGTCGACCGAGCAGGTCGCACCTTCTGGATACTTCGCAATCCTCAGAAGGTGGATCGGTCCTGGATCGCCGGTAGCTCGGAACCTGTCGTAGTGCAGTTCGCACATGCCTCGCGCTCTGGCGGTCTGCTCGCACCCTTCGACGGCACACGCATGCTTCGTCGGTCGGCACGAGACGCACTTGATCCCGGTTCCTCGATGCAGCTTTCCGCAGCTGCCGCATTCGCGTTCGGGTTTCCCGCAACGGCTGCAGCGAACTGTGTGGCCTCGGAATGTCTTGCCGCACTCCACGCAGGTTCGCTCAACGGCCCGGCATTGGCTGCACCGTCTGTGTGGCACCTCGAATGGACTCGCCGCAGCCGACGCATACAGGGGGCCGACCGTTCGCGCCCGCAGCGGTCTTTCCGTCCGCCATCCGCCAAACTCCCGCCGCTATCGTCCGCTACTCAGGAGTCTATCGGGGGTGTCCGACACCTCTCGCGCACGAACGGCGATGCAAGCACAGATAATTTGCTACATCGGGTCCATCGAGTCACGTACTTTGGCCTGGTGGGCATGTATTAGACTCCTGCGCGCCTCCGGGCCGTCCTCGCTGACGTCGAGCGATTCCGGACGGCGTTCGAGGAGTGGGTCTCCCTGCACAAGCGGGTGTCGAGAGACTTCGACGGTGCCGGCGAGTACGAGGTTCGAGGTGGCATTTCGCACGGAGTTGTCAGCAAGGCACGACGAGAGGTCGCGGTGGCAGCGGGCCGAGCTGGGCTCGCCGCTTCGATTGTCATGGACTGCCCGTTCTACGACAGCAACGGCTGGAACGGCGATCAGAACCTCATCCAACGCTGGCAGGCCGTCGCATACAACGTCCGGTTCGAAGAAATTCTCGACTACACCGACATGCTTGCCGGTCAACTTGCGGGGCTCGTTCAGAACGCTGAACTCGACAATCCACCCCAGCTCGGCCCCACTGAACTCCATGCGCTGATCTGGGGGGCCGCGAAGATGCTCTGGCAAATCGGCGAGTATCGGCGAGCAGTAGCATCCGCTGCCGATGCCGTGGAGTGGTATGGCCGCCAGCAAACCAGTCGCCATGACATCGAGGGCGTGTCGGTTTGGCAGGAGGCTTTTTCCGATAGACCACCCGAGCCGGGACGGCCACGTTTGCGCTGGCCTGGCGATCCCACACACAAGTCGGTCAACTCTATGAACCGGGGTCTTCTCGGCTTCGGTGTGGGCGTGCAGCAGACGATCCGGAACCAGGCCACACACGGACAGGAACAGGAGTACGCGCCTCAGGAAGCCTTGGAGCGACTCGGCGCGCTGAGCCTGCTGGCGAGGTGGATCGACGAATGCAACCTGGACGAAGCATCCCCTGTCGTCCCGGTTCCGACGAACGGCCAGCCTGCCGCTGCCGTATGACTCTCTCCAGCAAAGGCTTCAGCTCTCCGAATTCCGCGATACGTGGGTCTTGATCCTCGTATTGCCATTGAGCAGGCTAGTATCTGCCTCGATGAGCGTGTACTACCGCCCTCGGGGGACAACCAAGTGAACCATCCTGCGCCGCAGCATAACTCGACCCAAAGTAAGCCACCAGCCCCGCCCCGGAAACGTCGCGTACTGGAACTGGGACCCGCATGGATCACAGCGATCTCTGGCCTCATCGCGGCCCTGACTGGAGCAGGTGTCTTCGTTGGAAGGGCAACCGCTCCAACCGGCGGGGCGCAACCTACGGTTGTTGCATCGGCGCCCCAGGCACCCTCCCTTACGAACAGACCGAGCGACAGTGCCTCTCTCGTACCGACCACGAGCTCGAGTTCAGCTGCGCCTACACTTCCGGCCGGAACCATCCTGGTCCAAGACTGCGCGATCGACCTGCCCACCTCCTACTACCTACCGCTTGGCAATTCATCGGACTGCCCGGTGCCCGACACCAAGTTTGCAGCGGGGCTTACGTGGTCGTACCTGGCTCTGAAGGCTTCCGGTCCGTTCAAGATCGCGCCAGGAGGTGCTACTGCGCCGACTTTCGACACATGCCGACGAACAACCAACTTCGAGGACTCTGCGACGTTTTGGAAGATCGGCGATTCGGAGTGCATACGCGGGAGTGGTGTGGTTGCGGCACTGACTATTACCACACGCACCGAAGGTGACGACAAGAACGGTCACTTCACTCTCACGATCTGGCAAGGATGACAGGCGGGCAGCGCCTCCCCATCGCGGGTTGCCAACCTTGCCGATGACGTGCAGTGCAGTCGTCGAGATCGTGTCCGACCAGAGCAGACCCAAGGTTTGGGTGCGACGCAGGCCGGTTGCCGCGAGCAGGGTCACCCAGTCGGCCAAGTCGGTGCTCTCGCAATAGTCCGCCACAGTCGGCGCCGTGTAGGACTTCACCGGCGTCCCGCGATTGCATTCCGCGCGAGACAGCTTGCGAAGACAGGGAAGCCGCGGCGTCCGCACCGCGGAGAGCATGAACCACAGTTCCTCGATGGTGATGTCACGGGCGCCGCATGTCCGGCCTTTGGCTTCGATGTTCTTCGTCAGCTGCGACTCCCGGACAGGGTTGACGCTGAGCGCGTCCTTGCGGACGGCGTAGCGGAACATCCCCGACAGCACGTTTGCGCCCGGTCCGCATCGACGACGGGCCTTTGTCTGCACCAGGGCTTTTCAGGAAGGTCTCGACCGACGACGTCGTGACCTCGAGCAACCAGCGCTCACCGAACGCGGTAGTCGGTTGCTTGTTGAAGCTGACTTCGCGGTGCGATCCACCGGACGGATACGAGGCCACTGCAGCAACTATCCCTGTGCGAACCGCCCCCATCGAAACCGAGTTCACAGCCGCAGTCGAACGCTGGACCAAGGAATTTCGCGCGGACAAGGAAGTCCTGACCGGCGAACCGATCGCTACAGCACGCAAGCATTTCTCCGAGACATTTCTTCATGCACTATCGTCCACGGCTCTCTCGGACAACGAGCAATTGCCGGGCCTATTCACGGACTGGTGGGTAACGAATCAAGAGGAACTCAACCGACTACGCAGTCCCGACAACAGCACCAACTCACCCGCTGCGAAAAAGTACGAAGATCTGTACGACCGGATCGATGCTGACCTCCTCGCACGGGCTAAGAAACTCGTGGCTCAAGAGCGCAACCGCCTGGTCAATATGTATGTGGCGTGGGGAGACCGGTACAACACCTCCCTTGAGGAGCTAGAGATCCGGCGGGCAGAGACGTCCTCGCGCCTGATCAGACACCTTCGAAACCTCGGTTACTCCTCGGAACCCAACCGGTAGGGCGGGTCATCAACGTCACCCGATCGTGCAGAA
>NZ_BDBQ01000045.1 GCF_001613065.1 Nocardia miyunensis NBRC 108239
ATCGACATCCAACTCAGCGAAATGCCGCTTCACACTCTCCCACGCACCCTTGGCCGTGATACCCATGGCCTTGTGGTCGTAGCCGGTGGACCCGCCGGAGGCGAAGGCGTCGCCGAGCCAGAAACCATAGGACTGGGCGACCTCGTTGGCGATATCGGAGAACGTCGCCGTTCCCTTGTCCGCGGCCACCACCAGATAGGTGTCGTCACCGTCACGGCGAACCACACGCTCGGGCGGAATCACCTCTCCCGACGCATGATCCACGTTGTCGGTCACGTCCAGCAGACCCGAGATGAACGTCCGGTAGCACGCGATACCTTCGGCCTGCGCGGCCTGCCGATCCGCCGCCGGGTCACCGGATGGCGCGGGCGGCTGCTTCACCACGAAACCACCCTTGGCACCCACCGGCACGATCACCGCGTTCTTCACCGCCTGAGCCTTCACCAAACCCAAGATCTCGGTACGGAAATCCTCCAACCGATCCGACCACCGCAACCCACCACGAGCCACCGGACCGAACCGCAGATGCACACCCTCCACCCGAGGCGAGTACACGAAGATCTCGAACTGCGGCCTGGGCCTGGGCAATTCGGCGATCTCGCGGGGATCCAATTTGAACGACAGCTGCGGTCGCGGACCGCCGTCCGCGTCCCTGCGGAAGTAGTTGGTGCGCAACGTCGCCGAGATCAGACCGAGGATCGCCCGCAGAATGCGATCGGTGTCCAGGCTGACGACCGCATCGATGGCATCGCGCAGATGTGCGGACACCTCGGCCGCGCGGACCGCGGCCGCCTCGGGCACGCCGTCGGGATCGAAACGGGCGTCGAACAATTCGGTGAACCAGCGCGCCGCGGCGGGATGGGCCAGCAGAACCCGGGTGATGTTCGCGAAGGTGTACGCGAATCCGGCCTGCTGCAGATACTTCGCGTAGGCCCGCAGCACGGCGATCCGACGCCAGTCCAGCCCCGCGCGCAGCACGAGTTCGTTGAGCTGATCGACCTCCGCCCGACCGAGCCACATGGCCGCCACGGCATCACAGAAGCGTTGGCGCACAGCGTCTTCGGCGGATGTGCCGGGCAGGCCCGGCCGGGTGAGCTCGCGCTCGAGATCCGGATCGAGGGCGCTCCGCAACAGCGTGGCCGGGGCCCGGAGCCCGAAGTCGTAGATCCATCGGCTGGTGTGGCCGGGCAGGTCGATCCGGTACGGGCGCTCGTCGAGCACCTCCATGCCGAGGCTGTGCAGCAGCGGCAGAACGCGGCTCAGCGAAACCTCCGAACCGGCGACGTACAGCGTGAAACGCCATTCACCCGAGGGGGATTCGGGATCACGATACAGATTCGACCCGACCGCGCCGTCCGTGAGCGCGGTCAGCCGCCGCAGATCCTCCAGCGCCCGGGCCGGTTCGTATTCCTGCTGATAGCTCGGCGGGAAGGCATCCGCGCTGCGCTGCGCCAGAGCCGCGTCGAGCTCCGGCGCGCTCGCCGCCGCGGCCACCAGCCGGTCGACCCAGGTGCGGGTACTCGCGAACAGCAGTTCCTGGATCCGGTCGCGATTGGCCTCGGACAGATCGACCGGCGGGGCCGGGCGGTCCCGATGCACCGTGAAATAGATTGCGGCAACATCGGATTCGGTGACCCGCGCGGAGTAGGCGAGGTGCTCGCCACCGAATTCGGCCGCCAGCACGTCCTGCATGCGCAGCCGGACCTCGGTGGAGTACCGATCACGCGGCAGATAGACCAGGCAGTGCACGGCGCTGCTGCGCTCGTCACGGCGCAGGAACAACCGGACCTGACGGCGCAAACCGACATTCATGACGGCCGAGACGGTTTCGAACAACCGGCGCGCGTCGGTGGCGAACAACTCTACGCGCGGGAAGGTTTGCAGCATCTCGAGCATCGCCCGGCCGGAGAAGGAGGTCAGGTCGAGCCCGGCCCATTCGATGACCTGGTGTACGCGCCGCGAGATCACCGGGATGTCGAGGATGTCCTCGTGCGATCCGGTGACGGTGAAGGTTCCGGCGAACATGTGCACGCCCGGTACGCTCCGGCCCGATTCCGTGCCGGGATCCGCGACGCTCACGAAGCACAGATCCGCGGCCCCGGGCAGCGCCGACTCGACCGAACCACCGGCCAGGCGCAGCGCAGGCCCCTCGGCCCGCACCCCGGGAACCGCGGCGCAATCACGCAGCACACCGAGCCCGGCGCCGGTGAACTGGACCGACTCGGCGGGCCCGGGCTCGGCCGGGGCGAGCGGGTAGTAGCCGTAGCCCAGGACGCTGAAGTGACCGTCGGCGAGCCAGCGCAGCAACCGGGCGTACTCGCCCGTCTCGTCGTCCCCGCCCGAGCGGGCCGCGAGTTCCAGGCGGTCGGCCACCCCGGTCATGAGATTGAGCATCGCGGGCGAATCGTCGTTCACCCGGCGCAGTTCCGCGAGCTGCGGTAGCAGCACCCGTTCGAGGCCGTCCAGCGCGTCGGCATCCGTAGCCGGGCTCAGCTGCACGTGGATCCAGGACTCGGCGGTGGTTCGAATGTGCACGTCCGGATGCCCGTCCGCCTCGCGCGGTGACACCCCCTGCAACCGGCCCGCGGTGTCGCGGGCGACATCGAATACGGGATGCACGACCTCGGCGATCACGACACCCAGACGACGCAGCGCCGAGGTCACGGTATCGACCAGCATCGGCATATCGTCATTGACGATCTGAATCGCCGGGCCGAGCTCACTACCGTCCGCGACCCGGTAGACGCGGGTCAGCGCGACGCCGGGCTTGCGTAGCGCGGCGAGTTCGAGATGGTGGCGGAAGATTCGTTCGGCGCGATCGGTGATCGCCGGCGCCGCCGCACCCGGCTGGATCCACCGGAAGTACACCGCCTCGAGATCGGTCGGATCGTCCCGGAACCTGGTTGCGGGGACCGTCCGCTGGGTGGTAGCCATCATCACTCCGCACCTTCCGTGGAGATCGAACCGTGCCGCCGGTCGGTATATACCACTATTTAACGGCACATTATTTATTGTGCCATCGTGGCCTAATCGCGTGTTCCCACCTGCTGGAAGAGGTCCGTCACCCGGACGTCGTCACAGGATCAGGCCCGCACGCACCAGGAAGCTCCGCGCGCTCGTCCGATCGGCGAAACTGCTTGTCTCGATTCGTAATCCACTGCGGGCGTCGGCATACCACGCGGTCATCGATGGCCCGATCGCCACGAAGACGCTGCCGGACGCCAGAACCGTCGGGCCGGCGGCTCGCCAGCCCGCGATGGTCTGCGCGATCTCATCCGACTGCTCGACCCGCACCGAGAATTTCAGCGGCGCTCCACCGGTGATGCCGCCCATGAGGAGTGAATTCCTCGAATCGACGACACAGTTGTCGACGGGCGACGGCATGTCGGAGTGCTGGCACGTCGCGGCATTGCGCAACAGACCGGGCAGCGCGTCGAGCGAGTCGAGCTGCCCGATCGTCGGCGCCGTGGGTGCGCACGATCGGATCACCAGGACCACGAGTACGCCCATGGCCAGGATCAGGACCAGAGCCGCCTTCCACGACCTGGCCGCAAGCCACTGGTCAACGAGCGCGGCCAGACCGGACACGACGGTCTTCTCGGTTTTCGCCTCCGCGTGCTGGACCTCGGCGACGTCATGTCCGGCGTCCCGGACCAGCCTCGCGGTACCGTGCAACGCCTTGTCGGCTCCGGCCAGAATCGCATGGCCGGGTTCGGCGACGGGCGCGGGCGCGTCGGCCAGCGGCGCACCACAGTGGGCACAGCGCGAATCCGCACCGACGTTGCGATGCGCGCAGTACTGGCAGACCAGGTGAGAAATACTCAATTTCCAGTGATCACAATCGATGAGATGGCGGTGACATTGACCGATGGATCGCCCTTCGACTCCAGGATCGTCAGCGTGATCTTCGAGGCGCTCACCGGCGGGGAGAGCTTGGTGACCACCAGATTGCGCTGGTCGAGAGTCTGCTGCGTGTAGGTGGTCAGGTTGGAATCGTTGAGCTGATACGAAACGCGGCTGACCGTGCGGTACTTGTCCCACTGGTCCGCACCGTCCGAACCGACGCTGTCCCAGCCGGGCACGATGCCGATCGAGCTCACCCGGTAGGTCTTGTCCAACTCGATGGTCAGGACCTGCCCGTCGACCTTGTAGGCCCGCACGCACGCCCACGCCTTCCCCGACGACTGACCGGCGAAGGCGTCCATCGCGTCGGTACTGCCCGACGGGCAGTGTGCCCGAGCCGATTTCACCTGAACGGTGGCGGAAGCCTCGTCCGTCGTCGGCGCGGCCGCCGACGACGACGGCGCCGCCGCCACGGGGGTGACGACCGCCAGCTGACTCGTCTTCTTGTCGTCGCCGCCGGTCGTGACGAGCACGATGATCAACAGCACCACCAGCACCGCGGCCACCGTGAGCGCGACCTTGGGCTTGCGCAGCTGGATCAGCAGATCCCGGCCGAATCCCGCGGCCGAGGTGGGCCGGGCCGCGGCGGGCGCCGCGGTTGTGCGACCGGTCGGCGGCGTTTCCGCCCTGCTCGCCGCCTCCGGTGGCGACTCGGGCCGGTTCGCGGTCACCTGGCCCAGGTCCGAGGAGAACGGCGGGCCCGAGGGGGGCTCCGCCGACTCGCCGTTCAGCAGCGCCATGATGCGATCGCTGGCCCTCGGCGCACCGCCGACATGTCGTGGCCCCGGCGGCGCGGGGTCCGGGTCGGGATCGGGATCGAATCCGAGCGGCTCACCGGCGCCCGGATGCCCGACGATTTCGCTGGTGACCGTCGGAATACTGATCGCCGGATCCGCGGTCGACGCGCCGGCCGCCGGATCGGCGGATCGTCCTAGCGCAGGGTCGGAGAGCAGAGCTTCCAGAACCGCACCACGATGGCGAATAAAAATATCTCCCGGGTCCGAGTCGGACATCCCCGGATCATATCCGCGACGGACCGCGCGACGGGTGAGCCACTATTCCCACCACAGAGAACAATTCTCCGCAGCGCTCAGGATTCCTTGTCGCCGGTGACGAAATACTCGGGCGGGACATCGAATACTCGCGCCAGGGCGATTATCAGGTCGAGCCGCGGAATAGCCTCGCCGTGCATGAGCCGATACAGGCCCGACTGCGACACCGGCACATCCGGATAAGCCAGCTCCAAATGCTGGGCCAGGGCGTACAGCGTCAGTGACCGGGTCAATCCGTCCTCGGTCGATACGACCGATTCGGAAATCAAATCCGCCAGTCGACGGGAGAAAATTGTTGCCGCGACTTGCCTCGGGGTCATCGTGTCCGCACTGTCCTGATCCTGAAAATCTTCGCTGGTCGTCTCGGAATCAACTGCCACATTGATAAACATACCGTCGCCTCCAATCACCGCACGCGAGGTTTCTCGGGCAGCGGAACTGTTGTATACACCTCGAGCGCAGTTCCGGGTTCGGAAACTTCGGATACTGCGGGTGGGGATTCGAAATATCGAGTCTCGCCACGCGGCTCGATCAACTCGACCCGCACCTTGCGCATCGGGATGCTGACATCGACCGAGGTCGCGCTGACCTGATCGATCGCCAGATCCGCCGAGCGGCGGTGCGGTGTGCCGGGCTCGCTGATGGTGACGGTCGTGTGCGCCGCCGACACCCGTGGTGGCATCTGGTCGAATACGGCGATCGTAGCGGGCGAAGTGTGATCGTCCGTGTCCGTACCGGTGCCGTCGGTATCGGGCGCCAACCGCAGCGAGGTGGGGTCGCCGACCACCGACACCAGCTGCGACCAGCGCTGCGGGCGGCTCGAATGCACCTCGACATCCGCCCCGACCACCATCGCTCGCAGCACGATCTGTTGTGCCACAGGCAGATTCGCATGCACGTCGATGGTTCTCCGCTGTGGGTTGTAGCGTGCCGGATCGAACAGCGGCAGCGCCAGGGTGTGCCGCGGCTGACCGCTGATGGCCCCGAGGATCTGACCGTTGGGGCCGATCGCGATGGGCAGTTCGGCGAGCAGTTCGTCGGATGCGAGGTCGTTGCCCGAATCGTCGCGCGGCACGTCCCGGATCGATGTCCCGGTGGGGAGCGTCGCCAGCAGTGCCACGGACTGCCGCCCACCCAGCGAACGCAGATAGCCCGGCGGCGCGGTGGTCAGGGCGGGCCCGACGTAACGCACCACACCGCGCGATCCCAGGGCGCCACCGTCCAGGCTCACCACCAGGGTGGTCCGGCCCCGGTTCCAGGTCCAGCAGTCGTCCAGGCCCGCACCCTCGAGCCGGGTCCAGTCGATGAGGAAACTGGACACGCTCCGCCCCGGCACCGAGGACTCCAGATGTCCCCACTTCTCGCGCAGGTCCGACAACTCGACTCCGGCATGCAGCAATCTGGTCGCCTCGCGCAGCGCGTCCGCCGGTAGCGCGTGTGCCGCCGTCCCGTGTTCGCGCAGCCTGCCGGCGATGCGGTGTGCCGCGGTGGCCAATGCCCTGGGCGCCGACTCCTCGACCGGTCCGCGCCGGGCCAGAACCTCGAGGTTGCGTTCCTGATCCAAGCGGACCACCAGCCAGGTCTGCCGATTTCCCACCACGGGATGCGAGCCGATCAACTGGTCGTACAGCATGCTGTAACTGCTGGCCGATCTGACCCGCTGCGCGGTGGTCACGATGTCGATGTCGACGGCGATGCCGTACTGGTCGAGCATCGGAACCAACGCGTCGACCGGCACGGTGTCCTCGGTGTACAGGGTGTTCTCACCGATCACGGTGGGCAGGTCCAGATTCGGCGCCAACTGGATCATCGCGACCAGCGTCGAGCCCCCGTCGTGGATACCGCAGGCGCCGGCGGCGACCGTGACGTCCCGCACGGACAGCGGGGTGGCGCGGAGCTGGGCGCGAGCCGCGCGACCGAACCGGTACTCCGCCCAGTCGAGCGACCACCGCACCGCGGTGCGACCGTTCACCCGGACGATCACGGTGACCAGCAGCGCGGCGACCACCGTGGGGCCGATCCACCAGGGCAGCCGAGCCCACATTCCGACCAGTACGAAACTGCCGCCGATCACCACCGTGGCAACCGGTCCGCGATCGAGACTGCCGATCCGAATCCTCACCGCCGTCTCCCGATCACGGAATTCGCGCAAACGGCGCCCACACCCAGCAGGACGGCGACCACCACGACGATCGTCGCCGCCGCGGCCGGGCGGTAATCCCTCGGGCGCGGCGGTACCGGCATCCGCAGCTGCGACCACCGGAAGAGCCCGGCGGGCGGCTGCGGCGGCGTCCGATAGCTCAACGCGGCCAGCGGATCGATGACACCGGCCCCGACCGTGTTGTCGATACCACGAGCCGGGGCGTGCGCGGACGCGGTCAGCCGCGCGGCGATCTCACTCGGAGTCTCGTTCGGGAATCGCGACCGCAACAGCGCGGCGACCCCGCTGACGTAGGCCGCGGCGAACGAGGCGCCACCGACCGCCACCAGTTTGTCCGGCTCGCCGACACCGTTGATCACCCCGCCGCCCCCGGGGCCCAGCGACTCGATTCCGGTGCCCGGCGCGGCCACCGAAACCCACGGTCCCACAAGCGAATCCTCCATCGCCGCGCCATTGGCGTTGGTGAACCCGACGGTCAGCACATCGGGTGAGAACCAGCCCGGGGTGGATATCGTCTTCACCGCCGCCCAATTCCGGGGGTCCGCGGGCCGACCCGGGTCGATGGCCGGGTTCTGCTCGCAACCCGAAGTGCCCGTATTACCGGCTCCGGCCACGATGAGCGCGCCCCGGACGTGCACCGCGTAGCCGATCGCGGCCGAGAGCACCGACTGATCGACGTGGGCGTCGGCGGCCATACAGACCGGCAGCGACACCGCGATCACCCCGGCCCCCAGATTCGCGGCGTGGGTGATGGCGTGAGCCAGGGCCCGGACATCGAGGTTCACCTGCTGGTTCGGATCCGAACTCGCGGGCAGGTCGGCCCGGAACGCGCCGGAGTGATATCGGATGGACACGAGCCGCGCGTCCGGCGCGACACCGGCGAAGCCGTCCCCGGAATCCGGTGCGCCACCGATGATTCCGGCGATCAGCGTGCCGTGCGCGTCGCAGTCGGACAGGCCGTCGCCACCGGCCGCGACATAGTCGCCGCCGCCGGTCAGATTGGGCAGCCGTGGACTCGGCGACACCCCGGTGTCGACGATGGCCACGGAGACACCCGCGCCGCGGCTCAGCGCTCGCGCGCGGCGCAGATCCAGTGCTCGATCCGGCGGCGGCACCTGCGACAGGTCACTGTTCCGCAGGACACCGGTCGCCTCGCAACCCTTGTCCTGTTTCGTCGGAAGTTCGGGTCCGGGTGGACCGTCGGGAGGTGTCGCCCCGACCAGCACCACGGGCGGATCCAGCGCCGCCGCCGGTGCCGCGCAACAGGCCAGCACCAGCGCGGCCAGCGCGGCCGCGGGAATGGCGACGCGCATCAGATCGCCCGCATCGCCGTGTAGATGCCCATGATCCAGAAGGCGATGATGGGGACGATCAGGACGAACGCGTACTCGACCAGGTCGACGATCCGGCGGGTGACCGGGGACAGTCGCTTGTCCGGCAATTTCATCGCCGCCAGGCATCCGATGCCCGCCGCGAGGGTGACCACCACCGCGACCAGGAGCCGGGCCGGGGCACTGCCGTACGTTCCGACCAGCACCAATCCCGTACCGACCACCGTCACGACGGAGGCGGCGAGCAGTGCCAGGGCCTGGACCCGGTCCGGATACCACCGCACCCGCAGCACCAGGATCCCGGCGACGGCCGCGGCGAGCACGATCTCCCGCACGCCGCCCGGACTCGCCGCGGCCGACACCACCGAGGCGACCGCCAGCAGCACCGACATCGCGACGATCAATCCGCGCAGGCTGGTGACCGCCAGCCGGGCCCGGCCTTCGATGCCGGATTCGCTGTGCTGATAACGGAATTCGGGATCATCGGCCGGATCGTGGTCCGGATCCATGTCGCGCGCCGATTCGGCGTCGAAGATATCGGCCAGCGTCGCCGGCGCGACCTCGTTGCCGGGGTCGGGCAGGTCGGGCGGCCGGATGCGGGCGGCGGCCACCGCCAGCCGCGGGGCCAGCGTGAGCCCCACCAGCCCGGCGAAAACGGCTCCGCCCGCCACCTGCCCCACCGACACATCGAAATAGGCCAGCGGCAGCGCGAGGACGGTCACCATCACACCGAGCACCGTGACCGCCATCAATGTGGCGATGCCCCGGCGCGTCAGCCGCATCATGGTGGCCGCGGCGACAGCGGCCACGACCGATCCGGCCGCCACGTTGGCCGCGGCGAACCCACCGGCCCGCCCGTACGCCGACGGCACCAGCATCGCGCCGCCAGCGAACAGCAGCGGCAGCGCCGCGAGCGAAAGTCCCAGGCACAGTGCAGGTTCGGTGTGCCGCCGGCCCGTGATCAGCGCCGCCGCCCAGCAGGCCGCGCCGAGCAGCAGCGCCGGCAGCCCGCACCACACCACCGAGCCCTCCCGCGACCAGGACAGCGACAACATCGCCGCCGTCGCGGCCGAACCGGCCACCAGGGCGGCCAAGCCGGCGATTCTGGTTGTCGCGGGGTCGAACTCGGCGAATTCGCGTTCGTTGATCCGGGCCAGCGCATCGGTGATGTCCTCGACCACCGGCGTGAACATCTCCGCCGACTCGACCACCGACAGCATCAGCACGGCGCCGTCCACGATGTCGTGATCAGCGAGGCTGCGCCAGCGTGGCAGCGGCGGTTCGCCGGGACGAGCCAGACTCCACTGCCCGCTCGGCGCGGCGAAGTCGACGGTCTCGTCGTCGATCGAACCGGCCAGCACGTCCAGCAGGTCATCGATATAGGTCTCGATCGTGAATTTGGTCGGCACCACCACATCGACCTGATAGCTGGCCACCATGATCGCGATCCGGGCCCGCGCGACCTCCGCGGACGCCTGCGCCGGAGCGGGGGCCGGGGCGAAGGCCGTGCTCATCGCCACCCTCCGCGGTCACCCGTGGCGGCCGGGTAACTGGGGAATCCGTCCGCCAGCGACGCGGCGAGCTCTTCGAAGGCCAGCGCGGTATCACCATCGAGCAGGCGCAGATCGACTTCGCCGCCCTCCGCGAGATGGGCATCGTAGGGCACGATGCGGGTGGGCCGCTGCGCCGAGCTGAACAGCTTCTCGATCTGGTCGACCTCGACGGTCGGTCTGGCGGCCTGGTGGTGCACGATCGAGATGATCGATTTGGCGATCAGGTGGTGCATCCCATGCGAATTCAGCCAGTTCAGGGTCGCGACCGCACCCTTCACCCCGCCCACCGTGGCCGGGGTGACCACTACGACCGCGTCGCTGGTCCGCAGCACGGTATTGGTCACCGAATCCAGCACGCCCGTGCCGCAGTCGACGATCACGAGGTTGTAGTGCCGCCGCAGCACCTCCACCGCCGAGGTGTACTCCTGTCCCGAGAGCGCCTCGGTGGCCTCGGTGTTCCAGGGCGACGCGATCACCGCCAGATCGGCCTCGTTGATCGAGGTGAACGAGTGCACGGCGGAGAACGCGTCCAGATTCCCCGCCTGCGCGAGGTCGCGCAGGGTCAGGCCGTACGGATGACGTTTGGTGCGAGTGGGCAGATCCCCGAAATCCGGGTTCCCATCGATGGCGACGACCCGGTCCGGCCGCAGGACCGCGAAGGTGGAGCCGAGGGCGGCGGTCACGGTGGTCCGGCCCACACCGCCCTTCACGCTGATCACGGCGATCTGATAGGTCGAGGTGAGCTGGCGGCGGATTCGGCCGCGGCGATGTTCGGTGCGCTGCTCGGCCGGGGACAACCCCAGGTTGAAGCCGACCTTGTTCAGCGCGCCGCGCATACCGCTCTGGGATTTCAACTGGGCTCGCCGGGCGGCGGCGATATCGGCGAGCAGATCGGCGGAGGTCAACGCGACCGGCAGCACCTCCGCGCGCCCGGCGGTGTCGTACGCGGCGCGCTCGGGCACTCGGGGCGCGGGCAGGCCTGCACCGGGCTGCTCTGTGGCCCTGGGGTTTTCGGCAGAGTTCGCGGATTCCCATGCCGCTGAGGCATTTTCGGCGGCGGCGGTGAATCGTGGTGTGGCCGTGGATGTTCGCGCGGGCGGCTGCGGCACGGGCGGCGCCGCGGTGGCCGCCCCGGGTTCCTGCGCCGACCAGGTCTGGTTCGGATACCGGGTCTCGGCGGCCGGACGCGCGGCCGCGGATGTGGCCGACACCGATCCGGCGCCCTCGAACCGGTCGCCGCGCTCAACCGCGCGAGGCGGCGCGGGAACCTCGGACCCGGCCGCGGAGTAATCCGGCGTGCCGCCATCCGACGGCTCGACCGATGCCGAGGTGTTCGCCTCCTGGGCGACCGGCCCCTGACTCGGCGCCGCTGCCGCCTGCTCGTCGACCGGCGCGAAGAAGGCGTCGTATCCGCCCCGAGCCCGCACGGACTCGGTCGAATGACCGTTCATACTCGGTGCTCGGTTCATTTCCCTCATCCTCTCGAAGAACCCAGCGGGAACGCTCAGCCGGTTCGGCTGGTTTCGAACCAGCTGCGGCCGGGCAACACATCGATCAAGGCCCCGATGCCCGCCTGCAGGGCCGTGTCGTACCCCGGGGTGTAGGTAGCCCAGACCTCGCCGTCCAACGCCACGCTCGGCGATACGACGAACCGCCCGGACCGGGTGTCGAACACGCTCAGGCACACTTCGGGTTGCGGTGACGTGCCGTCGTGGTGCTCGATCACGACCACCTCCGCGCGCCGCACCACCTCATCGAAGACCCGGCTGAGCACACCGGCGGCGTGCGGTGTCGCGCCCAGCTCGACCAGGCCGCGGCGCCACTCGGCGGGGTCGGACAACACCTCGCCCAACTGCTCGGACCGGACCGTGACCGGCTCGAACCGCAATGCCTCGCCGGGGCCGAGCGCCGCGGACAAGGCGGCGGTGACGGTGTCGAGCTGGCGATCCGGCCGGAATACCGGCTGGATGACGACATGGTCGTCGCACCGCACCGCGAGCACATGGGTGTCACCGGCGCGCACCAGCGAGAAGCGCAGCATCTCCCCCGGCTCGCCCTCCTGCCCGATATCCACGATGCGAGCGACCAGCTCCATATCCGGCCGGTACAGGCACTGCAACCAGTGCTCCACCGTCGGGTGCACGGTGTCGTCGTCGATGAGCACACCCGCCTCGGCGAGCTGCTGCGCGACGATCTCGTGGGCCGGATCCCGGCCTCCGAGGTGGTAGGTGCTCGGCAGTAGCGCCAGTACCGGCGGATAGGAGTCGATGCCGACCAGATGTTTCAACAGCAGGGCGGCATCGACGTTCAGATCGAGGGCGATCGGATCTTCGTTCTCTCCTTCGCTCGGCGGGTCACCGACGGCCGAATTGGAGATCCCGGGCATCACCGTCAGATGTGCGACAGGAACCCGGCGCTGACGGCGTGGTCGGTGTGCTGGATGTAGTCGACCGCACTCACCACCGTCTTGTTCAGGGCCGCCAGGTCGTTCTCGTACGCGTCCAGCCGCTTCTTCAATTCGCTCAGAATCTGCGACGCCGCCTCCGAACCCTGGCCCTGGAATCCCTGGACCAGCGCCGTCCACATCTTGCCGAGGTCGCCGTTGGTCTGATTCATACCACCCGCGATATGCGTCGTGTGAATCGATGCCTGGTTGACCAGGTCGTATTTTGCGCTGACTACTCCACTACCGGACATTTTACTTCGAACCTTTCCAATCAGAAATTTAGCGAGGGAAATACCGCCGCGTCAGAAACTCGTGTCAACCTTCGAGAAACTGGTGTTTCCAGCGGTGTAGCTGCTATTGCTGCTGTCGTCGGCGAAGGCCGTGCCCTTACCGACCATATTGGCCGAATCCTGTGCCGCCTGATCGAATTTCACGTGCGCATCCCGGAGCGGAGTCAGAATGTTCTGGTCGAGATAGTTGGCCAGCCGCTGCGCCGAGCTGATCGCATTCTGGACGGCGTTCTGGGTTTGCGTCCCCGTCTGACCACCCAGCGCGTTCTGCCATTCCTGCTGGTTCGACTGCAATTGACTGATGTGGCCGAGGAGTTCTCCGTGCGCCGTCGCCGTCGCCTTGGCGCCGGCGACCAGATTCTCCGGATGCGCGAGCGTAAGTTGGGACATTTCTCATTCCTTTCGCGGACTTACTGTCAACCCCGGCCGAATCACCGCGGAAGCTTGTTCGAGGGTTGGGGACGCGGCGCGACCACCGGGACGACTACTCATCGGACCCGCCCTCATCGCTGTACTCGATGACGCCGACCACGGGCGTGTGCTCCAGCACGGGCACGTCCTGCGGATCGCCCGGCGTGTAGACCTTCGACGCCTTCTTCTCGTCCTCGTCGCGGCGGCGACGCATGCGCCCCTCGGGTGCGATGGCCCCGCGGGGCGCCGCCGCGCGGGTCACCGGCGCCTCCGCCGGAGCGGCCGAGGAGGCCCCGAATGTCCTTGCGCCCGTTCCCGACCGCCAGTTGGCCGGCATCTTGTATCCGGTCGAGGCGCCCGACATCGAGCCCAGCCGGCCGCGAGTCATACCGAGCGCCACCGCATTGACCGCGCCCGCGCCCACCGTCCCCGACCTGAGCGAGTCCTGCGAGCCCGTGGACACGTGCTGCTGGTTCACCACCGAGTCCTGGGATCCGTTCGTCCCCGGATCCGAACCCGAGACGCTGGGGTCGACATTCGGCGACGACTGTTCGGCGGCCGCGGTCTGCGGACTCGTCGGATCCGCCGATTGCGTTGTGCTGGAAGGTATCTGCTGGCTCTCCGACCCGGTTGTGCTGCTGGATTGCAGCAACGAGGAGGATCCGCTCATCGTCGGGGAGTACAGCGCTGTTCCCAGACCTCCCGAGCCGCCCGAGCTCAGGTAGTCGACCGACATCGCGGTCGGCAGCACCGGACCACCCGCATTGGAGACGATCGGCTGTGCGAGTACCGGTTCCGGGAAGCTGGCCAGAATCGGCCCGAGCGTCGCGGCGTAAGCGCCCATCACGCCGAGAGCGGCTCCGACGATCGCGAAGATCTCGGTGTCCATCGCCAGCGCCAGCGGTGCGACCGGAGTGGAAACCGCCGCGGCCGCCTCCAGCACCGCCTGCCGAACCTCGAACTCGGCCAGCCATACGCTCAGGCCGACCATCGCCTCCTGCGCCGTCGTGTAGGTCGTCGCGACGGCATTCAGCTGCGCGGCGGTCGCGGCGGCCACATCGCCCTGCGCGCGCAACCAGCTCGCATGCTCCCGAAATCCGGCCTGGGCGGTATCGGATGAAGGCCCGCGCCAGGTCTCACCCATCTGGGTCATCGAGCCGTCGGTGCCGGCCGCGGCGGCGTGCAATTGTGTGGCGATTGCCGTATAGGATTCGGCGGCGATCACCGTCGGAAATGCCCCGGGGCCGATCAGCACCGGGTCGATGATCGCATGTGCGGCCAGCACGAGGGAATCGAATGGCAGCAGCATGACATCAGCTTTCGCACCAGGAATCGTCGATTATTCGACGAATGTCGATCGACCGAAGACGGATCCGCCACCCAGCAGGTCGGCGATCAAATAGTCCGCGCCGATCACGGGCAGCACCGCACTCGCCTCCGCGCCGCAGCCGATTCCGTGCAGCGCGGCCGGAAAGAAAGTACCGGCGTGTTCGAAAGCCGCGAGCGGCAACTGCGCGCTCACGACGTCGGCGGCCGGAGCGAGCGGAACCACCAGCGGCGCGACCTCGGTAATGGTCTGCAGGACGTCGGCCTGGGTGGTGCCGAGCTGCCCACTGATGACCGAGAGATGTTCCGGAGTAACCTCGAGAGCCATGGCATTCTCCTAACGGGCGATGCAGACCCGTGCGGGTCGTATATCGAGAACGCTAAAGCATTCCCACTCTTGGGGATATCCGTCGATCGAGCCCCGACCTGCGGTTCAGTCTTGATCCGGCTTCCAGGCAGCCTGGACGAGATCCTTGCGCGAATGCAGCGGCTCGACGAAGATCCCGCGGCCCAGCGGCTGCTTGATCGGCTTCACATCGCCGATGAGCGCACCGTCCAATCGCGAGCCGTCCATGATCAGACCCGAGGAGTTGAGGTTCTTCATCTGGCCCATCACGTTGTCGTAGAGGGCCATGTCGGCCTGCGCGATATTGCGTGCCGCGATGACGTGCAGGCCGGTGTCCCGACCGTCGACGATGATGTCCTTCAACGAATCCAGCGGATTCATCTGCCCGCGCTGCGCGACCATGTGGTAGTCGTCGATGACCACGAAGATCTCCGGCCCGGTCCACCACGAGCGCTCCTTGAGCTGCTGTGCGGTGACGCCGTCCGGCGCCCGGCGGCTGCGCATCTTCGCGGCGAACGGGGGCAGGCCCTCGATCAGGTCGCGCTCACTGGTCAGATAACCGATCAGATGTTCCTCGGGTACCGCGTCCATGTGCTGGCGGCGGTAGTCGATCAGCAGTACCCGGGCTTGGTCCGGAGTGAACTGTCGTGCAATGGATTCCAGCAGAGCGCCCAGCACCGTCGATTTACCGCACCCCGACGAGCCGACCACGATCAGGTGCGTCGAGACACCGAAATCGACTGTGGCAGGACTCAAATCGGACTCGCGGACACCGAACGGCACCACCAGGCGCTGTGCCAGGGTGGTCGGCTCCGGGATTGCGGCGGTGATCTCGTCCAAGCCGATCGCGGCCGGCAGCAGCTTGACCTCGGGAGCCCTGCGGCTCTCGTATCGCTCGTTCAAGTGCTGCACGGCAGCGGCCAATCCGGCAGCGGCAGAATCGGATTCGCCCACACCATCGATGCGCGGCAGCGCGGTGAGCATGTGCAGCGCCTCGTTGGAGATGCAGCGGCCCGGACGATCCGGCGGAATGGCCGCGACGACCGCCCGGTGCGCACCGAATACGGTGTCCGTCAGGTCGCCGAGCCGCATCTCCAGCCGCGTCTGCACCAGATCCTTGACCGCCGGGCGGATCGCCGCCCATCGCGAACTGCTGACCATCAGGTGGACGCCGTAATTGAGGCCCTGCAACGCGATCGACTCCATGACCGGCTGGTACTCGTCGAAATACGGTCCGTTGGCGGCGAATCCGATATCCCAGCCGTCGATGACGAAGAACACGTCGCCGTGCACATCGCCGCGAGCGGCGAGTTCGGCCGATTCCCGAGGTACACCGCGCCGCCGCCGGAATTCCCGCATGGAGTCGATGCCGAGGTCGGCGAACAACGATTGCCGGCTCGCCAGCAGGCCGGTGATCAGCGCGAAAGTTCGCCTGATCCGGTCGCCTTCACGGGCGGAGGCGACCGACCCGACGTGGGGTACGCCGCGCAGCGCGGACAAACCGCCGGAGAAATCGAGGCAGTAGAACTGCACCTGTTCCGGGGTGTGCGTCAGCGCGGCGGACATGATCAATGTCTGCAACGCGGTCGACTTGCCCGACTGCGGGCCGCCGACGACCGCCGTGTGACCACCGGCCCCCGACAGATCCACCGACCACACGTCCTGACGCTGCTGCCGCGGCCGGTCCATGATCGCCACGGGTATCCGCAACGACCCCGCGGGCACGGTGGACACGAGCCGCTCCAGCGTCGGCGCGACGTTCAACGGCGGCAACCACATCGCGTGCGCCGCGCGACCGTGACCGGCCAGCTGCTGCAGCGCGATCTCCATGACCGTCACCGGCTCGGTCTCGACGGTCTCGGGTGTGATCGGATCGGGCTCGGGGGCCGGCTCCGGCCGCGTGTTCGGGATGAACGCGGCGGTGAACCGTTGCGGCGGACGGTATCCGCCGCCGGGCCGGCGGGCACGCTGGGTACTGGCCGCGGAGATCTGCGCAGGGGCGACATAGGTGCTGCCGACGTAGGCGGCCTGAAAGCGTTGCAGATCGCCCGAACCGACCCGCAGATAACCCGATCCCGGTTTCTTGGGCAGATGGTAGGCGTCGGCCGTGCCGATCGCGTCACGGGAATCGCTGGTCTGGTTGGTACGCAACGCAACCCGGTAGGACAGATGGGCTTCGAGCTCACCCATCCGGTTGGCGGGCACCTTCTGCGATGCCAGCAACAGGTGGATGCGCAGCGACCGGCCGAGCCGTCCGATGGCCACGAACAGTTTGGAGAAGCTCGGGTGCTGCTCGAGCAGTTCGGCGAATTCGTCGAGGATGATCAGCAATGTCGGCAGCGGCGCCAGCTCCGCGCCTTGCTCGCGGGCGCGCTCGTAATCCGCGACGCTCGCGAAGTTGCCCGCGTCGCGCAGGATCCGTTGCCGCCGCGCGATTTCGCCGTTGATCACGTCCTCCATGCGGGTGACCAGATCGGCCTCCTCCTCCATGTTGGTGACCACGGCGGTGACGTGGCGCAACCGGTCGAAGCCGAGGAATGTCGCGCCGCCCTTGAAGTCGACCAGCAGTAGGTTCAGCACGTCCGGCGAATGCGTCGCCACAGCCGAAAGCACAAGTGTCCGAAGGAATTCCGACTTTCCCGAGCCGGTGGCGCCGATGCACATGCCGTGCGGGCCCATGCCCTCCTCGGCCGACTCCTTGATGTCCAGGTAGACGACCTGACCGGTGGGATCGTGGCCGACCGGGATGTTCAGCCGCGCCCGGTCGCTGTCGCGGCGACGGGGCCACTGCCGTTCGACCCGCAGCGCGCCGGGATCGGGAACGCCGACCATGTCCTCCCACGAGGTGCCGCCGCTGGCCTGCTCGGCGGCCACGGCCTCCACCACCGTCGACAGACGGTACGGGGACAGGCCGCGGGCCAGAGCCGTCATCGCGGGCACCGACATGGCGTCGGCCATGCCGACCCGCCGATGTCCTCGCGAGGTCACCTCGTGCAGCTGATGGTCGGCGGCGACCTCGAACGCCAGCGCCCGCGGCAGGCTCTGCTCACCCGGACCCAGCCGGATCCAGGTGCATCCGTCGATACCCGAGATGTCGCGCTCGGTGGCGGCCCCGCTCACGCCGACGATCAGCAGGAAGTGGGTGCGGTCCAGGGTGGGTTGCGTATTGGCGGAGAACGGTCCCCGGTTGAGTCCGGCCAGCACCTTCGCCCGCAGCTCGGACACGGTCCGGTAGACCATGCGGCTGGACCCGATCGCGTCGGTGTCGCTCGGATGTTGTGTGTGCGGAAGCCATTTGAGCCACGCCCACTCCGGTGCGTCCGGATTCGGCAGCACGGCGGCGATGGCCACCTGATCGGGACCGTGCAGCACCGCGACCTCCGCGATCAGCGCGCGCACCAGAGCCGCCGACGCCTCGGCGTCACCGTCGAAGCCGACCTGCGGCGCCGACAGCAGATTGATCGCGACCGGCATCCCGCCCACCGTCGAGTACGCCTTCGCGAAACGGGTCACCTCCACCACCCCGACCGGATCCAGGTCGGAGGTGGGCGCCGCCTCCGGCACGATCACCCGCACCTGGTTGGCGATCCGGCCCCGGCCCACCCGCGCCCGCAGGAATTGCGGACTCGCGACCTGCACCTCCCACATCCGGGTGCCGCCGACCAGCCGCGAAATCTCGGCGGGACCGGGATGCGTGTGGCGCAGGAACGTATACAGCTCCGCCTCCGCCTCGTGAACGGACTTGCGGTTGTCGGCGATCGAGCGCAGATAGTCCTTGCGCTCCTCGTTGAGTCCGGCCGCGCCCCCCGCACCGTTGCCGCTGACCGCCCCGCCCATCATCCCCAGGCTCGACACCAGCATCATGGCCGGGAACATCAGCATCGTCGGTGACATGCCGCCGCCGTTGCGGAACATCATCACCATCATCCCGCCCATGCCCGCCATCATCACGACGGGCATGATCATGCGCAGCCGCGACGGCGGTACCGGCCTGGGGAGTTCGGTGGGCGGTTGCAGCCGGAGTTCGGTGATCGCGGGCGCCTTGGGACCGCGGACCGCGCGAGCCGGTCGCACGAATCGACGAGTGGCAGTCATGGCTCAGCCTCCGGCTTGGTTGGGGATCGCGATGGCGGCCTTGTCCACCGCGACGCCGTCGTGCTCGATGCGCGCATCCCGTTGCGACAGAGCGGGACCCACCGCGAACAGCGAGACGATGCTCCACGGCGCGGGCACCGGCGAGCGCAGCCCGAGTGCGGCCAGGGTCTGGTCGCCGCTGTCGCCGGGCGGGACGTCGAGCCCGTAGCGGACTCCGCTGTCGGAGACCCAGAACAGGCCCTCGCGCAGCGGCGATCCCGGATCGGTCCCGGTCACCTGAACGAATCGCCCGACGTTCGCGTCCACGAACGCCGCATCGGCGGTACCGCCGTGCGATACCGGTCCGGTCACCAGATCGACTGTCCGGCTTTGTTTCTCGGCCGTCAGCGGCAGTTGCCTGCCGACGATCAACTCGGTCGCCGCATTCGGATCGCCGCTACCGCGCGACCAGTGATAGCAGGTCACCGTGGACCGCGAATCGATGACCTTGACCGCCCGAGCGGGGAAGGTGTCCGTGCCCGGCCAGGCGCCCGGCCGGAGATTGGCCGCGACGACATCGGGCCCGACCGTCATCGTCGTCACGGTGCCGTGCGAGTTGGCGTTGCGGATCATCGCCGCGAGCACCGCACTGACCTGTACCAGGCCGGTCTGCGAGACCAGGTAGTAGGACGCACCACGATCCGGTGCGGACATCGTCAGCACCGACCCGACCGGAACGGTCAGACCCGAGGTCAGGGTGGCCACCGTACCGGCGCCGGGCACCGTGGGCACGCGCAGCGGCGGCACCTCGGCGATGGCATCGATCAAGCCCGCGGACGCGACGATCACCGGCACGGTCGGATCGATGCCCAGCGCCAGGGTCACCGCCGAATCGGTGAGGCTGATCGCCGCGCGGACGACCCCCTTCTCCCGGTCGTTGTACACCAGCCACGTGGTGGTGCCGCTGCGCAGCAGACGAGCCTCACCGTCGGCGAGCGGGCGCGCGGAGTCACCGTCGACGGTGAGCGCACCGGAGATCGCCGTGGTTTTCACCGGAGACCAAGCGGTCGTGGGCAATCCGGTGGTCGGATCGATCGGCGCGGCGGCGCCGATTCGCGCGGTGTCGCACACCGCCCACGACGAGTCGCGGCTGCCGTCGTCGACGATGGTGCCGGGCGCCCCCGGAATACCCACCCACGGCCCCCGCGGATATTTCGCGATCTCCTCGCGCGACACCGGAGTCGGATTCTCCGCCGTACCGGTGATCAACCGGGCGGAGGTCAGATTCAGCGCGGGATACAACCGACCGCTCAGCCGGACGTACACCGCGCCGGAATCCTTGTCGGACACGATATTCGCGCTGTCGACCTGCTTGGCGGGTTTGAAGAACGCCATCACCGCCGCGCCCGCGACGATCACGCATGCCAGCGCGATGCCGATCGACAACGCGGTGGACCGGCCGCGCTGCGGGTCGTCGACCATGGACACGTCGCGGCGGACCAATGCGTGCTCGATGCGGTGCAGCAGAAATCGCCACCCCGATATCTGGTGTTTGGTCACCACCCGGAAGCGCGGCACCGCGTCAGCCCGTCGTGGTCGGCGCCAAACCCGCCAGCGCGGCGGTGATGTCGGGTGCGGCGATGGTCATCAATTCCTCGTCGCTCATCGCCGCCACATTCACGTTTTCCTTGGTGAAGCGGTAATCGCGCTCGGCCTCGGCGGCCTCGACCACATTGCGGACGAACCGGCCGTTGCCCACCAGGTCGATCAGCCGGCGGCCGTTCCTGGACTGCTCGGCCAGCTCGGTGCAACGCTCGTGCAGCACCTCGCGGGCCTCTTCCGACAACAGCGAATCCTTCTTGCGCGCAATGACATCCGCGATCTGCACCAACTCGCCCGCGCCGTAGCTGGCGAAACGGATCCGCTTGGTGAACCGGGAGGACAAGCCGTCGTTCGAGGCCAGGAACCGATCGATCTGATCCTCGTATCCCGCGATGACCACGACGAGTTTGTCGCGGTCGTTCTCCATGCGGGCCAGCAGCGTGTCCACGGCCTCCTTGCCGAAGGCGTCGCCGCCGGACAGCCCCTCCTGGATCAGGGTGTACGCCTCGTCGATGAACAGCACCCCGCCGAGCGCGGAGTCGATCAGCGCATTGGTCTTGGGTGCGGTGTGGCCCAGGTGGGTGCCGACCATGTCGTTGCGGGACACCTCGATCACCTCGGAGTTCTCCACGACGCCGAGACCGGCGAAGATCTTCGCGATCACGCGGGCGATGGTGGTCTTACCGGTGCCGGGCGGACCGGAGAAGATCAGGTGCTGCGATTTGGATTCCACCGCGAGCCCGCGTTTGGCGCGGACCTGATCCATCAGCACACCCGACTTGAGCCGGTCGACCTGTTCCTTCACCGAGTCCATGCCGATCTGGGCCTCCAGCAGGTCGGAAGCCTCGGTGAGCAGGGTTTCGCGTTCCTCGCGCGCGGCCGAGGCCGCGGCCTCGCGGGGATCCTGTCCGGAGGTCGGATCCCACAGGTCGGTTCGCGAGGCGAGCAGGTCCGGCGTGGTCACCTCGAGCGTGTAGGTCTTGTCCCGGACCGCGCGCTGCCATTCCTCACGTTCGGACCACAGGCCGGATCCCTGCAGCCCCTTGAGGATTCGGTCGGCGGTCTCGCTGTCGCCGTTGTGCCGGTGCAGCATTCCGAGCAGAAAGTGCGCGTCCGCCCAGATGTAGGACAGGTTGCCCGAGGAGCTGTCCTCGACGATCCGCTGCGCCCGGGGCATCGCCTCGCCGAATCGTCCCAGGTGCGCGAGCGATCGGGCGGCCATCAGTTCGGCGCCGATATCCAGCAATCCGTCTTCGAGCACCGATTTGGCCTGGCGGGCGTTGACCACATCCAGCCAGCGTTTCGTCCGGAAGTACAGCGACATCCGGACGAAGTCCGATACGTCGTCGCTGGGCACCTGATCGAGGATGGCGATGGCCTCCTGCCACTCACCGCCCTCGGCATAGGAGCACGCCTGGGCGACCGCGATCTGGTCGCGATCGGCCATCGCGACGCGCAATCCGTAGATCCCGATCTCGACCTGACACCACAGCGCGCGATCGACCAGGCCGGCGCGTTGCTGATCGCGGTAGAGGTTGTGCGCGGAACGGTAGGCCCCGTAGATCACCTCGGAGGTGCACTCACCGGCCATCGCGCGGCCCAGCCAGGCATCGCACATGTCCGGGTCCAGATCGGTGGCGGCACGAAACGCCGCCAGAGCATGCTGTTCGTTGCGTATTCCCCCGGCGACCAATCCCAACGATTGGACACCCGTGTAGAACGCGTCCTCGGCCGCAGACACCTGGATTTCCCTTTCGCCGCACTCGCCTGCCCGAACGATAGACACTCGGCGTCGCGAGCCGATTCGTCACAGTTCCCACCCATGGGAAGTGTGCGGATCGGAGCGAGCCGAGGACGTCGTCGCACCCGCCTCGCCTGCATCAACGCATTAATTGTTGTACCGCTATTGATCGTGCCGTCGTTTAGCGGTACGATTGATCTCGGGTCCACAGTCCCTCATCCTGTCGGCCCAACCCCCTCAGGAGGGTGCCCGGCGGCCGCGATCCGGCTGCCGGGCACCGGCGGAGTTCATACCCCGCACGGGTCATCGGTTCCCTCATCCCGATGACCCGCCCATGGCGGCGGCCGGTGACGTTGGGGCGACGCACCGGCCGTCCCCGATTCACATCACCCGCACGACCACCGCTTCGCTCGGCATCCGCGACCATCTGACCGTCGAACCCGAGTGCGGCGCTTCGATGACCATCCCGTTACCGGCCGCCAATTGAACGTGCTCGGGCCCCCGCGCACTGAAGGAGCTGGCCGGAAAGACCAGGTCGCCGGGTCGCACATCCTGCATCGGAACCCGTACGCCGCTATAGATCTGCTCGTAGGTGGTCCGCGGCAGGAGAACTTTTCCGTCGCTGGCCTTCGCGATCGCGTACTGGGTGAGCCCGGAGCAGTCGAAGCCGCCGCCGGTCGGCCCCCCGGCGCCGCCACCGCCCCAGATGTACGGGGTACCGAGCCAGCCGCTGGCCGCGCTGACCGCGTTGCCCCCTGCCGTTCCGTCCGAAGCGATCGGGTGGCGAGGGCGGTATAGCGCCCGGCCGGTCGATCGTGCGCGCGGCCGGCGACGACGGCGGCGGTTCGACGATCCGGTGCGGCCGCGCGAAGCCTGTGGGATCGCGGGCGGAACGATCTTCGCCGCGTGCCTGCGCGCGGCGGCGACATCGGCATCGACCTGCTTGGTGGCGTCGGTGATCGTGGCGTGCGCGGCGGCCAGCAGCGCCGGTCCGCTGAATCGGGTATCGCCGAACGCGGAGATCGCCTGGACGCGAGCCCGCAGGTCGGCGATCTGATTGGTCAGCTGATTACGGCCGTTGAGCGTGCCGTCACCGGCGGCGGAAACGGTCTTGCCGACCGCCGAATCCTTGCCCGCATGTGCCTCGGCGACCGACATCTGCATACTGCGCGCGTCCTGGTAACCGTTCATCGCGGTACCGGAATGCCCGTTCGCGCCGGCGGCGATCTCCGCGACGGCGGCCGCCGTATTCTCCGCGGACGGCTGCCCGGTGCCGTAGAGGCCCAGGAGCGAACGCAATACCCCGTCCAGATCGTCTGTCAATTGTGGCGACATTGGGCCGACTCCCCAGCGCTCATTCGTGATCGCCCTCTCACATCGGCCGGTCGAAATAGCCCGCCATTCGCGAATCGACGGGTGTTCCGCGCTTCTCCGGGGCGGGGTTGTCGACGACTATGCGGCAATCGGTCCGGGAAGCGAAACCATTCTGCTTCCCAATCTCGGGAAGGCCGGACAATGAACGGGGACCTGAATGGGAGGCGATGCGACAGCATGGCGAACGGATTAGAGGTAGACGCCGAAGGCCTGGCGCCCCTGTCATCCCTCGGCCAGCAGCAGCTGGAGGTGGACGCGGCGACAGCGCAGAGCCCCCAGTACGAGTACACCCAGAGTCCCGCTGCCACTACGAGCGCCACGAGCCAGAGCGCCGACACCACGAGCCAGAGCGCGGATTCCGCGACCACCGGCAAGGTCGGGCACTATTGGACCGTACCGGCGCTGACCGTCCCCACCGGCGCGTCGAAGGCTTTGCGGGCGTTCATTTCGATGGCGCACGAAGCAATTCAGTCCGCGGTGGATCTGCTCGGCAGGAATATGCCCGAACTGCCACCATCGGTCGACGATCTGCTGCAACCGGTCGTGTATACCGATCTCGGAGAAGGCGAGAGCACCGACGCCTATAAACAAGCCCTGAGCAAGGTGCAGGCCGCGCAGACATCACTCCTGGGATTCGACCACCAGGTCGCACAGACCACTCTCGACGTCGCGGACGGGCACAGCGAAACCCTGACCGCCATCCAGGACATCGTCGAGAAGCTCAACACCGCCCTGGCGGCCGTCCCCGCGTCCTTGCTGAAGGGCCACGAGTCCACCGTCATGAAGTACATCGCCAGTGCCGTGGAGGCGGTCTACAAGAAGGTCGACGCGGTCTACTCCTACAACCAGAGTCTGGCCGGTAACTCCTCGGGAAGCAGCTCCTCGGACGGCAGTTCCTCGAACGACAGCTCTTCGGACGGCTCTTCCGGCAGCGGATCCGGCAGCGGATCCTCCTCCGGGAGTTCCTCCGGCTCGTCCACGGGCAGCTCGTCCGGAAGTGATGGACTCGGCAGCCTCCTGTCGGAACTCGCGCCGCTGGCCATGATGATCCCCGTGGGTCTCATGGCGCTGGCGCCGACATTGACCCAGATGTTGCAGCCGAACCAGGACAAGAACCACAACGGCCAGAACGGAACCGGCCAGCAGAATCCGGGTCAGGCCGCGCCCGGGAATCCGAACGCGCCGGGCGCCGCCACCGCGCCGCAGCCCGCCACCGCGCCACAGAGCGACCCCGCCGCCACGCCCCAGAGCCTTCCCGCCACCGCCCAGGGGAACAACCCCGCCACCACGCCCCAGAGCGAACCCGCGCCCGCGCAGCAGAACAATTCCGGCAGCACGCCGCAGCCCAGTTCGCCACCGGCGCTGCCGGCACCCGGTAACGCCACCACACCCGGTGTGCAGACCGCGGCGCCGAATACCGTCGCTCCCCCGAGCCAAGCGTAACTGGCTCGCGCACAACGTTATTCGGGTCAGGCGGGCTGCGGGTTCCTACCTCCCGCCGGCGCTGGACTCTGCGCTCCGTCCGATGCCACGACCTGTGTGGCGGGCGTGTCCTGCTGACCGGAACCGTCGGGGATACCGCCGGGATGGAAATACCCCATGAAATCGCCGTACTGACTCTTGCCGCCGGGGGGGAAGTTCGGATCGCCGAGCAGCACCGGTTGGCCACCGATCATCGCGTGCACTCCGGCATCGTCCTTGACGATCACCGCACTGCGGTGCTGCCACTGGACGATATCGCCGGTTTGCAGTTGCGAGCTGTCGACAGCGGTGCCCGGCGGATGCCCCACGGTGCCGGTATACGCGCCCCAGCCGTCGCTGCCATTCGGGTTCTGCGCCGCATTGTGCAATGCCTCGGCCACCGCCGACGGCACCTTGACCGAGCCGACGCCGTTCATCTTCAGATCCACCATGGCATTGGGATTGGTCGCGGGCGGCGGCGATGTGGCCGCGGCCGCGTGCACCGCACCGGCGAGCGAATCGCTGAGACTCTGCGGATTCGTATGCGCCACAGCGGGAGTCGCCGTCACAGTGCCCGGCACGGCAGTACTCGAACTACCGCTGCCGCCATTGTCACCGTTCAGCGTCTGCTGCGGGTGATTGATCGAGTTCAACGTGGTGCCCAGCGTCGGCAGCGTTGTCAGCAGCGGAGCGATCGCGCTCACCAGCGTGCTCAGAACGTTGCTCGAATCCCCGGAGGAGCCGCTGGCCGATTGGGTATTCGACGTATCCGTGGAAGCCTGCTGGGTCTGGGACTGCTGGCCGGAATCCGAACTGGTGTCGGATTGACTGGTGTCGGTTTGGGTGGTGTCGGTCTGGGTGGCGTCGGTGCTGCTGGTGGCGTCCGTGGTGCCGTCACTGAAATCATTCGGATTCAGGATGTCGGCCAGAGTTTTGGAGCTTGCGCTCGAACTCGTAGTCCCGTTCCCCTTTCCGGTGCCTGTTCCTGTGCCGGTGCCTGTTCCTGTGCCGGTCCCTGTTCCGGTTCCGGTGCCATTTCCATTACCATGGCTGCCACCGCCGCCACCGCCGGAAGCCTTCCCGTCTTTATATCCCTGCTTGTATTCCGGGGAATTCTTGTCGATCGTGTGCTTCAGATCCTGCATATGCTGGTTTACGGCATCGACCTTGTCCTGCGCCTTGTCGATCAGGTCGTAGATGTCACCGATGAGCTCGTTTTCCAGATTTTTCGGTATCTTGTTGTCGGCAGGAGTGGCGGTGGTGCGCGGTCCGGTGGCGTTGGGCGAGGTGATCACGATCGCGGCGGCCTGGAGCTTGTCGTGCACACCGCTGGTCTCCTTGCCGATATAGCTGAGCCCATTGGTCACATAGTCGGGGACCTTCGCGGTGTGGCCGTCGGTATCACCGTCCAGGCCGTTGAGCCATTTTTTGATGGAATTGATGTCGTCGACCTTGTCGGTGTACTTGTCCAGCATCACCGAATGATCGTCCGGATCTATCAGCTTGTCGTCGGTCAGCTTCTTCAGGATATCGGGCCGCTTCGACGGCTTGTTCAACTGTAATTGACGGGCCAGCGTATTGACCGCCAACTCTCCCATGGCGATCGTCGCCCGCAGAACGTCTGATTCCCCCTCCGGATAATAGAGGGGGTATTTGTAATCCGATGCCGACTGCTTGTGGTAGTCCCTGCCGGTGAGCTTGCCGCTCGACGTCTCAACCAGTGATCCGTTCTTCTGCAACTGAAGCCCGGCGTTGATGGTGCACGCCATCGATGACAGGTCCTTGACGGTCCCGATCCGCTTCCCGTCCTTCAGAATGACGAGATCACCGCTGGAACCGACACTCAATTGGGTGTCGTCGACATTCGTCCCTTTGGCGAGTGTCGTATTCCAGGTCTGCAGAACACCGTGATCCTTGTTGCTGAGAACCAACTGGCCGTTGGGTTCCCAGGTCAGGGTGTTGTCGCCGTTCTGCAGCGATTCGCCCGGAGCGAGATGCTGGTTGTAACCCAGCGTGTCCTTTCCATTGGCCGATGAACTACCCATCGCCCCGGCAGATCCTTTTCACCGTCGACCTCACCATCGTCGATCCTTCCCACGGGTGGGACCTGAGACCGGAGCCGTACATCGGGCGACCTGCCGACCGGCTATCCGAAGGCGGCCCGTCGCGGCCGCGAACTTTCTCATCTCACTCCGGCGAGACATCCGGCCGTGCCGTCGGTGGCGCCACCACCGGCGGCGGCGCCACCGATGGCGGGGCGGAGGCCGATACGACGCCGGGGGGCGGACCGGCCGTGACACTCGGTGCCACGACCCCACTGGGCGAAATCACCGGGCGAGCGACGCGCTCGGACTCGGCCGCGGACACCGCGGGCGGAACCTCCACGAACCGTGGATGTTTCACGATCTGATCGTGCGCGTACACCGCGTCCCGCAGTTGCTGCCGCGTCGGCTCCTCGGCCTGCAGCAGCACCAGTTCGTTGCAGCGGCGCTCGAACACCATCGCGCGCAGCGCGGCGACCTCGTCGTCGACGCGCAGGTCCCCGGGCTCGACCCGGCTGACATCGACCCGCCGCGGCAGCATCGCCGCCGACAGCAGATCATCGGCATCACGCAATTCCGCCCACCACGAGGCCGGGACCTCACGTCCCGATTGCAGTCCGTCGAGAATCCGCTGACGCAGTACTCGGGCGCCGCGGGCGTCCGCGGGTAGTGCCGCGCCCGCCCCCACCTTCGCCTGGGCGTCCGATGCCAACTCCAGACTGCGTTGCGCGATTTGCGAATCCGGCACGGCCGCAGCCTGTTCCAGCGCCTGCGTGGAGCCCGCGAGGCCCAGCCGGTCGGCGGTGTCGGGTGTGTACACCCGCAGATCGACGTCGTAGGCCGGGCCGACCATATCGGCCATCGAGGCGTTGTTGAATCGTGCGCGCAATCCCGAGTCGATGGGCCCCGAGGACACCAGCGCGGTCAATTCGGCGCCCGCCTTCGCGCCCCAGGCGAGACCGAATTCCGCCAGCACCCGCGCCGGATCCGAGATGCCCTCCCAGGGCGAGCCGAGCTCATCGGAATCGGCCGCCAGGAACTCGTCCCACAGCCACGGCGTGGATACCTCGCGCGGCAGGAAAAGCCCGGCGGGGAACCAGCCGCGACCTTCGTTGGAGGTGATGAAAACGCCCGCGCCGCTGGGACTCCGCATCACCGCGACCGACCAGTGCAGGCCGAGCACCGATGAATCCACCGCCGCCAGCACCGCACCGAGCAGGGCCTTGGCGACCACCAGGTCGTTGTCGACCGGCTCGCCCACCACGTACGCCGGTTGCGCGTCGCGTTCCCGCGCCGCGGAGACCGCCGCCGCGAACGGCGTCGGCACGGGGATCGGCGATGCGTCGCCGCCCGAGGGTGGTTGCCCGGCCCCGCGGTCGTCGCCCGGTGCGAAGACCGACCCGCCCGAAAGGAGCGATCCCGCCGGGCCGTTCGACATCGGCCCGGCGAGCGACGGCTCGACCGAGGGCGCGGTGGGACCGGTAGGTCCGGTCGGGCCGGTGGGGCCCGACTGACCGATCGCGCCGGGATCCGGGACGCCTCCCGAGGTCGACGCGGGTGTGCCCCCGCCCCCGGCAGAGGGATCGGTGGACGCCGGGCCACCCACACCGTTCAGCGGAGTCGAACCGTGCGAGGCCCCGCCGTTGGGATATTGATCGGCACCAGGGGTGCCGCCGTTCGTGAACGGCCCCGTACCGGGCAACATCGCGTTATCGGTTCCGGTCGGATGGCTGTGTCCCCCACCGGCATTGCGGATATTCGACGCGCCCTGGTCGTCGGCGTTCTCGTAGGCCAGCACGGCCTTCGCCAGCTGATCCGCGGTGCTGTCGTGCTGGTCGGCGAGATGATTACCGGCGTTTTCCCTGGCGGTGTAGTAGTTCTGCAGGGCCTGATACACCGGATAGGCGATGGTGCCGTAGCTCGGCAGGAAATTGTCGAGCCATTCCTTGGGCTGTTTGGCCCACTCCCGGGTGTCGCGGGCGACCCGTCTGTGTTGTTCCTCCAACCAGCGCAACGTAGCCATGTCGACATGGATGCTGTTGTCCGGCATGCTGAACAACTCCTTCCCACCGCAGTTGCCACTCATTGTCGATCGTTCCCATCACTGGGAACAGCCGTCGGATCGAAGCCGCACGTACCGCCGATACCGTCGACGGTCGACGGATACGCCCGAACGAGGAGGACGGTGTGGCCGACGAGCCGCGGGGGCCGACCACCGATGACGATCTCGCCCGGGAACTGACGCTGCACGGTCCGCTGGGCTGGGAGCGGGTGGACGCGGTATTCGCGATGACCGTCACCGCCGAGCTCGGCCATCTGGTGTATTCGGTCGGCGACCGGACGGTTTCGATGGATCCACCGGAGCAGGTACTCGCGCAGGTTCGCCGGCTGCGAGCGGCCGCCGCCGATTCGAGCGCGGGGCCGTGGTGGCGAATGCTGGTGGTGCTCGACAACTCCGGCGCGCTCGAGGTCGAGTACGACTACGGCGAGGAACCGTTCCCCGCGGGCCAGTTGTTCACCCCGGAGGTGTACCGCGCCGATCTGGAGGCGATCCCGCGGGCGCGAGTGCCGGTCTGGCTGGCCGCCTACGTCGGCCACGGCGACCGGCAGCGGCGCACCCCCGATCAGGCTGCGGCCCAAGCACGTTCGGATCGCACGGCCCGCGTCTGGGCGAGGCTGGCCGAAAGCGAATTTCCGCCCTTTCCCCTGATGTGGGCGCGGTGGGCGACGCTCGCGGCGGCCTTCGTCGCCACGGGGTCGGAGCTGGGCCCGCGGATGCAGCCGTGGACCGGCGTCTTCGAGGGGGTCGCGCGCGGAGGCTCCACGTTGTACGCGCTCCCGTCCGGGCGGGCGGTGCTGTCGGGCGGTGTGTGGAATGCGCCGAGTTTGCGGGCCGCGTACGCCGAGGGCGCGCCGATGCCGAAGCTCTATGCGGGCGCGCCGGATTGGGTGGCCGACCCGGTGCTGAACCCGCGTGCGGGTACGGGCCTGCTGTCCTTCTGCTACTGGTGGGAAGCGGGACGCTGGTATCGCGGGCAGTCGCCCTCGGCGGCGGAGTGCGCCTCGGCGGTACCTGGGATGTGGACCCACGACACCGTGACCGATATCGTCACGGATCTGGCAGGACACTCCGGTCGCGGCGATATCCGTTATGCCGCAGTGGCATTGGTGTCGGCTGCGGAGGCGGGCAGGGTTACCCGGGAGCTGCTCGCCGACACGTTCGGCGCGGACGGCGGGATCGATGGCGCGCTCTACCAGTGTTCGCTGGCGGGGCTGGTGCCACCGGCGCCCGAGCCGCTACCGGCCGAGGCCGCGACGGCCCGGGTGCGGGACTACATCACCGGGCGGCAGCTCGACACCACCGGATATCCGTTGTCCCGGTTGGTCGCCGAACGGTTCAGCGTCGGCTGGATGGTGTACTCACCGGTGCCCGGCGAAGAACTGGCGATCGGCCGGTCGATCTTCTATCTCGCCGACGACGGGGTGCTGGAGCACTCGTCCTCCTCGATCGCCCCGTCGAGATATATCGCCGATTTCGAGCGGCGATTCGCCGCCCGCCAGAGCCCGGCCGCCTGATGCGGGACCTTCGAGCCATCCCTACCGAACGATGAGGACGTCCCGTGGATCGATGGGAACAACAGGGACTGCGGTCGGCCAACAGCGGAATTCGCAACCAGGTCGAACACATTCTCGACGCCTACGAGGAACAACGCGCGCAGCTGTCCGAGGTCCAGACCCGTCTGGCGGCGGCGCGGTCGACGGCGAAATCGGCCGACGGCCTGGTCGAGGTGACCGTGGACACCGCCGGTGTGCTGACCGAGGTGCGGTTCGCGCCGGAAGCCATGCGCAGCAACCCCGACACCCTCGGTCGCTCGGTCACCGAGGCGGGACGAGAGGCCGCACGGCGTGCGCACGAACAAGCGCAGACCATCCTCGCCCCGATCGCGGAGGCCGCGGCGGCGATGCCGGAGCTGGCCGACCTGGTGCCCGGCGCCCCCAGCCTCCGGGATCCGCTTCCGGATGACGAGCTTCCCGCCAGCGGGAAGAGTTGACAATGTAGCGACAGCGGCCGGTAACGGGCGATCATCCTCTCGCACCGGCCAGCGGAGGTCGAAGGGTCGCGCATGGGTGAGTCGTTGCGAATCGACGCCGATCTGGCGCATGCGCTGACGACCGAACTGTCCGCCATCGCCGATGACGCGCAGCAGGATCTGAACCAACTGCGCGACGCCCTGGACCGGGAGGGCGAGTGCTGGGGTCACGACGAACCCGGGCGCGTGTTCGGCGAGAACTACGAACCCGCCGCGAAGAACGGGCTGACCAGCTTCACGCACCTGGTCGACAATCTGCGCACCCTGGGAAAGAACATCGGGGACGCCACCGACGCGATCAACGTCCAGGACCAGACCGGCGCCCAGCAGTTGCGTCAGCAGAGTTCCGGCTCGGATTCCGCTGCGCCGGAGAGCACATCGAATCAGGCGGGGCAGCGACAACCGACGTCCGCGCCGGCGGCGACATCCGCGTCCGGCGACACGACGGACCCGAATTCCGCCACCGCATCGTCCGCCCCGGCCACCACGACCGGTTCCGGCGACAGCACGGCTCCCGGCGATACCACCGCGGCCCCCGCGGCTTCGGCATATCAGCCGGGCATCAGTCCCGCCGATCCCACCTCATCGCCATCCGATCCCGCAGATTCCGGAACCGCCCCGCAGACCTCCGGGCAGCAGTCACCGGACTCCGCCGCCGACGCCGGGGGTTCTCCAGCGGCTCAGACCCGTGCGCCGCAAGCCGTTTCGGCCCCCGCGTCGGCCACCACGGCGTCGAAACCGCAGGCCCCGACCGCCGCCGCCGGGTCGTCGTCGAAGGTTCCGTCCTCGGACATCCCGTGGCCGGGCGCCAAGGCCGCACCGCAGCGCAACGCGGCGGGAACACCGTGGTCGCCGAGTTCCCCCGGCAATCCCGCACCCGGACAGGTACTTCCGCCCCGGCGACGCGCGCCCGGCCGGATCCCGCTCGAGCCGGAACCGGCCTCGCGACCGGAACGCAGAAAACCGCAACCGCCGCGGATCTCGGTGGGCGCGGAACGTACCGGCGCCGCTGCGGCACGGGCACTGGCGGATCGGCACGATCTGGATCTGGTCGGGTTCGATACCGGCGATGTCGACGACAAGACGGTGCGGGAGATCGCCGCGGCCGTCGACGCCATGCTCGAGCGGCATCCGTTCCTGGTCCTGGCCGGGATCGAGATCACCGAGCTCACCGATGGTGCGGTATCCCGTGTAGTGCCGAAACCGGCACGCGAGAAGAAACCGGCCGATGCGAAATCCGGGGCACGGATCCTGCTCGACGGGACGGCGATCACCGACCATGATCGGCTGTCCGAAAAGCTCCGTACGACAACACAATCCGGTGAATCCATCCTCGAATTCGAGGCCCGGCCGGTGTATTCGACGATGATCTACGCTTTCGGCGCGATCGCGCAGAACGCGGCAGGTCCGCAGGCGCGCCGACTCGCGCAGCGGACGCTGATCACCGAATATCACCGCATCAGCGGGCCGTGGCACGGGACCGAGACGCTGGCCCGGGTCGCCGGTGGCTATCGGCGCTGGCGGTCAGCGCTGAGCAGCCGGGCCTTCGCGCAGGGGCGCTTCAACCCGCGCGACGCGCTGGTGGCGGCATTCGCCGAGGTCGAACTGCGCGGCGAGCGCGCGGGCGCTCCGGCGCGGGTGCTGCACCGGCTGGTCGTCGAGCGGGCGCGCGAGCGGTCGAATTCGCTGTGAGCGTGCACATTCCGCCGGGGTTCCCATCCTGGCTGGTGGATATGGTGCTCGGGCATCTCCCGGTGGGAGACCCGGACGCGATGCGCCGCGACGCCGACTCCTGGGTCGCCGCGGCACACCGGCTCGGGGAAACCCAGCAGCGGCTGGAAACGCTGCGAGCCGGGCATGCCGCCACGGCCATCGAGGGAGCCACCGGCGAGACGATCCGCAAGCAACTGGACCAGCAGATCGCCGATACGAAGTCACAGATCGCGCTGTGCAACAGCAATGCCGAGCGTCTGTACGAGGCGGCCAACTCACTGGAGTTCACGCAGTACGTGATCATCGGCATGGGAGCCGCCCTGCTGGTGCAACTGGCGGTGGACATCGCGAGTTTCATGGCCGCCAAGACGGTCGCCGACCGGATAGCGGCCGATACCGCCATGAAGCTGAGTGCCCGTGATCTGCTGAAGTGGTTGCGGCAGCAGGTGATCCGGTTCGCGGTCGAGCATCCGCATCTGTCGCTGGTGGTGCGCGGCGTGGGGCTGGGCGCACTGACCGGTGGCGCGGTCAACGTGGGAGCACAGGTCGCGCAGATCGTGCAGGGACACCGGACATCGATCGACTGGAATTCGGCCGGGGTGGCGACCGCCGCCGGTGCGGCCGGCGGTCTGGTCGGGGCCGAGGTCGGCCGGGTGGTGGCACCGGCGGTGAGCCGGATCGGCGCGAATTCCGCGTCGAAGTTCCTGCGAGTCGGCGGGCATGTTCTCGGCACGGTGATCGCGGGCGCCGCGGGCGGTGCGGCCGGTGGAGTGGCGGGTGGGGTGACCGCCGCGGTGCTGACCGGGCAGCCGCTCCGGAGTTCGAATCTGGCCGAGATGGCGCTGGCCGGGGCCGGCGCCGGATACATCAGCGCCGCAGGGGCTGCCATGCGGACCGGGCGCGCGGCGGCGACGGCGGTGCCGCGGGCCGGAGCGGAGTCCGGGGCGGGGGTGCCGACCGATCCCGTGGTATCCGCGAGGGACCCGCAGGTCACCGGTGACGGTCAGGTGCCGCGGCCGGACGGTCTCACCCCCGAGATGATGGCCATGGGCGACGAGATCGCGCGCAAGGTCGCCGAGGATCTTCCGGCCGGGCCGGAAGCCGACGCCCTCGCCGAATTCGTCGACGGCAAGGGCTCCGGCGACCTCCATCAGCAGATCGCCGAATATCTACGGCAACAGGGGGATTCGGGAGACAGCGGATCCGCCGGATCATCGAAGGACACTGGCGGACAACCCGGTTCGACGCGTCCGTCGTCGCCGACGTCCTCGGCGCCATGGCGTGGTGAGGGGTCTCCGGTGACGCACGGCGGTGGCGGGTCGGCGCACGTCGGCGGCCAGGGGACCCGCAGGGTGGTCGCCACCACCGATCTCGCGGGGTCGCCGGGACATGGCTCACCGGCGGGCCGATCCGGTCTGCCCGAGCGGATCACCGTGCAGGCGAACGCGGATGGGGCCGGACCCCCGGCGCCGTTGGAGGCGCCGACCGCACACGCCGACAGCGGCGTCACACACCCCGACAGCGCTCCGGTGAAGGCCGAACCCGGCGCCGCGGAGTCCTCGCAGACGACCGGATCCCACGGCGCGGGGGACGGCGGTCAGGTCGACGGCGGCCACGACGGCCCGACCGCCTCCGAGCACGGCGGCGAACCCGGCGGACCATCGGAACACAGTGTCCCGCAGGATCATTCAACACCCGGCGACGAGAATCCGCCCGGACCGGACGCGGGGCAGGGAGACGGTCCGACGTCTGCCGACGACGGAGGCGGGCATTTCGTGCCCGCGGACGACGGTGGCGGCGGACCCAGCCACTGTGTTCCGTACGCGGTGAACAAGATTCACGAGCTGACCGGACTCGAGGTCGATCCGGCAGCGCTCGGCGATGACGCGGCCACCGCCGGCGTCGGTGGGCGCCAGGCCGCGCAGGCGGTGGGTGGCGGCTGGCGACCGGGTGGCGTCGACTCGCCGAAGGCCCTCGTGGATGAAGTGCGGACCAAGGGCGGGGCCGCGCTGATGGGCGTGCAGCGCAGCGGCACCGGCGCACATGCCGCCGTCGTGACGCGCAATGCCGAGGGCGGGATCGAGATCTACGAGCGGATCGGCGACGTGGCCCGCAAGGTGTCCGGCAACGAGGTCGTCGAGTGGATCCTCGACGAGAACGGGCAGCCGATCCTCGAGATGAGCACGGAGGTCGACGACGCGGTCGGGCACTGGCTGAACGATCTGGACGCCGATAAAACCTACGCGATCGTGTTCGAGGTGGATCAGGCCGGACACACGGGGACGGATCCAGGCGGGCTGGCGACCCGGCAGAACGTCCATCCGGACGGACGGCTGGTACCCCAGGTGAAGCTGGATTCGGAGACGGGATCCGGGGCTCGCCCCGAACTCGATATGCCGCGCGACAACATGCGCGGCGCGGCCGTCCTCGAACGTCCTTCGACCGGCGTGCGCCGTCCCGCTCTCGACCTGGATTTCGACACCGAATTCCAGCAGCTCACAACACAATTCGACGGCGAGTCCCCGGCGGCACCGATGAGCCGGGACGCAGCGAGCGCGCCGGAGTACACCGACGCACTCACCGACGGTTCCGCACCACACGAGACCCTGTCGACCCCGGACGCCCAGGAGGCGACATCCACGGCCGGGGATACCGCACCCAGCGCGCTCGACCCTGTCGCGCAGCCGATCTCGTCGGCGCCCCAGCCGGACGCGACGTCATCGGCCCATCCTCTCGACGAAACCGCGACACCCCACCCGGATGCGACGTCACCAGCCCACCCCCCCGGCGAAACCGCGACACCCCACCCCGCCGCAACCTCACCAACCCACCCCACCAGCGAAACCGCGGCTCCGCACGCCCAGCCCGACACACCGAATTCGCCTACAGTCACACCGCAACAGACGGCTACGACGCAGACGCCACACGCCGGTGCTGTCCCGCCGGGGAACAGCACCGGCGCTTCTCTGCTTGCCGCACAACAGAATTCACCCGGACCGACAGCTGGATTCGCGCACGCGGGCGGCACCCAGGCATTACATCCCGGTCTGACCGCCGGAACGCTGAGCGGGGCCGAGGCGGCCGCCGTCATGAACGACCGCCCGGGTATCGGCTTCGGCGAGGGCGACGATGTGCCGCCGGAGGAGATCACCTTCCCGAAGGGCGACGAGATCGCGACCCGGGTGCCAGGTCACATTGCCAATCCCACGCTCGACGGCGTGCCGGACCTTCCGATGCCCGACGACGCGCCAGAGGAAATCGGGTTCGGCCAGTCGGATTACATCGTGATCCCGGGTGTCTCGGGCCCGCCGGAGCCGGAATCCGATCGCGAGATCACCCCGATCGTGCCGAAACTGCCCTGGGCTCCGGCGGATCGGCCCGCCGAGGTCACCGGCATCGGGCAACCCGGGACGTTGGACCCCACGGCCGACCCCGGCAAGCCCGCGAACACACGACCGGCCGAATACACACCCCTGCCCGAGTACGACGCGTCGCCGCCCACCCACCTGCCCGCACTCCCCGCCAAGGAGCCCCCGCAGAAAGTCATACCCGACCACTTCACCCCTCCCCTGGACAAGGACGCCCGGGACGCTCCGCAACCCCCGGGCCCTCCACGTCTGAATCCCGACGACCCCAACCCCGGCCGCATCCCCGACGAGAGCGGAATCCCTGGGCCGGAACGAATCCCGACCAGGCAATTGGCGCCGCCGCCACCAGCGCCGGTGGTGCCGATTCGCCCGGTCCCGTGGGCGTCGGCGTCGGCCGGCGGTTCCGGTAGGCGGCGCAAGAAAACCCCGCCTGAGCCCCCCACACCGCCACAGGACCCGGCGCCCTCGATACCGATGGCCTCGGACGCTGCGAAACCACCGGCGAAAGATCAGCCCGCCGGTGATCGGGGAGCCGACGAAATCGACCGTGCCACAGCGGATCTGGCGGAACTGATCGGAGTGTCGCCGCAGCTGATCCAGCGTTCCCCGGCGGCTGTCCGGCAAGCGATCAAGCTGGTGGAGGACCGGCTTCGAGAGAAGGCCGCGGAAGACCGGGACCGCGCCGAACGTAGTACTCGCCCCGAGCAGCTCGCGCAGGACATCGCGCTGGTTCCGGCGTGGATCGGCCGCTCGGTGGCCCACGACGTCGCCGTCCAGGACGCGACGGCGGGAAGGCCGGCGCCACCACACGACGAATTACGCCGCACAGCAACACAACTCGAAGAACTCCTCACCGCGCTCGGCCCGCAGGAGCCGAGCCCGGAGTGGCTGGCGCCGGTCAGCGCCGACCCGTTGCACGAGCTCCGCCGCGTCGGCAGACGACCGGATGCGCCCCCGGACCTTGTGCGGCTCGTCGAGACCGCCACTCGATTCTTCGGGCTGCGAACCGTGGCCGCCGCCGTCGAACCGGTCCACCCCGTATTGGACGGCTGGCCGAATCCGGAACAGGCAGATCTGGCTGTCGCGATCGCCTGGGACCTGGCACGCCAGCTACCGGCGCCGCAGCGGGCAACGGCCGAAATCCATGGGGAGCAAGGCAATCGGTGGGTATCGATCGAGGTGACCGGCACTACCCGGGACCTGCCGGTCCGTCCGGGTGCCACGGCCCCGGCCTGGCCCGCCGTGGAATCGCTGGACGACCTGGAGTGGCCGTGGGGCTTCACGCTGGGCCGGTCCGCCGGATTGACGGTGGGTTTCCGCTTCTCCGAGAGCGGCGGGGTCGAGGATCCATCGCTGGAAAACTCCGATCCCGCCATCAGCCTGCACTTCTCACCGGACACGCTCCCCATTGCGCCCAGGACGGCGCGGCACAGGTTGCGCAGGTTGGAGACCGAGGCAGGCGTCCCGGCCGAGCACATCGACGACGCGCTCCTGGTGGTGTCGGAGCTACTGCAGAATGTCCTGCGACACGCCCCCGGCGATGCGGACCTCCGCGTCCGGACGACCGGCGGCACGCTGCGCGTGGAGGTCAGCGATCACAGCCCGAATCTGCCGTTCCGGCAGCCGGGAAGCATCGGCGCCAGCGAAGAGGATCTGCTGGAGGAGCACGGCTACGCCTTCGGTCTATGGGAAAACCTCGCCAGCGCATGGGGTGTCGACGCCCGCCCGGACGGGAAGACCGTCTGGGCGGAGTTCCGCGGCGACGGGCCGGACCCGGCCGATCAATCGTCGAGCAATCCTCCGGGACAGCCGTCCGAACCCGCGAACCCGACGAGCTCGCAACCGAAAACGTCTAGCTCGCCGGTGCCCGGCGCACCCGGACACAATGCGCCGACCCCGGGCCCGACCGTGTCCTTGCATGATCCCCTGGCCGAGACGGGGCTCGGCCCACAACGCCCCCGACGCGCCAATCCTCGGGTCGGCGGACCGGGCTTCGCCGGAATCCCCGCCGGTGGCGTGGCCTTCCACCACGACCCGGACAATCCCCACAACCAATGGGCCGCGGCCCCACCCCGCGAACAGCAGAAGCAGAAGCCGCCCGGCCCCTCCCCGGCCGCATCCGCCGAGCCGAGAGCCACGGCTTCCAGCTCACCGCCCCAAAATGCCAAAACTGCTGCGGCACAGGAGGACTCGGCCCAGAATGGTCGGGCGTCCACACCCTGGAGCGCGGACACCACCGGTGGCCGAAGCGGAACATCGGCGGCACCCGGCCGAAAACCGACACCCGAGGACGTCAAGAACGCCCGCGCGAGGCGGCTCGAACGGGAACGGCTCGCAGCGCAAGCCGCGCACCCGCCGACAGATCCTCCCGCAGCGGGTTCGGCCACGCCGACACCGGGGGTCGCAGCCGCCACCGGACAGGACGCGGCCACCGTTCCGCCGGGCGGGGCGAATCCCGTTGCCGCCCAACAGGAGACGCCCCCGAACACGCTCGCGGCCGACGACTCGCCGAGCGAGACAGGCTGGCGAACCCTGACCATGCAGCGGGAGGTGCCGCTGTCGAACTGGTCCTACAACCGCGAGCAGAGCCTGGCGGTGGCGCGCTGGATGCTGCAGCGGCTACGCGATGTGGTGCTGCCCGGACTGCATCCCGACGCCACCCCGGAGCAGATCGACGACGCTTTCTACTCCGACAAAGAGATCGAGAGCGGCATGGTATTGCGGACCGTATCGCTGGACGAACTGCTGGCCGACGGAAATCTGCGGGAACTGAACGCGGCGCTGCTCAACGCCACCGACCGCAACACGAGGTCCGGCAATCCGGCGGGCACAACCCTCAACGAGGGGCTCGCCCGGCTGTTGGACCAGCCGGACGACGTCTTGGAGGCCACCGCCCGCAGGCTGGGCATGGACGTGGAGATGCTGCGACGAGCGCGGGCATCGATCCACGACAAGATCGCCGCCGAACGTCCCGGCACGCCGATCACGGCGAACGACATGCGGGCGGTCAAGCACTGGGTCGCGCCCGGTGCGGAGAGTTCGCTCGCGGAATACACCCGCAGCCATGTCTACGAGCCCGCCGACAGCCCCGAGCGCGATGCCCAGATGCTGCGCCGGCATCTGCTACTGCACGATCTCGCACTGCTCGGCAAGGCGTTGTCCCGGCGTGAGCTGGAGGCCTTCCAGAGCCTGCGCCTGCTACGCAAGGAACGGCTGGATTCGGGCCGGGCACTACCGCGCGACGAGCAGGGTCGCGTCGATGTGCCGGCGCTCGAGGCCGAACTGCGGGCCGAGGACCCGACCTTGCGCTACGCGCTGCCGCTGTACGAATACGACGAGCACGATCGTGACCGGAGAGTCACCGATACCGACGGGAACGCGGTGGTCTACCGCGTGCTGGCCTTCTACGACGAGGGATCGATCGATCCCGCCACCGCGCTGCGATTCGACGGCCCCGACCACGACTATGTGGTGGAACTGCCCTTGCGCCCCGGAGTTGTGCTGCAACATCTCGGCTCGGATGATCCCTGGTTCCTGGAAACGGCTGTGCGACGCGGCTTTCCGCTCGCAGCCGGTATCTCCGGCGCTGCCGCCCGGCTGGGCAGCGCTGCCCTTTTGCTGTACAACTCCGGCGAAAGCGCACCTGGGGATATATCGCCCGACGACGTCGCCGCCATGCTCATCGGATTCATCGAGCGGGAGCACCACACGCTATACGAGACGCTCCACGGCCTGCGCCTGGCCGGGATACCCGTCATCGACGACGCCGATTACGCCACACCCGAGTCGATGTACTCGGCCGCGGAGCGCTGGGCCGGGCAACTCGGCTACCCGAAGAGTGCGTGGCGACAGAAGTACACCGTCTCGGCGTCCTTCCACGCTGGGTCGCGTGGCGCCGACGTGCCGTCGGCAGGCGCCGCGCCATCGGATCCGAGGCTGGCGCATGCCACTGGAACCCGGGCAGGCTCCGGGAGGCGGGGCCCGCAACCCGCCCCCGGCATGGATGGGTCGAAAGCCTCTCCGCCACAAGGTGTATCCGGAGAGCAAGCACCGGCGGAGGTATTCGCAGAGACCGTCACCCCACAGCCGAACGATGTTTCCACCGACCGACCGGATACCAGCACGACAACCGAGGCGGCGGACACCGGCCGGAACAACTGCGCGGTGGTGATGCTCCAGGATCTGCACGCCGCCGGCGTAGCCGTACGCGAACCGGCCCCGGCCGAGATCGGCCCGGCGGGCATGCCACTGGTAGGCAGCGACGGTCTCGAAGACCGGATGCCACACCTAGAAAACGGCGACCCCAACCAATTCCAGGAAATCCCGCTCGACCCGGACAGCGCCCACTCCGTCGACGAAATCATCGCCTGGGTCGACCAACACCTGCAACCCCACGCAAGACAGGTCGCGGTGGTCGTCGAATTCGCCCCCGAGGACCAGGCAACGGTAACCCTGCCCGACGGCAATCGAGAGAAAGTCGGCGGCCACGGATTCCTGATCAACGCCGACCCCCACACCAACGACAACCTCCCCCACGGCGACCCACGACGAGTCGTACGAGCCTTCGTCCTCGCATTCGACAACGACAACCACCCGACCGCCCTCCCCGACGCCGTCCCCCGCGCCCCGGTCTCCCCCCGATTCCGAGTCGGCCGTCCCGCCGACAGCAATCCTCCCGAGGACGGCGATCAGCGCAATGGCCCGAAAAGCACTCCACCACAACAGAACCCGGCCCATGCCGCGAGCGCCCCACCATCGCAGCGGACGGTCGGCCCAGCGACCGGGGGCACCGCGTCCATGCCTTCCGCCCTGGCGCCGAACGAGTTGCGGGCGCTCGAGGCCGCGAAGGAGGAGGCCGCGGAGATCGTGGCCGAGGCGTTACGCCCGGCGCGCCTGCTCGGCATGGACACCACCGGTCTGCACCAGAAGAATCCCGCCGAGATCGAAGAGGCGATCGACGATCTGGAGGCGCTACAGCAACGTCGGCTCACGGCGGTGCTGCGCCGACTCGTCGTCGACGCCCTGGCGGCGCGGGTGCTGGGAGACGAAAAGCCCACATCGGAGGTCAGAGAGTACTACGAGCTGCTGAAACCGCATATCAAGGCTGCTCAGGACTATGTCGGTGAAGTCCGCACGGCGCTGGCGATGCTGGCGGCCCGGCAGGTCTTGGCGGCCGAAGGCGCAGACTCGATTGCCGAGGGGATCGGCGAGGTGCCGGGGCAGTGCATCGTCGTCGCGTCGCCACTGGTGGGGCAGGAGCAACTGGTGGACGCGCTTGCGCCGACACTGCGTGAACGAGCCGTCCGAGAGGGGCTGCCCATCCGGTACCGGCAGGTGCTGGTCGACGAGGACGGGCGGCTGAGCGTCCGACGAGTGTCCGGCACACCTGCCGAACCGGAACCCCATCTGTGGAATTACGCCGACAGCGAATACATCGCATGGCTGAACGATTTTACGGATGAGCGACCTTTCGCCGAGAAACTGGCCGCGGCCAGAGCCTCGGGCGAAAAATCACGCAAGGTTCTCAAGGAGAATTCGAACAATGAATCGATGTCGGAAAAAGTCGTTCTGGTTTTTTATGAGAACGACTACCGGGCAGTCGAGAAGACGGTTCGAACCGAGGACCACGCCGATGGAGAGGACCTGGGCGCGAAGACCCTGCGGAAAATAGGCGTTCCGGCTCCTGAAACAGTGCGCCTCCGCGAACTCGGCGAACCCGGTGAATTCGGCGAACTCGGCGACCGGGTCGTTTTCATCGAGTACGTGCCCGGCATAGACGCGAAGGACGTCCCGGGCGCGGGTGGGTCCGACGCGTGGCCGATGTTCTTCCACACTCCCGGTGGTCGCCGAATGGGATTCGGCGACATGTTGCTGGGACCGCCCGATAGACATGAGGGCTCGAACTGGCGGCTCCAGCATCGATTTCGGATCCGCCCGCTCGACAACAGTAATATCCATACGAACTCATATTCGTTCGGCATGTGGCCGGAAGAGGGGTTCACCACTCACTTCGTCCAGTGGAAAAACGGCTGTCCCGAATGGGTTGAACACGACGTCTCCCGTACGGAGTTCGAGGCCTATCGCCAGGCGGTCAGCGAGGTGGAGACAGATTACGATCACCTGAACAAACAGTTCTGGCACCGGACGATGACACGAATTCTCAGGTTCATCGAAAAGAATGTAAAAGATGAGTCTGCGCCACCGATCCCTGCGCTCGGCAAGGTTATGGAAATCTTGGAGGAGCTTCGCGGAATCATTGCCGACCAGTTGAGAATTTTCGAACCACACGACATCGCGACACACCGGGATTGGCGGAGGGAAATATCGTATCTGAGACAATTCTACGTGGATAATCCCGATCCGGTCATGGCGGAGTACGTCGAACTTCTGGATGGACTGCTGAAACTGCATCTTGCCGCAAGGATGAAGCGGGTGAGCATCGACGACCTCGTCGATGCGGGATTCGAGACGATATTTCCTGCCGAATCGTCCGAAAATCGCCTCGGCCGCCTGGGCGGCGGTAGAACGGAGGTCGTCGACAGCTACCTGGACAATCTGTCGCTACGGCTGGACGATCTTGCCGTGGGCGCGAAATATCCAGCCCCGAACAACGAATCCGACGAAGACTGGCAGAGCCGCTTCGACCGCGAAATCCGAGCGACAGCACCCCGCGCCGCCGCCCCCCACGATCCGCCCCCCGGCCCGACAACGCAGTTCCACCATTTCGACCAGCGCGCAGCACTCGACCTTCCGCAGCCCAAGAACCACCGACGATTCGGGGCGGCCGGATTCGCGGGAATTCCCGAGGGCGGCGTCGCCTTCCACAATCGGGACGGCATCCCCTGGGACGCGCCGAAACCTCGAGCCTCCAACAATGGTGCACCGCAACAGAACTCGCCCACCATCCCACCGGAACCGGCTGTCGACCTCGACAACCTGCGGGCGGTCCGGAACGCGGTCGCGACGGAATTGGCACACGTGACGGCCGACCAGGCTCACGCCGTGGTGGCACAGCATGAGCTGGAACAACCCCTCGCCCTGTTGAATGAGCTGCTGGCCGTACAACAAGGTGCGCATGCGCCGGGCACCGCGGAGCAGCTCAACCTCCTGATGGACTTCGTGCACGCCGTGGATTTTGCGCTCGCACCGCTGGCAGAGACCTCGCTTCGGGATACGAACCGCGCCCTCGCCGCAATCGCGAAGGAGCTCCAGGCAGCGCCCACCGGCCCACAAGTGCGGGCCCGCGACACAGACCTGGTCACGGGGGTCGATCAACGCCAGTTGCTTCAGGTGTGGGAAGGAGCTACCCAGCAGATGGTCCAGGCCGGGTTCGACGTGGACGAAGCGGACCCGCGCAACGCGGCCGATGTACGCGCAACCACCGAGCACTACGGGAAGCTGATCCGTGTCGTCGGACTGTTGGAGGACTTCCTGTCGTGCGTGCAGACACCCGATGGGATGGTCACCCCGGGACGCCTGCGGCTGCTGAGAGACAACTTCACAACAACGGCGGCGTGGTTGGTGCACAATGCCGCCGCGGCAGGCGAGATGGACCGGACGGCAGCGGCGGTCGTCACCGCTTTCCGGGCCGCCGGACGTGAATTCCACGACTTGGCCGCGGCATTGATCGCGGTACACGGAATCCCGGCCGGGCCCGGACAAGCGGCAGTGCATGAAGTGCCGCCGCAAACGCAAGTGACGTGGCCCGAGCCGCAGGCCCCGGCAGCGCCACAACCTCCGCAAGCGCCCACGGCACCCGACGACCGCGCCGCACAGTCCGAAACATCCTCTGCACCAGAACAATCGAACCCGGAACCGGCTCACGGCCGTCAGTCGGGGCCGGACCCGCACGTCGAGCAGGATGATGGGGGCTCACTTGCCGCGGTGAGCGATGTCGGCTTGCGGCACGAGACCAACGAGGACGCGTTCGCGACCGGAGTGGTCGACGTCGCCGGTACACCGGTGCAGGTAGCCGTCGTATGCGACGGCCGGTCGTCCTCGGCCCAGGCACATCGCGCCGCGCGAGCGGCCGCGGACGCGGCTCGTGACGACATGGTGGCAGCCCTGACCGCCCCGGCCGTGCGCGCCACCGGACGATTCGACCCGGTGGAAATCGCGCAGCGCGGCACGGCCGCCGCCAAGAACGCGGTTCGGGCCCTGGCCACATTGCCCGAGTTCGCCGACCTGCCCGAGGAGGAATACCCGGACTGCACGATCGTCTCGGCAGTGGTCGAGCCGGAGCGAGGGCAGGCGACGCTGGATTGGGAGGGTGACAGTCGGGGATACCGGCTCTCGCTCCGACCCGGCGATTCGGAACGGGTCACCGAGGACGACTCGATGCTGACGATGCTGATGCGACGACTGGGCATGTCAGAAGCAGAAGCCATGCGGGACCCGCGGGCGCACATGATCTCGCGATCGCTGAGCATCCCGTCCGCAGAAGAGTCCCACGCGAAGACAATTCCCTTGCCGCCCGGGGATTTCCTGTTGCTGTGCACTGACGGAATGTGGAACGACACCTTCGAGGCCGAGTCGCTCGCCGATATCGTCCGGCGTTCCTGGGAGGAGTCCGGAAGTCTCCTCTCCGCGGTGCGGGCTCTCGAAGGGCAAGCCCTCGCCAACGGCGGGCACGACAACATCACCGGCGTGCTGGTGCGGATCGCACCGCGCGGGCACGATGCCGGACCACTCGACGCCGCAAGCGAACTCGGGAATCGAGCCGCCCCCGGAGGTTCTCGCGAACGGCCCCCGGGACCGATGGTGTCCCTCCGCAATGCCGCCGACCCAGCGGTCGAGCTCGGCCTCCGCGACAAGCGACGAGAACGGGCGCCCCGGTTCGGCGCCGAACACGGTCTGGCCGCCGATCCGCACTTGGGCTTCCTCGACAACAACGGAACACCTTGGGGCACAGCCGCTCCCGGCACCGCTCCGGCCAAGCCCGAAGCAGCCGATACGGAACCCGCAGAGCTCGAGCAACTGCTCGAACAACCCGTCTCTCCCCTGGAGCAGTCCAGTCCGCCGCGCGAAGGCACAACACCCTGGTCCCAGTCCGGCGGTGAATCCTCCGCCGCGGCCCCGGCGAGCTCGGGAGGCGAAAAAGGCGAGGCGCATCCGAAGTCGCCGGCAAGCGAACCGGATACCGATGTCTTGGCGCCCGAACGGTATGAAGTGGCCGACGACCAAGCGGAGGCCACTTTCCGCGAGAAGGTGATCCCCGCTGTTTTCGGCGAAGAGGTCCCCGGTAGAGCTGACATCAGAGTCCTCGACGATCAGGAGTTCCTGATCGGCTTGCCGGATCCGGTACTGCGAGTGCTCGGCGGGCAGCCCGGCGCGGCCAAATCGACGGTGCTGCCGTCGATCGTTCAGGACTTCGCGCGGCGAGGTGGCGTGGTCTACATCGGCACGATCGATACCTTCCTGCGTTTCCACCCGCGCTACGAGGAATTGATGGCCCTCGATGACACGGCCACCGGCCTGCTCATGGATTTTGCTTGGCAGCTCCAGCAAAAGGCCATCGATCATGCGATCGCCCTGCGGTGCAACGTGCTCCTGGAACAGACATTGACCAACACGCGAGGGGTCGGCGCGACTCTCTCACGATTCACCGGCGCCCACTTCACCGTGGAACTGGATGTCATCGCGGTACAGCCGCACGTCTCCAAACACCGAACCGTCATGCGCTATGTGGAGGGTCGGCTCTCCGGAGACCGGCGGGTGCTGACCCCGGCACAGGCGCACGACGATGCCGTCCCGGGATCGGCGGCCACCGTCGCGGAACTCGAATCGGCCGACGCGAGAGTGCGAATCGAGGCAGTGCGGGTACTCGGCGTCGACGGCGAGACCTACGAGACCTACTACGACAACCACCGCACCGCGAACGGCGAATGGGCGAAGCAGCCGAAAGCCGCCGACACGCTGCAGGATCGGCGCAATCGCCCGCTCACTCCCGGGGAGCGACGCGCTATCGCGCGACGAGCGAGCAAGAATTACGATGCGATCCTCGCCCGGATCGCCACCGATCCGAATGCCGCGGGCTGGCAGGAACTGCGCCTGCTGGCATCGGGACCGGAGGTCGCGATGCCTTGGCTGGCACGCGGTTTCGACAGGCCGGACGACGTCGAGGGAGTCGGTGACGACGATCCGGTCGCGAACCGGCCCGGCGATAGGACCGATGGCCCGGTCCACGGCATGATCGATACGGTGACAACGACTTTGGTCGATCTGCTGGGCGCGCGCCCTCGACTGCGACAGGGCAGCAGGGACGGCATCAGCCACACGGAGATCACTCTGTCAGGTGAGCGAGGAGACGCGACGTATCTGGTTCTCACCAGCGACGGCGCTTCGAACCGCGAGCAACTGCTGACCGTCATGCCCGCCCCGAACGCCGATCGCGCAACGTTCGGGCCAGCCTTGCGCCGGGTGCTGTCCTCGATGCTCGACGGTTACGACGACATGTCCCGGATCAGCGCGAATGCGGCACTGTTGTTGACCCGCACGCCGCAATCGCCGCACACCTACGCCAAATGGGAGGTATGGGTCGATGCCGCCGCCGATCCGGGGTTGCTGCGCATAACGATTCATCACGACCGCGGCGCGCCGGTGCTCGAACGCGAGTATCGCCTCGGACGCCGTGGCACCGGTACCGGGCGGGATCAGTAACCCTTCGCGGACCGGCTGGCATCCGCCTGCTGGACATTGCTCATGAGGTTCGCGCCGTCTCGGGACACGTCGTATCGGTGCATCACATAATTCATGCTGGCCGCGATATTGGCGGTCGGGTCGGTGATGGAACTGGACGTACCAGCGACGTGGTATGCCTCGAATGTACTGGGAATCGTCTGCGTGAGCCCCTGTGAAGGGTGTCCGGCCGCGGCATTCGAATCAGACAGGTTGATGGCCCCGACATCGCCGCCGGATTCGCGTTCGATCAGGGTCAGATAACCTTCGGTCCATTTCTCCCGCGCCGCGGGATCGGTGATACCCAGGGCATCCAATGCCTTGCCGATGTATTCCTCGAGCTGAGATTTGTCGAGCCGATGGTGCGCCGTGCCGCCACCCGAGCTGCTCACCGGCTGAGTGTATTTGCTGTCGTAGCCCCCCGAGCTGTCGACAGGAACATAGCCGCTGGATCCGGAGTTTCCGCCGCTGTAGGAGGAAGGAACGTAGGGAGTCTCGGAACCGCCGACCTTGTCGGCCTGCGACTGGACCTGATCGTTGGCGAGCTGGACCTCGTCGTGGACGGAGACCACGGCGGAAAGGACAGCCTTGGTCAGCGGCGCTTCCCTGCTGGCGGAGAGATATGTGGCGCCCTCGGCCGGTTCCCAGTCGTGCGCGGAATCCAATGTGCCGGTGAGCTGGTCGATTGTCTTCTTGATTTCCGACCAGGTGTCCGCCGCGATACCGCCGGTCTCGTATGCGGAGGATTTGACGCCCGCGTCCTGTTCATGGATCTTGGACTTTATATCGTCGATATCGGTCATTTTGGTCGAATAGTCGTCGACCATCTTGGCCGCTCCCCCGCTCACCGTCGCCAGCTTCTTGTCGTTCAGCAGCTTCACGAGGTCCGGGGCCTCCTCGGCATGTCCCGAACCCAGCAGGTCGACCGAGGTCTGGATAGCTTCTCCAGCGGTATCGATGAGATCCCTCAGCCCGGGCGAAGCCGCGGGCGGACAATGACTGTTCAGGTCGACCGTTCGGTAATGTTTTACGGTAGCGGTTGAGCTCACCGGGCACCACCGCATTCTCGCTCGTAGTTTTCCGTCGTATTCGAGTATCTACTCTTCCCACTGTCGGGCAGGCAGGGGGAGAAGGGGTTTCGGTATGGTCGCTGCGGGCATGCCGCGCCGCGAAACGGGAATCGCTGTCATCCAGGGCCCGCGGTGATCGTGGGCCGACGCTGGACAGTCTCCGCCGCTGTCGGCGACGGCGTGAAGCCGGGGTGATCGAGCAATTGACCGTGCGCGTAGACCGCATCCCGCAAGAGCTGACGGTTCGGCTCCGCCGCCGAGGACAACAGCACCAATTCGTCGCAGCGACGCTCGAAGAGCATCGCTCGCAGCGCCGACGCCGACTGCCCGTCCGTCGACTCGGACCGCAACTCCCCCAAGGGAACTCGCGAAACGTCCGCCCGCGACGACAGCATCGAGGCCACGATCAGATCGTCGACGTCGCGCAACTCCGACCACCATTCGTCCGGCACGGACCGGCCCTGCCGGATCGCCTGCAGAATCCGCTCGCGCAGGGTGGCGGCGCCCAACGACGACGCGACGCCCGAGCCCAGTTTCGCGACCCGCGCATGGGCATCGGCCGCGAGTTCGACACAGCGGGAGGCGATTCGCTCGGCGGGCACCGCGGTCACCCGCTCCAGCAGATGCGGTGCGCCCACCAGTTCCAATCGATCCGCCAAACCCGCTGCGGGACAGGAGAAATCCATGACCGGCGCCGCGGCAACGGAACCCTCGGCAGGTACACCGGGCAACTGGCGGTGCAGTTCGTCGTCGATCGGCTGCGACGAGACCAGCGCCGAGAGCCGGGCGCCCGTTCTCCCGCCCCAGGCGGCGGCGAACTCCGCCAGCACCCGGGCCGGATCCGAGATCCCTTCCCACGCCGAACCATCCGCGACGGACCACACCCACGGTGTCGACATCTCACGCGGGAGGAATACACCCGCGGGCAGCCAGCCCCGTCCCTCGGCGGTGGTCACGAATGCGGCAACCCCGCCCGGATGCCGCATCAGCGACACCGCGCAGCTCAGGCCCACGGTGACGGACTCGGTAACCGCCAGCAGGCTGGACAGCAGGGACCGCGCCAGCACCAGATCGCCGTCGACCCGCTCGCCCAGCACGAATGCCGGTGCGGCCGCGGCCAGCATCGCGGCCCCCACCGCGTCACGCACGATGTGGTTGCTGCCCTGGGCATCCGCGGAGTTGTCGGCGGCCTCGTCGCCGCCGGCATCCGGGGTGTCACCGTCGCGCGTACCGTGCCGAGTCGTGGCCTGCCCCTTGGCCTGTGCCGCCGTTACGCCCGGCGCGCCGACGGCTTGCGCCGGACCACCCGAGGCGGTGGTTCCCGGCGTCGTAGCACCAGGGGGCGATCCGCTCGGTGTCGCCGAAACCCGCGGAGCCGCACCGGCTCTGACGTCCGCCGAAATCTTCGACTCCGGTGTGCTCGCGCCCGCGTGATTCGCCGCCATGGGCGACGCGGCGGCAGCGGACGACGAAACGACCTGTTGCGGAACCACCACCGAGGATCCCATCGCACCGATCATGCCGGGCCCCAGCAGCCCCGCTGCCGCGCCGGACGTTTCGTCCGAACCGCTCTCGGCCGCCGCGGGCGTCCCGGGCGAGGACCCGGGATCCACTGACGAATTCGCCACCGGCACAGCATCGTCGGGGTGATATCCGCCCGAATCGGTTGCCGCCCCGGAAACCGGCGCCGGGCTCGAATACGCCTCGCCGGGATCCGAGGTCATCGGAACATCCGAATCACCGAACGACTGCCCGGCCCCGGAGGACACGGTCCCCGGCACGAACGATTCGACCGGAGCGCCGCTCGTCGTATCGCCGTAGGACGGCGCGGGCGCCGGAATTTGCGGCGCCCACGACTGATTCGGTTGTGCGACACCATCTCCCGGAACATTCGACAGCTGCCCCGCCGCATTCGGCAGGACCGACACGGGTGACTGCAACCCGAACCGATTGAAGAAATTCTCCAGAGCCCGCAGCGCCGGGACCGACGGCGCACTGCCATCGCGCGACAGCCCGACCCTGCCGGGACCGGTGTCGTCGAATCGGTGCCCTGCCCCGGAGGTCCGCGGGGCTGCGCCCGTGTCGGGACCACCACTGGACCGATGGTGCGCGGTAGCCCAGGGATCGCGCTGCCCCAGCAGCTCGGCCAGTACCGCGAGCTCTGGTAACCCTTGTGGGCCAACCGAATTCAACGCGCGCGACATCGCCTTGGCGACGTCGTCCCGGGCATCGCCGATGATGGCGGCGATCCGCTCACGTTCGGCCTCGGGATCTTTGTTCTTCTCGTCGGAGGATTCTGCGATTACTTCGCGGATCTCGGCCGTGGCCTGCTCGACGATGTCGTGAATCCGATGGCGAGTCCAGTAGACGATCGCGGAGATGTCGCGGAAGGTGTCCGCCGCGGCCACCAGGGCATCGACGAACCGGTCCAGCGTCGCCTTCTGGGCCAGCATGTGATCCTTCACCGGTTGCAGCCCCACACTGCTCGGCACCGCATCGTCGAAGGCACGGCGGGCGCGCTCGGCCTCGGCGGGATCCAGCGCGGCAGCCCCGTTGCGCGCCACCATCTCCAGGTTTCCCCAGTCCGACGGCGAGATCGACGGCCAGTTGTCGCCGACGATGGCATTCCAGTACGGGCTGTCGCTGTCCGCGTCCATGCGTAGTCCGGACCCTAGCCGTGCACCTGCGCGCCCCCCGCGGCATCGGCGTCGGCGATGCTGGTGCTGGCGTAGCGGGCCTGGTCGTAACCGGCGTCGGTGCCGCCCTTCGCGGAATCGATGGCACTGCCGAACCATCGCCGCATATCGGCCGGAATCGCACGCAACCGCCGGTCGAGCGGCGAGCGCCCACTGCCTGTCACCGTGAAGCCGTCGGCGATCTCGCGGACCTGGCCGGTGAACGAGGTGACCGCGTGGTGGTGTCGGCCGGAGGTCGCGATCGCCTCGGCGGGGTTGATGTTCAGATCGTCCGGCATGCCGTGTCCTATCTCGGGTCGCGATTGGCGGAAGTGGCGCCGAATTCGGCGGCTTCCATTGCGCGGTAGGCGGATTCGGTGGGCAGATCGAACGAGTCGATGGTGTAGGGGCGGGTGCCGTTGAATTCCATCTCCGCCCGCAGACCCACCCGCGATTTCTGATGTGCCAGCCGCGCGAGCCGGACGATCTCCGTGGCCAGCCAGGCATCCCCGTTGTCGCGGGCGTCGTCGGTGATGTGCAGTCCGACGATCTCGCCGTCCCGCCCGCAGGCGACGCCGACGCTGTGGTCGGGATTGAACACCTCGTAGGTCATGGTCCGCCAGTTCGGCGCCGCGTCTCCGACGTCGTCGGCTTGGTCCACGGCAGGGGTTTCGGTCATCGACTGCTCCTAAAAACGTACGGCGGGACCGGGTTCCATCCCGAAGCCGGAATCCTGTGATGCGCCCGGCCGCGGACCCGTCAATCGCTCGTCGAGCGCGGCCCAGGCATCGTCGTCGATGATCATGACCTGACGCAATTGCCAGAACCGGGCTCCCAGATACATCTCGCCTCCCCCGTCCGAGGTGATGTCGAGGTGATCCGGGCCATCGATCGACGCGTTGAGCGTGACGGTGGTGATCGGCGGGTTCTTGTCATCGATCTGGATGATCGTCGCGCCGCTGCCGGGAATGAAACTCTGCCGGAAGCGCGAACCGGCCTTGATCGCCACCGCGGCGCTGTTGGTCGTGAGGGTGACGTCCGGATTCAGCAGCAGCTGCATCGCCCACGAGCGGGCCGCGGTCTCCGGCCGGTCACCGTTGATCGAAATGGCCAGCGAGCAGGACAGATCCAGGACCAGTACCGACTCGGCAGCGGTGACCCCGGCGATGACCAACCGCTTCGGTGTGCCGCTGGGAAATGGCAGATCATCGGCGGCGAGGGTCGTCACATCCGAGCCGAGACCGGCGCCGGTCACGGGATGGGCGGAGACCATTCCCGTGGCGACCTCGACGGTGTAGGCGGCGATCGGGCCCGTGCGGCCATCCGCCACCCCGGCCAGCCGGACCAACCCCTCCTCGTGCAACCACCGCACGGTATCGGCGACGGTTACTGCGCCCGGCTCGCTCACAAGACGAGCTCCGCCGCATCGGATTCCGCGTCCGAATCGCTGTCCTCACCCCACGGATCCCGGTCCATGAGCTGCTCGTACTGGCGGGCGGCATCGGCGGTACTGTCCCGGATCGCCGCCATGATCTCGGTGATCAGTTCGCCGGACTCGAACCGATCGACGGTGCCCGGCGCCAGATAGAGCGAGGTCAACCGGCCCATCGCATCGACCTCCGGAATGACCGCACCGCTGGGCGAGGGACGGCGCGCGGTAATGGCGTCGATCCGCTCCCGCAGATCGGCGATCTTGTGCCGCAGTTCGCGCGCCGCATCGAGTGCGGCCTGCACGTCGGGGTGGATATCGTTCATGCTGTGCCTCCGGATTGACTCGGGGTCTGGGAGTTCGAGGGCGTGGGGGGTGTCACGGTCGGGGCGATCGTCGGCTTCTCGCCGATGACCTGCTCGGTGTGCGGAGTGTCGTCGACGTACATCAGCCGATCGGGATGCCACGCCACCACACGGTTGCGGTCCTGGTTGCCGCCGGCCCCGTTCATACCGGGCGTCATCGGCATGTACGGCATGTACGGCGAGCTGCCGCCGGCGGCCCGGCTCGCCGTGGCCGCCGCCGTGTCCAGCGACTCGATCACCGGCGCTCGGGCCATGGTCGGTGAACCGGTGAGTTTCGCCGCGGCAGCCACCATCGGCATCGAGGCCACCTGGAAGGCGGAATTGGCCCCGGAATCAACCGCATTGGCGATATCGCCGATCGGCACGCCGCCGCCACCGCCCTCGAGTCCGCCGTAATCACCGGCATAGTCGGCCAGATCGCCGATCGAATTCTGATCGGCGTTCTGGTTCATCCCGTTCATGCCGTTCGACATCATCGAACTCATCATCGTCGGCAGCAGACTCGCCAACGTGCTCATCATCTGACTGCTGTCGCTCGAGCTGCTACCGGAGCTGCTGTCACCCGAGCTGCTACCGCTGCTGTCACCCGAGCCGCTGCCCGAATTACTCTGCGCGCTACCGGAATTGACAGCTGTTGAATAGCCCGCGATAGCCTCGGCGGATCGGGCGTTCTGCTCCTGCGTCTTGGCCAGCGCATCCGCTACGCCGGCTTCGTTCTTGGATCGCATCGCGGCCAGCAATTCCTTGCGCGCGGCGATGATCTCCTCGGGGGTGGGGTGTTTGGCCTTCGCGGTATCGAAAGCCGAAGTGTAGGTGTCGATCCCGTCGGCCAGCTTGCCCAGGTAGGTGCCCAGCTGATCCAGCCAGTTGCGGTGCTCGTTCAGCTGGGCCGCCGCCTCGGTTCCGACGGGCGTCCAGCTCCGCAACGCCTGAGCGGCCTGATCCACGCCCTCGATCGCGGTGCGATGCGAACCATCGAGGTAACTGCGGATATTCCCCGCGAAGGTGGCAGCCGGTCCGGTGCCCGGACCGGACCGCAGCTGCTGCGCGAAGGTCAGCGGGTCGATCTCGGCGCCCGCGGTCGGCAGGTTGTACGTCGGTGCTTGCCGGGCGGTCGGCGTCGACGGTTCGGCGACCGGATTGGTGAGCACATCACGACCGCTGCCCCCGACCATTCGCGCACCCGTATCGTCGGCCCGGGTGTAATCGGCGGCCGCGGAGCCGGTCTTGTGCGCATGCTGATGCACCAGGTGCAGAACGCCCTGTGTGCCGTTGAACAGCTGGGCGGCCTGAGAATTCGCGCCCGGCACGAAACCGCCGGAGATGTGGTCCGCGCCCGCGGGCTGCACCCAGCCCGTCGGCAGTCCCTGCCCGGTGGTCTGCGCCAGATCGGCGAGGTTCGACGCCACCGTGACGAGTTCCGCCGGGTCGACATTCAACGACTCCACATCTGCCTCCTCTCACCTTCGGCGCACGATCAGCTGCCCGGCGCTGCCGCGGCGGGCTGTGGCGTCTGCCCGCCGGTCGGGTCGCCGGTGGCCGGGAGCGCATGTGCCCCGCTCCCGTCGTTCGACGCGCTCGCCTCGATGCCGTGCGGATGGGCGAATCCGGAGAAATTGCCGAAATCGCCTGCCTTACCGGAAATCTGGGGCGTGAAGTCCTTCTGCTGACCGTCGACGATCACCTGCAGGCTGCCGTCCTGACCGGAACCGTCGCTCGAGCCCGAACCGCCGCCCTGGGCCGAACCCCACACGATCACGATCGCCGTGTGGTTGCTGTCCCAGGTGGCGACGTCGCCGGTCATCAGCTGGCTCGGATCCACGCGATCGCCGATCTGCTTGGGATCGCTCCACTTCGCCGGGGTGTTCGCACCCTGTGCATAAGCGGCCTGCGCATCGGTACCGGCCTGATTCGCGAACGCCGCGTCCAGCGCGTTCGCGACCACCGGGGACACCTTCTGGACGCGGCCGTCCGGGAATGTGTAGTCCACGAGACCGTCGGCGCCCGGTATACGAGCCGGGGGCCCGGCGGGCGGAGCGGTGGTTCCCGGACCGTTCGGAGCGGTTTGCGCGGGAGCCTGGGCAGGAGCCGCCGGTGCGGCCTGCGCCGGGGCAGCCTGGGCCGGGGCCCCCTGCTGGTAGCCGGGCGGATATGGCTGCTGAAGCTGATTGTTGGGATTCTGATCGGATTGGTTCCGCATCATCGACTGCATCTGCATCATTTCCATCATCGGACCCAGCATGCTCGAGATGTCGGAAAGCCCCGAGGAACCGGTGTCACTGCTGCCCACCGAACCCGGGTCGGTCGAGGAGGAACTCCCGGGGTCCGTGGAGCCGGTGGAGCCGCTGACGTTGCTGGGGTCGCTCGAACCGGTGACGCCGCTGGCGTCGCTCGAGCCGCTCGCCCCACTCAGGTCGGGCGGATTCCAGGAGATATCGGAGGACCCGCTCGCACCGGATGCGCCGGTGTTGTTACCGAGAGCCCCGGGGTCGTAACTGCCGGATGCTCCACTCGAGCCGCTCGCCCCACCCTTCAGCAGTGCATTGTATTTATCCAGCAGGTCCTGGTACTTGCCATCCAGCGTATTGTATTTATCTGTCAGATCTTGGAGTTTCTTGGTCTGGTCGTTGACATCGCTACCTTTACCGTTCATCGCATCGGTAGCCTTGTTGATATCCGTTTCCATCTGCTTCAGGCCGGACGACGTGAATGTCAGGATATGGGTATTCTCATCCTGGCCGTCGCCCGGAGGAGTCGCAGCCAGATCACTGAGTTTGGTGATGTCGGTACCGATGGCGTCCTGGTATTTTTGCAACTTGTCCGCAGCATCCCCCACGTCCTTGGCCACCGCGTTCAGCGTACTCAGCAAGGTTTCATATGACTGCTTGAGCTGCGCAGCCACCGCCATGTAGTTGCCGCCCGCCTCGCTCGATATTTCCGTCTGCTTCACCTGCGGGACATCCATGGTCTTCGGCAACGAATTTCTTTTGCCGTCACCAAATTTCAGCCACATGTTGGTTATGTTGGCAACATAATCATCGTCGAGGTATTTTTTTACGGAAGTCGAGATGTCGAGCGTCTTGAGGCTGCTGTACTTCTTCCATTCCGGAGAATCCCAGTCCGGGATCAGAAGCGGCGGCATGCTGGTCATGAATTAACCATTTTACCGTCAGCCTGCTTGATCTTGACCGCACCGGATGTGGGGTACTGAGCTAATCCGTACTTGTCGTATATCAGCTGTGCCTGGCTATCGCTGCCGCTGAATGGAACAGTGCCCTTGGAGGTGTCCGTGCCCGCCAGACGGGTCGGCAAGGTCTTCGGCATGGATACGGATGGGGCCGAGGCATGACTGTCCGCGTTGAATGCGGTCGCGATCCCGGCACCAGCACTCGCACCTTCGAGGGCCGCCCCCACGTTCCTCGAAGTCCCCACCGCAGTCGCCAGAGCTGAAGCCCCAGGCATGACACTACGAGCCGCTGCGCCGAGCAGACCTCCTCCGATCCCGCCGAGAGCGCCGTCTATCACGAAGGCTTTCGCCCCCTCGTTGAAACTGCCGGACTGCGCCCACGTCCACCCCCCACCGACCAGCCCAGCCGCACCAGCGGCAATACCCGCTGTGGCAAGGAGCCCCAGGCCAGCCGGATTGGCGATCAGTGCGACAGCAGCGATAGGTGCGGCAGCGGTCGCTATGCCCTTGGCGACATCCCCGACGACACTCCAGAACCCCATTCGAGATCACCTACCTGGTACAGGGGCAAACCGCGTCATGGAGCAGTCGACCACACGCGAAACTTCCATCGGACCCCCTTATTGTCATGGATTCCCACCCCTGGGAATCGTGCACGCGCATCAAGTCCACCGGCTGGCAGCGAAGCTGCTGGGCAGGCCCACCACCCGAACGGTCGCCCCGGTATGCGGCGCCTCGATGCATTGCCCGTTGCCGATGTACATCATGACGTGCGTGGGGCTGCCGTTGTTGAATTCGGCCGCCGGGAAGATCAGGTCACCGGGCTGGATATCGGACGCGTTGACCTTGGGTAGTTGCTGATATTGCTGCGCGGCCGTACGGGGAATCTGCGCACCGGCCGAAGCCGCCGCGTACTGAGTGAGGCCGGAACAGTCGAATGCGTAAGGACCCTCGGCGCCGTATACGTAGGGTTTTCCCTGTTCCGACAGCGCGATGGAAATCGCTTTCTGCGCGGCGGACGAAGATCCCGTGCTGGACCCGGATATCCCCTCCGCCGCAGGGTAGTTCACTCCGACGAGGTTGTAGAGGTACTGGTCGGTGAGCCGGTTGATCTCGACGGCGATCGCGTTGGCGTTGGCGTTACTGTTGCCGACGATCTTCAAAGCATTGGTCAACGCCGAGACGAGGATCTGATGAACCTTTATTTCGCCGTCTCTGGTGTACGCGGCGGAACCGAGTTGGCTCAACTGACTGTTGGTGTTGTTGATGACTTGACTGAGGGCACCCCGATCGACGGACTGGTTTCCGGCAAGGTATTCGAGAAAGGAGGCGAGTTCGGTGTCGAGGTTGTTGTACGCGGTACCGGCATTCTGCTGATATTGCTGTGCAGTGTTCAGCGCCGACATTCCGGACCCACTACCGCTGGTATCGACTTGATTCTGCACGGACTGGGTCTGCGGGGAACTGGTGTCGCCGCTGCCGTAGGTGCCGTCGAGCTGGTTCAGCGCGTTCTGAGCGTTCTCGGCATCCGATCCGCTGCTGCCGGTAGCGCCCGTTCCGTCGGTCGTTCCGCTGCTGCCCGTTCCGCTGCCACCGGATCCGCCGAGCCCGCTCAGCGCGGACGCGATCGTGGGGAGCATGGATGCGACCATCGTCGCCGCGGGCGCAAGCTGCGTGAGCAGATCCGAACCATTGGGCGAGGTGTTGTTGCCGCTGCCCTGCCGAGCGGGCCGGGGCTGCGCCCACTGCGACGGCATACTGCCGGGCTGCGCCGAACTCGCGGCAGTCGTCGCGGCGGACTCCGCCGCGCCACCCTGGCCCGCCCCGGAAGTGGTCGGCGCGGCGCTCTTGCCGGTCGCGGACACGCCCTGGGCGGCCGCGCTCTGTCCCTGTGCCGCGGCAGTGGTTGCCGAACTCGCGGTCGCGCCGTTCTGTCCGGGCGCTACGGCCTGCCCGTTCGAATTCACATTTCCGGGTGAATTCGGATCCGAATTCCCCTGCTGCACTTGGCTGTTCGCACTCGGCGACACCATCCCGGGCTGCTGACCCTGTGCAGAAGCCGGGCGCGCGCGCTGCTGGCTCGGCCTCGTCCAGGGCGTCACCGCGGACGCGGAGGCATCACTCGCGGTTCCACCGTCCCCGGTCCCGGGATCGGTGGTTCCGGTCGCCTCCGCCTCCGCGCTGGTCACGAACTCCCCTTCAGCACCCGCTTGACCCGGACGTCGGACGCGGTCGGAATCGCCTCCTCGACAACCTGTCCCGAACCAGGATCACTGGTCACCATCTGCGTCCTGTCCACCGCGATGCCGACTCGGGTCGGGGCGTAATCGCGGTAGTCCCAGAAGACCAGATCTCCGGGCGACACCGCGGACCGATCGACCCGCTGCCCGCAACGACTCTGTGCCGCAATGGTGTTCGGCAGCGCGACCTGCAACGCGGCGGTATTCGTGAGCTTGTTGCACGAACCCTGAGCCGATGCGCTCGACGTTGAGGTGATGCCCGGCGGCAGGGGCTGGGCTGTGGATGCCACCGGCATCGTCCCCACCGCGCAACTGCCGGTACCGTCCGCTCCGGACGCCGTGTAGATCAGCGACTGGGCGGATTGGGCAAACGCCTCAGCACTGCCCGGTCCGGCCCCCTGCGTGCGCTGCGCCGCTGCCAGCGCCAACTCCCGCGCACACGCGGCCGCCGGCCCGGAATTCGCGGTCAGCAGCGGCTGCAGCTGATAGGGCGCCGACGGCATCGCGCTGACACAGGCGCGTTGCCAGTCGGACACGTCGGTCTCGTCAGGCGCGATGGTCAATGCCGCATACGGATTGGTGGTCGGCACCTCCGAAGACGGCAGCGCCTCCTGCGTAGCACCGGCGCTTGCGGCGGCAGTAGGCATAACCGTTTCGGTGGCAGAGGGATCCGGACCCACCGCACTGTCGCACTGGTAGTACAGATCGGCCGAAGAAGCCGATGTCGCACTCCCGACCATCAACACGACCCATATCAGGGAACTTACGAGCGCCGATACGACTATCAAAACGACTATGCCGATCAGCACCCCGTTCGGGAGGATGAGCGCGAACATGAGAATCTGCCCGAGCATCGGACGTCGACGGAGGGGGCCAGCGGTCAGGATACGACCGAGCAGAAGGTTGCGAAGCATTGAAAGCATGGCGCCGTCCTCACCTCATCGTCATGGTCCATTCAGGTGGCCCGGCAGCGAGTCGAAGGCCGTGTGCCAGCGACCCGGATTGCTGGAAGGCCCCCAGCCCGGCGATTGAAGCCCGGCCGTTGTAGTCCTGTTCATGCCCGTGGCCAAGCGTTCTGTACGCTGCGCGTTACTGACAGCTCTTCGAAAGTTTCTGAACCGATTCGGATCTCCGGGATTCTCCAGGAAGCGTTCCCAGGAATCCGAAATCGTATTGAATTCCCTATGGGCGATAGCGTCCATCATGCGTCCCGCGTGCTCCGATTTGAATTCATCGTACAGCTCCGGCGGAATAGGAGTGCCACCCGGCGTGCCATCAGGGATATTCGGAATCCCCATCGCCTCCAGCGCCGCTTTTGCCTGATAGAGCTCATAATTTTCATGCTCAGGATCAGGAATTCTTGCCCCAAGGAGATTGTTGGTGTCGACGATCATGTCCATATCGGGAAGCTTGAAGTTACCATTTGCAAATTCTTGCAAGGCTTTGATCTTTGCCTCTGTCGGGTTCGACAAATAGTCGGCTACGTAGTCCGCCTCACCTCGATACCCGGGTTCACCGGGGTCAGCCAACTCATCGAGATTGACATGCGCCTCCGCTTGCTCGCGATACAAATTCAGCGCACGGTCTACGGGCCCGATACGAGCAACCACCTCATCCATCGAGGCGCCCGGAACTCCACGTGCGTAGGCCTCCATTGCACTCCTCAGCCTCGTTGTCGAAGCAGCCAGATACCCCAAGTTCTGACTCTTGAAGGTGCTTTCTGGAGCAACTTTCAGCATTCGCTGCCAGGAATGACTTACCATGCCGTTGAGCCGCGCATCAGTCATCCCCGCCGTTTCCATCAGGCCAAGCGCATCTCGTTCGGCCACACCAACATCTAACAAGGTTGAAAAAGCAGCCGCGACACCCCTCGGATTGGTGAGTCCACCATTCGCCAGCGCAGCTTCCCGAGCCATATCCCTCCAGCGACGCCTTTCGACTAGGGGCTGCCGCTGCGCCATGAGCCAATCAGGGTCCGACCCAAGCTCCCGGCTATTCCTCTGAGCGATCGCCCAGCGGTCGTCCGCCTGATTCTCCAACCCGTGCCTTTGAGCGATCGGCCAGAGCGGGTCCGCCCCAACCTCGCGGCTATGCCTCTGAGCGATCGGCCAAAGGTCGTCCGCCTGATTCTCCAACCCGTGCATCTGAGCGATCGGCCAGAGCGGGTCCGCCCCAACCTCCCGGCTATGCCTCTGAGCGATCGCCCAAAGGTCGTTCGACTGGTTTTCCCAGCCGGCCCGCAGTGCATCCCGCTCTATTCCCGAGTTGCGATTCAACGGGTTGCGTCTGCCTCTGAACAGCCATGAGGCCAGCGGCGAAGCGCTGAGCGCAGACACAGCCATAATTCCCTGCATTCCAACGGTAGACATCAGCATCGTGTGACTGGCCGCCGCTGCCATTCCACCACCTACACCCGATGGACCTCCACCGCCGCCTCCTCCGAAACCAGCCACTCCATAGCCTCGTATACCGCCGTCAACGGATGCCGATATCTTGCCGGCGATCGCCGCACCGCCCCTGGTGACGCTGCTACTAATTCGTTTGAACTGGGCCATCATGATGATCATAACGATGCCACTGAGCACGATAACCGTCACGATTTGGCCATCGGCCTGCTCGAAGAGATCACCCAGAAATAGCAGATAGACAGCGACGAAGACGATCTCCACAACCATGCGCCAGGCGGCGATGAAGCCGTGCACGATATTGGAAATCGTGAACGTTTGCGTCGGACCGTATATGTACCCGCCGGCGGCAAGTCCAAAAATTCCCAGAAATCCGTGGTATACTGCATCAAGAATCGACATCATGATCTTGACAGATATTCTGAAAATAACAAACCCCTGCACTCCCCCCAGTACGCACAAAAGAAGCAGGATTCCAAACTGTGCCCACGTCGGTTTGTTGACCGCCGAATACGCGGCCGTATCACCGCAATTCTTGAGTCCGTTCTTCACCTGATCTTCGCTGCCTGCCATGATGCCGGCCGACCACGCATTCTTGCACGCGGGCCGCACATCGACCACATGTCCGAAATTCGCCACCTGTAGAGGTTTACGAACCAAATTATCCGTCAGAATTCCCTGCATGGAGTTGACCAGGGTTGTCGAATCTCGGGTGCCTTCCCCGTTCAACCCGGCAGCCACCGCCACACCGACGTCACGCCCTTGCGCCAGGATACCGTCCGAGGAGAGCACCTCCGCGAGTGGATCAGCCAAGAACACTGGGCTCAATATCGCGATGACAACCATCGTGACTATTTGCATGGCAGCCTTGGAGATCAAACCGCGGACTATGAAATAAGCGACGAAAAAGGCGCCGATAGTGACAGCCACCACAAATACGAGCGGCGTCGCTATTTGTCCGGTAAAGGCCCTCGCCGTCGCTCGCAACGGAGTTGCGATCAAATTCATCCACCCGAAGCTGATCACTTTGTCGAACGAATAGATCCAGAAATCACCGAAGAAAAGGTAGCCTTCTCCCACCATACTCAGCGCCGCCCACAGAATCGTGTATCCGGGATGGAAGATATCACCGTGATTCGTGACGATCATGTACCGTGACAGCGGGACTCCCGATGAATCTCTGACACCCGACCATCCGGCATCGACGCTCGACGACGCAGTGCTCGGATCTACGAGCGCGGTGGCGATACCGCCCACCACCCCCGGGAAGACGAAGAGAACCAGGAAGATGCCGACCAACCAGGCCGTCCACCTGCGCGGCCGACTGGCACTGATCCAGGCACTGAACCGCCGGTACACCGCGTACAGCTTCCAGCGGTCCGGATTCCAGAATTCCAAGTCCCACAACGACCGAGGCAATCGATCGCTCAGGCGAATCCGCCGGTCGTCAGGGGTACTCATCGGGCTGCCTGTCTCTCCAATGAGGCCGTGCGACCGTTCCCGACAACCGTCGAGGGCGTACTGGTGATCGCCACTGCGCGGTCTCCGCGAGCCGGGCCCAGAATCTTGCCGCGACCGATCCGGTTCAGCGCGTCCCGCATGAACATCTCACCTCGACGCTCCTCCGGCACCTGCCGTCCCGGGCCGATGGGCGGCGAGGTTTCCTCCCGCAGCATCGACAGCAGGAACGACGTTTGTTCCAGGTCGACACCGAGCCATTCGAGGCTGTTGCGGGCCAAGGTTTCATCGCGCTGCCGGAAGACGAAACGATTGGGGATGAGATTGTGCGCCGCCCCTTGGAAGTCGGTAGCCGGATCATGCGAGGCCAGCCCGATCGCGGCGAGGTGCTTACGACCATCGCGGCTGAAGTCCGAGGTCACCGACGAACCGACCTGTGTCTGAGTGAAGTGATGTGCCTCATCACCCACCAAGAGCCCGAATCTGCCGTTATCAGTGAGGAATGCCTCCCGAGCGGCCACGCCCACCAGCTCGTACAGCGCGGTCCCGAGTCGCTTTGTCAGCGGCAGCCGGTTGTACAGGTGCGGTGTGACGAGTTCTTCGGCGGTGGGCAGAGCCAGGCCGTGGCTGCGCACCACGGTCGCCGCGGCGTCGAGACGCAACGTCGGCAGCTTCGGATCGAACAGCACAGGCATCCGGTTCGCAATCGTGCCCAGCCGAGCCGCCAGATCGGCGTATTCGTCCGCATTTCCGGGCTGATCACGCAAAGTACAGACGACCCGGTACAGATCGAGCAGACTCCGAATGCGATGCTCGGCAATGGCACCGGGCGTCAGAAGATTGCTGAGGGAGGCGCCGGCTCCGGAAGTCGGCGACAGATCCAACAGCGGCAGGATCGAATCCAAGGTTCGTTCGCCGGCGACCCGGCCCTCGAACATCCGCAGCGGATCCAGCGATACGGTCGGGTTCGCCAGATCGATGACGACCGCCCTATCGATCGCCCTGGCGAAGTGTTCCCATTCGCCGACCTGACTGCGATCGATCGCGAGGAACTGTCCGCCCATATCGTGGACCAGCACCGCCATGAGTTTCAAGAAGTAGGATTTTCCCGAACCCAGCTCGCCGGTTACCGCGAATGATGCGGACAGATCGTGCAGCGCGGCTTCCATGATGCCGAAATGAATCGGCTCGAAGTGCCCGGACATCAGGTTGACGCCGATCACCGGTCCGCTGTCGTCGCCGACCTGAGACGTGTTGAACGGTACGAATCCGGCCCACATATCCGACGGGAGGATGTGCGCGAAGTCGTCGAATGCCCGCCGCCGCGGACTACCGGGAATCAGCATCGACCATAGGTCGACCTGCGCACCAGCCGGTGCGGTCATATCGATCTGAAAGCGCTTGTATCGGCGTTTGAGAGCGTTGACCGCGTCCATGGTGATCTCACGGGTCGGGCCGCCGACGGCGATAACAGTCGTGAACGATACCTCGGACTCGCTGCCGTTCACCTCGAAATGCTGATTGTACTCACCGAGCATCTGCACCTTGGATGCCAATGTGTTCTGCGCGAACGAGATCTCCTGATCACGCTGATCCATCTGCTCGCCCAGTCGTCGCAGACTCAGCTCATTACCTTTGAGCACCTGATCGGCAGGTTTGGTAGAAACCCGCATTCCCCAATCGACGGTAACCTCCGGCATACCATCGAGGACATTGAGGAACTCGCTGCCCCCTGGGAACCTCATACCCGAGTAGGGAAACGAATGCGGCGTGAGCATGGCCTGATAAGACGGTAGATATTCGAGTTCCGGCTGCACCACTTTGATCACCGGAACGAACGAGGGCCGCAGCCGGCGGGATCGATCGGTGTGCGCTCCCTCGTCGAGCGCCGCGGATCGAAACACCGCGGCAGTCACGTCGTCCAGGACTTCCGCTCGTGTGGGTGCGGACGGATCACCGCCCGTGCCTCGATTGAGGTAGTGCTCCCACAGCCACTGAAACAAAGCGGCCGGTACCGGCACCGGTTCGAAATCCCGGCCGACACGCGACAAGATCTCGTTCGCCTTCGCGGTGTACTCGTCGAGCTCGTCACGCGTTACCGCGGTGGCATCGATCGTGGTAGTGCTACCGCGCCACATGCGCGACACCGCGGAAACCCCCGTGGTCGAGGTCGTGCCGACCGGTATCGTCAGCAGGTAGACGCGAGTCTGCGGCATGATCGTGCGGATGCGATCGTAAGATTCGACGACCTCGGCGGCATAGTCCTCACATTCATCGAGATCCACGCCCTCGACCATCTTCGTCAATACATCGAGGGTATTGAGCCGCGCCTGGATCCCCAAGAGAAGCGAGCCATTCGGAAGATTGGAGATCAACGAGTGATGCGCCATCTTCACATCGAATTTGTCGGCGGTGTTGCGCAAGCCGTAGCCCAGCGGATTGATGAAGTATGTCGCGGTCACCATACCGGAATGGGTGAATTGCAGATTTCCGCGAATGGCGGCGGTGGGCTGTAGATCACGTTCGAACGCCATCAGTTGAGTCCTCGGGGTTCCACCACGGCACCGGCGCTGTCGATGTGGGCGAGCGCGAGTGGCCATGGCGATGTGCTCAATGCCTCGCGCGCCTCGCCGGATGTACTGGGGGGCAGGATGACGACCACGGATTCCTCGACAAACGTCGCGGTATCGGTCGACCTGGCATCGATCAGACCGCCGGCGGCCGAAACCGGCTTACGAACAAAGATCAACCGCCCCATCCACAGCACCCTCGATGTCATCCGCACTCCCGTATACGGCACCAGACCCAGCCCGAACACGCTCAACACCGTCAGCGCCAACCCGGACACGAATGTGACCGCCACATTGATCGGAAAAGTCATCGCGCACACCGATGTGATCACCAGCCACGTCGCCCCACCGGCGATCTGCGGCAGGGTGTAGGGCCCGAACGGCAGCTTCTGCCCGTTCTGCGCCTTGCCGATCATGGTGGGGACACGCTTGATCGGCGTGAACACCTTGACCGGCATCGTCACTGGTAGCTCCCGATCGGGTGGTCGGGGACGATCGAGTTCGAGTCGACGCGGGCGTAGTTCACCAGCGTGGGCAGCAGCCAGAAGAGCACCGCCGCCAGCAGCGCCGACCCCGTGACCGTGATGATCCGCGAGGGCGAGAGCTTGGATTTCGCCGCCTCGGACACGAGGATGCACATCCCGATGATCGCGATCAGGATGATCCCGCCCCAGCGCACCCATTGCAGGATGTACACCAGGATGGTGCTCAGTTGACTACCCATGAGACTGTTCCTTTCCGGATCAGTTCTGTGTCGCCGGCGGAACTTGCACCGCGCTGGAGGGCGCGGTCGTGGTCGCACTCGACGGGGAACTCTGTGGCTGTGGCCCCTGGGTGGCCTGGCCGACCACCACTGACAGTGGAACCCGCAGGGGCGGAAGGGGATCGATGCTCTGCACCTGCCATTGCCCCGCGTTCAGGATCATCGTCAGGGGGTAGGCCAGCGTGGGCGACGCGCCGTCGGCCGCCTTCGGGTTGACCGTGGCCAGGACCCGGGCCGTCGTCGAGCCGCTGCTACCGCAACCCGCGTTGTCGGCGGTGACCGAGGCCGTCTCGACCGAGACGAACGGTGGCGGCTGCGGGGCGGCGACCGCCGAATTCGGCACCGTGTACCGGGACAGGTCTCCGGTGCCGGTCAGGTACGCGTTCAGGAATCCGGAGACGACCTGTCCGAACGGAGTATCCGCGCCACACGAATCCTGGTTGGCCAGAGCGAGATCCGAGCCCCGCGCGGGTGCGTCCACCGCGGCGGGCAGCGTCAGCGCGCGCACGCGCCCGGCGGAAACCGATACCGCGACGCGGTAGTACTGCCGCGCGGGCCCCGCCGCGGACGACGTGTGGCCGGCGCTGGTGTTCGACGCGGTACCGGTAGCGGTCGAGCCGGCGGAACTGGTGGCGGTCGAGCTCGCGGAACTGGCCGACGCACTGGTTCCGGCGCCCTTGCCCACCCGGACCGAGATCGTCACCGTCCACACGTCGAGCTGTGCGGTCGAGATCTCCCGCTCGGCGAAGACGACGGCCGGATCGGCGACCTGCCGTCCGGCGGAAGGCAGTGTGACCTGCTGACCGGCGCTGACGAATGCCGCGATCTCGTCCTGCTGATTGGCCGAGGCGCTCAGGTACGTCACCACGAAATCGCGGGCGAACGATTCGGCCAGCTGCGATCTTCCGATGATCTTCGTCGTCGTATCGTCGGAGGGACCGCGCGGCGGTGTGGAGAACCAGCCCAGAATCGTGCGGCCGCCGCCGAGGACGGCCAGGACGGCCAGGACAGCGACCACCACGTTGTCGCGGCGGCGGCGCGCGGCCATCCGGCGAAGTAATTCATCGCCCGAATCCGCCGATCTGCCAACAACTGTCCGCACTCACGAAATGGTAGATAACCTGGCCGTTCGCGACCGGCCGCTTATTCCCGGCCTTGGGAACAGCCCACCCTCAGGCGGGACTGCGGTTCATCCGACCGGCGAGCCAGTGCCGCAGTTGTTCGTCGTATCCGACCGGGCCGGACCCGTGCCGAGTATCGAGCGTGTGGTGCTGGGGCTCGAGCACGGGAACGTCGTCGGCAACGCGGAGCAACTGCGCGATCGCCAGCTGCCTGCTCGAATATCCGGGATACGGATAGACCAGCAACGAGGTCGGTGTGTAGCCGCCGGTGTAGTTGAGCGCCCGCACCGTTACTCCCGTGGTTTCACCGGCCCGCAGGCGGTCGCCGAGCTCGGCCAGCCGGGCTCGATCGTCCGGATGGAAGACGTCGATCGGCCGGAACAGGTAGTCCCAGCGAACCCAGGGCGCCGGATCGGTCAGCCAATGCGAAATGCTGGTGTAGTCCAGCTGGACGACCGCGAGATGTGTTCCGGCGCGGCGATGGGCTTCGCGCAGCCCGACCCGTTCGAGGGTGGCCCACCGGGAGGGCGAGCCGTCCGACGACACATCCTCGATCAGCCACCACGCGCCCTGGGTTCGCTCGTCGTCGCGGGCACGGATGGTGACCCGCCAACGGCCCATCTCGCCCGACGCGTGCAGCACCGTGGCATCGAATTGGAGCTTGTCACCGGGCTTGGGCTCATAGAGCAGGTCCAGCACCTCGGCGTGCCGGTCGAACCCGGACATCCGGTGGAACAGCCCGGCGATCGACATCCTGGGCGCGTATTCCTCGGCCGAGATGCCCCGGAAGAGGGCGATGCCGCTGGGCAACTGCACGGTCTGGGTGTTCAGGTCCCAGATCGCGCCCACCGCCGGCCGCATATCCGGCACCCGTGCGGTCACCGGGCCGAGCCAGAACCGGATGGCGTGCACATCGCCGGCCGGCCCGAACACCGGCCGGATCTTCAGCTCGTGCGGGCCCGACCGGGTCGGAATCCGCAGGTCGACATCCTCGGCCTGATCGCGCACCGCCTGCATCGCGGCGGCGAGGCGTCCGGTGGTGAAGCTGTCGTAGACCGCCGGCGTCTTCGCCAGCGCTCGTTGCAGGGCCCGATGCCAATCCGCGAACCCGCGGGGCGCATCCCCCGCCGACGCCACCGACATCGCATCCGGTGTCAACATTTCGATCGTCATCCATGGGACCACCGCATCGCTTTGCATCGAACCCGCCCGTACCAGCCGTTTCTCCGGTGATGACCCAGCAGGGCCACATCAAGACAGTTTCAATGTACCGTTGTTTAACGGCACATTCAATGTGTTCTATGGGCTCGGTGCGATCTGGGCGATGCAGACAGGCAGCGCGTGCGAACCGGACCGGCGAGTACGCCATATTGATCCGGAATGTCTTCTGTAGCAGTCGATCAGACAGCAAAGGGCGCCCGTCCGAATCATCGGACGGGCGCCCCGGCGCCTACTCCCGGACTGCCGCTACTCCTGCGCTGCCGTCATGGCGAGCACACCGGCGCCCGCGAGCGGCCCCAGCCCCTCCAGTTCGGAAGGCACCACCCGCAGCCCGGTCAGAAAGCCGAGCCGCGCGTGCGTCGCGACGGCCGCGGTGAGCGGCTTCCACAGGGCCGGACCCGATTGCGCCACTTGCCCACCGACCACTACTAGATCGATGTCCAGCAGCGGCGCGATCGAGGCGATCACCCGGCCCAGGGCCGTGCCCGCACGCCCCATGGCCTCGGCCGCGACCTCGTCACCGACCTTGGCCGTTTCGGTCAGCGCGCCCAGCGAGTTCCCCACCCACCCGTGGCTCCGCGCCCGGCGCAGCAGTGCGGCGCCGCCGGCCACGGCCTCGAGGCAGCCGCGCCCACCGCACTCACACGGATCGTCGAATCCCGGGACCAGCGCATGTCCGATGTGCCCCGCATTCCCGGTCCGGCCGACGACCACGAAGCCGCCCATCATGACCCCGGCGCTGATCCGATGCGACATCGATACCGACAGTGCGTCCATGACGGTCTGCGTCGCACCGAACGTCCGCTCGGCCAGTCCCAGGCACACGCCGTCCAGCGCGAGCCGGACCGTCGCCACCGGGAAGATCTTCTGCACCGCCTCGACGATGCCGAAACCCGTTTGCCACTCGGCGATATCGGCCGGCGCGATCACCCCGGCGCCCATATCGATCGGCCCGGCCGAGGCTATGCCCACGGCGGTCACTTCGTCATCCGCGGCCACATCGAGCAGCAGGTCCCGGCAAGCATCCCAGGCTCCTTCGGCCGGAATCGGAGTCCGCTGGATGTCCTCGTCGTCGGCATCCTCGGCCACCGGGCCTGCCGCGAAGCCCTCGGGGCCGATCTCCAACGCCAGCATCGTCATGAATTATCCACCGCCACAATAGGTTTCGCCGTTATTCGCGGAAACGGTCAGTGGCCGGTTCCGGTCGGCCGCAGCCGATGCCCGAGGACAATACGCCGCTGCGGTGCGGGCGACGCCGACTCCGCGCCAACCGGACGCTCGCCGTTGTGGATGATTCGCAGCGGCCGCTTGTGGTCGATCAACCCGACGCGATGCCGGTCCAGGTTCTCCACGATCTTGCCGGCGGCGTCGTAGGCGACTCCGGCCCAGATCATGCCCCGGGGACCGTTACCGCGCGCGGTCAGGGTTTCGACCAGCTCCCGGCAATTCGTGTACAGCGGGCATTCGGAGCAGATTCGCACGGCCGCGCGCCACGAGTCCGGGGTTCCGGAGTCCATGTCCCAGTTGTCGGGGCCGTCCGCGCACGGCGGCCTGCGTGTAGACCTGCCGCGGATCGCGGAAACTTGTGTCGGCGCGGGTGATTCGTCGGCCGGACGGTTGGTGTGCATGATGGCCATAGCGGTCTCCGGGAATGCCGAGGACACCCATCCGAGAGGGGTGTGTCCAATGGTCGATCGGGCATCAGGGCTGCTCAACAGTCCCCGGAATCCAGCAGTTGGTAAATTGCTGTACTCGGCACGTTAACCCACGATCGGTCCCTCAGCAAGAGTTTTGTCGCCATATAACGGCTCATCGATCAGGTGGTTACATATATGTATCGTCAGCTAACGGCACGGTAATAAGCGGTCCAAATTTGGTGGGCCGTTATGGCGCCGACCGAGCGGGCCGCGATCACCCCGGATCCGAACTCGCGACTAGCGGGCGGCCACCGCACCCGACTCACGCGTGACCGGTATTCCGGTGCGCCGGGCCTGCGCCAGCGCGGCCGGCGAGTCGGCGCTGCGGGCCGCCGTGTCGGGTATGACCGGCGGGGTCCTGGTCGTCGCACGGTTCGCCGGGGGTCGGTAGTCCGTGAGAGTCGCGGTGCCCCACACATAGGGGTCCGCCTGCGCGCTGCCGAACGGCGACCACGCCAGGCGGGTCTGGCCGGTCTTGTCGTCCGTATCGGAGTTGTAGACCAGGATGTTCATCGCGAATGCGGCCGGATCGACCGATTCCGGGAGCTCCCGGAGCGGGATCTTCACCTCGACCGCATATCCGCGATACGGCTCGGTGACCACCGCGGCCACCTCGATCCCCGGTGCGGTCTCCCGTACCGGGCCCTGATGATTGTCGGCGTCACGCTCGGCGGCCGGGCCGCACGGACCGCTCGTATACGGAAGGACGCCCACCTTGAGGGTGGTCGACGTATCGTCCGAATCGCCGCGCGGATCGATGGCGATCTCGACGGAATCGGTGCGCCAGTGCCGTTTGACATCGTCGCAGGCCAGCGCCGCTCCTTTGCGCTCGTCGGCGACGACGACCAGCACGTACAGCTCGTCCGCGTGCCGGGACACCTTCGCCGTCGCGGTGCACCGGGCATCGCCCTGCCAAACCGCGAGCGGCAGTTCCGGCCCCGGGTACTCGCCGGGCCCCTCGGCGCCGTTGAGCGTCGGCGCGACGGTAACCGCGGGAATCGTGGTCGTCGGTTTCGCCGGGTAGTCCGGCTGGACCCGATTGGCCAGCCACGGCAACCCGACTCGGTCCGCCCACGCGGAGAATTCCGCGTACAACGGCTCGAGCCCGGTTTGCCCGCGCACGGCCGCTTCCACGAACCGGCCGTCGTCGGCCAGCACGCTGAACCAATCGGAGTCGAGCAGTTGGGGATCGGACGGAACCCGCGGGGGCATCGCGGCGAAACCCTGTGTTCGGTACAACCGTGCCGCGTTGCGTTCGACCTGCGCCCAGGTCGTGCCGTGTTCGTGTGAGCGAGTACCGGACCACACCCCGATGACGGGCAACCCGGTGTCGGGATCGGCGCGCTGCTGTCCGGGCGGGTTCGGCCCCAGCAGTGATCCGAACCCGTAATTCTGGGCGAGCAGACGGCTCGCCCGCCAGGGCGCCAGCCCCTCGACGGCGATCTGCTCCGGAAACGCCAGCGGATCGGCCGCCGATCGGAATGCCTCGATACCCAGACGCGCCGAAAGCTGGTGTCCGCCATGCTGATTGAAAGGCCGCGGATCCATCACCACGATCGTGTGCGGCGTGATCTGGCGCACCAGCCGCACCAGGCGCGCCAAGGTGTCCTGCTCACCCCAGATGCGCGCGGTCAACGGCGCGGACAGCGTGTACCAGAAGTCCGGCTTGTCGAGGTAGTAGATGTTCTCGATGCCGACCATGCCGGTCGCCCCGCGTTCCTCGGTCTCCCGGATCAGCCCCAGTTCCGGTCCCTCCTCGCGCCCGACGGCGTTACCACCACCCTCACCACGGGTAATGGTGACCACACTGGTACTCGAGCCGTGGAATTCAAGCCACTGCCCGAAGGTGGCCAGATTGAACGATTCATCATCCGGATGCGCCCCGACGAACAGCACATCGGTGTGCGCCCGGCCCCTGATCACCCCCGCCGCGCTCCGGTTGCCGTCCCCGCCGAAGCTGTCCGAGGAACCGTCCGCGACCAGCCATGCCGCGGTCAAGGCCGAAGCGAGGACCGTGCGCCTGCTCAACTTGCCGACGCCGCTGCCCGCCACCGCCATCCAACTCTCCAGCCGTCCCGCACTTCACACCGGTCGATTCGCCGTCGAATCACAGCACACCCGTGGCGGGCCCCCCAGTGGCGGCGATACTCAGTGCCCGGTGGACGTCGGCGGTTCGATCGGCTCGACACCCAGTTCGGCCGAGTACTCGCGATTCAGTTCGGACCAGCCGTTGTTCATCGCGTCCGCGCCGACGATCGGGCCGATGGGGGTACCGGCGAGCAGCAGCGCGGCGACGTCCAGGCACAGATGCCAGCCCGCGGCCATCATGCCGGCCTGGGCGCGGTCGGACAGGCGATGTGTCAGACGAAGCGTTGTGCCACCGCTGTTTTCGGTCAGCTGCCAGAGCAAGATCTCACCGCTCCAGGTGTATTCGAGCAGATGCGGCCGGTCGACCAGCGAAACCTCGCCCGGCAGTTCGAGTTTCGTCTCACCGTCGATCATGATCAGCGTGACCGGACCGAGCGCGTCGAGTGCGCGATCGGCGGTGTAGGGCGCCCACTCGGCCAGCTCCCCCGGTTCGGTGAGCGCCGACCAGACCGACTCCGGCGGATGTGGGAAATCGCGGGTGAACACCAGCGACCACTGCCCGCCGTCATCTACGAGTTCGACCGGGTGCAGGGGACTTGGCCGATAGGATTGCGTGCTCATCAGGACCGATCCTTTCTGTCGAGGTGACGCCCGAGGGCATCGAGATGGTGGTGCCACAGCCGCAGATACGGCGAGAGCCAGCCGTCCAGCTCCTGGAACGGTCCGGGAGCCAGGCGATAGACCCGCCGCTGCGCCGCCACCTCACACGTGACGAAACCCGCGTCGCGCAGCACCTTCAGATGTTTGGACACCGTCGGCTGGGACAACTCCAGCCGATCGACGAGCTCGCCGACGGTGGCCTGACCGGTCCGCAGTTGGTCGAGTATCCGCCGACGCTGCGGCTCGGCGACCACGGAGAACGGATCGGCTGCCACGGCTCACAATATACCTCATCACGTATATACCCGAAAGGGAATATACTGCCGAGGCACCCACCCGTTGTGCGGACCCTCGCGGCTCGCAGCGAACGGCCCGGCTGATCAGCGGGCGTGCCGCCCGACCTCGTGCAGGTGCCGCAACGCCTGCGAGTACGACTCCAGCAACCCGGTCTCGCAGTACGACACTTCCCGCTCGGCGCAGAACTCGATCACCATCGGCCGGACCGAGCGGAGGTTCGGTCGCGGCATGGACGGGAACAGGTGATGTTCGATCTGATAGTTCAGACCGCCCATCGCGACATCGATCAGATGCCCGCCGCGAACGTTGCGTGAGGTCAGCACCTGACGTCGCAGGAAGTCCGTGGTCTCTCCGTCCAATACCGCCATCCCTTTGTGATTCGGCGCGAAGGTGCAGCCCATGAACAACCCGAACAGCCCCTGGTTCACCGCGATGAAGGCCACCGCCTTACCGGGCGGCAGCACCGCCGCGACCAGAGCGAGATAGCCGACCGCGTGCGCGGCGAGCAGCGCCGCCTCCCAGCCCCGATTCCGCATCGGCCACCGCAGCACCGCCCGGACGCTCGCGAAATGCAGACTCAGGCCCTCCAGCAACAACAGCGGGAAGAACAGCGCCGCCTGATGACGGAAGATCCATCGCCGCCAACTACGTTCGGCGCCCGCGCGAGCTCCGGAGTGCGCCAGCACGCCCATGATGTCCGGGTCGGCCCCCTCGGTGTTGGGGTGCGCGTGATGCCGGTTGTGATTGCTGGTCCACCAGCCGACGCTCACCCCGATACAGAGGTTCCCGGCGATCAGGCCGAACAGATGGTTCGCCCGCCGGGTGCGGAAGATCTGCCGATGCCCCGCATCGTGCCCCAGAAATGCGAACTGGGTGAACAGCACGGCCAGCACCGCGCCCACCGCCAGCTGCCACCACGAATCCCCCACCGCGACGAAGACGGCCCACCCGGCCACCAAAGCCGCAAGGGCGATCCCGCCGAGCCGGGCGTAATACCCCACCCGCCGCTCCAACAGCCCGGCGTCGCGTACCCGCCGCGCCAGCACCGCATACTCACTGCCGCGGGCCGCGATCGAATCATATTGCGCCACAACAGTTTCCACCGGCACGTCGAATTCCGCACCGGACTGCAGCGCAACCCCTCCCGCTGGATACTCCATTACCACGCGCGTCCGCCGTTCTGCTTCGAGTTGGTTCTCCAGGATCCGCGCCACCACACCCGACGGCCTTGTCCGGCTGCTCGCGACCGGCCGTAACCGCCCGCCCGCGCTCGCGGCTCGCACACTCGGACAACAGGATCTCTCGACGACACATCCAGGAGGTGAACAAGGACCCGGCTCGACGTCACATCTGCGCGACGACCCGAGAATACCGTCATCTACCGACCGACGTCGTCTCGGATCGATCCGAAATGCGGTGCTCCTCGACGGTATCGGGTCGAGGTACGGGGCAACAGCGTATCGGCGGCGCGCCGCCTTCGATTCACCGTCGCCGGGAAGCGGACACGACATTGGGCCGCCCCGATTCGAGAACCGGAGCGGCCCAATGGAATTCGCGTCACATCTGGGGCAGTTGCTCACCCTGGACGAGTTCGATGTCGAGATCGATCTTCACCGCGGTGCCGACCGCGGCGATACCCGCGCGCACCATGGCGTTGTAGTCGATCGCGAAATCGTTACGGTGCAACTGGACCTCGGCGTGGAACGCCGCGCGCACCCCGCCCCACGGGTCGGGTCCGTACCCGCCGTAGGTGATGTCCAGCTCGATCGGGCGAACCTGACCGTGCAGGGTCAGCTCGCCCGGCATCACCAGCTTGTCGCCACCGGTGCGACGCAGGCCGCTGCCGGTGAACGAGATCACCGGATACTTCTCGGCGTCCAGGAAGTCCGGCGACCGCAGATGGTCGTCGCGCATACCGATGCCGGTATCGATGCTCGCGGTCTTGATCTCGGCGAAACCCGTCGTGTTCTCCAGGGTCTCGGCGACGTTCAGCCGACCGCTCACCTCGGCGAAGCGCGCCTTGATACTGGCGATGCCCAGGTGCCGCGCGGTCACGAGGACCGTCGAATGCACCGGGTCGATGGTCCACGGACCGGCCGGGGGAGCCGGATTGGTCCCCGCCTCCGGCGCCAGGACGATCTGTCCCAGCCGCCCGGAACCGTCCGCGCCGACCCGGGCCACCTGCGCCACCGGCTGGAAGCCGGGTGCGGTGATGATGGCGGTGCACACGCCCGAGGGCAGTGCGTCGGTCGCCACCTCGCCGGTCGCTCCGGCGGTCGCCCGGGCGAGCTGACGGCCGCTCAGATCGGTCACCGTCAGCACCGCTTCCGGTACCGGCCAGCCCTCGGTGGTGTGAATACGTGCCGTCAGTCCACTCATGACTGCTTCGCAACCTCCTCGTATCCGAGCCGCACATCGTGATTGATCTCGCCGCCCGCGACGGTCACCTGACTGGTCACCGGCGGGTAGCCGCTGGCCACCACGGTGTACTCACCCTCGGGCAGATCGGACACCAGGTAGTGGCCCTCCGCGTCGGTGCGGGCGGTCGCGACCGGTGTTCCGCTGACGTCCAGCACCGTCACCTGCGCGTCCGGCACCGCACGACCGTTGGCCCAGGCCGCACCGGACAGCACCGTCATCGGCGAGAGCTCGATGTCGTGCCGCAGCAGCCCGCTCTCGGGCACGCTCAGGGTGAGCGCGTTGGGCCGCATGTGATCGGCGACCGCGACCAGGGTGTATATCCCGGACACTACGCCGTGGCAGACGTACGTGCCGTCCTGGCCGGTGACCGCCGCGCCGACGACCTCGCCGCGCATATCGGTCAGGGTCACCGTCGCCGAGGGCAGCGGCTCACCGCGTCCGGCCGAGCGCACCACGCCCGACAGCTCGCCCGAGCCCTGCAGCGCGATGTCCAGCGACTGCGATCCGTTGCCGACGGTGACGTTCACCGCGGACGGCTGATGCCCGCCCGCCGAGACGATCAGCACATAGCTGCCCGCCGTGGGCGCTCCGATCGTGTAGCCGCCGTCGGGGTCGCCGGTCGCCCGGGACACCTGGTGACCGCGTGTATCGATCAGCGTGAGCGCGGCGCCGGCCACCGGCCGGCCGTCCTCGCGTCTGATCCGACCGCCGATCGTACGAACCTCGCCGTCCGCCGAGGCGAATCCGGCCGACGAACTCCTTATGGCCATCTGTGACACCGCCGTTCCATTCGTATGCACTGCCGCTCTGCCGTTGCGTTCGATCGCGGCATGCCTGCCCGCGATCGCACCGGCCAGCACCGGCTCCGGCTCGGAGAGCGCCTGTGCCGCGCCCTCCCAGACCTGACTTTCCTCCCACGAACCCGCGGTCGCGTCGATCGGCTCGTCCGCCTTCGGCGCGGCGGCCTTGGGGTCCGCGAGTGGGATTTCCTTCATGAACAGCAGCACCAAACAGGCGACCAGGGCCACCCCGGCGGCAGAGTAGAACACGCCGTGCAGGGAGTTGGTGAAGCCGATCAGGATCGGATCCTTCACCACCGACGGCAGCGCGGTGATGCTGCTGGTATTGCTCTGGATACTGCTGAGCTTCGAGGTGTCGAACCCGGCGGGCAGGTGTCCGCCGAAGGCATCGATGATCTTGTGCGGCAGCAGGTTGAACATGATCGTCAGGAAGACCGCGACACCCAGGGTGCCGCCCATCTGCCGGAAGAACGTCGCCGACGCGGTGGACACACCCATGTCCGAGCGCGGGCCCGCGTTCTGCGCGGCGATGATCAACGTCTGCATACAGCAGCCCAGGCCCAGGCCGATAATGCCGCTGAACAGCAGCGGCTGCCAGATCGCGGTGTCGTAGTGCACCTGCGAGTACAGCAGCGCGCCGATCGCGATGATGAACGTGCCCACCACCGGCAGCACCTTGTACCGGCCGGTGAACCGGGTGACCTGCCCCGAGATCAGCGAACCGATCATGATGCCCGCCACCAGCGGCAACATCAGCAGACCAGCCGAGGTCGGCGAATAACCGCGCACGACCTGCCAGTACAGCGGGACCATGGAGATCGCGCCGAACATCGCGATACCGACGATGAAGCCACCCGCGATGACGACGCTGAAGGTCGAGTTCTTGAACAGCCGCAGCGGGATCAGCGCCGCATCCTTCATCAGGTATTCGACGAAGATGAACAGGATCAGCCCGACCGCGCCGATGGCGTAGCAGATGATCGACTTGCTCTCACCCCAGCCCCAGCCGCGGCCCTGCTCGGCCACGATCAACAGCGGCACCACGCATATCGCGAGCGCTATCGCGCCCCACCAGTCGACCTTGTGACTCTGTTTTCGATGTGGCACGTTCAGCACTCGCGCCACCACGCCCAGAGCGATGATGCCGATCGGCACGTTGACCAGGAACACCCAGCGCCAGCCCTCGAGGCCCCACAGGTGGTCGAAGCCGGAGAACCAGCCGCCGAGCACCGGGCCGAGCACCGTGGAGATGCCGAACACCATCATGAAGTAGCCCTGGTAGCGCACGCGCTCACGGGCCGGGACGATGTCACCGATGATGGTCATCGCCAGCGACATCAGACCACCGGCGCCCAGACCCTGGAAGGCGCGGAATCCGGCCAGCTCGTACATCGAGGTGGCGAACGTACAGGCCGCCGAACCGATGACGAAGATGCCGATCGCGGTGAGGAAGAACGGCTTGCGGCCGTAGATGTCGGCGAGCTTGCCGTATAGCGGGGTACTGATGGTCGCGGTGATCAGATAGGCGGTGGTGGCCCAAGCCTGCTGATCGAATCCGTGCAGGCTGTTGGCGATCCGAACGATCGCCACGCTCACGATGTTCTGATCCAGCGCCGCCAGGAACATACCCAGCAGCAAGCCCGACAGCACCGTCAGAACCTGGCGGTGGGAGAGGAACGTACTCTCCTCCTCCACCGGTCCGGGCCGAGCCACCGGCGCCTCGGTTGTCGAAGTCGTCATATTGTTCAAACCCTATTTCGGTTCGGCTGTACACAGCGATGGGGTCGTCTCGATATCGGCGTTGAGCCGGTCGAGAAGTGTGATGAGATCGGACCGCTCCGTCGCGGGCCAGTCGGCCAGGATTCCGGCGAGCCAGAGGTTCCGTTGCCGACGGGTCTCTTCGAAGACGCGCACTCCCTCGTCGGTGGCGGCGAGCACGCACGCGCGGCCGTCGACCGGGTCCGCCCGGCGTTCGATCATGCCGTGCGTGACGAGGGATCGTGTCTGCCTGCTGATCGTGGAGATCTCGGCGTGCAGTTGCTCGGCGATCTTGCCGGTACGCTGCGGCCCGTCGTGGACCAGGCAGAACAGCACCGCGTAGGCGAGTCTGTCCAATCCGTCCGGGCCGTGCTTGGACATCTGTGTCTTCGCACGGCTCAGTGCCCGCATGAACCGGACCAATTGCGTACCGAGGCGATCGGCGTCGTGGAGGACGGCACTACCGGTGCTGACGGCAGTTACCTCGGGGTCGAGGCCGACGGTGGTCATGGGGATTCACCTTCTCCCATAGATCTACAGACTTTGGTTAGCGCATACAACTAGTTGCCGAAGCCAACTATACATAGACTTGGTTAGCGCATACAACTAGTTGACTGAGCCAACTATACATTCGCCCAGGCACCGAATCGCAAACTGGATATTCGGCCTCCGCTCCGCTCCAG
>NZ_BDBQ01000046.1 GCF_001613065.1 Nocardia miyunensis NBRC 108239
TCAGTCCAGAATCGACCCGGGCCGCGGCCATGAGCTGGCGTTCTCCGGGGTCGGCGGAACTGGGCGACCCGGGGTTGACGCTTCGTCAGCGCTCTGATGCCGGTTCGGTCGATCTGCAATTTATGTTGTTTCCCACTTCGCCGCTCCGAGATCAGCCACGGCACAACCTACTGGCAGAGGTCATTCGTCACCGACCGGCAAAAGGATGGACATTTGTCCAACACCGCGGCGCCGCGATTTCATCCCGTCCACGCCGGGGCGTAGCCCGCTAGCGCGACGGGATCTCCCGGGCCGCCTCGACGACGAACCGGTGGACCAGGGCGAACGGCAACGGCCGGTCGGTGAACGCGGTGAACGCGAACTCTCCGGAGGCGTCCTGCTCGAACGCCTCGAGTACGATACCGCGCCCCGGCGAGGGCCCGACGTCCTCGAGTTCCCAGCCCAGGGCGTCCTGTTCACCGCCGCCGGTGACCCGCCACACCACGTAGTAACGCCCGCCGTATTCCCATCGCGGCGAAATCGCTTGTGATAAAGCGGGATCCGACATCAGGCTCAGTCCGATCCGGCGGCGCGCAGGAACAGCACCTGGTCGCCGTAGTCGGCCAGCGCATGCGCCTGTCCGGCCTGCCGGATGCCGCTGGTCGGCAGATTGGTGAGCTTGGAGAACATCGCGGTGTTGCCGAACGCCGCGCGCACCTGGGTCTCCGAGGCGTAGTCCGCGCCGTAGTCGGCAAGGACCCCGAAGTTCAAGGGGGCCAAGGGTTTATCCAGTGCGGGCTGTCCGGCGGGGCGGCCCAGGGCGGCGTACTGGGTCGCGACACCGTCCGCGTACCAGCACAATTCGTAGGACATGCGCTCGGTGGTGTTCACCGTGATCACCGGCCAACGTTGCGAAAGTCGCAGGGCCAGTGGGTTTCTGCCGCTCGGAGTGAGCTCCCAGTACAGGCTGGCCACCGAGATCCAGCTGCCGCCGCAACGTTGCACCAGCACCACGTCGTCACCCAGGCGCTCGGTGAGATTCATCTCGGGATCGGGTATGTGCCAATGGGTTTCGTGCACACCCTGGAATGAGGTACTGGTGCTGGGCTGCACGCCGTCGGCCGCGTAGGCGGCGAGGACGGCCGCGCGGACCTGCGCCACCGCATCGGGACTCGTGCAGCGCACCGCGATCGCGCCGAAGGAGGTGGCGATCTCCACCGGTTTGGACGGCAGATCCGGAAGTGCCCCGGCCGCAAGGGGTTTGAGCCCGACCAGGCCGAGCTTCCAGTTGATCTCCTCGATCGTCGACAGATCGCCGGAGGTCTGGTACAGGATCTGCTGCTGGGTCAGATAGCCCGCGCGCTCGAGCGTCTGGCACTCCAGCTTCCCCAGTGCGGCAACGGTTTTGCCGGTGAAGTCGAGTTCGGCGATGGGCGTCGCGCGCAACCGGCTCGTCATCGGCTGGGTGGTCCAGGCCGAATACCGTTCGCGATACATCGCCAGCGCCTGCTTGCGCGACCGGCCGATCATCAGCGTCCGCAGCAACATGTTCAGGCTGGCCAGATAGTAGCGGCCCGACTGGTCGGGATCGGCCGCGAACAGGCCCGCGCGAATGCGCACCGCCTCGGCACTGGCGTCCACGGCCGCGGACGGATCCAACCGGCACAGCCACACACCGCATTTGGACAGCCCGTCGGCGCAGACCGCCGCCGCGGCCGGGTAGTTCTTCGCCACCTGGTGATACGCGTCGCACGCCTGCCGGATGGTCGAGGTGGCGAGTTCGCGATGGCCGATGGTGCGCGCGGCCTCCTCGAACAGCCGCAGCGCCTCCTGCACCTGCCCGGCGAATTGGGCGGTGACCTGTCCCCGGATCAGCCAGCGCAGCCGGATCAGCACCGCTTCCTGCGCCGGTTCCAGCGCGGCCGGGGAATGATCCCGGTCCGAACCGTCCTGCTTGGTCGCGATCAGGGCGCGGGCGAATTCACACAGCGAGGCGGCCAAGCGCAGATCGGCCTCGGTCGAACGCTCCTGGGTGGCGGCACGCCTGTCCAGCGCCACCTGGCGCTCGATGGTGCTCAGCTCCATCGCAATCCCAACTCCCGCATACCCTTCCACGCACGGTCGTCGAGCGGCCGCATCGTGCGGTGCCGAGTCTGCCACAGATCGCCGCGCGGCATGGACCGGACGGGGGCCGCGACCTGCCTACGGCGGGACAGCGGCCGCCGCAGTTCACCGCGATCCACCCCCGGCACTCGCTCCTGCCCCGCCCCGAGGGTCAACTGCCCCACCTCACCGATCGACCGCCTTTCTCGCAGGATCTACTGCCTCGCGCTCGATGATCGACTGTCCCCCGCCCGGCGATCTAATGCCCGGCCGTCCGAGGCTCCGCGAATCCGTGTTAACTTACACGCCGGGATCATCGTTCCGCATCATCGAAGAGGCTGGGTCATGGCGGTTGTTCGCAGTGCACTGGTAACCGGCGGCTCACGTGGCATCGGCGCGGAGGTCGCCCGCCGCCTGGCCGGGGAGGGATACGCGGTGACCATCGCCGCGCGCACCGCCGAGACCCTCGAGCGGACCGCGCAGGAGATCCACGAGGAGACCGGCGCACAGATCCATCCCTTCGCCGCGAACATGGCCGACGAGGCACGGATCACCGACCTGATCGACGCGCACGCCGAGCGGTTCGGCGGCCTGGATCTGCTGGTGCTCAACGCGGGTACCGGCAGCGTGGGAGCGGTCGCGGAGCTGTCCGCCAAGGCCCGCGACCGGATGCTGGAGGTCAACTTCCGCGCCCCGCTCACGCTGATCCAGGCGGCACTGCCGCTGCTGCGCTCGAGCGCGCGGGCCGATCCGCGGCGCGGGGCCAAGATCGTCGCGCTGGCCTCGATCACCGGCGTCGCCGGGGAGGCCGGCCTTGCCCTCTACGGCGCCACCAAGGCCGCGCTGATCTCGCTGTGCGAGACGGTCTCCCTGGAGGAATCCGCGCGCGGTGTCAGCGCGACCGCGATCTCCCCCGGCTACGTCGACACCGATATGACCGCGTGGAAGCACGGTGAACTAGAGCCCTCGGCGATGCTCCCCACCGCCGACATCGCGGAGATGGTGCTGGCGGTCTCCCGGCTGTCCGCCCGGGCGGTAGTGCCCAATATCGTCATCTCCCGCTCGGGCGATCAGCTCTGGCGCGCCTGAGACTGCGGCGTACCAGGGACACAGCAGCGCATGCGAGGCGGGCGCTACTCCGATTCGGCGTCGTCCGGGAACGCCTGCTGCCGACGCCCGCCGCGCAGCGTCCCCTCGAGGTAGGCCGCCTTGCACGCCCGCCGCGCGATCTTCCCGCTGGACGTGCGTGAAATCGACCCCGCCGGGACCAGCAGCAGATCCCACACCGCCACACCGTGTCTGGCCGCGATCGCCGCCCGGACCGCCTCGGCGATCGGTTCGGGCGCCAATTTCGCTGCGCCCGTGGCACGTTCGGCGACGACGACCAGATGTTCCGAACCCGCGGACACCCCGCCCTCGCGCATCGCGGCGGGCAACTCGTCCGCCCGCACCGAGAACGCCGCCACGAAACCGGGGCGCAGCGCGCTCGAGGCCTCCTGCGCGGTCTGCTCGAGATCCTGCGGATAGTGGTTGCGCCCGTCCACGATCACCAGATCCTTGACCCGGCCGATGATGTACAGCTCACCGCCGTAGTACGCGCCGAAATCGCCGGTGCGCATCCAATCCGCTTCCGGCGCAGTGCCTTCCGCGTGACTGTCCGCCTGACGCGCGCTGAGCCGGTTGCGGAAGGTCGCCTCGCTCTCCTGCTCTCGACCCCAGTAGCCGATGCCCATGTTGTCCCCGTGCAGCCAGATCTCGCCGACCTCGCCGTCGGGCCGCTCGGCCCCGGTCTCGGGGTCCACGATCGCCGCCCACTGAGACAGCGCCACATAGCCGCACGACACCTGTGCCACCGCGTTGTCCGAGGTGGGATCCACCTCGACCATGCGCCCGGCGTTGAGTTCGGCCCGGTCGACGTAGACCACCATGGCCTCGTCCTCGCGCTTGGTCGCCGAGACGAACAGCGTCGCCTCCGCCATGCCGTAGCACGGCTTCATCGCGGTCTTGGACAGCCCGTACGGGGTGAACGCGTCGTTGAACTTCGTCATCGAGGTCACCGACACCGGCTCACTGCCGTTGATCAGGCCGATCACATTGGACAGATCCAGATCCTCGCCCGGTTTGGGCAGTCCGCGCACGGCCGCGTGCTCGTACGCGAAATTCGGTGCGGCGGCATAGGTCGACGCGCCGTCCGAGACCGCGGCCAGTTCCTTGATCCACCGGTACGGGCGGCGCACGAAGGCACTCGGCGACATGATGGTGATGAATCCGCCGCCGATCACCGGCAGGATCACGCACAGCAACCCCATGTCGTGGAACATCGGCAGCCAGGTGACACCGCGCGCGGTCTCGTCGATGCCGAGAGCGTCGACCATCTGCAGCAGATTGGTGCCCACCGCGCGATGCGTGATCTCGACACCGGTCGGCACGCGCGTGGAGCCCGAGGTGTACTGCAGATAGGCCACGTCATCGATCTTGATGTCCGGGCGGACCCAGTTCTCGCCGACGCTGTCCGGAATCGCGTCGACCGCGATGATGCGGGGGCGTTGCGCGGCGGGGAGTTCGCGGAAGATCTCGCGCACCCGCGCCGCGGCCGAACTCGCGGTCAGGATCGCCGAGGGACGGCAGTCGCTCAGCACCGTATGCACGCGGTCGGTATGTCCCAATTCTTCCGGGTCGAACAATGGCACACCGATATTGCCCGCGTAGACCGCCGCGAACATGGCCACCACGTAGTCCAGCCCCTGGGGCGCGAGGATCGCGACTCGATCGCCAGGTCTGGTCACCTGTTGCAGCCGCGACGCCACCGCGCGCAGCCGCGAGCCGAACTGGCCCCAGCTCAGCTCCTGATACTCGCCGTCGCGCTCACGCGAATAGTCGATGTAGCGGTAGGCCAGTTCGCCGGCTCTTGCCGCACTGTGCTTGTCGACGAAATCGATCAGCGTCGCATTGCTGCGGATCGAGATATTGCCCCGCTCATCGAGATAGTCATCAAAGGTCTCGCCGATCATTCCCTATCCTTTTTCACGCACGCCCAGCGGACGTGCGATGACAATCGAACACAGATCGACACCGCGAAGCCCGAACAGTAGCAGGAGCTTCCACGGTTCCGGCTCAGTAACGCCCGAATGCCAGCGAGACATTGTGGCCGCCGAAGCCGAACGAATTCTTCACCGCGTAGTCGATACGTGCCGTGCGGGCCTGTCCGGTCACGACGTCCAGGTCGATCTCCGGATCCTTGTTGTCGAGATTGAGCGTCGGCGGCACTACCCCGTCGCGGATGCTGAGCACCGTGAGCACCGATTCCAGTGCTCCGACCGCGCCGATCGAATGCCCCAGAGCGGATTTGGGCGCGTAGACCGAGGGGTGGTTGCCGATCGCGGAGTTGATCGCCAGCGCCTCGGCGGTGTCGCCGACCGATGTCGCGGTGGCGTGCGCATTCACATGTGTCACATCGTCTTTCGACAATCCGGCCGTCTCGATGGCCCGTTTGATCGCCCGCGCGGCGCCCTTGCCCTCCAGATCGGGTGCGACCAGATGGAATCCGTCGGAGGTGACTCCCGCGCCCATCAGGCGCGCGTGGATGTTCGCGCCGCGGGCCCGGGCGTGTTCCTCGGTCTCGAGCACCATCAACGCCCCGGCCTCGCCGAAGACGAATCCGTCGCGATCCTTGTCGAACGGGCGCGAGGCGCGTTTGGGCTCGTCGTTACGGGTGCTCATGGCGCGCATCATGGTGAACGCGGCGATCGGCACGGCCTGGATGGAACCCTCCACCCCGCCGGCGACGACCATGTCCGCATCGCCCATCACGATCATCTTCCAGGCGTTCGCGATCGCCTCCGAACCGGATGAACAGGCCGAAACCACCGTTGTCACACCGGCTTTCGCGCCCACCTCCAGTCCGACGACCGCACCCGCGCCGTTGGGCATGATCTGCTGCACGGCCAGCGGCGAGACCTTGCGGTAGCCGCCGCGCTGCATCCGGTTCGTCACATCGATGTAGATCTCCGCCCCGCCGATTCCGGTGCCCATCGACACCCCGAGCCGATGCGGGTCCACCTCGGGGCTGCCCGCGTTGCGCCAGGCCTCCCGGCCCAGCACCAACGCCATCTGCTCGACGTAGGACAGCCGCCGAACCTCCTGGGAGTTGAGCGAATCCGCCGGCTTGGCCTTCAGATGGCCGCCGATCCGCACGGGAAGGTCGAACTGCTCGATGAACTCGTCGTCCAGCACGTCGATCCCGCTCTCACCGTTGAGCAGCCCCTTCCAGGTGGAGTCCACATCACCGGCGATGGACGTGGTCGCCGCGAGGCTGGTGACGACAACACTGGGATAACCCTTACTGCTCACACTCGTCATGCTCGGCTCACTTTCGACGGCAATCCTTTGGCGAATACACCCGGTGAGAAACGCTGGAGCACCCTCCTGCCCTCGAGCGCCTGGCTTGATCGGTCTACATTATCGGGGGCGGAACAGATCGGGGTTGCCTTGTGACACGCAGCTATCCGATCGTTATCGCACTCTACCGGTTTCTTCGCGCACCGTCCCACTCGCCGATCCGACTTGGAGGAAGGGCTTCATCGTGGCCAGGAACCTCACACAGCTCGAACTGCTCATGGAGTTGGAACCCGTCGCCGAACAGAACGTCGACCGGCATCTGTCCATGGCCAAGGACTGGCACCCGCACGACTACGTGCCCTGGGACGCCGGGCGCAACTTCGCCGCCATGGACGGGCTGGACTGGGAACCGGCGCAATCGAAACTAGGCGAGGTCGCCAAGGCGGCGATGATCACCAACCTGCTCACCGAGGACAACCTGCCCTCCTATCATCGCGAGATCTCGGAGAACTTCTCCAAGGACGGAGCCTGGGGGACCTGGGTCGGCCGGTGGACCGCGGAGGAGAACCGGCACGGCATCGTCATCCGGGACTATCTGGTGGTCACCCGGGCGGTGGATCCCGTCGCGCTGGAACAGGCCCGGATGACACATATGACCCAGGGGTACAACCCGATGAGAATGATCCGGGACGGCGGCGGGTCCATCAATCTGCTGACCGACCGGGGCTTCCTGCATTCGGTCGCGTACGTGACGTTCCAGGAGCTGGCTACCCGAGTCTCACATCGCAACACCGGCAAGGCGTGTCAGGATCCGATCGCCGACCGCATGTTGCAGCGCATCGCCGCGGACGAGAACCTGCACATGATCTTCTACCGCAACATGTGCGGTGCGGCGCTGGATCTTTCGCCGGATCAGGCGCTCCAGGCGATCACCGAGATCGTGTGCAACTTCCAGATGCCCGGCATCGGCATGCCGGATTGGCGGCGCAACGGCGTGCTGATGGCCAAGCACGGCATCTACGATCTGCGCCAGCACCTCGAAGAGGTGGTCATGCCGGTGTTGCGCAAGTGGAATGTGTTCGAGCGCAACGATTTCGGGCCGCACGGGGATCGGGTTCGCAACCAGCTCGGGGAATTCCTGGAGAAGTTGCAGGCCGATTGTCTGCGCTTCGAGGAGCAGCGGGATCGGGCGCTCGCGCGGGAGGCGCGCAAGCGGAATCCGGTCCCGGCCGAGGTCTGATCCACCGGGCAGCAGGTCAGATGGCGAGACCGACCAGATGGCCGATCAGGTAGGTGCTCGCCATCGCCAACGCGCCGCCGAGGACCACGCGCACGGTGGCGCGCAGCACGGGGGCCTGCCCCAGCCGCGCACCCAGCGCACCGGTGAGCCCGAGCGCCACCAGCACGGCGGCCACCGTCACCGGGACGCGGATCGCGACCGGGGTCAGGATCGCCAGCAGCGGCAGCAGCGCGCCGAGGGTGAACGACAGCGCCGAGGAGAACGCCGCGTGCCGCGGATCGGTCAGCTCCTGCGGGTCGATCCCCAGTTCGGCTTCGGCGTGCGCGGTGAACGCGTCGTTCTCGGTGAGCTCCTCGGCAACCTTCCACGCCGTCGCGGGCGAGAGGCCCTTCCCCTCGTAGATCGCGGCCAGCTCGGCCAGTTCCGCCTCCGGTTGTTCGATGAGCTCGCGCCGCTCCACCTCGAGAATCGCCCGCTCACTGTCGCGCTGGGTGCTCACCGAGACGTACTCCCCCAGCGCCATCGATACCGCCCCGGCCGTCAGCCCCGCGATCCCCGCGGTCAGAATCGTCGACCGGGTAGCCGTGGCCGCCGCCACACCGACGACGATCCCCGCCACGGAAACAATTCCGTCGTTGGCCCCCAGAACTCCCGCCCGAAGCCAATTCAACCGCGCGGCCAACCCGATACCGTGAGGTTCCGGATGCGCCACCGGCGCAACCACAACCCGCTCGTCCAGCACTACCTCATCGCCAAGCACGAAATAACGGTAACCATTTGCAACCGGTCATTCCAGCAATGCAAGCCTTGCCGAATTGAGGTAACCCATTGCACACCAAGGCATTACAAACCTAACTTCGCAGACCTGCCTTACCCGCGTGACCTGGGACAATCGTACCCCGAGCGGAACAACACCGGATTTCGGCGGGACAGAACGGCACACCGCAGTGAACATCCTCACGATTGACTCCGCCGCGAAATGACCAGCACCGGTCAGGAATCGAGAAGCGGGAGCGGAGTCAGGGTGCTTAGCGTTGCCGATATGAATTTCACCATCGCCTGGACATTTCTTCCGCACGATGATCCGGAGGCATCGCTGGCGTTCTATCGCGACGTGCTCGGATTCGAGGTCCGCAAGGACGTGGGCAGCGGGACGATGCGGTGGATCACGGTCGGTCCCGCCGAACAGCCCGGCACGTCGATCGTGCTCTACCCGCCGGCCGCCGAACCCGACCTCACCGAGGCCGAACGCACCACCATCGCCGAGATGATGACCAAGGGCACCTACGCCCGCATCGTCCTGTCCACCCCCGACCTCGACGCAACCTTCGACCGAGTCCAAACCGGCGACACCGAAATCCTCCAGGAACCCACCACCCACCCCTACGGCATCCGCGACTGCGCCCTCCGCGACCCCGCAGGAAACACCATCCGCATCCAGCAATCATCCTGAGCCACAATCACATTCGAATCACCCGGGCGTCTCCGCAACGGCCCGGCCGACGGGAAGACACGGGCGGTAGACGCCTCGCGCAACCCTCGCGCAGGGCCACCTTCGTCGACGGTTCAGGGAAATACACTGCATTCAGCGGGATCTCAGGCCGCTGCACAATCGACGTCCGGATGTCGTGGTGTACCGGGCGGACACGATCGATATCCCGCCCACCCGTCCCGAGCACGTGCTGCTCGTTGCCGAAGTCGTCTCACCGGGGTCCGAAACCACCGACCGGATCGTGAAGGTCGAGCAGTACGCCCGAGCCGGAATCGGTTTCTGCCGGCGCGTCGAACAGGCTGCGACCGGCGTTCCGCTCATCTACACGTACGTGCTGGACCCGGCCAGGGGAACGTACCGACCGGGGAGATGTTCACCGGGGCGATCGAGGCTTCCGCACCGTTTCCGGTGGAGATCGACCTGGGCCGGGTGTGAGGCCGCTCGTCGTGGAGCAGGCCGCGCGTTTCACCTGATCAGTGGAGACTGAACAGTGCGGTCAGGCGGTCGGGTTCCGCGCAGAGTGGGCGTGAGGGGGTCAAGTTCAGGTCCTCCCAGAACGACTGGAGTTGTTTCTCGTCCAGCACGGATTCGGCGTGCTCGTCGACGATCTCGTAATAACGATCGGCCAGGACGCGTGAGGCCGGGTCGGTGCGGGTGATCGCCACCAACCCGGTCGGCGGGCAGTCCAGTACGTGAATCCGCAAGTCCGGCCGATACTTTCGCAGGATCGGCAGCAACTTCCAGACATCACCGGTCCAGGACTGCGCGTTGTGGCCCTCGCTGCGGCCACCGGGGACGAACTGCCGCAACGCCATTCGCGGATTCAACGGCAGACAGTCGTGCAGCAGGATGAGCGAGCGCGGATGACCGGCCGCCTCCGCACCGATCAGATCGCGCAGCAGGAATTCGAACCGGTGCATACCGTCGAGAAAGGCGAAATCCACCGGGCGCCCGAGCAATCCGGGCACATCCTCGGACGCGAAGAACTCATCCGAGGGCATCTGGAAGAAGAACGTGCGCTTGCGATTTCCGGTGGCGCTGGTCTGGAGCACGAACCGCGGATCGACCGCGATCGAATCACAACTCGCGACAGCCAGCGACGCCCCGCTCTCCGTCCCGACCTCCAGATAACTCCGCGGCGCCAGATGGGTGTGCAGCGCGCCGAGAAATCCGAGGTACGGCTCCCCGGACAATCGGAACGAGCTGATCGCATCATCAAACTGGAACATCCGGCGGCGGCCCTCTTGTCGTCTCGATCTGCACTGCGGCGCAGTGACATCAGACCCCACACTATCCAGCCCTCGCGCCCGCCGTCCGGGCGCGCATCCGGCGCTGTCGCGATACACCGATCGTGGCTCCGCAGCCGGTCCTTCAATTCGCTTGTGGCTGTGGACAATTGCGGCGACGCCCTGAGGTGAACCGGCTGCGCTCGGCGTGCGCGGCGCTGGTCGAGCGCGGCGGAATCGCTCCGAGGGGCGCCTGGTCCGGCGAGCCCTGCCGACCGGATGGAAACCGGCCCATCGGATTACCGCGGACCGGGATCCGGCAGTGCGGGGGCCGCGCCCCCCAGATGGCCCGCGAGTTCGGCCGACACCTCATGTACCAAGTCGGCGAATCGGGTGGACTGCGCGTCATCGGTCCAGCGCTCGAACGCCGACACGAAGATGGCGACCCCGACCTGGGCCAGCAAACTCGCCTCCGACCTCGGCGCGCCACGTCGTTCGAGTGCGTCGGCGAGCGAGTCGGCTACCACGGCGAATTTGGTCCGCTCACGTTCGCGCAGTTCGGGGCTGTTCCGCACGATCGCCCGGCGCTGCGCGGCAGTCGCGGAGACGCGCTCGGCCAGCAGATCTCCGATCGTCACGAAACCGGCCAGCAGGGCCTCGAAGGGCGAGAGTGCGTCCTCCGCGCTCTGGACCGCCTCCGCCAACGCGGGAGCCAGCCGGTCGGATCCGGCGAACAGCACGTCACGTTTGTCGGTGAAGTAGCGGAAGAACGTGCGGCGGGTCAGTCCGGCCCGCTCGGTGATCTGCGCGACGGTGACGTTCTCGTACCCGTGCTCGGAATACAGCTCCAGCGCGGCCGCACGCAGCCGTTCCTCGGCTCGGGGATCCCATCGCGGCATGACGACCATCCTAACCTGATGTCTCAGAGTGTCATCACTGCTATGATGACACTCTGAGACATCACTTCGCCAGTGCGATATCACCACCGGAAACAGGAGAAATCATGTCCGAATCAACGCTCGCCGAACAACGGATCGTCGTCATCGGCGGCAGCTCGGGGATGGGTCTGGCCACGGCCGACGCCGCAGCGGCGGCCGGCGCGGCGGTCACGATCGCTTCCAGCAGCAAGGAGCGATTGAACACCGCGCTGGCCGCACTGCCGGACGGTTGCGATGGTGTCGTGACGGACCTGCACAGCGAGGCCGACGTCATCGCCCTGTTCGAACATGTCGGCGAGCTGGACCACCTGGTCTTCACCGCCGGCGACGCGGCACATCCCGGCACCGTGCGGGACACCCCGCTCACCGCGGCCCGCGCCCTGTTCGACGTCCGCCTCTGGGGAGCGATCACCACGGTGAAGTACGCCGCGCCCCGGATCCGGCCCGGCGGCTCGATCGCGCTGACCTCCGGGACGATCGGCATCCGTCCCGCGCCGGGCAGGGCACTCGCGGCCGCCAGCGCCGCCGCGGTCGAGGGCCTGGTCCGCGGGCTGGCCGTCGAACTCGCGCCGATTCGCGTCAACGCAATCCGGTCGGGCACGGTCCGCACCCCGATGTGGGACGGCATCCCCGAACCGCAGCGCGCGGAAATCTTCGCCGCTCTCGCGCAGCGCACACTGACCGGCACGATCGGCGAGCCGGAGCAGATCGCCGAGGCGCATCTTCATCTGATGCGGAACAGCTTCATCACCGGAACGGTTCTGACCGTCGACGGCGGTCTGCTGCTGGCCTGAATACCACAGCGCGCCAAGCGATTCCGCTTGGCGCGCGCCCGGACTCAGGCCCGCTGCAGCACAGGCGCGGGACGCACCGGCTCGAGCGTCTTGTCCAGATTCGTGCGCATCGTGGTGGCCGAATCCAGCAGGTAGTTCTGGCGGACCTTCCACGGGTGACGACTGCCCTGGCGGGGGAAATCGCCGATCGAACGTTGGATGTACCCCGCGGCCAGGTCCAGCAGGGGATGTTCGTCGAGGTGTCCGTGCGGCTGCGGGACGACGGCCGGGTAGCCGCGACGGTCCATGTGCGCCAGCACTTTACAGACCAGACGGGAGGTCAGGTCGGCGCGCAGGGTCCAGGAGGCATTGGTGTAGCCGATGCACACCGCGAAGTTCGGCACGCCGGTGAGCATGGCGCCCTGCCAGACGAACTGCTCGGACAGTGTGATCGGCGTGCCGTCCACGGTGAGCGAGATGCCGCCGAACGCAAGGAGTTTCAGCCCGGTGGCCGATACCACGACGTCGGCCTCGAGCACCCGGCCGGACTTCAGCGCAATCCCTTCCGGAACGAAGGTCTCGATGTGGTCGGTGACCACCTCGGCCTTGCCCTTGCGCATCGCCTTGAAGAAGTCGGCGTCCGGAACCGCGCACAGGCGCTGATCCCACGGGTTGTAACTCGGGGTGAAATGTTCGGCCACCAGCGCCTTGTCCTCGAGAATGCGCGTGGTCAGACCGGTCAGCAGTTTGCGCGCGGCCTCCGGGCGACGTCGGCAGTACTGGTAGAAACCCACGTTGAACAGGATGTTCTTGGTGCGGATCAGGCGATGCGCCAGCTTCGGCGGCAGCAGTTCGCGGATCTTGTCGGCGTATTTGTCCCGGCCGGGCACCGCGGAGATCCAGGTGGGCGAGCGTTGCAGCATGGTGACCCGCTCGGCCTGCTCGGCCATCGCCGGGACCAGCGTCACGGCCGTCGCGCCACTGCCGATCACGACCACCCGCTTACCGGCGTAGTCCAGATCCTCCGGCCAGAACTGCGGATACACCATCGTGCCCGAAAACGTCTCCGCCCCAGGGAATTCTGGCGCGTGCCCCTGATCGTAATCGTAATACCCGGCGCAGCTGTACAGGAATCCGCAAGTGAGCGTGCTGGTTTCGCCACCCTGGCTGATCGTGAGCGTCCAGCGCGACTCCGCGGTCGACCACTGCGCGTCGATCACCTTGGCGCCGAAGCGAATTCGCTTGTCGATACCGGATTCCTCCGCGGTCTCCCGGACATAGCGCAGGATGGCGGGCCCGTCGGCGATGGACTTCGGATCACGCCACGGCTTGAACGGATAGCCCAGGGTGAACATGTCCGAGTCGGACCGCACGCCCGGATAACGGAACAGATCCCAGGTTCCGCCGAGCGCTTCGCGGGCCTCGAGCACGGCGTAACTCTTGCCCGGCAGCTCGGTCTGCAACCGGTAGGCGGCGCCGATTCCGGACAGGCCGGCGCCGACGATGACGACATCGAGATGTTCCATCTCTCCAGTGTGCTGGGGCACACGCGCTCCTTCTTGACTCTGCGCGACAAGTATTTGATTCTGGACGACATGTCGGTGATCAGGTCGGCCGGACTGCGAGGTTTCCGTGCCACGGTAGCCGAGCTGGGCGGCAATGCCGAGGAGTTCGCCGCCGCGGCCGGACTCCCGATCGCCGCCCTGGACGCGGACGACCTGCTGGTCTCCGACCAGGCCATGGCCCTCACGCTGGAGATCGCCGCCGACCGCCTGCACCGCCCCGACCTCGGTCTGCGCATCGGCGCGCGACAGGATCTGAGCATGCTCGGCCCGCTCGCGCTGGCCATCCGCAACTCCCCGACCCTGGCCGATGCGCTGGAGTGCACCTCACGCTATCTGTTCGTGCACGCCCGCTCGCTGCGCCTGACCCTGGAAGCCGATCCCTACGGCGACCGGTCCGTCACGGCGCTGCACTACGGCATACAGCCGGGGGTGCCGACGCTGGTGCAGGGCACCGACCTCGGACTGGCCTTCCTGCACCGAAGCCTGCTGCGATTGGTCGACGGACCCTACGGACTCCGCTCGGTCGAGCTGCCGTATCACCCGCCCGCCCCGCGCGAGACATACGAGAAATTCTTCGGCGCGCCGGTGCGATTCGACCGTCCGGCAGCGCTGCTGCGAGTACCGGGCAATCTGGCCACCCGGGCGGTCCCCGGCGGGGACGAACATCTGAGCCGCCTGGCCATCGCCTTCCTCGCCGAGCAGGCCGCCGAGGCGGGCGGATCGATCGTGCCGCAGGTCCGTGCCGCGGTCGAACAACTCCTGACCACCGGCACACCCGATATCGCGGCCGTGGCCCGGCTGATGACCCTGCACCCGCGCACCCTGCAACGTCGCCTGGCCGCCGAACGAACCGGCTTCGCCACCATCCTCGACGAGGTGCGCCGCATCGAGGCCCGCCGCTACCTCACCACCACCGATCTACCCATGAGCCAGGTCGCCTCCCTGCTCGGCCTGTCCGAACAGTCCACCTTCACCCGCTGCTGCCAACGCTGGTGGGACACAACACCATCCGCGATCCGCCGGGATCATTCACTCGCCCGGCCGTGAGCGTCGCGCGCCCGCGGCAGGCTCCCGCCTCCTCGATGCGGACGGCCAACTCGGCAAAGGACATCGGTGAGCCTGCGGGACTGCCCGGTCCGCACCGACGGCTACGGTGACTCCGCGGGTGTTCCCGTACCGCATACCTTCCCGGAAAGTCTTTGTGCCGCAGCAGAACACATCTCGACATGGTGGCGGACCGGGGCAGCCGTCACCGAAATCGACTCGCAGGTTTCGCCCACGAGTCGGGGCACGCCCGCGCGATCAGCCCTGGGCGGCGGAACGGTCGGCCCAGCGGTTGGCGGTGAGCCGGAAGCCCAAGTCCTGCAACGGCATCGATGCTTCGTAGATGCGCTCGTAGCCGGTGTGGGTGATCTGCCAGCGGCCGTCGGCGCGACGGTAGCGGTCGTGGTAGTAGGCCGCGCCGCGGATCATCACGCCGTACTGGGGAACGATCACGGTGTCTTCCAGACACCATGTGCCGCTGGCTGTTTCACCGTCCACCTCGATCACCGGATGATTGGCCACGTGCACGGTGATGATGTCGTTCTCCAGCGCGGAACGCATATAGCCGACGATGGCGTCGCGGCTGTCGAACTTCAGCGGGCCGCCACCGGAGGGCGAGCCGTAGGCCCCGGTGGCGTCCTCGGCGAGAGTCTCGGCGAACTCGTCCCAGTTCTTGAGGTCCAGCGAGCGCAGATAGCGATATTTGAGCGAGCGAATGTCCTCGATAGCAGCCAGATCCGTCACAGAAACCTCCGAATTGTCGATCCGCGACCAGGGTAGAATACGTTTCAGTTTTGCGTCGCGGATTGGCTCGGCCGATAGGACGGGGCGAGTCAGGCGTGGGTGCCGCCGTCGATGCGCACCTCGGTTCCGGTGATGAACGCGCCGTCGTCCGATGCCAGCATGGCCACCACGCCCGCGACCGTGTCGGGCGAGGCGAATCCCTTGCCCAGCATCGGCATCAGCTTGGTGAACAGCTGGAAATCCGCGTCCTCGGGCAGGCCCGGACCGCGGCCGTCGGTCATATCGCTGGAGATCGAGCCGGGGGCCACCGCGACCACCCGCAAACCCTGCTTGGCGTACTCCACCGCCAGCGCGTGCGTCATCGACATGATGCCGCCCTTGGACGCGGCATAGGCGGCCATGTACGGGTGCGCGAAGAAGGTCGAGGTCGAGGCGAAGTTGACGATGACCCCGCGCCCGGTCTCGAGCAGTGCGCCGAGGGATTCGCGAATCATCAGGAACGTCCCGGTGAGGTTGGTGGCGATGATCCGATTCCAGTCGGCCAGCGACAGTTCGTGGGTATGCGCCGAACGCAGAATTCCGGCCGCGTTGACCAGGGCGTCCAGCCCGCCGAGGGTCCGCAGGGCGGTGTCCACTCCGGCCTGCACCGAAGCCTCGTCGGAGATATCGATTCGCACGTGACCGAATCGGTCGCCGACGCCCCGCTCGGTGGCCTGCGCCGCGGTCTCCGCGAGCCCGGCCTCGTTGACGTCCGCGCCGACGACGGTGCCGCCCTCGGACAGGATGCGGTGCACGGTGGCCCTGCCGATCCCGGATCCGGCGCCGGTGATCAGGACTCGACGATCGGCGAAACGTTCCATGGCGGACTCCTTACCTGGTACGACGTACTCGATGACACGGTACGCCCATATGACACGTCGTGCCACTATGACATTTCCCGTATCATCGGACCGGAAGAAGGAGGTGCCGAGGATGCCCGCAACACGACCGGCCCCGGCATCGCGGCAGAGCCTGTCCGAGCGTCGCAAGGCACAGACGCGTTTCGAGATCGCCCGCACGGCCGCGCGACTGTTCGCCGCACAGGGCACCGCGACGGTCACCGCCGAGCAGATCGCCGCCGAATCGGGCGTCGGTCTGCGCACGTTCTATCGGTACTGCCGCACCAAAGAGGATGCCGTGGAACCGCTGCTGTCGACCGGCGCGTCCCGCTGGCTGGACTCCCTCGCCGCCGGACCCGCGCGCCTGCCCACCCCCGCGGAGTTCGCCGCCGCCGCCGCCCGAGCCCTGACCCCACGCGACGACGGCACGGAAATGGACGTCATGCGCGGTCTGCTGCGCGCCATGGAACAGGATCCGGCCATGCGCGCGGTGTGGCACCGGGTCAACCTCACCGGGGAGCAGTCCCTGCTCACGGTCCTGACCGGCCTGTCCCCCGAAACCGACACTCTCCGGCTACGTCTCACCGCCGTCGCGGCCGCCGGAGCCATCCGGGTGGCCCTCGAACAATGGGCCACCGGCGACGCACCCGCCACCGGTCCCGGCTCCCCGGCCGACCTCGTCACCGGCTGCATGTACAAACTCACCGCAGGTCTCGGCTGACCGCAGGACCGACCACGGCGGGCCCGACGCGAGTGGCCGCACCCTGACGCCGCAACCTCGATGCGTTCATGAACGGGTCACCGCCATAGGGATTTTCGTGACGTTTCGGTGAATGCTCGCCCCGTGGGCCGTATCGACTCCACGGGCGGTCCGTGCACGATCCACAGTCGATCATGCACCGAGAGCGGATGCGCCCCGAGACGTCAGTGCCCCGTGAATCGGGGCGGTCGGCGATCCAACATCGCGGCGACGGCCTCATGGTGGTCGGCTGTGTGGTGCGCGACAGACTGCATGACAGCGGCGAGTTCCAGATGGCTGTCCATGCTCTGCTGCGTGCTCTCCCGCAACAGACGCTTGGTCATCCGCAGTACATGGGGCGGATTGGCGGCAACTCGGTCGGCAAGGCGGTGCGCGGCAGCGAGCAGGTCCTGGGGCTCCACGACCTGCGAGACCAGGCCCCAGGCCAGCGCCGTGGTGGCCTCGATCGCCTCACCGGTGAAGGCCATCTCGCACGCGCGGGCCATCCCGACGGCCCGCGGCAGCAGCCACGAACCGCCGTCGCCGGGGATGAGGCCGACCCTGACGAAGCTCTCAGCGAAAATCGCTGTCGCGGAGGCGATCCGCAGATCACACATCAGTGCCAGATCGCATCCGGCGCCGACGGCGGGACCGTTCACCGCGGCGATGGTAGGAATCTCGCAGTGGTACAGAGCTTTCGGGATGCGCTGTATGCCATGCCGATAGCCCTGACGCAGCTGCGCCGGTGTCCCCGCGAACATTCCGGCCCGATCACGCATATGCTTCACATTGCCGCCGGAGGAGAATGCCGGACCCGCTCCGGTCAGAATCGCAACCCGAACGCCATGGTCGCTGTTCGCCTCCGCCACAGCTGATTCCAGCGCCGTGATGGTGTCCACATCGGAGACGGGGTTGCGGGCCTGCGGATCATTGAGCGTCCACACCACCACATCTCCGCTGCGCTCCACGAGCACTGGTTCACTCATCGCGGCCTCCGCGGACAGGCTCGGCGACCGACCCGTCCGGCGGGGCGAAATCGTCCGACAAGACCATGCGGACATCGACCGGCACCACCGCGGACGCCGAGGCGATCACCGGATTGAGGTCGAGTTCGGCAATTTCCGGATGCGCGGCGACCAGGTCGCCGACCCGGACCAGTAGCCGTGCCAGCTGCCGTCGATCGACGACCGGGAGGTTTCGATAGCCGTCGAGCATTCGGGACGCGACGGTCTCCTCGATCATCTCGTGGGCTTCGTGCTCGGTGAACGGGGCTGCCCGGAAGGCGACATCACGCAGCGCCTCGACCATCAGGCCACCGCTACCGAAGGCGACCACCGGCCCGAAGATGGGATCGCGCGTCGCCCCGACCAGCAGTTCGACCCCGGCATCGGCCATCGGCGTCACGAGAAATCCATCGATCCGTGCCCCCGGGACGGCAGCGGTCACAGCAGCGACGATCTCCCCGGTCTGCTCGACTGCGGTCCCGGCCACGACGCCGAGCCGCACGCCGCCGACCTCGGACTTGTGAATCACTTGCGGCGAAACAACTTTCACCGCACACGGCCGATCGTAGGCTCGCACCGCAGCGGCGGCCTCGGCCGCGCTGCCGCTCAGGGTCCATGAGCCGAGAGGAATTCCGGCGTCCGCGAGCACCCGGCGCGCCGCCGGTTCATCGAGCGGGCCCGCACCGTCGATGACGGTCCCCGGCGGCGGCAAACGCAGCGTCGACCGCGCACCGGAATCGGTCAGGCGACGCTCGCGCCGGTCCAGTGCCGCCACCGCGCGCACGGCGAGATCGATCGAAGCGATCACCGGAACCCCACCGGCGCGCAGCCGGTTGTGGTTGGCGAGTTCGACACCGGCATAGCTACTTTGGATCACGATCGGCACCCCGTGCTCGGCGGACAGCGCCAGCAGCCGGTCCGCGGCGCGATCCTCGGCTTCGGCGAGGCGGGCATCGAATCGGAGCTGATAGCCGCCATAGAGGCCGATGATCAGGATCAGGCCAACGTCCGGATCGCGCATCAGGATCCGGACCGCCTCGGCGAAAACCATCGGATCGGCATCGGTGGCGCCGGCGACGTCGACCGGATCGCCCACCACGGCCGCCTCGCCGAGCAGTGCCCGCAGCTCGCGGCTGGTGCGGTCGTCGAGTACGGCGAGTTCGACACCGGACGCGGCCAGGGCGTCGCAGGCCAATGCGGCGTGGCCGCCGCCGTCGCTGAGCACGGCCACTCGGCGACCGGGGGCGACCGCCGCGCAGGTGGCGAGGGCGCCGGCGACGACGCCGAGTTCGTCGGAGCGATCGACCACTTCGATGCCGGCCTGCCGCAGCACCGCATCGGCCACGGCGTCCACGCCCGCGATCGAGCCGGTGTGCGAGAGTGCGGTGCGGCGGCCGGCTTCCGAGCGTCCGCCGCGCAGCAGCACGACCGGAGTCCGCGGGACCACCCGCGCCGCGGCGGTCAACAGCGCCCGGCCGTCGGCGAATCCCTCGGAATGCATTGCCACGACCCGTGTTTCGGGAAATTCGGCGAGTTCCTCCAGGCATTCGTCATATCGCACATCGGCCTGATTACCGAGCCCGGCACAGATATGGAACCCGGGGCCGGACCGGGCGCGATCATCGTTGATCAACGACAGCAACATATTGCCGCTCTGGGTGATCACGCTGACCGGCCCGGCGGGAACATCCTGTAGGCCGATGAGATTCGCACCCGTCGTCGCATTCAACACGCCGGAGGTGTTGGGCCCGATCACCCGGATTCCGGTCTCCGCGATGACGTCGGCGAGCTCGGCCGCGCGCCGCGCTCCGGAATCCCCGATCTCGCCGAATCCGTTGGCCAGCACGACCGCTCCGGCGATCCCCGCCGCCGCGCAGGCTCGTAACGTGTCGGGGACCGCGCTGCCGGGCAGGGCGATCAGCGCCACGTCGGCGCCGTGCGGCACTTGATCGATCGCGCCGAACACGTCGAGGCCCAGGATCCGATCCGCCGAAGGGTTGACCGGATAGATCGGATCGGCGTACCCGGACCGCTGCAACGCACGGATCGCCTGGAATCCACGTTTGGCCGGATTGGCCGACGCGCCGACGACGACGATCGAGCGCGGATCGAGCAACCGCGCCAACGCAGTTCGCGGCACAGCGGACGCAGTGCCGGCAGCCGCCGGTCCCGCCAGCGCGGAGTCGGCGATGTGCGCCTCGAGGGTCATGGCTATCGCCCCTGGAAGACGGGGCGACGACGTTCAGCGAACGCCGCGACTCCCTCGGCCCAATCACGGGTGGCCATGAGCGCCAGCAACTCTCGCGGTTCCTCGGCCAGCGCGACCTCGAGCGAGTCGTCGCGGCGGAGGGCCGCCTTCATCCGGGACAGCGACAGCGGAGCCTTGGCCGCGAGGACATCGGCGAGTTCATGTGCCGCCGAGAGCAACTGATCACCGGGTACCGCCGCGTACGCCAGACCCCATTCCCGCGCCTGCTGCCCGGTGAAGCGCTCGCCCAGGATCAACAGATCCGTAGCGCGCCGCAATCCGACCAGTCGAGGCAACCGATTGGTCACTCCCCCACCGACATACGTTCCCAGACCTACCTCGGGAAAGCCCATCTGCGCGTCCTGCGCCATGATCAGGAAGTCCGCGCTGACCGCCAGCTCCGCCCCCGCGCCCAGGGCGTAACCGTTCACGGCCGCCACCACCGGCGTATGCATCATCTGAATTTGCTCGCACGCCTGCTGGCCCAACCGCGCGTACCGGGTCAGTTCCTCGGGCGGGCGGAGCCCGGAATGATGCGCCTTCAAGTCCGCGCCGGCGCAGAACGCACGGCCGCCGCCGGTCAGCACGACGCAACGGATCGTCAGCGCCTTCTCGGCGGCGACCAACGCCTCGATCAGCTCCTGATACAGCTCCTCGCTGACGGCGTTGAGTCGCTCGGGACGGTTGAGCGTCAGTGTCACAACGGATTCGGATCTGCTTTCCAGCAAGGTCGGCATATGTGGTGCCCTCCGCTTTCGGTTCTCGGCCACATCGGTACGCCTCTGGTGCGCGGTTCGATGGTGACAGACTGCAATGCAATTTGCAATCCGAAAAAATATGCAATTCTAGTTGCATCAACGGCGTCGAGCGTGTTCCATTGCTGTCTATCGGTTATCTGGGTCACACCCTCACGGCTCGTCGGAAGAAGACCATCGTGTCCACCTCACTCCCGGACTCGGGGAATCTGAAGTCCACCATCAGCACTCGACAGCTGACCATGATCGGCATCGGCGGCGTCATCGGCGCCGGGCTGTTCGTCGGCAGCGGAAAGGCGATCTCCTCGGCGGGCCCGGGCATCGTGCTGGTCTACCTGATTACCGGCCTCGTGGTAATCCTGGTTATGCGGATGCTCGCCGAATTGGCCACCGCCAGCCCCGAGACGGGCTCGTTCTCCAGCTACGCGTCCCGCGAGCTGGGTAGCTGGGCGGGACTCTCGGTCGGCTGGGTCTACGCATATCACTGGTGCGTCACAGTGGCTTTCGAGTCGATCGCCGGGGCCGCCCTCACCGAGCAACTCCTGCCGGGGCCGCCGACATGGCTGTACGCGCTGATCTTCATGAGCGTGCTGACCGCGGTGAACCTGGCCGCGGTGAGCTCGTTCGCCCGGATCGAATTCTGGTTCGCGATGATCAAGGTCACCGCGATCGTGGTCTTCATCGGCATCGGCATCGTCGCGATCGCCGGGCTGTTCGGCGGTCATCCCGCACCGAAGACGACGAATCTGCTGGGGCAGGGCGGGCTGTTCCCGCGCGGCTACTCCGCGATACTCACCGCTGTGCTGACGGTGTTCTTCTCGTACTTCGGCACCGAAATGGTGACCGTCGCCGCCGGCGAGGCGAAAGATCCGGTAGAGGCGGTCCGGGCGAGCATGCGCAGCGTGGCCGGGCGCATTCTGATCTTCTACGTCGGTTCGATCCTCGTCGTCGTCACGCTGTTGCCCTGGAACGCAACACAAGTCACCGCCAGTCCGTACACCGCGGTCCTGACCCGCCTCGGCATCCCCGGCGCACCCACGATCATGAACCTGATCGTGCTCACCGCGGTACTGTCCTGCCTGAACTCCGGCCTGTACTCCTCCTCTCGGATGTTGTATTCGCTGGCCCAGCGTGGTGAGGGTCCGCGCGTACTGAGCCGGACCAACCGCACCGGGGTGCCGGTGGCCGGTGTGCTCGCCGCGTCGAGCGCCGGATTCGTCGCGGTGGTGGCGAACTACTTCCTGCCCACCGGAGCGGTATTCAATTTCCTGCTCAGCTCGTCGGGATCGATCGCGGTCGTGGTCTACCTGTGCATCTGCGCGACGCAGATCCGCGCCCGGCGCGGCCGAACGCCGGAGGAGATCGCGGCGCTGCCGGTGAAGATGTGGGGGGCACCGTATCTGTCCTACGCGGTCGGCCTCGCGCTGGCCGCCATCATCGCCGGTATGGCGTTCACCACCAGCACCCGCAGCCCACTCGCCCTGACCCTCATCGTCACGGGCGTCGCCGTCACCGCCGGGGTGGTGCATCATCGGCGCACCGCCGCGCTGCCCTCGGCAGCGGCCGACTAGCGACGCGGCACGCCCGGCCGACTACTCACCACCGGATTCCGCGACATAGACACCGAACTCACCGAGCAGATTCTCCTCTTCGAGCAGGGTCGCGCGGACCTGATGTCCCAACAGATGCGCGACCGCGCCCGACATCGCCTGCACCAGTGCGGTGAACGCGGTCATCGACCGCAGCACACCGGCGCTGGATGCCTCGACACAGAAGGTCTCGTGCGCCGATTCGGCCAAGGGCGAGCCGACGGTATCGGTCAGCGCGAGGACGTGCGCACCACGCTCCCGAGCCCACCGCGCGGCGCGAACGGTGTCGACGCTGTAGCGATGAATCGATATCGCCACGAAACAATCGTCGGCGCGCACCCGGCGCAGCTCATCTGTCAGCGCTCCGGCCGAGCCGTCGACGACCACCACGTCCTCGCGCAGCATCCGCAGCAGATAGCCCAGCAGATACGCCGGCGCATGGCATTTGCGCAACCCCATCACGTGCACACGCGGCGCGTGCGCCAGCCGATCGACCGAGGCGGTCCACTGTGCCTGATCCACGCGCGCGAAGGTACGGACGATATTGGCCTGGTCGAGCGCCGCCGTCTGCTCCAGCAGCCCCGCACCATCGGCGACCAACCGTTCGAGGTTGTCGAATCGACGCAACAGCTGAGCCTGTTCCCGCAACCGCTCCCGGCAGAGTTTGGTCAGCCCCGGATACCCCTTCAATCCGAGCCCGGTCGCGAAGCGCACCACCGTCGCCTCGTTGACGCCGACCGCACCGGCCAGCTCGGAAACCGTCATGAACGCCACCGCCTCGGAATCCGACAAGACCCGCTGCGCGAGCTTGCGATGCGCGGCGGACAGGGTGTTCATCCGCGAGCGGAGCACAACGACCAGGTCATCGAATGTCTCCGGACCGGTTGCGACCGGATCCTGATCATCGGCAGGCCGAGTACTCATCACAGACTCCTGTCTCATGCCGGTGGACCTCATCGTGCGGCACACACATTGTCCCGAAGCCCAGCCGGGCCATCGAGGCGGGACGGTCCGGCATGGCGGCGAGGCCGCGGTGAGGGTCTCGACATCCGACCGAGCGGAGCGTTCTCCGGCCGGTCGCGCGCTGTTTTCGAATCAGCGGCGCGACCGGACGCTCATCGGATGGCGCCGACGCCCGGGATCAGAGGCAGATCCAGCGGGGTGACCCAGCCCGGCGGCAGGGCGTTGACCGCGGGGACCGCGTTCAGGGCGCGCATGCCGGTGGCCAGGCAGCCCGCGACAGCAGGGGTCCGGCCGGAGCCGTCGGTGAAGCGGAACGAGGTTTCCTGGGAGATGGACGGGGAGCCGAGGATGTCGACGCGGTAGACGTCGTCGCGGGTGCCCGCGGGCCAGTCGGGGGCGGCGTCGAGGCCGATGCGGTTGACGTGTTCGAGGGTGATGACCTCGCGCTCGCGATAGATGCCGTTGATGGTGAAGCGGATCGCGGCGACCGTGCCCGCCGCGACCGTGCCCTTCGCGGATCGGCGGTCGGTCGGGGTCACCCACTTGTCCCAGGTGGTGGTGATGCGGTCCAGTTCGATACCGGCCGCGTGCGCGATCATCGGCACGGTCGCACCCCAGGCCATGATCAGCAGATCCGGATGTTCCAGCAGGGCAGTGAATTCCGGCGGATGGCCGATGCCCATCTCGAATTCGTAATCGCCCTCGTAGTCGGTGTAGTCGAGGAGTTCCGAGGCGCGCACCGAGGTGACCTCGCCGCACAGGCCCATCAATGTCATCGGGAACAGGTCGTTGGCGAATCCCGGATCGATGCCGGTGGTGAAACACGACGCCCCACCCGCCGCGCACGCCTCGGCGATCGGATCGCGCCACACGTCCGGCAGCTGGTCCATCGACGGCCACACCCACGGCGTCATGGCCGTGGAGCACACATCGATTCCGGCACGCAGGAATTCGCCGATCACCCGGATGTTCTCATCGGCGAACTGCGCGGTGGGACCGTAGTGCACGACCGCGTCCGGACGCAGCGCGATCAACTCCTCGACCGAATTCGTCGCCGCCACACCGGTTTTCCCGGCTCCGCAGAGATCACCGGCATCCACGCCGACCTTCTCCGGATTGCTCACGCCCACGCCGGCCAGCTCGAATCGCGGGTGCCGCAGGATCTCCGCCAGCACCATCGAACCGACGACGCCGGTGCCCCACAATACGATTCGCTTCTTGCCCTCGGCCATGACTCCTCCTGATTCAGCGGTGGAATTCGCCGCAGTCGACGGTCAGCATCTGCCCGGTGACGGCCGTGGCCAGATCGCTGGCCAGGAACAGCGCCGCGCGGGCCACCTCCTCGGGTGCGGCCAGGCGGCGCAGATCGGTCGGCGCGGCCTTCTCGCGGTAGATGTCCTCATGCGTGACCCCGGCCTGCGAGGCCAGCCAATCGAAGTACGCCTTGTTGATGTCCTCGTACACATAGGACGGCGCGACGCTGTTCACCCGGATCCCGCGCGGTCCGAGCTCGGTGGCCAGCGACGAAGCCAGATGCGCCAGAGCGCCTTTGGACAACTTGTAGCCGGAGTACTCGGGCTGCGAACTGTAGGAGACGCACGAGTTGAGCATGATGATCGAGCCCCGCGACGCGGCCAGGGCATCGGCGAACAATGCCGAAAGACGCAGCGGCGCGAAGACATTCGTCTCGTTCGCCACCCGCAGGGCCGCCGGGTCGATCTGCGAGATGGGGTCCATCGGCGGAATGGCGAAGGCATTGTTGATCAGGCAGTCGATCCGGTCGAATGCGGCCAGGGCGCCTTCGACCAACCTGACGCGCTGATCCTCATCGGTGATATCGGTGGGGACGACCGCCGCGGTGCGCCCCAGACCGCGGATCTCCTCGGCCAGCTTCTCCAGACGCCGCTCGGTCCGGCTGACCAATACCAGATCCGCGCCCATGTGCGCGGCCTCCAGAGCCAGCGAACGCCCCAGACCGGGCCCGACGCCCGAGAGCACGATGACCTTGTCCTGCAGCAGCGGCACCGGGTGGTAGGCCTGGGTGGGCGCGGTGACATGCGCGTCGGCGGGCACGACTCCTCCTAGAATTCAGCAGTTACAATGTGTAACGACTTAGATGTGACAGACTGTATCGACTCCGAACCGCGCTGACAAGGATGCATTTCGTGACCACACGCCATCGCCTCGGCCCGCACCGCGATCCCGCGGTGGACCACGCGGTGCTCGAGGCCGCCCGCAGCCTGCTCGTCGAACGCGGATACGCCGGGACCTCGATCGATGCGATCGCGACCCGCGCCGGGGTCAGCCGTCCGGCGATCTATCGCCGCTGGCCCTCCAAGGCGCATCTGATCGCCAAGGCGGTGTTCCCGGACGTCGGCTCCGAGGAGGCCGCCCCCGATCTGATCGCCGAGATCCGCAAGGTCATCCGGGGCACGATCCAGCTGTTCGGATCGGCCGAGGCACGCGCGGCCATGCCGGGCCTGATGACCGATATGCGCGCGGATTCCGGTTTGTACCAGAAACTCTCGGCCCGACTGGATACTCCCACGCGCGACGAACTCGCGGAGTATCTGCCCGCCGACGCAACCCCCCGCCCCGGCTTGGACCCGAACACCCTCCTGGACACGATCGCGGGCGCGGCCCTGTTCGCCATGTGCATCCGCGACGTCGGCGACCTGGACGGCTTCGCCGAATCCCTGGAGGACCTGCTGCTCTACGGCATCGTCGGCGCGCGGAATCGCACGGCGACAAGCGATCCCGACCGACAGCCGGGATAGGTCACCCGCGCCCGGCGACACGATCCGCGCCGACATCTAGCATGTTCGAACATTTGTTCGATACACTCACTGCGCAACAGCTCCCGGAGCAACTACGACGGGCGTTCCACACCACACCCGGGCGCAGCGACCCGCTGGTCCCGCAGAACTTGTCGTACCCCTAGGGCACAATAGCCGTATCGGACGCCGATCAGGTTGCACCGCAAAGTAATCCGCAACCCTAGGAAAGGCGTGTCCATGTCCGAGCTCCGCTCGTCGACGTCCGATCACAGTGCCGAGGGCCGATTGGTCGCCGAGGCACAGCGGCATCGGGAGCTGCTGCGCAAACCCGTCGAGGACTACCGTCGGCGACTGGTCGTACACGCGCGGCATCTCCAGCCGATGCAGCGCTCACCCCTGCTCACCAGGGCCGAGGAGCGTATCGCGGACCTGATGATCGATCCGGTCCGTCATCGCGAGCTCGACCTCGACGCCTACCGGGCCGTGCGCGACGGCCTGCCGACGCGCTGGGATGCGCGCTGGCTGCGGTTCATCGCGCAGAGCGGCTCGCGGGAGATCTCGATCGGGCCGCACAGCGCCGAACGCCGGCTGGGCATCATCGCGCGGCTGGCCGCGCGAGATGTGGAGATCGAGCAGATCCTCACGGTCGCGTCGGTGGTGATCGCGCACCCCGCGGGCCCGGACGCGGCGGTCGTGCCGCCCGTCCGGGCGACCAGGCGCGCTGAGGCGCTCACCACCGCCGCGCAGCCGACGGGTACGCACGGGTGAGGTGCGGCCCCGCGCCGCACCGGATCTCAGCCGTCGGACAGCTCGGCGGTTCGGACCTGCGGCTCGTCGTCGATCGGGCCGAATCGCTTGTGCACGAAGTATTGCTGCACGAAAGTCCAGGTGTTGCTGGTGGCGAAGTACACCAGCACGCCGACGGGCATGATCAGCCCGGCCGCGAGGGTGCCCAGCGGGAACAGCCACATGGTCATGAAGTTGATCAGCCGGGTCTGGGTGTTCATCTCGGTCTGCCGGATCACCGAGGCGCGGGCGGTGAAATGCGTGGCCACCGCGCCGATCACGACCATCGGGATCGCCACCGCGGCGACCGAGCCCCAGGCCGATCCCGACGTCAGCAGGGTCGCGGTCAGCGGCGCGGTGAACAGCTTGGCGTGCAGGAACGATTGCACCTGTGCGACGGAGAAGAAGTAGTTCGATGTCACCGTGGCCTGCGCCGCGGAGGCGCGCACCGGATGCCACAGCAGGCGCACGATCGATCCGGATCCGGTGCGGCCGAACGAACTCAGCACATGCAGCAGACCCACGAAGATGACCAGTTGCACGATCACCGGCAGGCAGCCGCTGAACACGTTGAACTGGTGCTGCTGCTGCAAAGTGCGCATCTCGGCCGCGAGACGCTCCTTGTCGTCGGCGTGCCGTTGCTGCAACTCCTTCATCTTGGGCCGCAGCACGGACATCGTGCGCTGGAACCGGACCTGCGCCACGAACGGCTTGTACAGCGCGGCGCGCAGGGTGAGCACCAGGAACATGATCGCCAGTGCCCAGGCCAGGCCGCTGGCCGCGCCGAGGAGAGCGGCAAATCCGGTGTGCCACAACCACAACACGCCGGACAGGGGGTAGTACACGAAATCGAGCATGGGCAAACACCTCACTGCGAGGTACCCGCGAACGGGCCTGTGGTGAACAGGGTCGGCGAAGAGGCCGACCGCGCCGCGGCGCGGTCAGCCGCCGTGTCCCGGCGCCCTGGGCCGCACCCGGCCCGCTGTGTCCGGATTGCTCTGCCGCAGGAACGATCCGCGCCGCCGTCGCTGCGCCGACACCGGCGGACCGGTGCTGACGACGACCGGCAGCAACCGCACCCGAGTGGAATGCGCCGCCACTACGGCCAATGCCACCATGGCCGCGGTGCCCAGGGCCAGCAGGGAATTCGACTCACCCGCCGGTAACAGCAGCGCAGCCCACACGGAAACGATGAACGCGCACACCATCGGTGCCGTCGATCGCATCACCATGCCCATCAGCGTACCGCCCACGCGAACCCGCACTTACCAGGGTTCCCGGCGCGTTGACCGGCCCATCCACCCCGACCCACCGCCGATGCCGCTGCCCGCGAGCAAATCCGGCGCACCCCGAGCGAACCCACGGGCCGATCGATGCCGGTGCTCGGCAACTCCTCGTCGTGTGCCGCTCGGCCATTCCACCGCCGATACCTCTGCCCCCATTCGGACGAGCCGAGAGTCCGCCGGGTCGCATTCCCATAAATTGCCCTCACTGCCGGGCGATCGGGACGTATATCCTGGTCGCCCAGTCTGTGGGGAGGAGAGGACGCTGATGGCCGGCGAATTGGTTACGGGTGAGTTGACCGTCGATGGGCGGGTGCGGACGTTCGGGGTGCGGGTGCCTCGGGCCGAGGGGGTGCCGCTGGTGTTGGCGTTGCACGGGAATGCCTCCGGGTTGCCGCCGGAGCAGCGGCGGCCGGGACTGATGATGGACGAGTGGACCAGTTTCGGTGCGCGGGCGCAGGAATGGGAGATCGCCGTCGCCTATCCCGACGGGTGGGAACGGTGCTGGGCGGACGGGCGCGGAGTCACTCTCGCGGACGAGGCCGGTATCGATGACGTGGCTTTCCTTCGTAGGCTGATCCACTGGTGCGCAGCGGAATTCGGCACACGGCCGGAATGGACCATCCCGGCGGGGATTTCCAACGGTGGGTTCATGGCGCACCGGCTCGGTCTCGAACTGAGCGATCTGGTGCCCGCATTCGGCGCCGTCGCCGGGGGGCTGCCGGTCGCGCTGGAGGGGATCGACCCCACGCACGCGGTATCGGCTCTGCTGATCAACGGGACGGCCGACGAGGCGGTGCCGATCACCGGCGGTTATTCCCGGCGTCGTGGACCCGATGGCGAATTGCGTGGCCGCACACTGGGTTTGGCCGAGTCTGCCGCGTGGTGGCAGGGCGTCGACCGGTGCTCGGGTGTGGGCGCGACCGTCGTCACCGACGGGTCGAGCAGGCAGACCGTAACAGGCGGTGTCGGTGGCAGCCGGGTCGCGGCGTGGACGGTGTTCGGCGGCGGGCACACCTGGCCGGGCAAACCGACTCCGCCGGAATGGGACAATGGCCCGAATACCGTGACATCCACCGAATTCGATGCCGCCGAGGAGATCCACCGATTCGCGCGGGCAGCACTCGTCCCGGCCGACGCGCGAAAACTCTGAAGTCCCACGCCCGAATCGACGGACCTGCGACCCGAAGGCGCTGCGACACATCCGGCTTCGACGACTGCCGGGTCACCCTCTCGGCGCGCACGGCGCGCGCACCAGGGCGCACGATGCGGCCCACCGGAATCGACGACGAGGTGACTCGACTATGTCCGACGGCCGATGAGCAGGTGCCCGGGCAGCGGCTTGCGTTCGAGGGCACGATGTTCGACGGTGAGGCCGACGCCTTCGAGGGCCTCGGTCAGCTCCGCGACCGAACGCAGCCGGAATCCGTGCGCGGTGAACGGCAGGGAGGCCATCGCGTCGGGATCGCCGATACCGATCACCACACGCCCCTTCGGCCGCAGCACCCGCGCCAATTCCGCGCAGGCCCGGTCGAGTTCGGCGACGAAATAGACCGTGTTCACGGTGATCACCGCGTCCAGGCTCGCATCGGCGAGCGGCAGTTCGGTGAGCGAGCCCTCCAGCACCCGCAACCGCCCCGTGCCGATCTCACGCGTGAACCGAGACCTGGCCCGCGCCGACATATCCCGCGAAAGCTCCACACCGTGCACGGTGCCCTCCGCGCCGACCCGGTCCAGCAGCAGCGAAAGTCCCACGCCGCCACCGAATCCGATATCGGCCGCCGCCTGCCCCGACGCGACCTCCGCACCGCCGACGCTCTCCTCGATGACGAAACGATTCGTCCGGTCGAGGATCCGCCCCACTCCCTTGCCCAGCAGCCCGCTCGGATGCCCGAGCTGACCGGCGACGGTGGACATCACACGCGCGACAAGCGGATTCACGCCACGGATGCTACCCCCGGACACGTCGCCAGGCCCGAACGCGTCACCACCGCACCCGCCACCAGCGAGATCGCCACGATGTACAGCAACCGCACACCCAGTACGAACGGCTGAAACGCCAAGGGCATCAACGAAATCGATATCAGGCCCAGCACGGCGACCGACCCCGCGGTCAGCCAGAACCGCCGCGGCATACGCGTGACAGCCCGCGGCTCACCGTGCCAGATCCGCACCAGACCGCGCCGCCCGACGTAGTAGAACACCCCGATCGCGAGCACCGCACCGCCCATGGTCGACGCCTGTTGCAGCAGATACCACCATGGCCTGCCGAACAATCCCGTATGAAACAGCACGGGAAATCGCGCGACCGCCCAACCGTGCCCACCCGCCGGATCATGGGTGAACCCGTCCCAGAAGATATGCGTGATCGCCCCGGCCAGAATCGAATACACCGTGACGTGCCACCGATACCGCACGTCACCGAGTACGCCGTAGGCAGGCAGATCGAATCCCCCGAGCTGCGGCAGATGCGCCGCGATCGACGGCGCACTCCACCGAATCATCCACGTCCCCACGATCCCCACCGGCAGACACCACCACAGCAGCGCCGCCACGGCATGGGTCTCCGGCATCGAGAAGAACCCCGCCACCGGATACGACGCATCCGGCGCCGCCGACCCCACCACCAACGCGACCCCGTCCCACCGCCGCGGCCACCGCGTCTTCAGCGGAAGCACGGCCAGCGAATGCGATGGAAACGTGAGCGGCATCGACGGAGTGTATCGACCTAGCGACTCGCGTCCGCGTCCAGAATTTGTTCGCGAAGGATGTCGGCATGACCGCAGTGTTGCGCCAGTTCCCGAAGAACCTGCAGGTACACCCACCGCAGTGGCAACGGCCCGCGGCGGTTGCCGGGCAGGATGTCGTCCAGGCCGAGTTCGGCGGCGACGTGGCGAGATTCCCGGCAGGCTTGCCGATGGGCAAGCGATACGGTCTCGATCGTGTCCTGCTCGGTGAGCACGAAGGACTCGTCGGGTGTGTTCGGGATGCCGATCTCGGCACGCGACCGGCCGGTCACCGCCTCGTCGAACCACACCTTCTCGACGAAGGCGGCATGTTTGACGAGCCCGAGCAGGGTCGTGCGCGACGAAACCAGCGAGCGACGAGCCTGCTCCTCGGTGAACCCGTCCAGGGACCGGCGCAGGCCCTCCCGATGCTGATCGATGAATGTTTCGAACTGTGTCTTCAGCAGATCGTCGATGACGGATTCCGCACTGGCTGTCTCGGTGTCGTTCATCGGGCGAGTATCCCCGGGACGCCTCCACCTCGGCGGGCCGCACACCCGTAGGGTACTGTTCGTGGACAGGACGGCCGAGGGCTCCGGAGACCGGGCGCATCCGCACGAACCGCACGGCAACGGGCTCGCCTCACGGCTGAACTGGTTGCGGGCCGGGGTGCTGGGCGCCAACGACGGCATCGTGTCGACCGCGGGTCTGGTCGTGGGCGTCGCGGCGACGACCAACGCGGCCGCGGCGATTCTGACCGCGGGTATCGCCGGGCTCACCGCGGGCGCGATCTCCATGGCAGCGGGCGAGTACATCTCGGTGAGCACGCAGCGCGATTCCGAACGGGCCCAACTGTCCAAGGAGCGCAGGGAACTGGCCGAGGAACCCGATTACGAACTCGACGAACTGGCACAGATCTACGAGGGCAAGGGACTGTCCCCGGACACCGCCCGCCTGGTCGCCGCGGAGCTCACCGCCCACGACGCCTTCACCGCCCATGCCGAGGCGGAACTGGGCCTGGACCCCACCGAACTGACCAATCCCTGGCAGGCGGCGATCTCCTCGGCGATCTCGTTCACCCTGGGCGCGATTCTGCCGATCCTGGCGATCCTGCTGCCGCCGGTGTCGTGGCGGATCCCGGTGACCTTCGCGGCCGTGCTGATCGCCCTGGGCCTGACCGGTTCGGTCAGCGCCCGCCTCGGCGGCAGCAATCCGCGTCGCGCGGTCCTGCGCGTCGTCATCGGCGGCGCGGTCGCCATGGCGGTGACTTACGGCATCGGGCAACTCGCGGACGTTTCCGGGCTCTGAACAGGCATTATCAATCTTCGCTCAGCTGCCAGCGCGCGCCCGCGGCAGTCAGGAAATCCAGGAAATCCGCAGGGTCGACGGCCTGCGCCGGGGCCAGTGCGCCGGCGGGAGCGCCCACCTCGGCCAGGCGATGCACGGCTTCCACGGCGATGACCGCCGTAAGGCCGTACCCATCGGGTCCGGTCACCCAGCCGCGGCTCCGCCTGCCGTCCGCCCCGGTCACCTCGGCGAGCATCAGCCATCGCCCGTCGCGTCGCGCCTGCATCGGCACGACCTCGGGAACCATCTCGGCCGAGGCCTCGGTCAGTCCCGTGAACAATATCGCTACTTCAGCTCTGATCGCCCCTCGCACCCGTTCGGCCGCGACGTGGCGGGGAATCGTAACCACCCCGGGCAATCCGAAGGCGCACAGCGATGCGGGCTGGGTCTGGCCCGGCGCCTCGATCGGCTCGAACTCGCCGCCACCGTCCGGACGCCAGTCGCCGTCGGCGTATTCGAGCCTGTCGCTCCCGGCCACAGCGAGCATCGATCGGGCCGTTCCGCGCGAAACGCCGCCCGGCAGACGAAGGTCCGCGATCAGAACATCCCGGACGATCGGCACCCGCGCGGCGGCCAGATGCGCGATCAGATCTCCCGGAACGCCGTCGTCCGTCGCTCCGGGAACGATCGCGACCGCCGATTGCTTTGCCGCCGAATCGAATTGCTCGAACATCCGGTGGATGTGCCGCTGCTCACCGGAGGTGTCGACGTAGTGCCGTCCGGCCGCGATCGCCGCGCGGACCACCGGTTCGCCCCAGCGCGTGAACGGTCCCGCGCAATTCACAACCGCATCGCAATCGGCGAAAACCTCCGTCATTTCTCGTATTTCATCCAGTCCGGCGGCACGCACCTCCGCGTTCGGCGCCCCGGCTTCCTCGGCGGCCTTCCGCAACCGCCCGAGGTTCCGTCCCACCAGCACCGGTTCGAAACCCCGCCGCCGAGCCTCGCTCACCACCAGCGACCCGGTGAATCCGCTGGCCCCGTACACGGCAATCCTCATCGCACACTCCTGGGTGATGATCCTGCGTCGACCGAATGCCGACATCACGACCCTAGGAACATCGAGAAGGATGATCCATGCCGGAAAAGCCGAAGAAGATGTCCAATCATCCGACACACACGCATATCGCAGTACTCTGGGACGGTGGACGTACTCAGCGACGCGATCGCTGCCATGCGCATCGGACAGCCTCATTCCAACCGCACCGAACTGCGCGCGCCCTGGGGCATCCGCTTCCCGGCACAGCGCGGCGCCGGCTTCCACGTCGTCCTGCAGGGCGCGTGCTGGCTGATCCCGATGCAGGGCGATCCGATCCGCCTGGTGGTCGGCGACGTGGCCTTCATTCCGCGCGAACTCGGCCACGCCATCGCCGATTCGCTCGACACCCCACTGCTCGATCCGGGCGACGCGGATGCCCCCTCCGTCGGCGAGCCGACCACCGTATTACTCTGCGGCGCATACCTTCTCGACCAGTCCAGAGCCCACCCTCTGCTGGCCGAACTCCCCGAGGTGGTACATCTGCCCGCGCGCGTGGGCCGCCACCAGACCCTGCGCGGAGCCATCGATCTACTGGGCCGCGAACTCGATGCCGACCCGCTGCCCGGTGCGCCCGGCGTCCTACCACCCCTGCTCGAAGTGTTGCTGCTCTACATCCTGCGGGCCTGGCACGAGGAGCAATCCACCCGTGCGGACACCGGATGGGCGGCGGCCCTGCGTGATCCCGACCTCGCCCCCGCCCTGCAAGCGATGCATCACGACCCGGCCTCTCCCTGGACGGTACAGAGCCTGGGCAGGCTCGCAGGCCTGTCCAGATCGACCTTCGCGCAACGTTTCACCACGATGGTGGGTATGCCACCGCAAACCTATCTGACCTGGTGGCGAATGACACTGGCGGCCAGGATGTTACGTGAGGCCGATGTACCACTGCGGACCGTCGCCACACGCGTCGGCTACGTCTCCGAATACGCCTTCGCCAAGGCATTCAAACGCGAATTCGGCACGTCACCAGGTCATTATCGTTCCGCGACAGGGTGATTCGAGATCGACTGCGCGAGCCGATGGCTCGTTCGGCAAGCGCCCAGTCCTCCGGAACATCGCCGATGCAGGCATACAATGCCGCCATCCGCGGTCTCTCAGGCCGGGAGCAGACCGATGGCGCGTTTCGCAGCGGCCACGGTATTGCCCGCGATCAGCCGGGCCCGGATTACGCCGTCCTGCAATATCTTCCGTACCGCTTCGGGATCCCGGCCCAGGTCGGCGTAACGGTGCCGGATGGGGTCGGTCGTGGCGATGACGGCGTCGGCGACGGTGCGCTTCAGGTCGGCGTAGCCGCCGGAGCGGGCGGCCGCGTCGGCGGGATCCTCGCCGGTGCAGGCGGACAGGATGGTCAGCAGGTTGGCTATGCCCGGCCGGTTCCCGGGGTCGTATTCGACGGCGGAACCGGGGTCGGTTGCCGCGCGCATTACCTTGTGGCGCAACGTATCCGGCGAATCGAGCAGGCGCAGCGTTCCGGCGGGCGAGGTCGATTTGCTCATCTTTACGGCGGGACGGGCCAGGTCCATGATGCGGGCGGCGACCGGCGGGTTCACCATGCGCGGCACGGTGAAAACCGGGCCGTAGGCGGCGTTGAAGCGTTCGGCGATGTCGCGCGCGAGCTCGACGTGCTGACGTTGGTCCGCACCGACGGGAACCTCCCCGGCGTGGTACAGCAGGATGTCGGCGGCCATCAGCACCGGGTAGGTCAGCAGCGACACCCGGACCCGATCACTGTCTTTCGATTTCTCCTTGAACTGGATCATCCGCCGCGCCTCGCCGTAGCCGGTGACGCTCTCCAGCAGATAGTGCAGTTCGGTGTGCTCGGGGACGTGCGACTGCACCAGGAATATGCTGCGCGCCGGATCCGCCCCGGCGGCCAGCAGGACGGCCGCGAATTCCAGTGTGCGCCTGCGCACCGCGGCCGGATCGTGGTCGAGGGTCAGGGCGTGCAGATCAGAGACGAAGATGATGCTGCGGTCCGGAATCTGTTCGTCGACAAGGGGTTTGATCGCGCCGAAGTAGTTGCCGAGATGCAGCTCGCCCGAAGGGGTGAAGCCGGTGATACGCCGGGACATGGTTTTCCGCCTTTCGCGGTGGGGCCGCCCGGCCGGACCGCCACCGCGTCACGCAGACGAGAACGGCCGCCCGGTTCGGGCGGCCGCGTTGATCGGAGCATACGGAAATCTGGCCGCCCGTCAGGGCAGCCACCACGCGAGGCGTGCACGTTTCCGCATCCGGTCAGATTACTGCGGGGCGCGGCCGGGGTCGAGCACATTATGCGCATCACACCGGATTCGAGTTAGAGTCCAGTAATCGCGAAGTGGATCTGTATTACAGGTCCAGTAGTAGCTCAAGCTGTTCACCATGCTGTTTCGCCGCCTGCTCGCGCTCTACACCGGATTGTGGATGTACGGATTCTCGATGGCCGTGATGATCCGGGCCGGGCTCGGCCTGGATCCCTGGGACGTTTTCCACCAGGGGGTGGCCCGGCACGCGCCGATCAGCTTCGGCACCGTCACGGCGCTGACCGGCGTCGCGGTGCTCCTGGCTTGGATCCCCCTGCGACAACGGCCCGGACTGGGCACGATCAGCAATGTCGTGGTCATCGCCGTCGCGGTGGACAACGCCCTGCACTGGCTGCCGCACCCGCACCTGTTGGCGATGCAGATCGTCGCGATGATCGCGGCCGTGGCGCTCAACGCCGTCGCCACGGTGCTCTACATCGGCGCGGGGATGGGTCCAGGCCCGCGCGATGGCCTGATGACTGGTCTGGTCGCTCGCACCGGCTGGTCCGTCTGGCCGATCCGCACCGGCATCGAGGCCACCGTCCTGCTGACCGGCTGGTTGCTCGGCGGCAGCGTGGGCGTGGGCACCGTGGTGTACGCGTTCGGCATCGGCCCCTTGATCCACCTGCTGATCCCGCTGACCCGTCGCGGACTCCCCGGTTTTCCTGTCCCGCAACCCGCACCGGTGCCCGCTTGATCGACCATGAATGACGCTGTCGCGCAAAGCAGTCCGCTCCGAACACCCTGGATTCGAGGCATCCGAAAGCCCGACGGGCACTTCCAATCAATCACGAATTCATCTGTCACACAATCAAATCCGAACAGCTCGCTGGGAGCCGCCGAGCTCTCGGCTCGGCGAAGCCAGCCCACATCCAGTCAATTGAACGCGGGTTCAGTTGTCGCGCACCGTGATCCCCGCAGCCCGCGCGAAAGCCGGTGCCAGGTCCAGCAGTTGCGGAGTACTCACCGTCGCGCCTCGGAGTGAGTCTATTCCGGCCGTGAGATCCAGGGTTGTCGCGCCGCGCAGGTCGACATCGTGCAGGCTCGCGTTGTGCAGGGTGATCCCGTCCAGCCGGGTTCCCGGGAAACACACCCGGCGCAACGTCGCCTCGCCCAAATCCGTATCGCGCAGAACGCAATCGCTGAACGTCACATCCTGCAGCGAGGCATTGCGCAGGTTCACCGAATCGAATTTGCAACCCTCGAAACGGATTCGGCGCAACCCCGCGCCCACGGCCTCCACGCCCGACAGCGCGCATTCCACGAATTCGGAATTCAGCCAACCGCTCTGGCCCAGATTGGTTCCGATCCAGCGCACCGCGCGCAACCAGACGTCGTCGAATCGGCCGTACCGGAACGTCCCGCCGTTGAACTGGATCGTGGTCAGGGCGGACTGGGTGAACCGCACGCCTCGCCCATCGAGTTCGTCGAGGTCCAGGCCGTCGATGTGCGCACTCTCGTAGTCGGAGTCGGGCTCGAGTTCTCCCTCGAACGCTTCCAGAAAGCGAGCGTACGGCAGATCGGCGAGTTCACGAGGCACCCAAGCACCCTAATACTCCGCAATACTCCGCCCGAGCCGCACGCGTCGTCCGCCCGGACGACCGCCTCGGCGCAGCGGGCGTGAACACCACGGATCTGCCTGCTCAGCGCGGTGGCGCCGGCATCGGGAACGGAATGGTCGGCAGTTGGAACGGCAGTTGCGGCAGCACCGGCGCGGGAGGAGGCGCGGGCCGCGGTGCGGGCGCGGGAGCAGCAGGTGCGGGGACGGGAGCAGGCGCAGAACGCGGCGCAGGCGCAGCCGAGGGCGCAGGCGCAGGCGCAGCAGACGCGGGGGCGGGAACAGGCGCAGAACGCGGCGCAGCCGAGGGCGCAGGCGCAGCCGAGGGTGCCGGACGCGGTGCGGGCGCGGGGACCTGACGCGGCGCGGGTGGCTGGGTGACGATCGGCGCCTGCGTCGGTTCAGGCGACGGCACATGGACCGGGGCCTGCGGAACGGTGTACGGACGCGTCGGCACGACGGGTGCGGTAGCCTGCGTCGTCATCGGACGCTGGGTCTGACACAGCCATGCCGGTCCCGGACCCACCACCCACCGCGCCACCAGGCCGTCATGCGAGCAATCGTCGCCGACCCGATGGATCGTGCTCATGATTCCCGGCGGTGCGCACACCCACCGGCCGTCCCGCTGCTGCCATCGGGCGGCGATGAAGTCATGTGTGCAGTCGTCGCCCTCCCGATGTGGTTTGCCCGCGCCCGGCACCCCCTCGGTCCGGACCACGGGCTGCGCGCTCGCCGTGACCGTCGAGGTGGCGGCCGCGGAACGCACGTCCTGCTGCGATCGGACGGCGAGCACGCCGACCACCACCGCCACCGCGAGCATCGTCACGGCGGCCACCGCCATGTACCTCGCGTTCCCGCCGCGCTCACCGTCCGGCGGCTCGTTCTCCTGTCCGATCTCGGGTGAAGCCATAGTCGGAACCTTTCGTCCACCAGTTGCACCGCTGATCCGAAAGCCCACTCACCAGGCACGTTAACGAAGATCACGACACAGGGGACGGTCCGATCCGTATCTACTTCGGATTGAGACCTGCGCGCTGCTCAATCCAGATCGACGCGCACGGTGAGCAGATCCGTGCCGAACGCGCCGACGACGGCGCTGTTGTACCTGGGCAGATCGCGCATGCGAGCCTTGGCGTCGTCCTCGGGCAACAGGTGCGCGGTCCCGGTGTACCAGCGCCCGCGCAGCCGCACCCGCACCCGGTCGTCGGCCTGGATATTGCGGATGTACTGGGATCGCTCACCGAATTCGGAGACGAACCAGAACGAATCGCCGCGCCGGGCCCCGCCGATAGGAGTCCGGCGGACCTGTCCGCTGACGCGGCCGGTGGTTTCGAGCAGTGTCTGAGTCGGCAGACGGCGAAGGACCGGATTGGCGATATGACGCTGGAAGGCGGTCACCCAGCGATGCTGAAGGTCGGCGTTCACCATATCTCGACGGTACCGCGACGGGACCGATTCGGGCCGGAGCGGACCGCGACCCGCTGCGGGTGCATCCCCCCGCGGCGCACGCGGACCCGCGGTCAGCTCACCGGGGTGAAATCCGAGGCGCCGTCATCGGTCAGCGCGTAGACGCCGCTGCTGAGATCGAGTGCCAGAACCGTGCGGGCCGCGGCCTCGTCGATGTGGATGCGCGGCGGGTTGGGAAGCGCGGCCGCATCCGGGTAATACGTTCCGGGACCATAGAATTGGCCGTAGCGCAGTACCACGCCGCCGAGGCCGAGCACCGAGGATTCCAGGAATTCCTTGGCGGCCTGGCCTTCTCCGGACATCTCCCACGCAACACTCTGCGCCAGAAAGCGTTTCGCGCCCGCGGCCTGTGCCGCGGCGATCAGATTGGCGGTGCCCTCCTTGCGCATCCGCGAATTCGCGGCGCGCCCGGCGGCCAGATCCTCGGCGCGGTCGGGCAGGTCGGTGAGCTGATGCATCACCAGATCGGGCGCGTACGCTCGCACCGCCTGCTCGAGCGCGGCGGCATCGAAGACATCGCACACCACCGGCTCGGCGCCGAATCCGGCGAGCATCTCGACCTTCTCCGGTGACCGGGTCATCCCGGCCACCTGACATCCGGACGCAATCAACATCGGCGTCAATCGACTGCCGAGCACACCGCTCGCGCCTGCCAGGAAGATCTTCACCCACCCAACCCTAGCCGCCCGTCCGCCGTTCCCGGCGTTCCCTCAGTCCACGAACTGGTGGTCGGTACGGATCCGGCCCGCGGCGTCCACCGTCAGCACATCGAAGCCCGAGGCGGCCACACTGCCGTCGGCCCGCGACCGCATCACCCAGGTCAGCGTCACCGCGGACCCGGCCTGCCGGGCGACCGCACCGTCCTTTTCGAAGACGAACTCCCCGGTCCCGACGAACATCTCGTACGCGCGGGCGACCCGCTGGTCCATCGCGTCGTATCCACGAATCTCCAAGGCGGGGAAGGCTATCGCGTATTCTGCCGCCGTCTCGCGGATCGCCTGCGGCGGGTTCACCAGCACCTGTACGCCGTCGACGGCCCACACCTCGCGGATCAGTTGCCGACGGGCGCTCGGGTCCGGCTCGTTCCACTGCGCGACGTAGCCGTCGGCGAGCCGGTTCAGTTCGATATCGGTGAGTGCACTGCTCACAGCGTGTCCTTTCGCGGTGCGGATCGAGATACCCCGCGGGTTGTCCGAGGGGGCTCGATCGCTCGTGAGGCCGAGTCTGTCGCGCCGGATGCCGCTGCGCGATTCCCTCGAGGGAATGGCGTCGCGGCCGCGCGGCGTCGATCATGAGGGCTATGAGCACAGTCCTGGCCGAGCCCGCCTTCGGCCGTGAGTTGCGCCGCTGGCGTGGTCTGCGGCGGTGGAGTCAGCTCGATCTCGCGATCCGAGCCGACACCACCCAGCGCTACCTGAGCTACCTGGAACAGGGCCGCTCACAGCCGGGCCGAGCGATGGTGGTGCGGCTGGCCGAATCACTCGGCCTGTCGCTGCGCGAGCGCAACGGCCTGCTGGCCGCAGCCGGCTACGCGCCGATATTCAGCGAATCCGGAATGGGGACAACGGAATTGGCACCGGTCCGCACCGCACTACGGCAGATCTTGGACGGCCACATGCCCTACCCGGCGCTGATCGTGGACCACAGCAGCACGCTGGTCGAGGCCAATGCCGCATTCGAACTTTTCCTCGAGGGCTGCTCACCCGCCCTGCTGCGGGCCCCGATCAATGTCCGGCGGCTGGCCCTGCATCCCGAGGGACTCGCACCACGGGTGGTCAACCTGCCCGAATGGGGCCGCCATGTCACCGAGGCCCTGCGCAATCGGGTGCGGATCAGCCCCGACGCCGAATTGGCGGCGCTGGCCGCCGAATTGGAGAGCTACCTCCCACCGGTGGATCCGGGTCCGGGATATCTCGGATTCGCCGTCCCGCTGCGCCTGCGCAGCAACGCCGGTGAGCTGCGACTGATCACCACCCTCACCTCGTTCGCCACCGCCACCGACATCACCCTGTCCGAACTACACCTCGAGGCATTCCTCCCCGCCGACGAAGCAACCGCTCGGATCCTGCACGAGCGCGCCGGGGAATGACCACCGGCCAGGGGCGCGGACGCACCGCACCCACCGCGCACCATCGGGGACCCGCTACCAGCAGGTCCTGACGTACGGAATCCACGTCCGGGAGGGTGCGTGTCGCCGGCATCTCGACGGAACCGGCAGCCGCACCCGCCCCGGCGGTCTCCTCGAGCGCATTCATCGGCCCGGCTGGGCGCGCTGCCGGAAGGCCGGACTCGCCACATCCGCGCAAGCTCCTCCTCGCATCCGTCCGCCGCGATGTGATCCATCACCGGCGATGCGATCCACTACTTGCGGACGAATACTCGTAGACGTATATTCGTATGCGAGTGATTAAAGGAGGTCCCGATGAAACGGCGGAAGGTCGGCAATCTGCTGGCGCTGGCCGTGCTCGCCACGCTGGTCGAGGGCCCCATGCACCGGTACGAGATCGCGGCCAAGATGCGCAATCGCGGCAAGGAACGCGATATGGACATCAAATGGGGCTCGCTCTACACCGTGGTGCAGAACCTGGAGAAGCACGGTTTCCTGGAGATCGTCGGCAGCGAACGCGACGGGGCCCGCCCCGAGCGCACCATCTACGCGCTCACCCCGGCCGGTCGCGCCGAGACCGAGGATTGGACGCGGGAATTGCTCAGCACACCCGCACCCGTGCATCACCCGTTCGTCTCCGGCCTGTCCGTCGCCGCGATCATCCCCCCGGACGAGGTGATCGCCCTGCTCGAGCAGCGCAGCGAACGCCTGACCCGCCAGATCGCCGGAGACCGCGCCGAACTCGACAAGGTCCGGGACACGGTCCCGCGACTGTTCCTGGTCGAGAACGAATTCACCATCGCGATGCTCGAGGCCGAGGCCGCCTGGGTGGACGCGCTACGCGAGGAGATCGCCAGCGGCGCCTTCCCGGACGTCGGCTGGTGGCGTCGGATGCATGCCGAGAACATCGATCCGCAGGAGGTCGCGGGCATGGTGGAGAGGGGGGAATTCACGCAGTCCACCGAAACCACCCAGAAATAGCAGAAAACGAGCCCGGTCAGGTGCGGCAACACCTTTCCGAGCTCGATTCCCTTACCGTCCCGAACCGCATTCGCGCAGGCGAACCCGGCCCAAGTGTGGCAACTACAGGATAACCGGGCTCCCCGCGCACGAGTCGGATCGGGCATTCACACCCATCCACAGGGAGAACACTCATGTCCGCAATTCGTTCCGCACTCGTCATCGGCGGCGGTGTCGCCGGACCCGTCACCGCCACCGCACTGCGCATGGCCGGTATCGAGGGCCGCGTCTTCGAGGCGTATCCGGGCCCGGCCTACAACATCGGCAGCACCCTCGGCTTCGCCGCCAACGGCCTCGCCGCACTGGACGTCATCGGCGCGGGCGACGCGGTGCGCAAGGTCGCGCTGCCGATGCCGCGTTCGGTGATGTCGGTGGGGCACAAGATGATCGAGATGCCCGCCGTCGCAGGCCTGGAGCCGCTCCAGATGGTCGATCGCAGCGATCTGCATCAGGTGCTGCACGATCACGCCGTCGCCGCCGGGGTGGATTTCGCCTACGACAAGCGCCTGGTCTCGGTCGAGGAGCACGCCGACGGCGTCACCGCGCACTTCGCCGACGGCACCAGCGCGACCGCCGACATCCTGATCGGCGCCGACGGCATCAAATCGCGGGTGCGCACCCTCATCGATCCGAACGCGCCCGCGGCGAACTACACCGGCCTGCTCGGCTTCGGCGCGTACGTCGAATGCTCGGTGGACGTCCCGCAGGGGACGACCTTCTTCGCCTTCGGCAAGAACGCCTACTACCTGTACTGGGCTCTGCCCGACGGCCGGATCGGCTGGGGGGCGAACCTGCCGAACGCGCAGTACCTGAGCATGTCCCAGGCTCGCGCGATCCCCGCCGAGCAGTGGTTGCGCACGCTGCGGGAGACCTACGCCCCGGACACTCCGGGCGGCGAGTTCGCCCGCGACACCGCCCCGGAGGATCTGGCGATCGTCGGTGGTCTGCACATCATGCCTCCGGTGCCGACCTGGCATCGCGACCGGATGGTCCTGGTCGGCGATGCGGTGCACGCACCGTCCAACAGCACCGGTCAGGGCGCTTCCCAGGCCATCGAGTCGGCGGTGCAACTGGCTCGCTGCCTGCGCGACTTCGATGATCCGGCAACGGCTTTCGCGACCTACGAGCGGATCCGGCGGCCGCGGGTGGAGCGGATCGCCGCGCGCGGAGCGAAGATCAACCACGGCAAGACCATGGGTCCGGTGATGCGCCGCGCGATGCCGCTGCTCATGCCGCTGGCGGCCAAGGCGATGAAGATCGAGGAGACCATGCGCCGCGAGCAGAGTTACGTGATCGACTGGGACGCAACGGTGAACGAGCGAGCAGAACTCGTCCGGGCCTGAAACATCCAGTGGCTCAGGCAGTTCCGGTCGGCGCGAGTTACCGTCGCCCGGAACTGCTCAGACCCGGGCGGTGAGCATCTCCGGACGATCGGACTCGTCGAGCAGTTTGGCGGCGATATTGTCCAGCGCCTTGTCGAACAACGCCCGGTCGGCCGGATTCGCGCAGTCCCAGTCGTCGATCCGGCCGCACACCCAATTGCGCCAGGCGGCCTTGATGCGATCCGATTCGGTGAGTCCGGCCTCGGTGAGTTGCATTCGCGGACCATCGAATTCGACCGTCCCGAGCGCGACGGCCCTGTCGTACACCGGCTCCAGTACCTCCGGGGGCATCCAGTGCGCGCGGGCGATGGCGTCCAGCGTCGCCTCCCCGCGTGCCCTGCGCAACATCTGCACCTGCCCGATCGCCCACGCCTGATCCCGGGTCAGCGAGGTGCCCGAGGACGACAGGATCATCGGATCGGGCAGTTCGTCGGCACGCAGCTTGCGCATCAGGCTGGACAGGGCGTATTCCAGGCGTACCACCGAATCCGCCGAATCCGGCACCGAGAATCCGCCGCCGACATCCGATGCCTCCGCGCGCATGCTGTCGCGCAACGGAATCTCTTTCAGCAGCCACGCGATCAGGAATCCCACGATCGCCACCGGCACCACCCAGCGGAATACGTAATCGATCGAGGTGGCGTACGCGTCGATGATCGGATTCGCCTGCGCCTCGGGCAATTTGCGCAATGCCTGCGGGCTCTGGGCGACCTCCGCCGATACCCCCGGCGTACGGGCCAGCGCCTCGCGCAGGTTGGGACCGATCTGATCGTTGTAGAGGGTGCCGAAGATCGCGGTGCCGAAAGTGCTTCCGAGAGTACGGAAGAAGGTCACGCCGGAGGTCGCGGTGCCCAGATCGGCATAGGGCACGGTGTTCTGCACGACGATGGTGAGCACCTGCATGGCCAGCCCGATGCCCAGCCCCAGCACCAGCATGTACAGCGATTCGAGCCAGATGCCGGTGCCGCGCCCCATCGTCGACATCAGATACAGCCCCACCGCCATGACCGCGGTCCCGGCGACCGGGAAGTACTTGTAGCGTCCGGTCCGCCCGACCACCTGACCGGACAGGATCGAGGTGGTGAACAGGCCCACGACCATGGGCAACGTCCGCAGACCGGACGCGGTGGCCGATATCCCGTCCACATATTGCAGATACGCGGGCAGATAGGTCATCGCACCGAGCATCGCGAAGCCGACGATGAACGACAGGATCGAGCACACGGTGAAGACGTTGCTGCGAAACAGATGCATCGGCAGCATCGGCTCGGCGGCCCGCAGTTCCACGAAGACGAACGCGGTCAGCAGAATCGCCGCCGCGATGAACAGCCCGATGATCGTGGCCGAACCCCACGGATACTGCTGACCACCCCATTCCAGGCCCAGGATCAGACAGCTCACGCCGATCGCGACCAGGGCGATGCCCGCGTAGTCGATGATCGGCCGGATCACCGTGCGCACACGCGGAATCGCCCGTGCCGCAATGACGATCATGATGATCGCGAGCGGGACATTGACGTAGAAGCACCACCGCCAGCTCGCGTGATCGGTGAACAGGCCACCCAGCGTCGGGCCGATGACGGTGGTGACGCCGAACACCGCGCCCAGCGCGCCCTGATATTTGCCGCGTTCGCGCAGCGGGATGACGTCGGCGATCAGCGCCATCGAGGTCACCATGAGCCCGCCCGCGCCGATGCCCTGGATGGCCCGCGCGATGATCAGCAACAGCATGCCGTTGGAAAGTCCGGCGACCATCGAGCCGATGATGAAGATCAGCGCGCTGAGCTGGAAGACCAGTTTGCGGCCGAAGAGGTCGCCGAATTTACCGGCGAGCGCGGTCGCCACCGCTTCGGCCAGCAGATAGGACGTCACCACCCAGGCCATATGTCCCGCGCCACCGAGATCGGCCACGATCGTGGGCAGTGCGGTGGACACGATGGTCTGATCGAGCGCGGCCATGAGCATGCCGAGTACGACTGTGATGAACACGACATTGGCTCGGGTGTGGCTCACGGGAGGGGGCGCGTCGGCGACTGCGGGAGCACTGACAGCGGTCATTAGCTCAGTATGTGCCGGAACCAGCAGTTCCATGGGCAGGACACGTCTTATGACCGGGCATACCGCTACGGCAGCAACTTCTCGGCATACCATAATGTGCGAGCGACAACCCTTTCCCCAGAACTTACCCCTAAGTAAGATTGCCGCCGGGGCAGCGGGCGCTGCCCGGACGACCACACCAGCAAAGGTCCCGCGCAATGGCCTGGAAGCCCAGCGAAATTCCCGATCTGACCGGACGCACGTTCGTCATCACCGGCGCGAACGGCGGCATCGGCAAGAACACCACGGCCGTGCTGGCCGGTAAGGGGGCCAGCGTGATCATGGCCTGCCGCAACACCGCCACGGCCCAGCGGGTCGCCGACGAGATCGATGGCGACGTGAAGGTCGCGGCGCTGGATCTGGCCGATCTGGCCTCGGTCCGCGAATTCGCCGGGCACACCGGCGAATTCGATGTGCTGATCAACAACGCCGGGTTGATGAACATCCCGTTCTCGCGCACCAAGGACGGATTCGAAACCCAGTGGGGCGTCAACCATCTGGGCCATTTCGCGCTGACCGGACTACTGCTGGACCGCGTCCGCGACCGGGTGGTGACCCTGGCCAGCATCGCGCATCGCCAGACGCCCAAGCTCTGGATCGACGACCTGAACTACGAGCACCGCCGCTATCAGCGCAATCTGGCCTACGCCCAGTCCAAGTTGTCGAATCTGATGTTCGCCCGCGAATTGCAGCGACGCCTGAGCGAGGCCGGATCGGCCAAGCGCTCCTACGCGGTGCATCCGGGCGTCTCGGCGACCGATCTGTTCACCCGGACCGAGACGCTGATGGACAAGGTGGCCAAACCGGCGGTCGCGCTGATCGGGCACTCCCCCGCCCGCGCCGCGCACTCGAGCCTGTTCGCCGCGACCATGCCCGACGCCGACCCGAACCAGTACTGGGGCCCGACCCGGCTGTTCGGCAGCCAGGGGCCGGTCAGAGTGTCGCCGTCGAGCAAACTGTCCGAGGACCGCGACCTGCAGCGCCGGCTGTGGGAGGAATCCGAGCGGCTCACCGGCGTGCACTACACGTTCTGATCGCCGACGGCCCCGGAGTGGACCTGCCCCTACGGAACGTGTAGTAGACGAGTACCGTGGTAGCCGTGTCCGCTCCGCACCGCCGTCCCGCTCTGATCATCCTGGTGATCGTCGCGGCGCTGACCTGCCTCGTACTGGGCTGGTGGCAGTGGGGACGATTCCAATCCGGGACCGGGACCGGGCAGAACCTCGGCTACGCGTTGCAGTGGCCGCTGTTCGCCGGATTCGTGGTGTTCGTCTACGTGCGGTTCGTCCGCCTCGAACGCGAGTCCGACACTCCCGAGTCCGAGCGGCCCGAGATCGTGAAACCGACTGTGCAGCGCGAGATTCCGGCCGGAATCCTGCCCGAGCGGCCGACCGTGCGGCGCACGCAGGATCCGGTGCTCGCCGAATACAACAGGTACCTGGCCGATCTGCACGCCCAGGACCTGCACGAGCAGATGCGTGAGGCCGGGCTCGACACCCGCGAGACCGAGAGGAGCGCCGGTTGAGCGCCAGCGAGAACATCGAAACCGCCGAGGCGAGCGCACCCGCCGCCACCCCGGCCCCGGCCGCGCGCAGCGCGTCCCCCGCCAAGGTCCGCCCGGCCTTCCTGCGCTACCGCGTCCTGGCCTGGGCGACCGGCACCTGGCTGCTGCTGCTGTGCGCCGAGGTGATCGCCAAGTACGGCTTCGGCGTGCACACCCCCAACTGGATCGCCGTGGTCCACGGCTGGGTCTACTTCGTCTACCTGATCGTCACCGCCGACCTCGCGGTCAAGGTCCGCTGGCCCGTCGGCCGCACCATCGGCACCCTCCTGGCAGGCACCATCCCCCTGCTGTCCTTCTTCGTCGAACACACCAACGCCAAACAGGTGAAAAAGGCATACAACTTCTGACATGGTGCGCGACAACTGATTCCGGGACAACATGGGTAACTCCCCGGGTACGTCCGGGCACGTGTCGGTGACGAGCTGGTTGATGCGTATGACGATCCTGACGCTGCCAGTACAAGTACTCTTCCGACGCCTCCGGACGGAAGACGATCTTCCTCACTCGGCCTCGTCCTCGAGCAACTCGTGATGCTCACCGACGCCGTCGCGAAGCTCCGCGACACGGCAGGTGAGGGTACGAGCATTGGCGGCACTGGACAGCAGATACGCTGTCTCGCGCAATGATTCGTATTCGCGCTGCGGAATCATCACGACATTCTCTCCATGAAATTGCACATCGCCAGCTCGACGCAAAGGATCACCCGACGACCGACCGAAGTCCCGGGGAGGCGCGGAACGGCTACCGCGCGAGTTCGGCCAGGGCAGGAAGCAGGGCGCGTAGGGCTCGGCCGCGGTGGGAGGCGGCGTCCTTTTCGGCGGGGGTGAGTTGCGCGGCGGAGACGGTACCGCCGTCGGGGATGAACAGGGGGTCGTAGCCGAAGCCGCCGTCGCCGGAGGGTTTGCGGGCGATGTGGCCGGGCCATTCGCCGAGCGTGACGACCTCCTTGCCGTCGGCGACCAGGGCGCAGGCGGAGACGAAACGTGCGCCGCGGCGCTCGTCGGGGACGTCGGCGAGCTGGCCGAGCAGTAGGTCGTTGTTGGCCGGGTCGTCGCCGTGACGGCCGGACCAGCGCGCGGACAGCACGCCCGGCATGCCGTTCAGGGCGTCCACCGCGATGCCGGAATCGTCTGCGACACAAGCCAATCCGGTGGCCGCCGCGCCGTCGCGGGCCTTGGCCAGCGCGTTCTCCTCGAAGGTCGCACCGGTTTCGGGGGCCTCCTCGTAGGGGGGCACCTCGTCGAGTCCGACGATCTCGAGCCCCTCGACCCCGGCCTCGGCCAGGATCCGGCGCAGCTCACCGAGTTTCTTGGCGTTACGGCTGGCGACCAGCACCCGGCGCGCCACTACTTCTTCTTCTCCGGCTCGGGCAGCACGCCCGGATACGGCTGGGCCAGCGCCTCCCGCTGGACCGTGAACAGCTGTTCACATCCGGCCAGCGCGGAATCGAGCATCGTGTCCAGGGTCGAGCGCGGGAATGTCGCACCCTCGCCGGTGCCCTGGATCTCGACCAGGGTGCCGGTATCGGTGGCGACCACGTTCATGTCGACCTCGGCGCGCGAATCCTCCTCGTACGGCAGGTCCAGGCGCACCCGGCCGTCGACCACGCCGACGCTCACCGCGGCGATCATGCAGGAGATGGGCTGCGGATCGGCCAGACGCCCGGCCGCCCCGAGATAGGTCACCGCGTCGGCCAGCGCGACGTACGCACCGGTGATCGCGGCGGTGCGGGTGCCGCCGTCGGCCTGCAGCACGTCGCAGTCGATGGCGATGGTGTTCTCCCCGATCGCGGCCAGGTCGATGCAGGCACGCAGCGAGCGCCCGACCAACCGGCTGATCTCCTGGGTGCGTCCGCCGACCTTGCCCTTCACCGACTCGCGGCTGCCGCGGGTGTGCGTGGCCGCAGGTAGCATCGCGTATTCGGCTGTGAGCCAACCCAATCCGGAGTCGCGACGCCACGGGGGAACCCCGTCGGTGACGCTCGCGGTGCACATCACCCGCGTCTGCCCGAACTCCACTAGCACCGACCCCGCGGGATGTGTGGTGAATCCCCGGGTGATGCGGACCTCGCGGAGTTGATCGTCCGCCCTGCCATCGGCTCGTCTCGACACAGCCAGCAGCCTAGTGGTAACCGATCACCAAACCCGCGCTCCCCCCGGATCTCTCCCGCCGGGGCCCGGACGGCTCCGCGCGCGGAACGGGCCTAGATATCGAAGACCTCGCCGGGCGATACCGCGTGCACCGGACCGGTGAACTGCTCCTTCGCCTCGGCGATGACATCCTCGCGCGAGGTCCACGGCGGAATGTGCGTCAGCAGCAGCTCACCCACCCCGGCCTGCGCGGCGACCATCCCGGCCTCGGCGCCGGACAGATGGATGCCCTCGGGACGATTACCGGGATCGTGCGTCCAGGACGCCTCGGCCAGCAGCACATCCGCACCCTGCGCGAGTTCGAAAACCGCCGGGCACAGCGCGGTGTCCCCGGTGTAGACCAGGGTGCGCCCGGCCGCGGTGGTGATCCGCAGGCCGTAGGACTCCGGCGGGTGATACATCCGGCGCGCGGTGAGGGTGTGCCCGGGACCGAAGGTGATCGACTCGTCTTCGCTCCACGCGCGCATATCGATCACGTCGGACCAGTCGTCGCATTCCCCGCCGACCTCGGCCGAGGCGTTGCCGATCCGCAGCGGCGCGTCCGAGGGACCGCGCACGATCGCGCGCCCGCTCGGCGGATTCGGGTGATACCGCCGCCACACCAGCAGGCCGGGCAGATCCAAGCAGTGGTCGGCATGCAGATGGGTCAGGAAGATGTCGACCTCACCCGGATCCAGATGACGTTGCAATGCGCCCAGAACGCCGGGACCGAAGTCGATCACCGTCGGCGTCATCTCCGGGCCGGTGAGCAGATAGCCGGAGGCGGGTGAATCCGGGCCGGACACGCTGCCCGAGCACCCGATGACGGTAAGGCGCATTCCCCCATGCTCCCACGCTGAACTACTGGTCAAGAGGGGATCCCCCAACTCGTCGGCCGGGCTACCCGGTCGTCACGGCGAGGCGAGGCGGCCGACACTATCCCCGCGACGATGACGACGTTCATCTCCGGAGAGTACCCAACCGGATATCAGTCCACCCAACGCGCCGAAAAGATGCGCTTGCCAGGAGATTCCGGCCTGACCGGGCAGCGCGCCCCACAGAATTCCACCGTACAACAGCCCGACGACGACACCCAGAACGATCTGCCAGACGTTGCGCGCGAACAGCCCCCGCGAGATCAGATACAGCAGCCAGCCGAACACCAGACCCGACGCACCGACCGTGGTCGTCCCCGACGCGCTGATCAACCAGGCGCCCAGACCGCTGACCACCCAGATGATCGCGGTCGCGCTCAACCCGCGACCGATACCGGTCAGCAACGTCAGCAGTCCGAGCACGATCACCGGCAGCGTATTGCCCATCAGATGCGCCCAGTTCGCGTGCAGCAGCGGCGCGAACGCCACGCCCTCGAGCCCCACCGCGCTGCGCGGCCGGATCCCGGCCCGATCCAGGCCGTGCCCCGCGAGCACATCGATCCCCTCGATGACGTACAGCAGCGCGACGAACCCGAGCGTGATCGCGATCGCCCGCGCCCACAACTGTTTCGTCGCCACCCGCGACCCACCCCCGGATGCCTTGTCCAACCGCGCGCGCACGGCCGCGATCCGATCCGGATCGAACGACGATCCCATCCCGGCGGTCATCAGACCTCACCTCCTCGCAAGGCCCGGGGGCATCCGGCCGTTCGGAGACCGGACCTCACCTGTACCAGGGTACTGACCGCACTCCATCCGTCTGGAACTGTCAGGCAAGCAACGCCAACTCCAAGGTTTTTCGGCGCGGCTCGGAGCGAAGCGGAGGCCGAAGACACAACCTCAAGCCCAGAGTTGACCTTCCAGCTTGTCCTCGGCCTCTTCCAGGGTCCCGTCGTACGCACCGGTCGACAGATACTTCCATCCGCCGTCCGCGACGACGAACGCGATATCCGCGCGCTTGCCCGCCTTGCGGGCCTTACCCGCCACGCCGAGTGCGGCGTGCAGGATCGCGCCGGTGGATATCCCCGCGAAAATCCCTTCCTGGAGGACCAATTCGCGAGTGCGGCGCACCGCGTCGTAGGGGCCGACCGAGAAACGGGAGGTGAGCACGGATTCGTCGTAGAGTTCCGGGACGAATCCCTCGTCGAGATTGCGCAGACCGTAGACCAGTTCGCCGTAGCGCGGCTCGGCGGCGACGATATCGATATCGGGAACGTGTTCGCGCAGATAACGTCCCGTGCCCATCAATGTTCCGGTGGTGCCGAGCCCGGCCACGAAATGCGTGATCTCCGGCAGATCGGCGAGAATCTCCGGCCCGGTGCCCTGATAATGCGCCAGAGAATTGGCGGGATTGCCGTACTGATACAGCATCACCCATTCGGAATTCTCCGCGGCGATCTTCTTCGCCAGTGCCACAGCCTGATTCGAGCCGCCCGCCGCCGGTGAGTCGATGATCTCCGCGCCGAACATGGTCAGCAGCTGACGACGTTCCACCGAGGTGTTCTCGGGCATGACGCAGACCAGCCGATATCCCTTGAGCTTGGCCGCCATCGCCAGCGAGATACCGGTATTGCCGCTGGTCGGCTCGAGAATCGTGCAGCCGGGCCGCAGCAGACCCTTTTCCTCGGCCTGTTCGATCATCTTCAGCGCGGGCCGGTCCTTGATGGATCCGGTGGGATTGTGGTCCTCGAGTTTGGCCCACAACCGCACGTGGTCATCGCCGTCCCACTGCGGGGACAGCGTGCGCAGACCCACCAGCGGCGTATTGCCGAGGGTCTCGATCAGCGATTCGTAGCGCGCCACGGGAATTCAGCGCGCGCCGCCGGCGACCGCCGGCAGGATGGTCACGGTGCCGCCCTCGGGCACCTCCGCCTCGAGGCCGCCGGTGAAACGCACGTCCTCGTCATCGACGTAGATGTTGACGTACCGGTTCAGCTTGCCGTCCTTGAGCAGCCGATCGCGCAGGCCGGTGTGGTTGGCCTCGAGGTCGTCGATCACCGCAGCGAGCGTCGCGCCGGACGCCTGCACACGCTTCTCGCCTCCGGTGAGAGGACGCATGATGGTCGGGATGGACACGGTTACCGACATGGGTGACTCCTTCGTTCTTCCTGGTCGGGGCGGCTCATGAACCGGCGTAGCCGGGCACGATCCGGACGGGTTCCTCGGTGACCTCGCCCTCGAGGATCCGGTAGCTGCGCAGCTCGTGCTCCGCCGGATCGCGCGTGGAGATCAGCACGTAGTGGGCGTTCGGCTCGGAGGCGTAGGAGATATCGGTGCGGCTCGGGTACGCCTCGGTCCCGGTGTGCGAGTGATAGACCACGACCGCTTCCTCGTCGCGGTCGTCCATCTCACGCCACACCCGCAGCTGCTCGCCCGAGTCGAAGCGGTAGAAGGTCGGCGAGCGCTCGGCGTTGATCATCGCGACGAACCGCTCGGGGCGGTCCGAACCCTCCGGCCCGGCGATGATCCCGCAGGCCTCGTCCGGATGATCGGCGCGCGCGTGCGCCACCATCGCGTCCACGAGGTCGGCCTTGATCACCAGCACTTGTCGCATCCTTCCGTGCACATTCCGGCGACTTCCGCGTCGCGGGGCCGGAACGCTGTCCTCAACGGCCAACAATATTCGGCTATTCCCAGGTCCCATGCCGCAGCCCCCGCATTTCCCGCATTGTCCCGGGAAATGCGGTGGTCGAGGGATATGTCAATACTTTCGCGCAGTGAGATTCGAATCGGGAATTCTCTAGGGGGCGAGCGCACTCAGCAGCGAGTCCTGCATCCAGGTGAGCCAGTGATAGACATCCAGGTGCGGGGCGCGCGGATCGTCCGGGTCCAGCTGCTCGGGCGTGTCGGCGTCGATGCCGATGGCCGTGCCCAGCGCCAGCCGCACGTCGTTCAGGGCGTTCAGCCAGGCGTCGGCCTGTTCCGGGGTGAGCAGGATCTTGCCGCCGCGGGCGGGCAGGGTTTCCAGCACCACCGTGCCCGCGGCCACCTTCCGATCGATGATGTCCGGCTCGTGCAGGCTGCGCAGCGCGCTGTTGAGGTCGGCGCGATCGGCATCGGGCGAACCGGATTCGGGGCGGTGGAAGTCCGGTAGCAGGCGGGCCAGCCGGGGGTCGTCGGGAGGTGTGGCATTGCCGATCCGTAGCCCGGTCAGCGCGGCCAGCTCGTCGTCGGGACCCGAGGAGGCCCGTTCGGTGAGTAGTCCGGTGACGGCCCCGACCAGCGAACGCAGCACATCGGCCTCCCGCGCGTCCATCTCCGACCGCAGCTTGAGCCCGCTCAGCGAGTTCTTTCTGCTCCACTTGCGCACGGGATTACGGTAGTCGCCCGTCTCATTCGTCACGTTGCATGGTCGCCCAGAGGCCCGCGGCGTGCAGACGCTGCACGTCATGTTCCATCCTGTCCCGCGAGCCCGAGGACACCACCGCCTTTCCCTCGTTGTGCACCTGCAGCATCAATTCGGTTGCTTTGCCTTTGCTGTACCCGAAGAGCTTCTGGAAGATGTAGGTGACGTAGTGCATCAGATTCACCGGGTCGTCCCAGACGACCGTCACCCACGGCCGATCTTCCGCCTCGAGGATCTCGGTTGTCTCGACCGCCTCGGGGACGGCCTGCCCCGCCATCATCGTCACTCCCGGGCCCGCCCCGTGCGCCGCCGTCGTGTCCACTCCGCCCGAATCGGCGGCGACCCGGACGGCGTCCTTCATGCACAGACCCATAACCCTCAGGGTACGACTCGGCCCCGGAGAAACAACACCCGACCGAGGTCGTTTCGGCGCACTCGCCACGCGATCCGCGCGCGGATTCTGTCTACAGTGACGACTGTGGATACCGCACATGTCGCAACCAGCACCGCGCTGCTGACCGACCAGTACGAACTCACCATGCTCGCGGCCGCCCTCGCCGACGGATCGGCGCATCGGCAATGCACCTTCGAGGTATTCGCACGACGATTGCCGCACGGCCGCCGATACGGCATCGCCGCGGGTGCGGGACGAATGCTGGACGCGCTGGCCGAATTTCGCTTCCGCGAGCCGGAGCTGGCGATCGCCGAGAAATTCCTGGATGCCGACGCGGTGAACTGGCTGCGCGATTACGAGTTTCGCGGCGATATCGACGGATACCGCGAGGGTGAACTGTATTTCCCGGGTTCGCCGATCGTGTCGGTGCGCGGCAGCTTCGCCGAATGCGTGGTGCTCGAGACGCTGATCCTGTCGATCCTGAACCACGACAGCGCGATCGCGTCCGCGGCCGCGCGGATGGTCAGCGCCGCGAGCGGGCGGCGGATGATCGAGATGGGTTCGCGCCGCACGCACGAGCTGGCCGCGCCGGCCAGTGCGCGGGCGGCCTATCTGGCCGGATTCGACGCGACGTCCAATCTGGAAGCGGTGCGCCGCTACGGGGTTCCGGGCGCGGGCACCAGCGCGCACGCGTTCACCCTGCTGCACAGCGGTTCGGACGGCGCGCACGAGGCCGCGGCGTTCCGCGGCCAGATCGAGGCGCTGGGCGTCGGCACCACGCTGCTGGTGGACACCTTCGACATCACCCAGGGCGTGGCCACCGCGATCGAGGTCGCCGGGCCCGAATTGGGCGGTGTGCGTATCGATTCCGGCGATCTGGGCGTGCTGGCCCGGCAGGTGCGCGATCAGCTGGACGCCCTCGGCGCGACCCGCACCCGCATCGTGGTGTCCGGAGATCTGGACGAGTACGCGATCGCCGCCCTGCGCGCCGAACCCGTCGACGCCTACGGCGTCGGCACCTCCTTGGTGACCGGATCGGGCGCGCCGACCGCCGGGATGGTCTACAAGCTGGTCGAGGTCGAGGGTGTGCCGGTGGCCAAGCGCAGCAGCCACAAGGAGTCCCGCGGCGGCACCAAGCGCGCGGTGCGGCTGTCCCGGCGCACCGGCACGATCGTGGAGGAGATCGTCTACCCGGCGTCGGGTCCCGCACCGGAGACCGACGAGTTCGAGGTGCGTGATCTGCTGACCCCGATGGTGCGCGGCGGCAAGATCATCGACGATCGCCCGTCCCTGCGGGACAGCCGCGAACTGGTCGCCCGCGGCCTGATCAGCCTGCCCTGGGAGGGCCTGAAACTCTCGCCCGGCGAACCGGCGATCCCGACGACCTTCCTGCAGTGACTGCCCACGCTCCGACCGGAATTCGTGTCGCCCGCGCGGAAAAATCCGCCGAGCTCGCACACCGGTGCCACGAACCGGCGCCGCCGCGCTAGGTTCGAAGATGCGGCCGGGTACCGCGACTCGGCCCGGTCCACCGATACCGGCATGCGAAATCGAGGTACGAGAGATGACCAGGGCACTGATCGTCGTGGATGTGCAGAACGATTTCTGCGAGGGCGGTTCGCTGGCCGTCGCGGGCGGGGCGGCGGTCGCCGGGCGGATCAGCGAATACCTCGGCGCGAGCGATTACGCCGCGATCGTGGCCACGCGGGACTATCACATCGATCCCGGCGCGCACTTCTCCGACGATCCGGACTTCGTCGACACCTGGCCGCCGCACTGCCGCGTGGGCACTCCCGGCGCGGAATTCCACCCGGATCTGGACACGACGCCCATCGAAGAAGTGTTCTCGAAAGGCGCCTACACCGCCGCGTATTCGGGGTTCGAGGGCAGCGCCGAGTCCGGCACGTCGCTCGCGGACTGGTTGCGCGACAAGGGAATCGACATCGTCGACGTCTGCGGTATCGCCACCGACCACTGTGTGCGCGCGACCGCCCTCGACGCCCGCGCGGCAGGCCTGCGCACCCGTGTGCTGCTGGATCTGACCGCGGGCGTGTCCCCCGCGACCACCGAAACCGCGCTGACGCAGATGCGCACCGCCGGAATCGAACTCGCCGGACACGCCGAGTCATGAGTGGGCATTCGCTCTGCGGGCAGCCCCTCGCACGACTAGTTTGACGATGTTGAAGACTGGACAGGTCCCCAGACCGGTTCCAAGACTACGGAAGACGAGGTCATGTCCGACACCAACTACTCGACCGACCGACATCGGGTCGGGCGCGCGATCGCCGATATCACCGGCGAACCGGCCGAGGCAGGGATGCTCGGATACGGCATGGCCGATCAGAAGAGCTCCGGCATCCACACCCGATTGCGTTCGCGCGCCTTCATATTCGCCGATCCGATCACCGATCACCGGGTGCTGCTGATCATCAACGATCTGCCGCTGATCTTCTCCAGCATCACCCAGGAGGTGCTGCGCCGACTGGCCGGCCGGTTCGGTGACACCTACAGCGAATCGAATGTGATGATCACCGCCACGCACACCCACTGCGGGCCGGGCGGGTATTCGCATCACCAGCTCTACAACAAGACGACCGACGGATTCCGGCCCGCGACGTTCCGCGCGATCGTCGAGGGCATCGTGGAGGCGGTCGAGCGCGCGCACGAGGATCTCGCCCCGGCGACGATTCGCCTGGCCCACGGTGAACTGCGCGACGCGAGCGTCAACCGCTCGCGCGCGGCGTTCGACCGAAATCCGCAGGCGGACAAGGATTTCTTCCCCGACGCGATCGACCCGCAGACCACCCTGCTGCGCATCGACCGCGACGGCGAGCCGGTCGGCGCGATCGACTGGTTCGCCGCGCACAACACCTCGATGACCAATCGCAACACGCTGATCAGCGGCGACAACAAGGGGTACGCGGCGTATTACTGGGAGCGCGTCGTCGAGGGCGTGGACTACCTGGTCGATTCCGAGGATCCGGATTTCGTCGCGGCGTTCGCGCAGACCAATGCCGGTGACGTCTCGCCGAATCTGGACGGGGCGCCCGGTCACGGCCCGACCAACGACGAGGTCGAGAACACCCGGCTCATCGGCACCCGGCAGTACGAGGCCGCCGCGAAACTCTCCGACGGGTACATGCCGCGCATGGCCGGGGACATCGACTGCCGGTTGATCCACGTCGACCTGTCCGCGATGACCGTGTCCGCGGAGTTCACCGGCGACGGCAGCGAACACCGCACCGCCAAGCCCGCCGCGGGCGCATCCGCCTTCGCCGGTGCGAGTTTCGACGGCCCGACGAATTGGAAGACCTTCCACGAGGGCCGTAATCCGCTGTGGGACTGGATGTCCCGGCTCGCGTACCGGTTCGCCCCGAAGCTGCGTGACGCGCAGTCGCCCAAGACGATCGTCGCGCCCAGCAGCCTGCTCAACCGTTTCGGCGGACCGTACGTGCAGGAGATCGCGCCGGTCCAGCTGATCCGGATCGGCGAGTTGTTCCTGATCGGCATCCCGGGCGAGGTGACCATCACCGCGGGTCTGCGCCTGCGTCGCGCGGTCGCCGAGATCATGGGCGCGGAGTTGCCGAACGTCCTGGTCGCCGGGTATGCGAACGCGTACATCCACTACATCACCACCCCCGAGGAGTACGACGAGCAGCGGTACGAGGGCGCCAGCACGCTGTTCGGCCGGTGGGAACTGCCGGCCCTGCAGCAGGTGGTGTCCGGGCTGGCGACCGCGATGCGCGACGGGCAACCCGTCTCGCCGGGCATCTCCGCGCCCGATCTGGCCGATCAGCAGAAACCAGCGAAAACCACAGTGCCGCCGGACTTTCCGCCCGCGGGCAAACATTTCGGCGATGTGGTCACCGAGCCCGAGGACTCCTATCTTGCGGGCCAGAAGGTCGTCGTCGAATTCGCCGGCGCCCATCCCAACCGCGACCTGCACCGCGGCGGCACGTACCTGATGGTGCAGCGCTACGACGCGGGCCGCTGGCGCCCGGTCGCCGACGACGGCGACTGGGCCACCACGTTCCGCTGGGCCCGCGGCGCTGCCTCGAGTTCCCTGGTCACCATCACCTGGAACAGTCCGGCGGACACCCCCGAGGGCAGATACCGGATCCGCTACTACGGCGATTCGGAGAGCCACAGCGGAGAACGCGTCCCGTTCACCGGCACCTCGCAGGAGTTCCAAATCAAAAGCTGAGCGGGCAGCGAACCTGTCGGAGGCTAGCGATAGTCTGCTGGCGTGCCCGAACTTCCGCCAGTGCCGACCCTGTTGACGACCGCTGTCGAAGCGCTCGGCGGTAAGGCGCGCAAGGGCCAGCAGACGATGGCGGCCGCGGTCGCGCACTCGATCGACACCAAGGAGCATCTGGCGGTGCAGGCCGGCACCGGGACCGGCAAGTCGCTGGCCTATCTGGTGCCGAGTCTGCGGCACGCGGTGCAGACCGGGCGCACGGTCGTGGTCTCCACCGCGACGATCGCACTGCAGCGGCAGCTGGTGGACCGGGATCTGCCACGGCTGGCCGAGGCGCTGGCCGGGCCGCTGGGTCGTCGGGCGAAATTCGCGATCCTCAAGGGCCGCAACAACTACCTGTGCCTGAACAAGATCAACAGCGCGATTCCGGACGAGGAGCCCGAGGCCGAACTGTTCGACGCGTTCGCCATCTCGCGCCTGGGCCGCGAGGTGCAGCGGCTCAACGACTGGGCCTCGGACACCGAGACCGGCGATCGCGACGAGGTGGCCCCGGGCGTCAGCGATCGGGCGTGGCGGCAGGTCAGCGTGTCGTCGCGGGAATGTCTGGGCAAATCGCGCTGCCCGTTCGGCACCGACTGCTTCGCCGAGCGCGCCCGCGCCGAATCCGGCCAGGCCGATGTGGTGGTCACCAATCACGCGCTGCTGGCCATCGACGCCATCAGCGGCGTGCAGGTGCTGCCCGAACACGACGTCGTGGTGATCGACGAGGCGCACGAACTGGTCGACCGGGTCACCGGCGTCGCGACCGCGGAGTTGTCCACCGGCGCGATCAGCGCCGCTGCCAAACGCTGCGGCAAACTCGTCGACGAGCGGGAGGTCGATCGGCTCGAGGGCGCCGCGGAGGCATGGCACGAACTGCTCGAGGATCTGCCGCCCGGCCGCTGGGATCAGCTGCCCGGGGGCGCGGGCCCGGTGCTGGCGCTGATCCGCGATGCGGCCTGGAACGCCCGCACCGCCCTCGCACCGCCGGGATCCGGTGCGCCGCAAGGTGATCCGGAAGACGTCGCGGCCCGCAACATGGCGTTGTCGGCGGTCGAGGAGGTGCACGACACCGCGGTGCGCGCGCTGACGACCTTCGAGGAATCCGATCCCGCCGCGCGCCGCGACGTGATCTGGCTGGCCGCCGACGAGTTGCGCGGCGTCGCCCGCCGCACCCTGCACATGGCCCCGCTCTCGGTCGGCGGCCTGCTGCGCAGCCGCCTGTTCGGCACCGCGACGGTGGTGCTGACCTCGGCGACCCTGCAGGTGGGCGGCTCGTTCGACGGACTGGCGATCACCTGGGGCCTACCGGCACAGTCGCCGAACCGCGTCGACGTCGGCGGTAGCGACGGGCCCGGAGGCGGCAGCTTGCGTAACCACGCAGGGCCCCGCGAACGCCGCATCGACTCAGCGTTGGCCAATGGCGGTGAGGCGCCGTCGGATTCCGATGCGGTGCGGTGGAATTCGCTCGATGTGGGTTCCCCGTTCGACCATGCCAAGTCCGGCATCCTGTACGTGGCCAAGCATCTGCCCGCCCCCGGCCGCGACGGGTTGTCCCCGGCGTATCTGGACGAGATCCAGCGGCTCATCGAGGCCGCAGGCGGGCGCACCCTGGGCCTGTTCTCCTCGATGCGCGCGGCCAAGGCGGCCACCGAGGCCCTGCGCGAGCGCCTGGACACCCCGATCCTGTGCCAGGGCGAGGACGCCACCGGCGCGCTGGTGCGCAAATTCGCCGACGATCCGGAGACCTCGCTGTTCGGCACGTTGTCGTTGTGGCAGGGCGTGGACGTCCCGGGCCCCTCGCTGAGTCTGGTGATCCTGGACCGCATCCCGTTCCCCCGCCCGGACGATCCCCTGCTGGTGGCCCGGCAGAAGGCGGTGGAGTCCCGCGGCGGCAACGGTTTCATGGCGATCGCGGCCAATCACGCCGCCCTGCTGCTCGCCCAGGGCACCGGCCGCCTGCTGCGCAGCGTGGACGACCGCGGCGTGGTGGCCATCCTGGATTCCCGGCTGGCCACCGCCCGCTACGGCTCCTACCTGCGCGCTTCCCTGCCGCCGTACTGGGAGACCGCCGACCCCGAGGTCGTCGTCAAAGCCCTCCGGCGCCTCACCGCCGCGCAACCCGCCTCCGCGTAACTTCAGCGTGCCGTCGAGTGCCCCGGCATTCGCGTTTCGGGCCGACGGGAAGGCATGGGGTGACTTTTGGGCGTACTCGGTGAGTTACCCGTGCTCGCGCGATATCAGTTGTCGCCTGAGATTTCCCGAGGATGGCGTGCGCGTTCGCCGATCTCGGATTACTTCACCGCGAGTGTGACAAAGGCTGCGACCACGCCCAATGCGACGGCCGCGGCGCCCCAGGCCAGCCCCTGACGGTGCCATGGGCGGTTGTGGTCCAGTGCGATGCGGCCCGGTCCGGCGAAGCCGAGGGCGGCCGCCGCGACGATCAGCAGCACCGCCGAGGACGAGGCGACCAAGCCGTGTGGCCAGGTGACGTGCACCGCGTTGATCATGGTGCCGATGACGACGGCCGCCGCGAGCGGGGTCAGCAGCCCGAGCACGAGCAGCGCGCCGCCGGCGAATTCGCACAGCCCGGCCAGCGTGCCGAACACCTTGCCCGGCTGGTATCCCATTTTCTCGAAACTCTCGGTTGTCCGCTGCCATCCGGTGCCGTTGAACCAGCCGAACAGCTTCTGGCTCCCGGTGACGAACAGCAGGCCGCCGCTGCCGGCCCGGAGCACGAGCAGGCCGATGTCGGTGCCCGCCGAATCGGCGGCGGATGTATGCAGCCCCCCTGACATGGTGGTGTGAGCGGTCATATCGATGTCCTTGTGGTCTCGGTCCCCGATGGTCGGCGCGAGCAACATTGCGGACTGCGTCTGACGAGACTACGAGCCAGTCCGCCCCCGCGTTCACCGGAAGCCGAAAATCACCTGTTGGCCAGGAAGAAGAAGTAGGCCAGGAAGATCACCGCCAGCACCCACACGACCGGGTGGACCTCGCGCCCGCGGCGCTTGGCAACCATGACGACCGGATAGAACAGCAGGCCCATGGCGATGCCGTTGGCGATCGAGTAGGTCAGCGGCATCATGATCACGGTGATGAAGGCCGGGATCGCGTATTCCAGTTCGCCCCAGTCGATTTGGCCGAGCGAGCGGGACATGAGCACGCCGACGACGATGAGGGCGGGCGCGGTTACCGAGGGCGCGCCCGCGACGACCTCGAAGATCGGGAACAGGAACATCGCGATCAGGAACCACCCGGCGGTCGAGACCGCCGTGATCCCGGTGCGTCCCCCGGCGCTGACGCCGGCGGTGGACTCGACGTAGGCGGTGGTGGTCGAGGTGCCGATGATCGCGCCGGCCGCGGTGCCGATCGAGTCGGAGGCGAACGCCTGCGCCGCACGCGGCAGCTTGCCGTCGGCGGTGAGCAGCCCGGCCTGGTTCGCGATGCCGATCAACGTGCCCGAGGCATCGAAGAAGTCGACGAACAGCATGGTCAGCACGACGATCGCCATCTGCCCGGTGAACGCGTGCGGCAGGTTGACGATGGCCTGCCCGAAGGTCTTGTCCAGACCGTGCGGCATGGCCACCACCGCGTGCGGCAGCGACACCAGCCCGCTGACGATTCCCACGACCGTGGTCGCGACGATGCCGTAGAGCACCGCGCCGTGCCAGCCCAGCACCAGGAAGATCACCGTCACCAGCAAACCGAACAGGGCCAGCAGGGTGGTCCCCTTGGTGAAGTCGCCCAGATGTACGAAGGTCGACTCGCTGGCCACCACCAGCCCTGCGTTCTTCAGCCCGAGGAAGGCCACGAACATGCCGATGCCCGCGCCGACGGCCAGTTTCAGCTGCATCGGGATGGCGTCGATGATCCTCTCGCGAATTCTGGTGATCGCGAGCACGAAGAAGATCACGCCCGACAGCAGCGTGCCCGACAGCGCGACCTGCCAGTGGATGCCCATGCCGAGCACCACCGAATAGGCGAAGAAGGCGTTCAGGCCCATCCCGGGCGCCAGGGCGATGGGATAGCGCGCCCACAGTCCCATCACGAGGGTGCCGACCACCGCGGCGACGGCGGTCGCGGTGAACACGGCCTGGGTGGGAATTCCCTTTGCGCCCAGCGTGCCGTGGTCGCCGAGCACCGCGGGATTGACCGCGAGTACGTAGGACATCGCGAGGAAGGTGACGGTCCCGGCCATGATCTCGCGCTTCACGCTCGATCCGAGCCTGCTGATCCCGAAGTAGGCGTCCACGCGCCCCTTCGCACCCGACTGGGCCTCGATTGTCATCTGCTTCTCCACCTGAGCCGGACGGACGTGCCTGGCGAGCACGCTATATGCCATGTCACGGTTGCGCATCTCCGGTCCCGCGAACGAGCGGCAATCGACTGCGGCAGCGTCGACCCCGCCCAGCGAATACGTGGCTGGCGGACGATCACCGGACAGATGCCGATATTCAATGAAAGCAATCAGTGGGCAATTAAATGCATAATTCACCTCGAATATTCAAGTTATTGACCGTTCCCCAGCTGGCCGTTACAAATACGTTATCCGCCGAACCGAGCCTGTCGAACCGGCCACGTGAGAATTGCAAAGTGAGTGGTTACTGAAATCGTCGACGCGAGCGCCGACCTCGCGATCGCACCCGGGGTCCTGTGGGACCTGCTGACCGATCCGCGTAATTACGCCCGGGTCTTTCCCGGCATCGGCGCCTGCGATGTGCACGATATCGTCGACGGGCGCCCGGTGTGGCGCATGCGCATCGGCGGCGGCGACACCGAGATCCACATCCTCGATGTCCGGGTGATCGCCGATCGCGCGGCGGGCACCCTGGAACTGCAGTGCACCGAGCGCCGCAGTTTCGCCGCGGTCACCCTGTCCGGCAGCGCCGATCGCACCCGCGCCACCATCACCTGCGTCGCACCCGACCGGGTGCATCCGCTCATGCCCAGTCTACCCAATGCCGCTGCGGCGGAATGGATCTCGTTCGGCCTGCACCGACTGGTCGATCTCGTGCGCGGCGCGCCGACCTCGATGGTGCTCAACGGTGAGGACTCCACGGTGCGCACCCAGGCCGGGGTCGCCATGCAGATCCTGTCCACCGGCGTGATGCGCAGCATCCGGCCCGACCGGATGTTCAAGCAGATCAACGGCCTGGCCACCTACGGGTTCACCCTCGCGGGCGGATACGCGGCCATGGCGGGACACACCCCGAAGCGCGTCGCCGTGGTGGACGATCGCGGCGCGAGCACCTTCGGCGAAATCCACTCCCGCACTCAGCGACTCGCGGCCGCACTGGCCGAACAGGGCATCGGCGCGGGCGACGTCGTCGGCCTGCTCGCGCGCAGCCACCTCGAGATGATCGAAATCGTCACGGCCATAGCGAAACTCGGCGCGGACCTGATCTTCCTGACCACCTGGCTGCCCGCGCAGCGGATCGCCTCGCTGGCCGAAAACCACCGGATGGCAGCGATATTCGCCGATCCGGAATTCGAACCGCTGGTGGCCTACGTCCCGCCGAACGTGATGCGCTTCGGCACGTTCAGCGATCCGGCCCGCCCCGAGCGGCTCGGTGTGGAGGAGCTGATCGCCGTGGGCCGAGGCGATGTCGGCAAACCGGAGCATCCGGGTCGGCAGATTCTGCTGACGGCGGGCACCAGCGGCCCGGCGAAGGTGGCGGTCCGCCCGCAGCCGCGCGGCTTCTCCTCGATCGCGGCGCTGCTGTCGCGCCTGCCGTTCGTGATGAACGACACCATGCTGATCGCGGCGTCGCTGTCGCATTCCTGGGGGCTGGCGGCCATGCACATCAGCCTCCCGCTGCGGGCCCAGGTGGTGCTGCTGGATCGCTTCGACGCCGTGGAGTGCCTGCGCCTGATCGCCGAACATCGGGTGCGCACACTGATCGTCGTCCCGATCATGGTGGAGCGGATCCTCGACGTGCCCGCCGCGATCCGAGCGCGTTACGACCTGTCCAGTCTGGAGGTGGTGACCTGCGGCGGCGCACCGCTGTCGGCGGCGACGGTGCTGCGGTTCACCGAGATCTTCGGCGAGATCCTCTACACCATCTACGGATCGACCGAGGTGTCCCTGGGCGCGATCGCCGAACCGGCCGATCTCCGGGTTTCGCCCACCACCGCCGGGAGCCCGCCGCTCGGCGCGAAATTCGCTGTGCTGGACAACGATTCGCACCTGCTGCCGGTCGGCGCGATCGGCCGGATCTTCGTCGGTCACCATCTGCTGACCGAGGGCTATCTCGACGCGCCGCAGCCGCAGGAGGTCGACGGCATGATCGACACCGGCGATCTGGGGTACGTGGACGCGCTAGGACGGCTGTTCGTCGTCGCCCGCGCCGAGGAGTTGATCGTCTGCGCCGGCGAGCACGTCTACCCGCGTCCGGTGGAGGAGGCTCTGGCACAGCTGCCGCAGGTCAGCGAGAGCGCGGTGGTGGGCGGACCGGATCGCGAATCGGGTCAGCGCCTTTCGGCCTTCATCGTCGTCCGGCCGGGCTACGTCGTGGACGCCGACGCCATCCGCGATTACATCCGGGTGCGGCTGGGACGCGCCTGGGTGCCGCGCGACATCATGTTCATCGACGCGCTCCCCCGCAACGCCAGCGGCAACGTCCTCAAACGCGTACTGACCCAACAGCCCGTCCGACGATGACGACGCCCGGGGCGATCGATCGGCTTTCCGACGCCCCGGCACACGTGGTGAGCTAACAATTGACAACCGCACCCACCGAGGGTTATCTGTAACCAGTGAATACATGCAACTTGCCCGCAATTTGATGCATGATCAACCTAATATTTGTTTCTTCTTGACCACTCAGGTCCGGCCCGTTAAAAATGCGTTAGCCGCCGAACCGAGTGGCCGAACCGGCCAAGCCAGAAGTGCAAGCGTGTGGTTACCGAAATCATCGATGCGAGTGCCGATCTCGCGATCTCACCCCGGGTGCTGTGGAAGCTGCTCGCGGACCCGGAGACCTACCCCCGGCTGTTCCCGGGCATCGGCGCGTGCGATCCGGTCGAGACCCTCGACGGACCGCCGAGCTGGCGTATGCGGGTGGGCGGTGTCGATACCGAGATCCGCGTTCTGGACGTCCGGCTGGTCCTGAACCGCGAGGCGCACACCGTCGAACTACAGTGCCCGGCACAGGGCAGTTTCGCCGCGATCCGGCTGCGCGGCGGGCCGGACGGCACGCACGTCGTGATCACCTGCTTCGCGCCCGGCCGGGTGCATCCGCTGGTGCCCGCGCTGTCGAATTCGGCTGTCGTCGAGTGGATCACGGCCGGACTGGGCCGCATGGTCGACCTCGCCGACCGCGCCCCGACCTCGATCCTGGTCAACGGCGAGGACTCGTCGATACGCCTGCAGGCCGGGGTCGCCCGGCAGATCGTGACCACGGGCGTGGTGCGCACCATGCGCCCGGACCGGATGATCAAACAGCTCAGCGGCCTGGCCGCCTGGGGTTTCACCCTGGCCGGAGGCTACGCGGCCGCGGCCGCGCACTCCCCGCGCCGCACCGCGATCATCGACGACCGGGGTGATCGCACGTTCCGCGAGGTCCACACCCGCAGTCACGCACTCGCGAGCGCACTGGGCGAACGCGGCCTGGTCGCCGGAGACGCCGTCGGCGTACTGTCCCGCAATCACGCCGAGATGGTCGAGATCATGGCCGCGGCAAGTAAACTCGGTGTCGACGCGGTGCTGTTCAATCTCGGGCTGCCGTCCGGGCGAATCGCCCAGATCGCCGAAAGCCACCGGCTGGCAGCACTGTTCACCGATCCTGATCTGGAGGATCTGCTCGAGTATCTCCCCCCTGATCTGCCCCTCTACAACACCGTGGACGACGGGATGCTGCCCAGCCGCATCACGGTCGAGGATCTGATCACCTCGGGCACAGGCAATTTCGTCAAGCCGGACAGGCACGGGCAGCTGGTCGTGCTCACCTCGGGCACCAGCGGCATGTCGAAAGGCGCTGTGCGACCGCATCCCAAGGGATTCGGCACCGTGGCGGCGGTGCTGTCACGCATACCGCTGCGGATGAACGAGACGATGCTGATCCCCGCGCCGCTGTTCCATACCTGGGGTCTGGCGGCCCTGCAGATCAGCACGCCACTGCGGGCGACGGTGATCCTGCCGGAGCATTTCGACGCCCAGGACTGCCTGCGCATGATCGCCGAATTCCGGGTCACCACACTGATCGTCGTGCCGGTCATGGTGCATCGCATCCTGGATCTACCCGCCTCGGTGCGAGCGCATTACGACACCTCCAGCCTGCGCGTGGTGGCCAGCTGCGGCGCGCCGCTGCCCGGGGCCGCGGTGCTGCGATTCATGGACGCCTTCGGCGACATCCTCTACAACTTCTACGGATCCACCGAGGTGTCCTGGGCGAGCATCGCCGACCCGGCCGATCTGCGCATCGCGCCGACCACCGCCGGACGTCCGCCGCTCGGCACGAAAATCGCTGTGCTGGACGATGATCTGCGGCCCGTCCCGATCGGCGCGACCGGCCGCATCTTCATCGGCAACCACATGCTGTTCGACGGCTACACCGATGCCGATCCGCCCTCGGAAGCCGACGGCATGCTCGACACCGGCGATGTCGGCTATCTGGACGCCTCGGGGCGGCTGTTCGTGGCCGGGCGCGACGACGAGATGATCATCTCCGGCGGCGAGAACGTCTTCCCCCGGCCGGTGGAGGAGGTGCTGTCGCATCTACCGCAGGTCAGCGAGGTCGCGGTGATCGGCGTCCCGGACCGCGAATTCGGCCAGCGCCTGGCCGCTTTCATAGTCACCCGCGACGGCTTCGCGCTGGACCCCGACATGATCCGCACCTACATCCGACGACGCCTGGGCCGCTTCTCGGTCCCCCGCGACGTCGTCTTCCTCGACGCCCTCCCCCGCAACGCGACCGGCAAGATCCTCAAACGCACCCTCACCCAACCGATGCGTCGCTGACCGAGCCCGAGCCTACGGACTGGGCGAGACGACCAGAGCGAGCTCGGCCGGGCCGGACAGCAGCCGGTGACGCGGCAGCACTCGCACGGTGAAGCCAACCGCGCCCGAGAGCGGGACCGGTGTTTCGACCGTGAAAAGCTCTGCCCCGGAATCACTTCCGATATGCGTCATCTCGACGGTGGTGACCTCGGAAAGATCGTCGTCCGGCCCGACGCGGCCCAGCACCGCCTGCACGTCCACATCGGCCGGGCTCAGGCCCGCGAGATCGATGCGGGCGCGCAGGGACAGTTCGTTGCCGATGACCGGGATGTCGGCCAGACCCGAGCTGTCCACCTGCAGCACCTTCACCTGCGGCCAGGCCGATTCGACCCGGCGGCGATATCCGGCCAGTTCCCGGGCTCCGGCGAAATCGTCCTGTGTCACAGCGGCATACGAGGCGGCGGCCGGGGCGTAGTAGTCGACCGCGTAGTCGCGAACCATGCGGGAGGCCAGCACCTTCGGCCCGAGGGTCTGCAGGGTGTGCCGGACCATCTCCATCCAGCGCACCGGCACCCCGTGGTGGTCACGCTCGTAGAAGCGCGGCAGCACAGCGCGTTCCATCGTCTCGTACAGCGCCGCGGCCTCCAGATCGTCGCGGCGGTGATCGTCGCGCACGCCGTCCGCGGTGGGGATGGCCCAGCCGTTCTCCCCGTCGTACATCTCGTCCCACCAGCCGTCCCGGATGGACAGGTTGAGCCCGCCGTTGAGCGCCGCCTTCATCCCGGACGTGCCGCACGCCTCGAGCGGGCGCAGCGGATTGTTCAGCCACACATCGCATCCCCAGTACAGGTACCGGGCCATGGACATGTCGTAGTCGGGCAGGAAGACGATGCGATGCCGCACACCGATATCGTCGGCGAAGCGCACCACCTGCTGGATCAGCCCCTTACCGCCGTCGTCGGCCGGATGGCTCTTACCGGCGACCACCAGCTGCACCGGGCGATCCGGATCGGTCAGCAGCCCGCGCAGCCGTTCCGGGTCACGCAACATCAGGGTCAGCCGCTTGTAGGTCGGCACCCGGCGGGCGAACCCGACGGTCAGTACCTTCGGATCGAAAACCTCGTCCACCCAGCCCAATTCGGCCGGAGCCGCGCCGCGCTCGAGCCACGAGGCCCGCACCCGGCGGCGCACCTCGGCAACGAGGATGCCGCGCAACGTGTTCCGCGTCGACCACAGCTCGCGCAGATCGACGTCATGCAACCGTTCCCAGCCGCGCGACTCCTCGACCAGCTCGGGACCGACGAATTCCCTTGCCTTGTCGATCCATTCGCGGGCCGCCCAGGTCGGGGCGTGCACGCCGTTGGTCACCGAGCCGATCGGCACCTCGGCCGGATCGAATCCGGGCCACAGCGGCGCGAACATGTTCCGGCTGACCTCACCGTGCAGCCGCGAAACACCGTTGGCGCGCTGAGCCAGGCGCAACCCGAGATGGGCCATGTTGAACACCGACGGATCGGCCTCCCGCCCCAGCGCCACGATGCGATCCACCGAAACCCCGGGCAGCAAAGGAGATTCACGTTCGCCGTGCTCCCCGCCGAAATACCGCCGCACCAGCGCACCGGCGAACCGGTCGATCCCCGCGGGCACCGGAGTGTGCGTGGTGAACACCGTTCCGGCCCGCACCGCGGTCAGTGCCTCATCGAAATCCAAACCGTCGGACATGAATTCGCGAATCCGCTCGATGCCCAGGAATCCGGCGTGTCCCTCGTTCATGTGGAAGACGTCCGGTTCCAGCAGCCCGTGCGCACGGGTGAACGCCCGCACCGCACGCACCCCGCCGATCCCGGAAAGGATCTCCTGTTTGATCCGGTGGTCCTGATCGCCGCCGTACAGCCGGTCGGTGACCGCCCGCAGTTCGGGATCGTTGTCCGCGATGTCGGAATCCAACAGCAGCAGCGGAATCCGCCCCACCTGCGCGATCCACACCCGCGCCCGCAGCACCCGTCCCTCGGGCATCGGCACGTGCACCAGCACCGCGGAACCATCGCGACCGGACAGCAGCCGCAGCGGCAACCCCTGCGGATCCAGATCCGGATAATGCTCGCGCTGCCAGCCGTCGGCGGTCAGCGATTGCCGGAAATAGCCTGAGCGGTACAGCAATCCGACGCCGATCAGCGGAAGTCCCAGATCCGAGGCCGCTTTCAGATGGTCCCCGGCCAGGATCCCCAGTCCGCCGGAATAGTTCGGCAGCACCTCGGTGACGCCGAACTCCATCGAGAAGTACGCGATGCAGCGCGGGCCCTGATCCTGTTTGCCGAACCAGCGCGGCCGGGTCAGATAGTCCTGCAGATCGGCCGCGGCGGCGTCGACCGTGCGCACGTACGTCTCGTCGGCGGCCAGTTCGTCCAGCCGCTCGGCCGGGACCTCCCCCAGCATCCGCACCGGATCGCGCCCGAGCTCCACCCACAGCCGCGGATCCAGTTCGGCGAACACGTCCTGAGTCGGGGCATGCCAGGACCAGCGCAGGTTCGTGGCGAGGTCGCCGAGCGCGGACAGCCGCTCGGGCAGATGGGCACGGACGGTGAAACGACGCAATGCCTTCATTGGGTAGAACCTACACGGCCGGGACCTCGCACGCGGCACCGAACAGCGCCGCCGCGAGGCTCTGACCTGTACTCATCGCATCCCGGACCGCCGCATCCGTCCTGCGCGGCGGCCCCGGGACCCGGCGGAGACTACTTCGAACCCAGCGTGCGATCGAGCAACGCGAGCAGGTCGCGGTAGTGACGCTCGGCCGCCTCGGCGTTGTACGCCTCGGTGTCGGCCTGGGTGTAACCGTGGATCGCGCCCTCGTATACCTCGCTGGTGTGGGTGATGCCCGCCGCGTCCAGCGCCTTGCCGAGCGTCTCGATCTGCTCGGGGGTCGCGCCCTGGTCGTTGTCGGCGTATCCGAAGAACAGCTCCGCGGTGATCGGCTCGACCAGCAGATGAACGCTGTCGGGGCCGTCGGACACCAGGTTACCGGTGTGGAAGCAGCCGCCGGCCGCGATCCGCTCGGGATGCGCGGCAGCGGTGAACAGCACCAGCCGCCCGCCCATGCAGTATCCGGTCAGACCGACCGGACCATCGCTGACCAGCTCCGATGCCGCCAGCCAGTCCAGGTACGCAGCCGAATCGGACTTCATGGCCTCGGGCGTGAGCGCCATCATCAGCGGCCGGATCTTCTCGAAGATCTCCGGCCGCGACTTCAGATCGATCGGATCCGGCAGATCGAACAGCGGTGCGCGGCCGGCCCGATAGAACGCGTTCGGGGTCAGAACCGTATAACCGTGGGAGGCGATGCGATCGGCCACCGAGCGCAGCGCGGGCCGCAGGCCGAAGGCATCCTGGTAGACGATCACCCCGGGATGCGCGGCGCCGTCGTCGGGATGGACCAGATAGGCATCGGCAACGCCGTCGGGAGTCTGAATATCTACCGATGTGCCGTGCACTGCGGTCATGGTGGGTCCTCCTGTGTATTCGCCGTCGTCCTACCCGCCATAAAAGAGGCGAGCGTTCCGCTTCGGTCCTACCGTCCCATACCGATTCCCGCCACCCGGCAGCCACCCGTCTCCGTCATCGGCGCGAACATGTCCGGATTACCGGTACGGTTGACGCCGTGACCGGTCGCATCGCCATCGATGACACCGCCCCCGCCCTCGGACCGGGGCGATACCCGGCCAAGGCCGTGGTCGGCGAGGTGTTCCCGGTCCGCACCGTGGTCTGGCGCGAGGGACACGACGCCGTCGCCGCGACCCTGGCGGTCCGCGGCCCGGGCGGCTCGCGCACCCAGCGCATCCGCATGTCGCCCGATTACGAACCCGATGTGTTCAATGCCGTGTTCACCCCCACCGAGCCGGGTCAGTGGACCTACCGCGTCGAGGGCTGGAGCGATCCGATCGCCGGATGGCGCGCGGCGGTCGAGGCGAAACTGGCCGTCGGCCAGAGCGCGGCGGATCTGGCCAACGATCTCGAACTCGGCGCGCGCCTGTTCGACCGTGCCGCACAGGCGGTCCCGAAGAAACAGTGGGAACGTCTGCGCGCCGCGGCGACCGCACTGCGCGGCGACGACCAGTTGCCCGCGCGGGTGGCCCCGGCCTTCGGCGCCGAGGTGGCCGAGATCCTGCGCGAGCATCCGCTACGCGAATTCGTCACCCGCGGACCGCAATTCACCGTCCAGGTGGAGCGCCGGCGGGCGCTGTACGGCTCGTGGTACGAATTCTTCCCCCGCTCCACCGGTGGCCGGGACGCCGACGGCACTCCCGTGCACGGCACCTTCGCCACCGCATCGAAGGAACTGCACCGCATCGCCGCCATGGGTTTCGATGTGGTGTACCTGCCGCCGATCCACCCGATCGGCGAGGTGAATCGCAAGGGCCGCAACAACTCCCTGACCTGCGAGCCCGACGACGTCGGCTCGCCGTGGGCGATCGGTTCGGCCGCGGGCGGGCACGACGCGATCCATCCGGACCTCGGCGATGTCGAGGACTTCACCGAATTCATCCGCGTCGCAAGGCAACTCGGCCTCGATGTGGCCCTGGATCTGGCGCTGCAGTGTGCCCCGGACCACCCGTGGGTCAACGAACATCCCGAATGGTTCACCACCCTGCCGGACGGCACCATCGCGTTCGCGGAGAATCCGCCGAAGAAATACCAGGACATCTACCCGATCAACTTCGACAACGATCCCGACGGCCTCTACGCCGAGGTGCTGCGGGTGGTGCGGTACTGGATCTCCCTGGGCGTCACCATCTTCCGCGTCGACAACCCGCACACCAAACCCGTCGACTTCTGGGAATGGCTGATCGCGCAGGTCCGCCGCGCCGACCCGGACGTGATCTTCCTGTCCGAGGCGTTCACCCGCCCCGCCCGGATGTACGGCCTGGCCCGACGCGGATTCACCCAGTCCTACACATATTTCACCTGGCGCACCGGCAAACACGAACTCGCCGAATTCGCCCTGGAACTGGCCGCCAAGGCCGACGAGGCGCGGCCGAACCTGTTCGTCAACACCCCCGACATCCTGCACGAGAGCCTGCAACACGGCGGTCCGGGCATGTTCGCCATCCGCGCGGTGCTGGCCGCCACGATGGGCCCGGCCTGGGGCGTGTACTCGGGTTTCGAGTTGTTCGAACATCAGGCGGTGCGGCCGGGCAGCGAGGAGTACCTGGACTCGGAGAAGTACGAGCTGCGCCCGCGCCCGTTCGCCGAGGCCGCGGCCAACGGCGAATCACTCGAACCCTGGCTGACCAGGCTCAACGAGATCCGCCGCGCTCATCCGGCGCTGCAGCAGCTGCGCTGCCTGAGCGTGCATCACGTGGACAACGACGCACTGCTGGCCTATTCGAAGGTGGATCCGGCCACCGGCGACGCGGTGCTGATCGTGGTGAACCTGAACCCGTTCGGCGCCGAGGACGGCATGCTCTCGCTCGACATGCCCGCGATCGGCCGCGAATGGCACGACCATCCGGTCGTCCTGGACGAGGTCAGCGGTGAGGAATATCACTGGGGCCAAACCAATTACGTCCGACTGGACCCGATCCGGGCCGTCGCGCACATCATCGCCCTGCCGCCGGTCTCCGCGCGTACCCGCGCGGAACTGGCCTACCGCAGGACATTCCGGTGATCGCGACGCGGATGCCTCAGCCCGACAGGAAGATCCGCCGATGAACCGTCGCGATCTGCTGCTGCTTGCCGCGGGCACCCACCCGGACCCGCACGCGGTGCTGGGCGCGCACCCGCATCCCGACGGCACCGTCGTCAGAGCCCTTCGGCCGCACGCGGATTCGGTGTCCGCGCGAGTCGGCGGCGAGGATCATCTACTGAAACACGTCGAGCACGGCCTGTTCGAGGGCGTCGTGCCGTATCCCGATCTGTGGGACTACCGCCTGCTGGTCTCCTATCCCGGCGGCCGCACGGTCCTGGACGCCGACGGCTACCGATTCCTGCCCACCCTCGGCGAATTGGATCTGCACCTGATCGGCGAGGGCAGGCACGAACGCCTCTGGGAGGTCCTGGGCGCGCATCCGCGCCGCTACACCACCCTCGACGGCGAGGTAGCGGGCACCTCGTTCGCGGTGTGGGCCCCGAATGCCCGCGGCGTCAGCGTGATCGGCGACTTCGACGGCTGGAGCGGCAACACCGCCCCCATGCGCCGACTCGGCGGATCGGGCGTGTGGGAGGTGTTCGTCGCCGGACTCGGGCCGGGCGAGAAGTACAAGTTCCGGATCCACGGCGCGGACGGCGGCATCGTCGAGCACGCCGACCCGCTCGCCTTCGCGACCGAGGTGCCCCCCGCCACGGCCTCGGTGATCACCGAAAGTTCCTACCGGTGGCACGATCGCGAATGGATGCACGCGCGCAGCGCGGCCGATCCGGCCCGTGCCCCGATGAGCATCTACGAGGTGCACCTGGGCTCGTGGCGTCCCGGACTCGGCTACCGCGAGGCGGCCGCCCAACTCGCCGAATACGTTCGCGCACAGGGCTATACCCATGTCGAACTGCTGCCGATCGCCGAACATCCGTTCGGCGGATCCTGGGGCTACCAGGTCACCTCGTACTATGCCCCGACCGCCCGATTCGGCGTACCCGACGATTTCCGCGCCTTCGTGGACATCCTGCACGCCGCGGGCATCGGCGTTCTGCTGGACTGGGTTCCGGCGCACTTCCCGCGCGACGAATGGGCCCTGGCCCGCTTCGACGGCGCACCCCTGTACGAACACCCCGACCCGCGCCGCGGCGAGCAATTGGACTGGGGCACCTACATTTTCGACTTCGGCCGCAATCAGGTCCGCAACTTCCTGGTCGCCAACGCGCTGTACTGGCTCGACGAGTTCCACATCGACGGCCTGCGCGTGGACGCCGTCGCATCCATGCTCTACCTGGACTATTCGCGTCCCGAGGGCGGCTGGGAACCCAATATCCACGGCGGCCGGGAGAATCTGGAGGCCGCGCGGTTCCTCCAGGAGATGAACGCGACGCTGCACGCCCGGCATCCGGGCGCGGTCACCATCGCCGAGGAGTCCACCACCTGGCCGGGCGTCACCCGTCCCACCGACGTCGGCGGCCTGGGCTTCACCATGAAGTGGAACATGGGCTGGATGCACGACACCCTCGGCTATCTCGGCCACGATCAGGTGCACCGCAGCTGGCATCACAACGAGATCACCTTCTCCACGGTCTACGCGTGGAGCGAGAACTACGTCCTGCCGATCAGTCATGACGAGGTCGTGCACGGCAAGGGCACACTGTGGACCCGCATGCCGGGCGACGATTTCGCCAAGGCGTGCGGTGTGCGCGCACTCCTGGCATACATGTGGTCACATCCCGGCAAACAGTTGCTGTTCATGGGCCAGGACTTCGGACAGTTCCGCGAGTGGTCGCACGATCGCGGCCTGGACTGGCACGAACTGGACAACCCCCTGCACGCGGGCATCCGCACCCTCGTCGCCGATCTCAACGCCACCTACCGCGCCCACCCGGCGCTGTGGACGCAGGACACCTCCCCCGGCGGCTACGCCTGGCTCGAGGCCGACGACCGCGACCACAACGTGGTGGCCTTCCTGCGCTATGCCGGCGATGGCTCGCCGATAGCCTGCCTCTACAACTTCTCCGGTTCCGAGCACCGCGACTACCGCGTCGGTCTGCCGCTCCCGGGCCATTGGCGCGAAATCCTCAACACCGACGCGATCCCGTATGGCGGCAGCGGAATCGGCAACCTCGGCGGCGTCGACACCACCGAAATCCCCTGGCACGACCGCCCGGTCTCGGCGGCGATCACCCTCGCCGCCAACAGCGCGGTCTGGCTCGCCCCCGGTCAGCCTTCAGAGTGAAAAATCTCACATTCGAAGGCTGCTGATGTCTTCGGGCTATCAGTAGAGGGCTGTCGCCAGTTTGCGGCGGGCCGCGACGACCACCGGATCGGCGGTGTCGAACAGCTCGAACAGTTCCACCAGCCGCGTGCGCACCCGGTTGCGATCATCCCCGGCGGTGCGCTTGATCAAGTTGATCAGGCGCGTGAAGGCCGCATCGGGCTCGCTGTTGAACAGTTCCATATCCGCGGCGGCGAAGGCGGCGTCGATATCGGCCGGATCCGCGTCGGCGCGGGCGATCGCGTCCTGCGGCAGGCCCTGAGTGCGGGCGTAGAAGCGCACCTGCCGCAGCGCGGCCTTGGCCTCGGCATTGGCCGGTTCGGCGGCCAGGATCGCCTCGTAGGCGCTGATCGCACCCTCGACGTCACCACGGTCCAGCGCCTCCTCGGCGGCGGTGAAACGCGGATCCTCGGGCTCGGGCTGCGGCTCGCCGTCCGGCCCGTCGGGCAGCTGCCCGCGCACGGCCTCCAGCACGGCGGTGAGCCACTGCCGAACCTGCGACTCGGGCTGGGCGCCCTGGAAGTCGGCCAGCGGCTGACCGCCGGCCACCGCGATCACCGTCGGAATGCCCTGCACGCCGAACGCCTGCGCGATGCGCATATTCGGCTCGGCCTCGACGGTCGCCAGATCCCAGGCGCCGTCGGCCTCACCGACCAGCCGCTCGAACAGTTTGACCAGATCCACACTGCCGGGACTGCGCTGCGAATACAGCACAACGACCACCGGGACCTGCATCGAGCGACGCAGCACCTGGGTCTCGAAGTTGGCCTCGGTGACCGCGTGATCACCCGGAACATCCGTGGCAGCAGGCTGTTTCAAGCCGGACAGATCCACCGCGCCGGACATGGCGGCGGCAACGGCAGGCGAGGGACGACGTGCAGCTGGTCGAGTCACAACTTCCAGTTTGTCACGAGCCCGCGGCGGCAGGTGCCGGGGTCGGGCTCAATTCACCCAACTGCCCGGATCGGATGGCCCATCGCTCGAACCAGAGCGAGGTGAACGGGATCACCGACGAGACGAGCCCCAGCAGGATCGTGCGCCCCGGCCACTCGAACTCCCGCCACGCCATCAGCAGGCTGAACGCGTACGCCAGGAAGATGACGCCGTGCACCATGCCGAACACCATCAGCGGCCATTCGACCGGCGGTGTCACGCCGTGCTTGAAGTACATACCGATGAACAGCAGCACCCAGCCACCCACTTCGAGGATGCCGAAGAGCCGAACCCGCTTGGCCAGGGTGCTCACGTCGAAGATTTCGCCCATGACAACCCATTGTGCCCAATGGCTACGACACCTCGTAGTGGGTGTGCCCATTCTCTCAGGAAATCGCGGTTCAGCGGCCGCAGTGCACGTTGAACTGCTGCCAGAGGTCGTCACCGATGTAGCCGCCCCAGTCGATGCACTTGCCCTGCGCCTCGACCTTCGCGAAGGCGAAGTCGGTGAACTTGTGCCCGTCGTTGATGACCACCGCGGAGTGGTCCTTCGATTGCCGGACCGCGGCGCCCATCGGGATCGCCGAGCCCGCGTGGTCCCGCACGGTGACCACGCAGTTGGTCCTGCCGTTGTAGGTGAGGAAGATCGTGCCTGCCTTCAGTTCATGCTTGTCGACGACGTTGAAGCCCGCGCCGCACTGGCCGCCGTACGGCGCCGCCGCGGCGGCCGTGGCCGGGACGAGTGCTGCTGCACCAGCGGTGATCCCGAGCGCGGCGGTACCGACAGCGATGAACTTTCGGGTGTTGATCAAAGTTGAGCCTTTTCTCTCTCATGTCGCATCGGGCACGCGGAGTCGCCCCCCGCACGCCCGACACCGTGCCGCACCGAACCTAGGGGCAGTGGGCGACAGAGGATTTCGTCACTTCCCACAGTTGGGAACTCACACCGCATCGAGAGCCGACCACGTTCGGCCCGAGCTTCGGTTCCACCCGACCGACGCCACAGCGTGCGGCGAACCGGTCATCGAGCCGAGATCCACCCGAACGAATCTCGGCTATAGCGACACCGTGCCGCGCTACACCCTGATGATCAGAGCGTCGCCCTGACCGCCGCCACCACACAGGGCCGCCGCGCCGACGCCGCCACCGCGACGCTTCAGCTCGAGCGCGAGGTGCAGCACGATGCGCGCCCCGGACATGCCCAGCGGGTGACCGATGGCGATCGCGCCGCCGTTGACGTTCACCTTGTCCGGGTCGATGCCGAGCTTGCGGGTCGAGGCGACGCCGACCGCGGCGAACGCTTCGTTGATCTCCACCACGTCCAGGTCGGCGGGCGAAATCCCTTCCCGCGCACAAGCTTTGGCGATCGCGTTGGCGGGCTGCTCCTGCAGCGTGGAATCCGGACCGGCCACCACGCCCGCCGCGCCGATCTCCGCGATCCAGCTCAGCCCCAGCTCCTGGGCCTTGGCCTTGCTCATCACGACCACCGCGGCCGCGCCGTCGGAGATCTGCGAGGCCGAACCCGCGGTCACCGTCCCGTCCTTGCGGAACGCCGGACGCAGCTTGCCCAGTGACTCGGCGGTGGTGTCCGCGCGAATCCCCTCGTCCTGCCCGAACAGCACCGGATCGCCCTTGCGCTGCGGGACGGCGACCGGGACCACCTCGTCGTCGAACACACCGTTCTTCCACGCGGCGGCCGCCTTCTGGTGCGAGGCCGCGGCGAAGGAGTCCTGATCCTCGCGGCTGATGCGGTCGACGTCGTTGCGCTGCTCGGTAAGCAGGCCCATCGCCTGATCGGTGAAGATGTCGTGCAGGCCGTCGAAGGCCATGTGGTCGCGCAACGTCACATCGCCGTACTTGAAGCCCTCCCGGCTCTTCTCCAGCAGATGCGGCGCCTGCGTCATCGACTCCTGCCCGCCGGCCACCACGATCTCGTACTCACCGGCCCGAATCAGCTGATCCGCCAAGGCAATTGCATTGATACCGGACAAACACACCTTGTTCACGGTCAGCGCCGGAACGTCCATCGGAATCCCCGCGGCCACCGCCGCCTGCCGCGCCGGGATCTGCCCCGCACCCGCGGTCAGCACCTGTCCCATGATCACGTAGTCGACCGACTCCGGCGCGACGCCGCCCTTCTCCAGCGCGGCCTTGATCGCGAATCCGCCCAGGTCGGAACCCGAGAATCCGGCGAGCCCACCGAGCAGCCGGCCGACCGGAGTGCGGGCGCCGGAGACGATGACGGAGGTGGTGGTCACGATGAGCCTCACTTCTGGATTCGATGCAGCGTACGGGCGGGACGGAACCGCTCGATACTCCACGGTAACCCGGGCGGTCCGGACAGCACCATGGTGGTGCGCGCTACCGCCGGCATGGGTGGATCAGGGCCGGAGGCGGCAGCGGAGCGTAACCACGCAGGCCCCCACGCAGGCCGCATTACACTCCGAAAGGTGAGCACTTCCGAAAAGACCGAATTCATTCCCGCCGACTATGTGATCGCCGTGGACCATGTCGGCATCGCCGTCCCGGACCTCGACGCGGCTGTGGCCTGGTACTCCGAAAAGCTCGGTATGATCGAGACGCACCGTGAGGTCAACGAGGGCCAGGGGGTGCACGAGGCAATGCTGTCGTTGCCCGCTGCCGGAGACAGGTCGACTGCTCTGCAGTTGCTGGCCCCTCTCAACGACGAATCCACCATTGCGAAATTCATCGATCGCAACGGTCCGGGACTTCAACAGCTGGCCTACCGGGTGACCGACATCGATGCCGTAGCAGCCAATCTCCGAGACCGGGGCGTACGTCTGCTCTACGATGCACCACGTCCGGGCACCGCGGGCTCACGCATCAATTTTCTGCACCCCAAGGATGCTGGCGGTGTGCTCATCGAGCTGGTCGAGCCGAACGCGAATCCTACTCACTAGTACCGCAATCCGACCGCGAAAACCTTTCGTAACGACATTCGCGGTCGGGTCACCATGGCACGCACGCAAGCGGTAGTTTGTGGGGCATGTCGTCCACTGAGCCCGATCGCAATCGCTTCGTTGCGTTGCCCTTTACCGTGGTCCGGAAGGGGTATGACCGCGATGAAGTTCGCAATTACTTCGACCGATTCGATGCCGAACTGAGGGTCACCGCTACCGACCGCGATGCCGCCGCTGCCCAGGCCCGGAACCTGGCCGCCCAGCTGGAGGATGCGCGTGACGAAATCGATGAGCTGCGTAAGGAAGTCGACCGCCTGTCGGTCCCCCCGACCACCGCGGAGGGCATGAGCGACCGCATCTCGCGGATGCTGCGCCTGGCCTCCGACGAGGCGTCCGAGGTTCGCGCGCAGGCCCAGGCCGAGGCTGCCGAGATGGTCTCCATCGCCGAGCAGCAGGCCACCGAAATGCGTGGTAAGTACGAGTCGCTGCTGGCCGAGACCAAGGAGAAGCGCGAGGCGCTCGAGATCGAGTTCGAGCAGACCCTCGCCAATGCGCGGACCGAGTCCGCCAAGATCGTCGAGGCCGCCACGGCCGAGGCCGATCGCCTCACCAAGGAGGCCGAGGCCAGGCTCAAGGCCCAGCAGCAGGACTTCGAGGTCAGCATGGCCGACCGGCGCACCAAGCTCACCCGCGCCATGGAGGAGCTGGAGGCCACCAGTCGCTCCGACGCCGCGCAGCGCATCAAGGATGCGACCGACGAGGCCAACCGTCTGGTCAGCAACGCCACCCAGCAGGCCGACCGCAAGATCGCCCACGCCAAGGAACTCGCCGAGGAGATGCGCGTGCTGCGCGGTCGAGTTCTGGCCCAGCTCTTGGGAATTCGCGGCCAGCTCGACTCCGTTCCGGCCATGCTCGCCGCGGTCAACCGCGAGAGCGAACTGCTCGACGGCGCCCCCGAACCGCGGTCGCTGTCCAGCAAGCAGTCCGGATCCGGACGCCAGCAGAAGGCCATCCCCGAGCAGCTGCGCGATGCCGAGGATGAGGTCAACGACGAAGAGCGCGAGAGCGCGGAAGTCTCGCACTAGACCGCAGGTCCCTGCGGACCCGCCCTGCACGAGGCATCGAAGCTGGTCCCATCCGGGCGACAGATATCCGTTCGAAGGCCGCCCCCTGCACAGGGGGCGGCCTTCCTTATGCGCACCGAGCCCCATGCGTACCGAGGTGGCCGACCCGCCGCGGCAGCACCTCGGGAGTTACCCTCGATAACATCATGCCCCGCCGTAAACCGAGCCCCAGGAGATCGTCGGCGCGGTCCCAGAGGGACCCGCGTCCGATCGGTGATGTCTTCGGACGCACCGAGAACGGCCCCGGCGGCTCGGAAACCTTTGTGGTGCGCACGATTCCGGGTTCCCGGGCGGTGAAGACCTACCGCTGCCCCGGCTGCGATCACGAAATTGCCCCTGGCACAGCACATATCGTCGCCTGGGCCGTCGCAGGCGGCGAAGACGACCGCCGCCACTGGCACACCGGCTGCTGGCGAGGCCGCCACACCAGAACCATCACACGCCGCTGGGGCTAGGCTCCGCTCCCCGCCTCTCCGGGACTTCAGCGTGTCGTTGGGCGCGACGAGACTTGTGGCGTCGGGCCGACAGTCAGGCAACTGGTTACGTTTTGGGCGTATCCGGGGAGTTACCCATGTCCGTACGAAATCTGTTGTTACATAGCAGGTTCAGGGGGCTTGCGGGTGGTATGTCCGAGATTTATTGAGGTGTAATGGAAATCACTCCGTCTCCTAGAAGAGGCGGAACTCGTCGCTCTCCGTGCCGCGCAGGGCATTGTAATCCAGTGTTACGCAACGGATTCCGCGATCGGTTGCGAGAGTGCGAGCCTGCGGCTTGATCTGCTGGGCCGCGAAGACGCCGCTGACGGGAGCGAGTAGCGGGTCGCGGTTGAGCAGTTCGAGATAGCGGGTGAGCTGTTCGACTCCGTCGATCTCACCGCGACGCTTGATCTCCACCGCGACCGTCGCGCCGTCGGCGTCCCGGCACAGAATGTCCACCGGGCCGATCGCGGTCATGTACTCACGGCGGATCAATGTGTAACCGGCGCCGAGGGTTTCGATGTGCTCGGCGAGCAACTCCTGCAGATGCGCCTCGACGCCGTCCTTCACCAGACCGGGATCGACACCGAGCTCGTGCGAGGAGTCGTGCTCGATCTCCTCGACGGTGATGCGCAGTTCCTCACCGGCCTTGTTGGTCACCACCCACAGTTTGGCGGAGTCAGCATCGCGTTCTTCCAACCAGCACGGCGGGCTCATCCAGTTCAGCGGTTTGTAGGAGCCGCCGTCCGAATGTACGAGTACGGATCCGTCCGCCTTCATCAGTAGCAGACGACGAGCCATCGGGAGATGAGCGGTGAGCCGACCCACGTAGTCGACCTGACAACGAGCAATCACGAGGCGCACCCCAGGCACTCTAGGCGACCGCCCCGAAGCCCCGATCGGCAAGGGCCACCTACGATCCCCGGCCGAGGATCAATCCAGCAGAAACGACACCGCCAGGGCCGAGGAGGCCACCAGCGGAACCAGATCGAACCAGCTCATCCGATATTCCGCATCGCGACCGCGGGCGATCACGAACGTCCCGATCCCCAGACCGATCAGGTAGGAGAGCAGATGGCCGACGCTGGTGAAATCCCTGATGTCGACCACCCCCTTGACCGCGATCACCAGCCACACCAGGGCCCATGGGATCCGCCGCGCCTTCGGCACGATGACGATGAGCGACCCGAACAGCGCCATACCGCCGTAACTGATACCCACGTCCTCGGAAGCACCGATACTGGCGGGCAGCCAGTGCATTGCGATCCCCACCCACAGACCGACCGCCACCAGCAACGTCGCGCCGATATGCCCGGCCAGGAAGGTCCCGACCGCGCGCAGCGCACCGAAACGCAGTTCCACCAGGATCAGCAGGCAGGCCAGCAGCGGGACGTTCGTGATCGTAGCGTCGGTATCCCCGATGACGAACGCGCTGGACAGCAGGGTCCCCACCCGGCCATGCTCGAGATTCTGCAGATTCGTACTCGTATCGGCGAGAATGCGAGACTGCACATCGGGCCGGACCCGCGCGTAGATCACGGCGACCACGATCAGCGCCACCACATATCCGACGGTGAACGGCAGCCAGTGCCGACGCCGCAGAAGCCCGACGGCAGAGGTCACCCGTGCTTGCGCCCGGTCGGCCGTCAGGGTTCCAACCATGAGCAACTTCCTCATCTCGAAATCCGGAAGCCGCGCGCTACTCAGCCCACGAGAATTGTGTACCCGAGCACGGTCGCGATGGCCAGCAGCACGATCTCGACCCGCTTGAAACGCTCCGGAACCGTCCGCCCGCTGCGGATCAACCACAAGCCCACCAGCAGGCCGATGGACACGGACAGCAGATGTCCGACGTTGGTGAAGCTGCGGCCCATCGCCACACCGGCGACGGCGACCGCGAGCCAGGTGATCGCCCAGGTCGGCCGCCAACGCGACGGCATCAGGACCAGGAACGCGCCGATCAACGCCATCGAGCCGTAGCTGATCCCGACGTCCTCGGCATGCGTGATCTCCAGCGGCAGCCAGTGCGCCTCAACCGCGACCCAGAGCCCGAACGCGACCAGCAGGGTCGATCCGAGATGTCCGGCCAGGAAGATGCGAATCAGCCGGCTCGCACCGAACTTGAGCTCGGCCAAGGCCAGCAGACAGATCAGCAGCGGCAGCACCAGCAGCGAGGTGTCGGTGTCGCCGATCAACAGCGCGCTGGAGAACAGTGTGCCGATGTGGCCGTGCAGCAGGTTGTACAGATTCGTGCTGGCGTGCAGCATCACCCGAGTCTGCGCGGAGTTGCTCAGTACCGAGACCAGCACGGTGACCAGGATGAGCAGCGCCCCGTAGCCGTAGGTCGCCGGTAGGAACAGCCGGCGCCAGCGAAAGCGGGACGGCGTTGCCGAAACGGTCGGCGTCGTCTCCTGGTTGGGTGCGGTCAGCACCACCATGGGGATCCCTTTCGTCACTGCTCCGGAGGCCGCTCCACCGGCGTACCATCCATCATCCGGATTCAGGCTGCACCGCGCCTAGCTGTCGCTTGTGAAGGTGCTGTGAACTCGTCGACGGCCGAGAGCCTGGTTGCCCGCGGTTCAGTCGCCCGAGCCACTGGCCAGAGCAGAGATCATGGTGCTGATGTAGGTAGCGAGTCCGCTGAGAAGGTCCATCTGGGTTGTACTTCCTGTTCGGGAGTGTGACCGGCCGAATCATACACAAGCCAGGC
>NZ_BDBQ01000047.1 GCF_001613065.1 Nocardia miyunensis NBRC 108239
CCCATTGCATGTCGTTGTCGCGCAGATTGTTGTCGGCGCGGCGTTTCTGTGACCGGATGAAATCCTGGAACTTCATGGGATCCCGCACGAAAAAGACGGGTGTATTGTTGCCGACCAGGTCGAAATTGCCCTGTTCGGTATAGAATTTCACGGCGAAGCCTCGCAGATCCCGCACGGTATCGGGGTATCCCTGCTCGCCGGCGACGGCGGAGAACCGTGCCAGCACTTCGGTCCGCTTGCCGGGCTGGAACACGTCAGCCATGGTGTAGGCGCTGACATCGTGGGTTACTTCGAACGTGCCGAACGCCCCGCCGCCTTTGGCGTGCGGTTGCCGTTCGGGCAGGCGTTCACGATTGAACGACGCTATCTTTTCGATCAGGTACGCGTCGTTCAGCAGGATCGGGCCATCCGGGCCGATTGTCAAGGAATGCTCATCACTCGGTGCCGGAATTCCGGCGGCATCGGTCGTGTAGTTCGGCTCAGACATCTTTCTCCTCTTTCGCCAGATAAGAGCCGCGTATCGAACCGTTGTGTGCGACGTCGGCGGGCGTGGCGGTCATGGATCGCGTAATCGGTGGGTGAACCTGGGCTCCACCGCGCCAACGGCGGTGTGTCCGCACCGTATATCCCGCGGCAGCCTGCGCAAAGACACCTCGAAAGAGCCCGGCATCTGCCACGACCAGCCATCCGTCGTGCTTCAATTCGATCACGCCGGCGAGAACCTTTCAACCCACCCCGCGCCCGATCACAAGGTGTCGGACTGTTGGACTGCGCCCGGCGTCTCGGCCTGGCGTTGAGCCCGCAGCCGAGTCCTCAACACCGAAGCCCTCCCTACCGCCGCCGCGATCGCCGCCGTCCTCATCGACAACGCCATTCCCGCGACAGCCCGGCGATGACTGCGGAAGTCCAAGTTGCCCGGGGCGAGCCGTGCTGCTGAACCCGGTGTTGAGCCAGTGGAGGCGGCGGCCAGGAAGCGTGATCAATTATCCAGCGCCGCAAGGGCATTCACGAAACACACGGGTCCAGCGGAAGGGAAATCCGGCGCGGCGTGCTGGCGGAGTTCCCGCGAACAGTGAGTTTTTCTCCTCGCTCGGCAGACCCTATCTAGACTCGGGCCATGAGCAGGATCGACCGCGCCAGCCGGGGCATCGCGGCATCACCGGAGATTGTCTACAGGGCTTTGGTGGACCGGGAATCCGTTGAGGCGTGGTTGCCGCCCGACGGTATGAGCGGTCGGATCCAGCGGTGGGATCCCAGGCCCGGCGGCGGGTTCCGGATGGTCCTGACCTACCTCGATCCCGTCGAGGCCCCCGGCAAGTCGTCCGATGCGACCGATGTCGTCGACGTCGAGTTCGCCGAGCTGGTACCGCCCGAGCGCGTGGTGCAACGGGCGGTGTTCGAGGCCCAGGACCCCTCGTACGCGGGCACCATGACGATGACCTGGCAGATCACCGCCACGGGGGAGGGGACCGAGGTCACCGTCACCGCCACGGACGTGCCACCGGGCATCGACCAAGCGGCCCACGAGACCGGGATCGCCTCCTCACTGGCCAACCTGGCCTCCTATGTCGAAGCGACCGACCGACCTACGGCTGGCTGACGATTCAGCCAGGCCACCCGCTTTCCGTCGGGGTGGTAGCGGACGGCGGCGAAGTTGTTGCCCTGCGTGGGATCCTGGGGCGGCGACGACGATCTTGCCGTCCGGCTGTACTGCGGCCGCTCGCCCGTGGTCGGTGCGTGCGCCGAAGTCGGTGGAAACCTTTCCGCCCGTGCCGAATCCGGTGTCCAGCATGGTCGATGCGGGCGTCGTCGAGTGCGAAGTCGGGCAGGATGCCGCCGCTAGCACGGTGAGCACACCGAAGCCCAAGCTGCGCAGTGTCTTTCGAGTCGTTCGCATGGCACACAGCAATGCGGCTACCGCATTTCGATAAGTCGGGTGGGGTAGAGCGATTGGTCGGTGAACAGCCATCGAGTGCGTGACAGTGTGACCGCACGAGAGCCTCGTGCGTCGTCGAATGGACACCTCGTCATCCCGGCCCGGCGTGCCGGTCCGTCGTGTCGTGAAGGTTCTCTCGACGGGCTCTTTCGACGTGTCTTGCCTGGTCATCGGACCGGGTCGTGAGCGCTATCGTGGGTGTGTCGGAATGTCCGGGCAGTGTTCGTCGTGACGTCGCGAGGCGAAGGGCGGTGGTGCGATGCATGTGGGCGGGTTGGCTTGTGCTGGGCGCTGGGCTCGTGTCGAGCCTGGGGGCCGTCGGTGATCGTATTCCGGACTATTCACGGTCGGAGGTGCTGACCGGATCCGCGGTGGTAATGCTGTTGCTGGTGGGGGTGGTGGTCGCGTTGATGATGGGGGGTCGGCACAGCGGCGGTCGTGGTCGGTGGTCGGCGCGGTGGTGGATTCACCGGCCTGGCCGTGCCCGTGCTCGAGGCGTGCGTGCGGTAAAGGCCAGCACCACGATCCCACCCGCTCGATCAGGGCGGCACAGTTCGGTTGGGGCCGAGGTTTCTCGTGGGCACCGGCGGCGTCGCTACTGAGTTGCTGTCCGGATAATCCGATATCGGTACGGCACGCCGCGCGACTCGCCAGGAGTTTGCTGAAACTGTGGGGTGTGTGGGTAGCGTAGCGGGCGCCGTAGCGGCACCGGGATGGCATGGATCGTCGCCGCGAGGGTGGGCCCCGTTCGACTACGCATGGTCAAGGCATGCCTGCGCGTTCGGGCGGGGCCGTCGGACTCGGCGTGCACAACTCACGCGGCCACGATCGCTGGTTGCCTTTTACGGAGGATTCGATGGTCCAGGACACGGCGGCGTCATATCTGGCGGCGGCGATCGAGGCACGATACGGGTCACTGGATGCATTCTGCGCGCGGCTACGCGCCAGCGTCGAGAACCCGACCGCGGAGTTACGTCGTTACACAGGCGGCTGGGGCGGGACCGGGCCGATCGCGAGTGGCGGCAGACACCGAAAGCAACAGTAGTGACCTGCCGGGTGTTCTCTGGAGGCATTGTCACGCCAGCGTTTTCGACCACGCCGACACCATGACCGCCATTGTGCGAACCCGCACACAGCCTGATCAATACCGCAGGCCAACGCAATGCAGGCGAAGCACGCTGCCCCAGTCCCGACAACGTTCCCAACCACCGGCCCGACAGGGTAGTTCTTCGGCATCCGAGGAGACGCTGAAGTCGCGGAGAGCCGGAGAGCGGGGGTGGACGGGCTGCGGTAGGTTTCCGGGGTCAGTGTTCTCCGGCACGAAGTGGTTCTGCGAATATGAGTTCGATGATGAACCGCAGGCAATGGTTGACGCTGCTCGCGGCTGGGACAGCCGCCGCATTGTCGGGCTGCGATGCGACACACCCTGCCGCGATTTCCGGCGCTGCGCCGAATCACCTGGCCAAGCGCATGGTGGCGGCTCCGTCGTCGCCCGTACTTCCGACGACGCGGGTCGCGGTCCCGCTGCTCCCGGCGCCGCCCGGCGGTCCGAAGACGCGGCTGCCGCGCCGCGCCATCACCACACTGCCCGGTAAGGGCAACACTCTCGCGCTCACCGTCGACGACGGCGCCGACGCCGATGTTGTTGGCGCGTACATCAAATTCGCCCGGGACACCGGAGCGCGCTTCACCTTCTTCGTCACCGCCGCCTACAGTTCCTGGACCGTGCACCGCGACGCGTTGCGCCCGCTGGTCGAATCGGGTCAGATCCAGCTCGGCAACCACACCTGGAATCATCCGGCGCTCACCAAACTCTCCGCCGCCAGGGTGGCCGATCAGCTCGAACGCACGAAAACCTTTCTGCGCAAAACGTTCGGCGTCGACGGCACGCCCTTCTACCGCCCGCCGTACGGTTTCCGCAACGCGACCGTGGACCGCGTCGCCGCCGAACACGGTTACACGGTGCCCACCCTCTGGTACGGCTCCCTGGCCGACTCCTCGATCGTCACCGAGCAGTATCTGATCCAGATGGCGCACAAGTACTTCAACCCGCAGGCAATAGTCATCGGCCATGCCAACCACCCGGCCGTCACCCACTGCTACAACCAGTTGGTGGACGTCATCAAACAGCGCAACCTGTCCATGGTCACCTTGAACGACGTCACTCTGCCGCCCGTCTGAGCGACTACCGCGCACCGCGCGGGACTGTGGAGCTAACGGTGGTTCCGGCCTGATTCGCTGAACGAAGTTCGGCGGGAAGGTGCCACCATGACGACACTTGATGCGGTGACGAGGAAGAAGAAGCCGGTCGAGGCTTCCGCGGAGACGTTGGCCGCCCAGGAGCTGGTGCGGATGGCCAGGGAACAGGGTTTGTCCCTGACCGGGCCGGACGGGTTGCTCAAACAGTTCACCAAGACCGTCCTCGAGACCGCGTTGAACGAGGAGATGACCGATCACCTCGGCTTCGACAAGCACGAGGCGCCCGAGGATCGGGAAACCACCAACGTGCGCAACGGAACCCGATCCAAGACGGTCCTGACCGAGACGACCGGTCACGTGCAGATCGAGGTGCCCCGCGACCGCGAGGGCAGTTTCGAGCCGCAGATTGTCAAGAAGCGGCAGCGCCGGTTGACCGGGGTGGATGAGGTCGTGTTGTCGTTGTATGCCAAAGGCTTGACCACCGGCGAGATTTCGGCGCATTTCGCCGAGATCTACGGTGCCTCGGTGTCCAAGGAGACGGTCTCGCGGATCACCGACAAAGTGGTCGCGGAGATGCAGGAATGGGCGAGCCGGCCCCTGGACGAGGTTTACGTGGCGGTCTTCATCGATGCGATCGTGGTGAAGGTCCGCGATGGTCAGGTCGCCAACCGGCCGGTCTACGCGGCGATCGGGGTCAACGTCTCGGGTGAGAAGGACATCCTGGGCTTGTGGGCCGGGGTCGGCGGCGAGGGCGCGAAGTTCTGGATGAGCGTGCTCACCGACATCCGCAACCGCGGGGTCAAGGACGTGTTCTTCCTGGTCTGTGACGGTTTGAAGGGCCTGCCCGAGGTGGTCGGGAACGTGTGGCCGCTGGCCACGGTCCAAACCTGCATCATCCATTTGATCCGCAACACGTTCCGGCTCGCCGGCCGCCAGCACTGGGATGCGTTGCGCCGTGATGTGAAACCGATCTACACCGCGGTCAACGCCGATGCCGCGCGGGCGGCGCTGGACGAGCTGACCGAGCGGTGGGGCACGAAATATGGTGCGATCGTTCGTCTTTGGAACAACGCGTGGGAGGAGTTCATTCCGTTCCTGGACTACGACGTGGAGATACGACGCGTCATCTGCAGCACGAACGCGATCGAGTCGTTGAACGCCCGCTACCGGCGCGCGATCAAGGCCCGAGGGCATTTCCCCACCGAACAAGCCGCCCTGAAATGCTTGTATCTGGTGACCCGATCCCTCGACCCGACCGGCCAGGGACGGGCACGATGGATGGTGCGCTGGAAGCCCGCGGTCAACGCTTTCGCGATCACCTTCGCCGACCGCTGGCCCAACGCCCAAACCTACTGAGAGACAACGCCGGAAACACCGTTAGCGAGATAGACCCCACCGCGCAGGCGCCGGATCTCGTCCTCGAAGTCAGTGTGGTTGTAGAGCCAGGAGCGTGCAATGCCGGCGTGGTCGGCGACGGGTTCGAAGGTGATCCGGCGGGATCAGCCAGCCGAGCCGGTCCCCGGTCGGCGTGCCGGTATGACCGTCGCACCCGTGTAATACGCATCGATGACGTCGCCGTTCACGAGTTCGTCATGGTGCTTACCGCCAGCGCGATGGGCCGGACAGTTCTTGTCCAGGGTCTTTCGCTGGTGCGGGGATATCTGGTCGATGTCCTTGGTCACCGACGTCGGCTGTTCGTCTCCGGGATTGAGACAGACCGCGTCGAAATTGATGATGTAGGTGTTGTTGGAGTTGTTGGTGCACTGGAGCCCTTCGCAATCGAGGCCCGGTGCGAGGTTGGGGGCCGACTGGGCGGCAGCCTGAGGGATGAACAGTCCGGTGGCCGCGATGCCGAGGGCGGCAACGCTCAGGGCTTTGGCCGATCGCTGATTCATTGCTTGTCAACTCCGATCCGAACGAGATGAATTCCGCGCGCGACTGCGACGATTTCATCGCCGCCACGGACCAAGCCTCGCGAACCCCCCTTACCAACCCCCTTTCCGATGACTTACCAGAGTCACGCAGATCGAACGCATAAGACCGCACCGTGCCCGGCGACCGCTCGATCACGGTCAGAGGCGCCAGAAAGCCGGACGGACCGGTGGGTGCGATCAGGTCCGCGAGCCTACCGATCGGTCCGTCAGGCGGCTCGCGGCGCGTGTAAGGATTGCGCTGTGGGGGATTTCGGGATTTCCGCGGGGTCGGGGTGGGTGCCCAGGACACGGTCAGCGGTGCCGGAAGTGGTGACGGTGAACCAATAGTGCTCGTTCTTGAAGTGGTGCAGGCGATGATTCCGTCTGACCGCCTTGAAGATTCGGGTTCGCGGCTGGTAATCGGTGTGGATCAGGTAGTGGGTCCACTCGTAGCTCGAGCCGAGCACCCCGACCGTGGTCAGGAAGATCAGGCCGGAGCCCGGCCGTGGAAAGGCCAGCAGCGCGATGGCGAGCAGTGTGGGCAGCAGCCACAGAAAGGTCTGCCACGGGATGAAGATCAGCCCCACCTCGCGCGGATCGGCATGATGCGCACGGTGTTTGCGGGCCAGCAGCGAATCCAGAGTGAGCCTGCCGATCCGGCGTGGCCGCCAGTGCAGCACGCAGACGTGGATCACCCACTCGGTGAACGGGAACAGCGCGAGCATGACAGCGGGCACGACGGCGTCTGTGTACTGCCAGTCGCCGATGATGATACGGGCCGCCGCGGCGGATACCAGCAGTCCCGCGATGATCCACGGTGACGGGTGGCGCGCGAATTCGCGAGCGGCTGCGATCAGGGTGAATTCCCGTCGGCGGCCATGGGTTTCGGTCGTGTGGACGGCGGGCCGAGAGTGGTGACGGCTGTCGTCATCCTTTGCGCTGTGGATCCGCGCGGTGGCGTTCATTGTGTGTTCTCCTCGAGGTGACGCATCAACGTGTCGAATTCTGTTGTCGCCGTGGCCAAGAGCTGCGCGGCCGCCTGGCGGGCGGCTACCGCGTCACCGGCGATGATCGCCTCGGCCAGGGCGCGATACCGGTCGATCCGGCCGACCTCGGCCGCCATCACCTGCGCCAAGGCCACCATGGCAGGTTCGTAGACGGCACGCAGATCGTTGAACAGCAGCCGGTACACGATCGAATCCGCGGTATCGACCACGTGATCCCAGAAGGCGAGGGCCTCCAACTGTCGAGCGAGCGGATCGGATTGCGCGGCAAGCGATTCCACGGCACCGTTCAGCACTCCGGCCACGTCGGCGCCACCGCGTTCGGCGGCCAATCCGGCGACTTCGCGGCCCATCGTCAACCGTGCCTCGAGGATGCTGCGCAGCACATCGTGATCGAGGTGGCCGTCCCGCAGGATCAGCCGGGGCAGCAGATCGAGTCCGGCAGCGCGGCGGAAGTCGCGCACGATGGTCGCTCCGCCCTGGCGCACCTCCACCAGCCCGCTGTGTGCCAGCCGTTGCATGGCCTCCCGCACTGTCGGCCGGGACACCCCCAATGCCTCAGCCAGTTGACGCTCGGCCGGGAGCGCCGCTCCGGGCGGCAATTCACCGTCGAGCATCTCGCTCAGGAGTTGGTCGTACACCGAATCGGGCACGGTCCTTCGATCGATCCGTCGCAATGCCACATCCGGACAGTAGGCCCACAGTGGTCAGAGGTCAAGTGGTCAGACCAGTTCGGCTATGTCACGCGCGGCGGTCGACTGTCGGGGCTCCGTGAGCGCACATCTGAGCGCCCACTTCACCGCCGCCGTGATCACCGATGTCGGAATGCCCTGGGAGACAGCCGCGGAGCTGGCGTACAGCGCCATTCGGCAGGCGCTCGCCCACGAACTCGACCGCGCCGACCCGTGCGAATAATCGGAGTTCATTCCGGCCTCACGCCCGGATTCGCCGGAGAATTCCGGTCGTCACGAGCGCGTGTTCGGGCGGGTGCCATCGGTGGTATCGGCATCGCTGCCGCCTTCACGCATGGCTTGCAAGCCGTAGCGAATTCCTTTGTCGCGTATGTGATGTGGCATCGCGGCATCAGGTGTGCGCCCGGATGGCCGGATTGTGCACTGGCGGAGCGAACGATCAATCGAGCCGCGGGCCCGAGGGGCTCGGCCGAAGGCCCGGCGAATCGTCGGTGCCAGTGCGGGCTGATCGAGCGGGGGGATGAGACCACCGTGGTGGTGGCCGTGCTTCAGTGTTCGCGGCGTAGTGCGGCGGGTGTCTTGTTCAATCGAGCTTTGAGCACGCGCGTCAGATGTTCTTGGTGGGAGAAGCCGCAGCTTACCGCGACCTGTGCGATCGGCGTGGATGTCGTCCGCAGGAGGCGGCTGGCGTGCTCGACTCTCAATCCCATCAGGTAGTGATGTGGTGTCTCGCCGGTCGTCGCCTTGAACTGCCGGATGAATTGACTGACCGAGAGGGTCACGGTGGCCGCGAGGTCGGCGAGCGGAATGGCTTCTGCCATGCGGGCGTCCATGAGTTCGCGGATGGTCGCCATCTGGCGCTTGGTGAGCCCCTGCGACCTCGGTGCCGAATTCGTCGTAGCACGGGTGCTGTGGTGGCGCCGCAGATGTGCCCCGAGCACGGCGGACAGTTGATCCACATACGTCAATGCGGTTGGCTCCCACGCGCGTACGGCGCAGTCGAGGCTCAAGACGAGCTGCTCGACGAGCGGGTCGGTCCGGCCCAGCTCCTCGGCCAACTCTGCACCATCGGTTTCTTCGGCGTCCTGAACCGCTCGGTCGTCGAGGTAGACGTGGATGGTTTTCAGGTGTCCGCCCAGTTCCACGGAGAGGTCTCGTCCGGCTGGATGCAGGAACATGCCGCCCCTGGGTACTTTGCGCGCCGCGCCGAGCGTGTGCTGCCCTCGGCGCACATCCACGGGACCGTCGAGATGCAGGATGAGTTGATGGGTCCGCGCGGCCTCGAACGTTGCGCGATAGGGGCTTTCGGCCTGCGCCGAGACGTAGACCTGCTCCCAGCCGAGCCCGGCGCTGGTGCGTACGGGGCGGATCCACGGCTGCTTCAGAATGCCGTTCGTGTCGGCCAACCCAAGCTCGGGCACGGTGCGCCTCCCTTACCGGTCCCGGCTCGTTTCGCACGAGTGCAATACGGTCGGGCATCCGTGAATCTAATTTCGTCATGCGGAATGCAAGGTAATCTGGATCACAGTCGGTGTCAATATGTGCCGGGGGTAACACTGACGTTGCCGTGTCGTCCGGAGTCCTGTCGTGTCGACGTGGCGGTCGTGAGCTCGGGTCGAGCATCCCTACCCGCTGGACTCGAGCAAGACCGATCCACAGGTCGGTTCGTGGTGTCGCCCGATGTCGTTGCGCCGAATGTGCTGGCGGCCGAGGCGGCCGGTCCGAATCCGTCGAAAGTCGAGGCGGGCAGTGAGATCGGGTGGCTGACGGCGAAGTCGGCTCACGAGGGCACCGCCACCCGCGGCCGCGCCGAACGTGGGGGAGTCGCGCGGCAGCCTTGCGTAGCCAACCCGGACCGCTCCCGGCCGCAGACCCCGTCAAGGCTGCGGAATCAACGGCCCTCTGGGTGACTGCCTGGACGCAGTCGTGCCGTGCCCGGTCCAGGCGGTGATTCGAAGCGAGTGCGGGTGCGCATTTTGTGCTCAGTGTTGGTGATTTTGTGCAAGACGCCGGTAGTGGGTCGCTGTCAAGCTTGGCTGGCGATCAATGATTGGCTCGCGGGAAGGGTAGACGTGTCATACAGCTCGAGCGTCGGTGGACCGCCACTGAACCGGCCTGGTAGTCGACCCCTACTGCGGCTCGAACAGTTCCGGTCGATGTTGTGCATTCATTGCGAGTCGCTCGCCGACGGTAATTCGGCACACGCTCATCCTGGCTGACACAAAGTCCGCTTTACAACTGGACTCTCATTCGGGGTGAGAGGCGCGATCCCCGAAGACGAATGCAGTTGTCTCACGATCGAAATTCCTGCCGGACCGCAGCCTAAGTCCGGGAGATCTGATTGCAACTCGACGTCCGCACTCCGGTGTCGTCCCGGCGGTATCCGGAGCGTTGGTCAACGCAATCCCGTGCAGAAGAGGAAAAGAGTCTGACGGCAATTCTTGAAACCTGAGCAGGGTGAGAACGCAAGCCCATTTGAGAACACTTGAAACGCAAGGAAGTTCATGAAGAACTCATTGAAACGGAAAGTCCGAACAATTGCCACCATCGCGGGAGCGATGGCGTTGACCTCCGTACTGGCCACCCAGGCGAATGCAGACGCTCTTGTTCGATTGCCGGATGTCAGTGCGAACGGGGACGACGGACTCAGTATCGTCGCCCGAAATCAATCAGCGCTGATCTCCCCATCGTTGGCGGCCAACGGAGCCGGTCGTAATGCCTGGATCGGTGGCGATATAACGATCGACGCCCCCCATATCGATGTCCGGCGCCGCGGCCCGAACAATGGGCCGAGCGGTGAGGACAAACTTCCCGGCACAAATGATCTGGAGTTCAACGGAGGCGCGGCGATCGCGCATGCGGGCTTCGTCGTCGGCTGCCAGGTCTCCGTCGGAGACCTCTCGCTCGGCGGCACCGGGAGCCTGTCCAGCAGTGCGTTGGGGCTCAGCGGTTCGCTGAGCATTCCGCTGAGCCCGGGTGGAGTTTCCTACGGGGTATTGGACCGGATGAACATCGATAAACCGGGCACCTACCACATCAGCTTCAACGCCTTCGAAGTCAGCGTCCAGGGCTGTGGCGGTTATGCGCAGGCGCGCATCTACGCCGCAGTCGAAACAACAGGCAACAGTCACCAGAAGCTCATCGTCTACAGCCAGCCGTTCTCCATCGGCTGACCCGACCAGACGTAGACACAAAGGATCAATATCACGATGACTAGCATCACGCATGCCGGCAAGCGCACCATCCTGGCCGGAGCGATTGCCGGAGCCGTGCTCTCGCTCCTGGTGGGTGTTCAGGCACCGGCCAGCGCGGACGCCTTCGTACCGCTCCCCTCGCAGACCCTGACCAAAACAATGGCCGATGGCACAGTGGTCACTGTCCAGCGCACAGACGAAAGCGCCACTATCACAGGCTCTCTCGGTGCTACGCCCTTGCACCGCAATGCCTTCGTCTCGGGCCGCTACAACGTGCAACTCAGTCGCCCGACACCATCGATGCTGATCCAGGCTGGATATGTCGTGGGCTGCCAGGTTTCCGTTGGTAGCCTCACCAATTCCAGTTCCGGCAGCACCTCGACCGACAGCAGCGGCAGTACCTCGGTGACGGGGGCCAGCGTCGGCGAAACGCTCAGCATCGGGCCGGGACAGGCCAAGGATTACTTCGTCACCGACTGGGAACGCCAAGACGATTTCGGTGCGCAACAACACCTTCCGTTCGCGCCCTATCTGAACACCGACCACGCGAAACTCAACTACGTCAACACCACACTCTCGGTGGTCGGGTGTGCGGGCTACGCCCAGGCTCGATCGTTCGTCAACGTCATGGTCTACAACCCCAACGCCGACGACATCATCACTCTCTACGGCCAGCCGTTCAGCCTCGGCTGACGGCCAGGGCGCACGGTAAAGCGGAACTCGCACAGCGAGTTCCGCTTTACGGCGTTCGGTGAGACCACGGCTCGATTGCCGCTGGCACATTCATACTGTGGTCATCACGCAGACAGTACGTGATCGTGGCTGTCGTGCGATTGCGTTGAGACGAACGGCAATCCGGTTGGCAATGAGCGACAATTGCTGACCCGGTCATCATCACCGTCCACCGGGATGTCGGAAAATGGCGCGGATTAGATCGGTCACGCGAGGGTTCCGCTTATCGCTGAATCGAATGGCCGGACGGGTGAAACCTATCGACTCGCAATGCCGAAGCATGGCCATCCGGGATTTCGGATCGTGATCGGATATGCTCCGGACATGAGTGAGCAGCGGCCGAGCTCAGTGAGGGGGAAAGCTCGGACGCTGCTCTAGTTGGAGAAAGTCTCGTGGTCGCCGCCTCACCCCAACAGAATTACTCGATTCAATTGTTACACAGTGATCTTCGCGCGCACAGGGTTTTCGGAGACCGATTTTCCCGGCGTCGCCGGGGCGGTGCTATTGCGGCCAAGCAATGGCGATCGACCGTTCCTCGGCCTGGCTGGGCAGCCAACGACCATAGTGATGCTCGAAAACGCTTGCACGGTAGAATTCGATGCCGTTGGTGCCATATGCGCGGGGGACGAAATTGGGACCATCGCCACCCTTGAAAGTCAGTGTCCGCAGGTTCCAGTGCGCGTCGTAGACGCGCTGGTTCTCCCAGAGCTCCAGGAGGAGCTGGTGCTGTGGGTGCTCGACTCCGCTGTACCGGGTGTATTCGATGCAGCCGATTTCGCGGCGGGTGCTGTCGACGTCGGCGAGCAGAAAATCCTGTGCGGCTTCGGGATCGCCCTCACTGCCCTGTGCGATGACGCGAACGGCGCCGCGGGCCGGCCAGTGGACGAGGCCTTCGGATTCACCGGCGCCCTCCGGAACCCATGTGCCGCTTGCGAGCCCGAAATACTGCTGTCGGTAGAACTCCACCCGCGGGGCGTCCCGGACATTGCGCGGTTGCAGCAGCAACTCCGCGTTGTCGTTCCAGTGTTCGGTGAGCGCATTCTCGTCCTCCCACAGTTCGACAAGGCATGAATGTGTATCACCTCCGATGGAGACGTACACCTCGGATTCTTCGACTGCGCCGAGTTTGCGTGTGATCGTGGCATATTCGACCAACCGCTCGAGGTCGGAGGTATCGGGCAGATGACGGATGACCCTGATGGACACGGTCATTTCTCCTTCCGGCTCACCGCGGGCAATACAGGACGGCGCTTGGACACTCCGGCGAGCTCGGCGGTCGAGCTGCTCACCACGCCGTCCCGGAAGTATTCCGTGAGAATCGCATTGAACACCTCGGGCCGGTCCGTCTGCCCCTGATGGCCACATCGCTCGGGATAGAAGAACTGGATGTTCGGAAGCGCGTCCTCCTGCAGGTAGCCGATCTGAACCGGCAGCAGGGTGTCCTCGACGCCGTAGAGATAGATGCCCGGAATCGTCACGTGATCGAGGCGCCCGGCTGTCCGGAACCGGGCGCTCTCCTCCGGCGAAGGAGTGCCGAAACTCGCTGCGGTGTGGCGTTTGTGCGCATCGGCCGTGCGGTTGGCCGCGAAGGTGCGCATGGCGATCACATCGGGGTCGAGGGTGGTCTTGTTGTAGGTGATGCTCCGGATGAGCTTTTCCATCGACTCCTCGGTCCCTTCGAAGGGGATCATCGGTGGAGGCTGCCACCCCAATTCGTCGAGAGCCTTCTTGGACGCCTCTTCGCTGACGATGTCTCCGACGGGCCCCGCGACGAGCACGAAGCGTTCCACGCGTTCGGGGTGCGCCAGTAGGTAATTCACCGCATTGCGGGTGCCCATGGAGTTGCCGGCGAGGAAGAACCGATCCAGGCACAGCGCGGTCGTCAGGTCGTGGATGAAGTCGTCGTGCCCACTGGGGCCCGGCTGGTAGAACCCGCCGTCGTCCTCGGTGAGCCCGAACGCTGGCATGTCTGGCGCGTAGACGCGAAATCCGTTGCGGGCCAAGTGAAGTGCGGTCGGCGTCCACCCCGCCGCGCCCGAGGATCCCGGTAGCCCGCCGTGCAGCAGCACGACGGCCGGTCCGGTCTCACCGGCAGTGACGTAGTGCGCTTTGACGCCCGAGGGCAACCTGACCCAGCGGCTCAGCAGGCCTTCGGTCGGAGCCAGTCCTTCAGCGGTCAGTGTCATGACTCTGCTCCCTTCTCAGTAGAACGAACTGAGGTTCTTGGCGAGGAATGTGGAGACGTCGAAGAGGATCTCGCGCTTGGCGATCTGGAATCCGCCACGGGTGTCGGCCGGCCGGATGACGTCGGAACGCACCCCGACCATCCAGTCGTGGTCGCGCTCGAGCCGCGTCCGATGGACATAGAACGAGGACTGGACGTCGAACGCGCCGTCCTCGGTCGAACTCGGCGATACCCGGATGTTCGAAATCAGGTGCCGAGTTCGTGTCGGCGGTTCCTCGGCCCATGCCATGTGGGTGTAGAGCCGCTCCACTCGCTGGGCGAGATCGTCGTAGTTCTCCTCGAAGTACGCCGATGTGCCCGGCGGCGAAATCTCCTGCGAGCGTTCGCGAAACACGCGATTCTCGCGCACCGGGGCCCAGTAGTGGATGTCCGGGGCGAGCAGTTCGAGCCAGTCTTCGAACTTCCAGGCGTCGAGCAGATCTGCCTCGGCGAACAGGAAGTCGCTGAGGGCGAGATGCGTTTGCGGCGAGATGGCAACCGGCCCAAGGGTTTTATCGGACATGGGCGCGATCCTCGGCGAGTGGTTCCGCTGATCGGTGTTTCTTCAGCTCGAGCAGTTCGTCCCAGGACGTGCCTTCCATCATGCGCAGCCAGTGGCGGTACATCCCTCGAGCTGCTTCGTCGCTGAAGATGTGCGGCGATGTCAGGCCGGGATAGTCCGGTGCGTTCATTCGCGCGTCGCCGATGCGCGACTGGTAGGCGAGCGGCGACTGGCGCGCCTTGAAACCGCGCATGATGCGCTGTTCCTCGATCCAGTTCTCGGCGTCATCCTGCTCGAACATGCCCCCGGGGCTGAAGGTGCGCAGGACATCGATGCGGATGCTCTCCTTGACCTCCTCGGGCGCCTCGGCGGGCACGAAGGTCCACGCCCAGATTTCGAACTCGTTCGGGCCGCGCGGGTGGGTGACGCGCATCGTGCCGTTGTCGAGGATCATGAAATTGGGAAAGATGTTCCCGTGTCCCTTGACGCCGTCGCAGCGCTTCTGGCCCACCCGTTCGAGAATCTGATCGCGGATCGAATCCTCCCAGGCCCGTAGCTCTTTCGTCATCCCCGGCTGTTCTTCGCTGAATCCGGTGCCGTGCCCGAAGGGGTCGGAGTACTGGTAGCCGGTGATGACGGGGGGAGCGAGGTTCGCGGCGTCGCCTTCGAGTCCGGCCTCGCGTGCGGCGCGGCGACCCCGCACGGTGAGTACCGACGCGTGCGTGATGAGGCCGTGCAGGGCGTCGCTCGCAGGCTGTTCCGCGTTGAGTTTCCAGTTGGCCCCGATCACCCACTTGTGTTGTGCGACGGACTCCAGCCCGCCGGGGTATCGATCGACATAGGCGTCGAAGTACCACGCCATGTCGCCGAGATAGTCGACGAGCGAGGGCGCCGTCTCATCCCAGGTGCCGAAATAGAAACCCTTGTACTCCTCGATCCGCGGCACGGCGACCGCGCTCCAGGCATCCTTGTCGATGCCCTGCGGGTAGTAGGCCTCTTCCTCGGCGACGTTGATCAGCTTTCCCGCGAGGTCGTACGCCCAGCCGTGAAACGAGCACATGAACGTCTTCGCGCGGCCTCGGTCGGCCCGGCAGATGCGCATCCCGCGGTGTCGGCACTGATTCAGGAAAGCCTTTATGCTGCAGTCCTTTTGGCGTACCACGACGACGGGATCCTCGCCCATGTAGGTCTGCAGGAAATCGCCGGGCTTGCGGAGCATGGAGTCGTGGGCCAGGAACAGCCACGAACGTCCGAACACCTCCTTCAGCTCACGTTGGTAGATCTCCTCGTTGGTGAAGATCTCGCCGCGGAGCCACCCTTCGTCCGGGTCCACGTATTCGCGTAAATCGTTGGTCATGGTTTTCTCCGTGCGTCGTCGCGCAGGCCGAGCCGGTGGCTCACAGCGCCGAGTTGATGTTCGAGAAGTCGATGACGCGCTCCGGTGTCGGGACGAAATCGAGGTCTCGGATGAGCAGTCCTTCGACGACGTAGCCGCCGAGGTCGCGAGCGGTGTCGAGGTAGCAGAAGGACGAGGCCCTGTGGTGGAAGTCGGCGCCCATCACGGTCTCCACGCCGATCGAGCCCAACCACTTCTGCTGCGCATCCCAGGTGGCCTCGTCGGCGGAGATGGTGACCAGCATGTGGTGGATGCCCTGGCCGTAGCGATCGTAGAAATCGACGTCATAGCTGCTGGGCCCGCGCGTCGGCGTGATGATCTCGAGGCCGAAGTCGGCGAACGGCGCCAGCGCCGAGACGTAGCGGTGATCGACGGCTTCGCCCCGGAAGTAGGGGTTCTCCAATGTGCCTGTGGCCGTGTGGAAGTCGGTCACCTGCCATTGCTCGATCCCGAACACCCGGTGGTAGTTCTCGATGGTCGCCATCACCTCGTCCACGACGATGCCGAAGTGATGCAGCTTCTGGACTGCGATCGGCCCGACGCCGGCGGGACGCTCGTAGGTGCCGTGATGGTTCCAGCGGACGTCGGCGGGTGCCGGTGCGTCCGTGCCGGAGACGACTTCGATCTCGACGAAGTAGCCGCCGAGCTGCTGTCGAGTGTCGAACAGGTGGCGCTGAGCCGCGCCGCCGGTGTACGACCCGGCGAGCGTGATATCCAGTGCGGCGAGCGCGTTTCGGAGGTCGTCGAACTCGGGTTGTGCCACGGATGCGAGGCGCAGTGAGCAGATACTTCCGCCGCGCGACTCGAGGTACGAATGGAATTCGCTGGAGCCGGACCGCGGTTCGATCAATTCGAACGGGACCGGGTTGGTGTGGATCTGCATGGGCCCGAGTTCGACGACGTCGGCGGCCGGAGTCGTGGCGCCCGTCGCGGTGCGCAGGGTGAATGCGCCGTCCTCCCGGCCGATCTCGCGATAGTCGGTCTCCCGGACGTCCCATTCGTCGATTCCGAAGAGCTCGGCGTACTTTCGTGTGGCGGCCTCGAGGTCGTGTACCACGACGCCGATCGAATGTAACCGGCCGAAGCCCAAGGGTGCTGTCATCGTCGACCTCCAATTGTCAACTTGCCGATGCGGCGTGCTTCGAACGTAGGTCGGCGGCCAGCCCGATCGGGACCCCTCGTCCCGTGGGGCGGAACCGATCTCGCGCCGGGTCAGCGCGAGGTTCTCAGCAGGTGTTTCAGGTCGGTGGACACGTCGGCCAGTGCCGTCGCGGACACGGTGACGCCGCGGTCGATCATGCGGCGCGCGGCGCGCACGGCGTTGGGGTCGTCGACGGAGACCGCCGCGACCACCGTGCCGTCGCGCAGGCCCCAAGCCGAGAAAGGGCCGTCGCCCGGGGTGCCGCGCAGCACGCGATCGGTCGCCTCGTTCATATGGCCGACGCTCTCGATGTGCAGACCGTGGCGGTCGGTCCAGAACCATGGCGCGGTCGGAGTGGGCTGTGCCGTGCCGAGCAGGGTCGCGGCCGCGCGCTGCCCGTCGTGCTGGGCGGCCTCCCAGTGTTCGGCGCGCGGTCTCAGCACGCCGTTGCTCCGGCGGCGGGTCGCGTCCCCGACGGCGAGCACCCACGGGTGCGACGTTCGTTGCTCGGCGTCGACGATGATGCCGCGGTCGACCTCCAGGCCGATCGTCTCGGCGAGCGTCGTTTCCGGGCGCATCCCCACACCGAGCAGGACGGCGTCGAACTCGAGCGGTTCGGGATCGTCCTGGATCGTCGCCAGCACGACCGTCCCCTTGTCCTCGATCGAAACCAGTGCAGCCTGTTTCGTCGAGATGCCGTGCTCGGCGTGACGTGCGTGCAGCCACGCACCCACCTCGGCGCCCACCGCGAGTTCGAGCGGAATCGGCGCCGGATCGATCAGGGTGACCTCGACGCCGAGCTCGGCGGCAGTGGACGCCGCCTCTGCGCCGATGAGTCCACCGCCGACGACCAGCAGGCGTGCGCCCAGCACGAGCGCGGACCGCAATCTGTCGGCTTCGTCGTGGTCGCGCAGCACATGGACCAGGGGCGAGTCGACGCCCGGCAGCGGCGGCCGCGCGGCGTGGCCACCGGTGGCGAGCACGAGCGTGTCGGCAGCGAGGGTGCGTCCCGTGGAGAGTTCGACGAGCCGCTCGTCGGGTCGCAGGGCGGTCACCGTCTCGCCGGTGACGAGGCGCACGCCCTGATCGTCGTACCAGTCGGGTGGCTGCAGGGCGATGTCCGCGAGGTCCTGTTCACCGGCGAGGTACGCCTTGGACAGCGGAGGCCGGTCGTAGGGAACCTCGGCGGCTTCGACGAGGGTGAGTTCTCCCGCGAAGCCGCCGGCGCGGAGTGCGGCAGCGGTCCCGACGCCGCCCACGCCACCGCCGATGATCACGACCGAGGAAGGAACGTGGGTCATGATCACACCGCCGGGGATTCGCCGGGGAACAGCCAGATGTCCTCGCCGCGCACCTCGACGCGGTGACACACCGCGCCCCGCGTCGCCGGGAGCCCGGAGACCCGGCCGCTCTTCAGGCAGAACCTGCTCGCGTGGATCGGGCATTCGACCGTGCCGTCTTCCACCCAGCCCTCGGCGAGCGAGGCGACCTGGTGGGTGCAGGTGTCGTTCAGAGCCCAGAACGTGCCGTCGGTGTCGTGCAGGATTGCGATGTCATCGTCGGTGCCGGTGATCGATCGCGGGATCGCGAGACCTTCACCTTCCGGTATGTCGCTGTTCTTGGCGACCTTGATGCCCTCTGTCATCGGGATTCACTTTCCGGTCATGGTTGTGCTCGGGTGCGGTGGTCGTCGGATCTCAGGCCGGCGCGGGTCCGGATCCGACCCACTGATGGCCCCAACAGCTGGCCTCGGCGAAGCGATCGGGGCAGTGGTCGTCGCCGAGAAGCCTTCCGCCGTAGCCGTATTCGAGTTCGAAGCCCGAGGGTGTGCGAACGTAGAACGAGAACATCTCGTCGTTGGTGTGCCGCCCGAGGGTCATCGACAGCGGCGCGGCGCCGGCGAGCACCTTGTCGTAGGCACGTCCCACGATGTCGAGTTCGTCGACCTCGACCATCAGGTGGCCGACGCCGGGGGAGAACGGACCGACACCGCCGAAGGCGTAGGAGTGATGACGCGGATTGCAGTGCAGGAAGGTGGCCGTCGATCCGTCGGGCGCGAGGACGTGGTCGCTGAGCTCGAACCCGAAGATGTCGGCGTACAGATGCTGCGTCGCGTCGACATCGGTGACCAGTTGCAGCGCATGGCCGAGCCCGCAGTTACCCGTCACGAAGCGGGCACTGGTCGGTGAGACGAACTGCCGCTGTTCCTTCGTCAGGCCGTAGAAGACCTCGATGGCGAGCCCGCTCGGGTCCCGGAACGTGACGAGTTCCGTGACGAGCCGTTCGGAAGCCAGCTCCGCCGTGTCGGAATCCACGTCGTAACCGGCGTCCAGCAGTTGTTCGGTGAGCTCGCTCAGCGCCTGCGGTGACCGCGCTTCCCAACCAAGGGTGCTGACCCGGTCGGTCGGTCCCTTGCGGATGTCGAAGCGGTAGGATTTGCCGTCCAGACGCAGGCGCAGACGGTCGTCGGAACGCTCCGCGACCTCGAATCCGAGCAGATCCGTGCCGAACGCTTGCCACGCATCGAGATCAGTTGCCTCGATCGCCACGTAGCCCAGGCCGGCCACCTTGTGATCAACCATGCCGTCTCCTTTGAAGGTCGAACCGATGGGCTCATCCTTCAATCCGGAGGCGAGGCAGGGACAGCATCTTTCCCGTCGGACGGAATCGTGCTGTGCGCGTGGGTCCGGGCGTCAGCTGGGACGCGGAGGACCGATCGGCTTGCGGGACAACTCGCGTGCGAGTTGTCCGCCCACCTTCTGCAGGGGCCTGACCCAGCCGAGGTCGAAACGTCCACTGGGACAGCAGATGGAGAGGGCGACGACCGCGTGGCCGTCCGGGCCGAGCACCGGCACGGCGATGCACCGTTGGCCGAGTGCGGACTCCTGGATGCTCGTGGCGTACCCCTCGTCGGAGACGCGTTGCAGTACGTGTTCGATCCGATGTCGGTCGGTGAGGGTGTGCTCGGTGAACGCGGTCCGGTGAAGTGCGAGCACTTTGTCCACCGTGTATCGGTCGGAGAACGCCAACAGCGCCTTGCCGAGCGCGGTCGCGTACGCGGGCTGGCGGGTGCCCACCGCCGTCGAACACGGCAGACGACTGAGGCCGTGCACCTTCTCGACGTGCAGTACGTCCGTTCCGTCGAGCACGGCCAGATGGATGACCTGACGGATGTCCGCGAACAACTCCGCCATGTAGGGGAGTGCGATGTCCCGCAGGCCTCTGGGGCGCGACACGATCGTGTAGTTGCCGACTTCGAACATGCGCGGTGTCAGGTAGTAGCGGTTTTCGCTGTGGCCGACGAAACCGCTCTTCACGAGTTCACCGAGGATGCGGTGTGTCGTCGAGCGCGAAAGGCCCGATCGCCCGGCGAGTTCGCTGACCCCGTGCAGGGTTCGCGAATCCATGAAGGCGTCGAGCAGCCTGGTGACCTTCTCGACAGCGGAGTCCTTCTGGACTGCCGCACCGTCGGTGTTGTCATACTCCTCACCGACGGTCACGGCGCCACATCCGTCCGGTACGTGCGCAGTGTCATGGACGAGATCAATGATCCTCGACCGATGCGATGCCGGACTCCAACTTCGCGCCGAGGTGCGCCGGCACGGGTCCGCGCACCACCGAATGGAAGTACGCGATATGTTCGGCCATCGCTCTCTCGGCTGCCTCGGGGTCCTGCGCTCGGAGCGCGGCCAGCAGGGCTTCGTGCTGCGCGTGCAGGTTCGCCTGGACGTCGGGTCCTTTCTGGGCGAAGTCCAGGAGGGTGGGCTCGTTGGGAATCTGCACGAGTGCGCTGAACAGAGCCGACAGCACCCGGTTGCCAGTCGCGTCGCTGATCAACTGGTGGAACTGCACGTCGAGGAGCAGCAGTCGGCTCTCCTCGAGTCCGAACTCGGTTTCACTCTCGTATATCCGTTGCAGCTCGGCGATCTGGTCGGGTGTCGCGTGCGACGCGGCGAGGCGTGCGGCCGGCACCTCGAGCATTTCGCGAACGCTCCCGACTTCCTCGTGAGTCACCCGGCCGAGCTTGAGAATCGCGTTCATCGAATCGGAGAGAGTCGCGGCGAACGACTTGTGGTCGACGGTTCCGACGAAGCTGCCGCCGCCCGCGCCGCGTTGTGTGGAGATGAGTCCGTCGGCAGCGAGCGCTCGCAGGGCTTCACGCACGGTCGGGCGACTGACGTGAAACTCCTTGGCTAGCTCGGTTTCGCTGGGCAATCGCGTTCCCGCAGGCAGTACCGAGGTCAGGATCGCCTCTCGCAGCTGTTGCTCGACCTGTTGGCGCGGGCGGTCAACCGGTATGACTTTCAGCCGCATGTCATAAATCTATCAATCGAAGCATGGCAACCTGAATTGTGTTGGGAGCGAGTGCGTCCGCGGGTGGCCTGGGCCGCCGTTCGACGGCCCAGGCCACCCGCGTCAACTCACGGCTCGATGACGAGCTTGTGGTGGGGGGAGGCCGCAAGAGCCTCCCAAGCGTCCGACACCTGTTCGATGGGCAGTCGTCGGGTGGATACCACCAGGTCACCGGAGGCGATCCAGTCGAGCAGTTGGAGGTAGCCCGCACGCTGTCCTTCGGGCGGTACCTGGGCGCCGACGAAGCCCAGCAGGCTCTTTCCGAGGATCTCGCCGTATGACACCGTGCTCTGGCGTCCGGCGAGAGAACCGAACACCACGCAGCGGCCGTTCATCTTCGTCGCGGCGAGCGCGGCCGGTGTCTGCTGTCCGAACAGCGGGTCGATGACGACGTCGTACCCACCGTCGGACGCGGCCTTCAGGGCCTGCGCGTCATCACCGGTCAGAGTGACGATCTCGTCGGCGACGCCGCGGTCGCGCAACGCTTCGAGCGCTGGGGTGTGGCGGGCTGCCGCGACGACGCGCTTGGCCCCCAGCAACTTCGCGACCTGTACCGCGATACCGCCGGCGGCGCCGCTCGCGCCCAGAACCAGAACCGTCTCATCGGGCTGCAGGGCAGCCCGATGCTTCAGTGCGCCGTATGCGGTCGTGCCCGCGATCCCGGCGGCGACCGCCGCGGCCTCGTCCACACCGTCCGGGATCGGAATCGCCGCGGCCGCGTTGAACGGCGCACGTTCCGCGATCGAGCCGTACGGCGCCCGCACGTCCTTGAAATAGACCCGAGTTCCGTCGCCCAGCCTGGCCACCCCTTCGCGTCCGACGATCGACGGGATCGGGGGAGCACCGTACGGACCACCTGCCGCCAGCAGGCGGTCGATGGGGTTGAGTGCGGCGACGAGAACGTCGGCAACGGTTTCGCCGTCGGCGGCGACCGGCTCGTCGAACTCGCCGACGCTGGGGACACCGCCTACTTCGTTGAGGAGCGCAGCCTTCATCGGTTTCCGGCCTCCGCGTTGTCGTTCTTCTTGTCGTCTTCCTTGTAGAGCGAGCCGAGGAACGGCGGATCGGTGGGGCCGTAGCCCATGCCGAGGATCAACCGCGTCGAGCGCTCCATCGTGGTGTCCTGGTCCATCAGGGCGTGGCTGGCCAGGACGTCGATGTCGCGCCGATACCGTTGCAGCGCATTACTGGTCTGATACATGCTCGAGCCCATGCTGGTGCACAGGATGGTGATGGCTTCCTGGGCCAGACGCACGATGGTGACGTGGTCGAGTTCGATCTGACCGATCTCCTCGAGGCTCCAGAGCGCGCCGGCTTCCGACTTCTCGATGGACTGGCTGATGGTCTCGCGCCAGAGGAGCTGAGCTGTCCGGACCTTCTGCAGCGCCTCGCCCCAGCGTGCCCGGGACAGTGGGAAATCCACTCGGCGCAAGGCACCGAACGACGCTGTGCTGGATTGGAACTGATCGCGGATGATCTCGACCGTCGCCTCGGCGCAGCCCAGCGCGATGCCCGTCATCATGTTCGGCAGGCTGGCGTACACCGGATACCGGAAGAAGGATTCGACGTGGCTCACGCCGCCGTGGCGGTCGTGGGAGATGAAGTCCTCCCACAGCAGCGAGTACTTGTCCGAGACGAAGACACCGTCCAGGGTCACGCTCGAGCTGCCCGTCGCCGACATGCCCGACATCTTCCAGTCGTCGTTGAGTTCGACGTCCGAGATCGGCAGCAGGAAGATGTACGGGACCTGCTCTCCGTTCTCCTCGACCGGGGCGGTCGCCGTAGTCCAGTCCGAGTTCCAGGCGCACGAGGCGTACCGGAAGGTGCCCCAGACCTTGAAACCGCCCTCGACCCGTTCGGCATGGCCGGCGGGGGAGAGTGGCGCGGCGGCGAGTACATAGTTCCGGTCGGCGAAGAGCTCTTCCTGGCACTCCATCGACATGCGGCACACCAGCCAGCTGTGATCCATGAGGAACGCGATCGTCCACGCCATCGAGGCGTCACCGTGGGCGAGTTCGCGGGCCACCTCGGCCAGGGCCCGGATGCCGAGCCCCTGACCGCCCCACTTCTTCGGCACGAGAGCGGTAATCAGGCTCTCGACCTCCGGAATGAGGTCCTTCGGCATGTGACGCAGGGCCTCGGCGTCCGCCGCGCGCGCACGTAGGGTCGGAGCCAACTCCTGAGCACGTGCGATCAGCGCGTCCGTCGCTGCTCGCGTTGCCGCGTCCTCTGCGGGTGGGGCAGCCGGTGCGGTGATGGTCATCGGTTTCGATCCTTCCGATCAGGCAGGGCCGGAGCCGCTGCCAATGTGTTACATATATCTATTTGGTAAAAGTCGGACATTCGCGAGGTGACTACGACACCCACTTGCCGCCTGCTGCTGCGGTCCACTCGTCCTGGCCCTTGTAGTCGTAGAAGACCCACGCGCTCGAACCGACGGCCGGAGCGGCCGACGCGGCATCGAATTTCAGCGTCGGAGCGGCCATGAACACCGGGCCCTGGGAGGTGGCGAGAGCCTGTGAGATGGACTTCGCGTCGAGGCCGGCGGCGCCGATCTTGTTCATCGACTTGACCGCGAAGAGCAGGTTTCCGAAGGTCGTCGCGGCGGTGCCGAACACGGTCGACTTGGGCTCGTAGGCCGACATCGCGGCGAGGTAGGCCTTCGTCTCGTCACTGGGCGGGTCGACGTTCGCCGCGGGCATGAGGGTGGTCAGTGCGTACGTCCACTTCGGCAGGTCACCCAGGGCCGCCTTGACCGAAGGGTCGATGCAGCCGGACAGACTGACCACGGGCGCCTTGACGCCGTACTGTTGCAGCGCCTGCGCGACTGTCGCGCAGCCGGACGTCGAGTTCTCCTCGAGCAGGATGGCATCCGCCTTCAGGGCCTGCGATGCGAGCACAGCGGAGGACAGGTCGGCAGAACCCGGCTGGTAGATCCCCGCGGTGACCGTGGCACCGGCCTTCTCGGCAGCGCTCTTGATCTGTCCGTACGCCGAGGTGTTGTAGGGGTTGTCCGGAGCGATGAAGGCGATTTTCTTCGCCTTGATGTCGCCGGTCAGATAGTTCACGATCGCCGGTTGCCCGAGTGGGCCCGCGGTCGTGTAGAAGGCGTTCTTCGCAGTCGTGTCCTCGGCGGACGCGGGAACTCCACCGAGAATCGGAACCGAGTCCGCGAGGAGTTGGTGCAGCGGCGCCCCGGCGGGACCGGCCGAACCCGTCAGCACGATGCTGATGCCCTCGGTGTTGCGCATCTTCTGAGCACAGGTGAGTCCCTGCTCCTCGGTACTCGCGACAGTGCAGGAGACGACCTCGAGCGGATGCCCGTTGACACCACCGAGATGCTCGTTGACCAGCTTCACCGCCGCGTTGAAGCCCGATGTCGCTTCCGGAAGAGAGGTCGCACCACCCTCCTGGTTGACCCAGCCGATGCTGATCGGGCTCAACGAGTTGTCGGCCGGACCGGCCTTGGCGCCCACGTAGGCGAGGGCGCCGGACAGGTTGGCGTCGGTCAGCGCCGGGGCGGCCGCCGAGGAACTGCCGCCGTCGGAGCCGCACGCGGCGAGCGTTGCCGCCAGTGCCGCGATCGCCGCGAGGGCGGCGATCCTTGGTCGTTTGATCACTGCTTTTCTACTTCCTGTTTCGATGGTTCGGGTACCGGTGCACGCTCGTTTCGAGCTAGAGCACGGCGGCGTCGGTGCTTCGCTCGCCGAGATAGCTCGCCATCAGCAGCCGCTCGTCCGCACGCAACTGGGCGGCGGTGCCACTGAGGATCGGCTCGCCGTGCGCGAGGACGTAGGCGCGGTCGGAGATCTGGAGGGCGAGGGGAACGTGCTGCTCGACGAGCAGGACGCCGGCGCCGGTCTCCTCGGCGTAGGTGCGGATGACGGGTAGCAGTTCCTGGACGATCACCGGGGCGAGGCCGTGGCTCAATTCGTCCAGGAGCAGGACCTTCGGCTTTCTGCTCAGGGCCAGCGACACCGCGAGCATCTGTTGCTCCCCGCCCGAGAGCAGGCCTGCCTTGCGGTCTTTCAGCCGGGTCAGGGCGGGGAAGTAGGCGAACGCGACGTCGATGTCGGATGTCTTGCCGGGCGTGCTGCGGAAGTGCTCGGCAACCGTGAGCGCGAAGAAGACCCCACGGTCCTCGGGCACATGCAGGAGTCCACGCTGGGGCAGATGATGCGGCTGCGCCTCGTGGATCGGCTCGCCGAGGAACCGCACCTGTCCGTCGAGTGCGCCGATGAGACGTGACACGGCCCGCAGGGTGGTGGTCTTTCCGGCGCCGTTCGGTCCGAGCAGGGCCACGACCTCGCCGCTGCGCACCTCGAGGTCGACGTTGCGCACCGCCGCATAACCGTTGTATCCGGCACTGAGATTCGAGAGTTCCAGCAGCACAGTCTGTTTCGCGGCTTCTGGGGTGGTCGACGAGACGCTCACCACCGTCTGTGCCGACTCGGCCGGGGCCTCGGCGTCGTCCGGCTCCTGAGTGGAGGTGCCCAAGTAGGCCTCCATCACGCCGGGATCGTTCTTGATCTCGTCCGGGGTGCCGACCGCGATCACCTGGCCGAAGTTCAGCACGACGATCTTGTCGCACACCGACATGACCAGGCCCATGTCGTGATCGACCAGGAGCATCGACTGGCCCGCTTCGGCGAGCCGAGAAATCTGTTTGCCGAATTTCTCGCTCTCGCTGGTGTCCAGGCCGGCGGCCGGTTCATCGAGACATACGACCGCGGGGGAGCGCACCAGCGCGCGGGCGACGCCCACGAGCTTGCGCTGCCCGAGCGTGAGCTGGTCGGGCATGAGGGCCGCGAGGTGGCCGATGCCGAGCATCTCGAGGATCTCCTCGGCCGCGCCGTCCTTGGCGGGGATCCCGGTGAACAGCTCCTTGCCCATCGAGAGAGCGGTCTGCCCGAGCGGTACGGCGACGTTCTCCTGGACGGTGAGGTCCACGAACAGTTCGGCCGACTGGAATGTTCGCGCCATGCCGGCGCGGGCCCGCCGATGGGGGGACAGTCCGGAGATGTTCTTGCCGCCGAGAAACACCTCGCCTTTGCTGCGGGTGAAGCCGGTCAGCGCATCGATGCACGTCGTCTTGCCGGCGCCGTTGGGGCCGATCAGGCCGACCAGTTCGCCGGGGCCGATGTCGAAGCTGACGTCCGACAGGGCGTGGACTCCTCCGTAATTCACCGAGAGGCCTTGGGCGGTCAATACACTCATCGGGCCACTACTTCCTGCTTGCTCGGCTCGGCTTCGGGTTCGGCGGGCCGATCGGGACGCCACCTGTGGTAGGCCCAGACCGCGCCGTCGAAGATCCAGTTGAACGGCGGCGGGATCTTCTTGGAGCCCGGAGCGTTGACGATGCCGTCGGGTGTCTTGGTGACCATCAGCATCAGCAGCAGCCCGCCGACGGCGGCTTGCCAGGTGTCCGAGACGGGGATGACCAGGTTCACTACCAGGAAGCCGATTCCGCTCACGGCCATCACCGCGGCCATGAGCGCGCCACCGACGCTGCCGACACCCGCGATGTAGGCGAAGGCCAGGAAGCTCAGGCCGCTGGCCAGCTCATATCGTTCCGTGGACACCGAACTGAAGTTGTATGCGTAGAGCACGCCGGCGATGCCCGCGACCGCTGCCGACAACGCGAACGCGGTGATCTTCACCGCGGGGACGCTGAGGGTCGCCGATGCCGCCGCACGTTCGTTGCCGCGGACCGCGAGCATCCATTTGCCCAGGTGACTGCGTCTCAAGTTGACCACCAGCAGGCCCACGACGAGCGCGACGACCACACAGAAGAAGCCGAAGACCGGGCTCGGGGGTTTGCCGTCGCCGATCGGGAACGAAGCGTTGGTCCCGAAGTGGATGCCGAACAGCGACGGCTGCTCGACCGGGTCACCCTGGGGCCTGGCGCCCCACGCGGAGTTCCCGAAGCCGAAATTGCCGATGGCGACGGCGACGGCGATGGTCAGGATTGCCAGGTTGACCCCTCGGACGCGCAGCGCCGGGACAGCGAGCAGCGTGCCCACCACGGTCGCGACGATGACGGCGATGATCGGCCCGAACGGGAAACCCAGGCCCCACTCGACACAGACCCGGCTGGTGATCAGGCCGGAGATTCCGGCGAATGCGAGCTGAGCCACCGAGAGTTGGCCGACATAGCCGACGAGGATGGTGAACGGCAGGACCGTCACGAAGGCGATCACCGAGGTGATCAGGGATTGGCGGGCGCCGACGACGAATGTGAGGAGCAGGACGACCGCGACCGCGGCGATCAGCGCGGTCCGTCCCGCGTTTTTCGGCAGGGGGGAGCGCGGCAGTCGCTCGGCGATCAGTGCGCCGCGTTGGGGCAGACTCTTTCCGCGCGTCAGGAGCGTGACGATGATGACGAGGAGGATCAGCACGTCCGCGATGCCTTGGATCGGGACGCCGTGCGAGGTCGGGAACCACGTCATGGTCTGCAGGTAGGTGATGATCGACTCGCCCATGCCGATGAGCACACCGGCCGTGGCCGCTACGCCGAACGACGTGAAGCCCGCGATGAGGGCCGCCGCGAGAGCCGGGACGATCGACAGGGTGATGGTGCTCGAGTCGAGTTTGATCAGCGGCGCGACGATGATGCCGAGGAAGCCGACGAGCGTGAACGCCAGAGTCGTGTTGATGAGCGACAGGCGGTTGGGCGAGTGGCCGTGGAGCAGGGCTGATTGCTCGTTCTCGGCTGCCGCGCGTGTCGCGAGTCCGAACCGTGTCCGCCGGTAGATCACGATCAGCGGCACGGTGACCGCGGCGACGATGCCCAGCAGGATGAATCGGTTGATGGAGACCGGGGTGTCCCCGATCGTCACCGAATGATCGATTCCGGGAAGGACGGGCGTTCCCAGCTGCGCGGTCGAACCGAAGTGCAGAACTACGAGCGCCTGGATCGCCACCATCATGCCCACCGTCGCGATGAGCTTGCTCATGGCCGGTGCGTTCCGCAGCGGACGGAAGATGATCACGTCGAACAGGGCGCCGATCGCCGCGCAGAACAGGAGCGTCACGACGAGCGCGGGGACGAGCCCCCATGGACCTCCGAGTTTTATGTGGTCGAAGCCCGCGATGGGCGGCAGGAAGATCACGCCCTGACCGCGTAGCCCGTAGAAGAAGTACGCGCTCAACGTGGCGACGGCTCCGAGGCCCACGTTGATGGCACCGCATCCGCGGTAGTTGAGGACGACACCGAGCGCGAGCCCTGCGATGAGGGCACCGCTGGCCGACCCGTTGAATGCGAACGCGAGAAGTTCTCCCACGGGCATCTCCTTCGAGACTGGGCTGGATCTATGACTTCACGTCGAAGTCGTGAGACTGGAATGGCCGAAGGCGAGATTTGTAATACTTCCACTTCTTAGACCCGGAAGATCTGCATGTCAACAGCTCCAAATCAAATGTAAGACATTCACCCGGCAAGACGGCCGACTTGTCCACTGGGCATCGTGGATCACATGTGTATTCTACTAGGAGGAATCTCATTCCGGAACTGTGGAAGGTTGTGCACGGGATGGACAAGGTTGTCGCCTCGCTGGATGAGGCTGTCGCGGACATCGGCGATGGGTCGGTGGTCGGTTTCGCCGGTTTCGGGTTGTTGCACGGCTATCCCGTGAGCCTCCTGCACGCGTTGCGGCGTCGCGGGAGCCGTGAACTCACGCTGGTGTGCAACTCGCTGGGCGCGGGCCGGGACGTCCGGATGGAGTTGATCGAGGAAGGCCAGGTCAGCAAGCTCATCGCGGCCTTCTCGTCGAGACCGGGGCAACGGTCGGTGGCCGAGGACCTGATCGACGCCGGCAAGCTCGACGTCGAGCTCGTGCCCCAGGGCATCCTCGTCGAGCGGTGCCGGGCCGCCGCCGCGGGCGTGCCCGCCTTCTTCACCGCGGTCGGCGCCGACACGGTTCTGGCCGAAGGCAAGGAGACGCGCTCGTTCGGGGACCGGCCCCACGTACTCGAGACCGCGCTGCCGCTGGACTACGCCCTGCTGCGCGGATGGAAGGCCGACACCGCGGGCAACGTGGTCTTCCGGGGAGCCGCGCAGAATCTCAATCCGAGCTTCGCCAAGGCCGCGGAATGCGCGATCGTCGAGGTGGAGGATATCGTCGAGCCGGGGGAGCTGGCCCCCGGAGACATCGATCTGCCGGGGATCTGGGTGTCGCGCGTCGTACGTGCCACCGAACGGGTTTCGGTGGCGGAGCTCGCGGCAGGCGCCGCCGCCCGGCGCCGGGCGCCGGATTCGGCCAGGGTCTACTTCGACAAGACGGCGCTCACTCGCGAGGGGATCGCCCGTCGGGCCGCTCGGCTGCTACACGAAGGCGCGTACGCCAACCTCGGGACGGGGATGCCCACGATGGTGTCCAACCATCTCCATGGGCGAGACGTCACCCTGCACGCGGAGAACGGTTTTCTCGGCTACGGCGGGCTGGTCTCCGGGGATGACATCGATCCCGACGTCTACAACGCGGCCAGCCAGTTCGTCGCGGTGAACTCGGGGGCCAGCTTCTTCGACAGCGTGGAGTCGTTCGAGATGGCGCGGTCGGGCAAGCTCGACGCGGTGGTCCTGGGCGCCTACCAGGTGGATCAGGACGCCAATCTGGCGAACTGGACCACCCCGGCGCAGTCGGGTGGCGGCATCGGCGGGGCGATGGACCTGGTCAGCGGCGCGAAGCAGCTGATCATCGTGATGGAACACCAGGACAGCAGGGGACGGCCGAAATTGGTGCGGCACTGCGACTATCCGCTCACCGGCGCGCACTGCGTCGACGTGGTGGTGACCGATCTGGCGTTGCTCGTCCGCAGGGATGGCGAATTCTGGCTCGACGAGGTCGCTCCCGGCTTCACGCCCGAGGAAGTCCTGTCGCTCACCGACATGGATGTCCGCGTCTCCCCGGATGTCGTCGAGATGGAGCCGGCGGAATGAGCATCAAGGACACCGCCCGCATCGTCGGGGCATTCGAACATCCGGGCAGAAAGATGCCCGGCAAGAGCGTCGCGCAGATCCACGCCGAGGCGTGCCACGGTGCGCTCGCCGACGCCGGACTGCCGATGTCGGAGGTCGACGGGCTGTTCGCGGTCGGCGGCGACATGCGAATGCCCGGCATGGCACTCGCCGAGTACCTCGGCCTGACCGAACTGCGTCATATCGACACCACGATGACCGGTGGCTCGTCACCGGTCGCCATGCTCGGTCACGCGGCGATGGCGATCGCCACGGGGCGATGCCGGGTCGCACTCCTCACGCTGGCCAACCGGCCGCGCTCGGCGAAGGCCCTGGCCGATGGCGCCGATGTGCCCGACATCCCGTTCGAACAGCCCTACGGGAGCAAGACGACCGCCCTCTACGCACTCGCCGCGCAGCGGCACATGTACGAATTCGGTACCACCGGTGCGCAATTGGCGGAGATCAAGGTGGCGGCGGCGCACCACGCGCAGCACAACCCGCATGCGTTGCTGCGGAATCCGGTGACGGTCGACGAGGTGCTCATGTCACCGATGGTCAGTGATCCGCTGCACCGGCTGGATTGCTGCGTCGTATCCGATGGCGGAGGTGCGGTCGTGCTGGTGAGCCCGGAGCTCGCCCGTGATCTGCCGCGCCGGAGTGTGCGGCTGCTCGGCGCCGCGGAAACGGTGCGGCACACCGACAACGGGAGAATTGATCTGACCACCACGGCCGCGTCATCGACCGGTCCGCGGGCATTCGACGAGGCCGGTGTCGCGCCGGGCGATATCGACTATGCCTCCATCTACGACTCGTTCACCATCACCGTGCTCGAGACGATCGAAGATCTCGGTTTCTGCGCGAAAGGCCAGGGCGGCAAATTCGTGGCCGACGGCGCGCTGCGGGCGCCGTACGGACGCCTTCCCGTCAACACCGATGGGGGCGGCCTGTGCAACAACCATCCGGGTATGGGCGGCATGAGCAAGATCGTCGAGGCGACGCGTCAGTTGCGGGGCGAAGCGGCCCCGCAGGTACAAGTGCCGGATTGCGGACTGGCACTGGTCCACGGCAGCGGCGGCCGACTCGGTAGCCGCCATGTCGGCGCGACCGCCATCCTCGCCGGAGAGGACGCCTGATGACCACGACACTGCCGTCCCCCGCGCCCGCGATAACCGAGGAGACCCGTCCCTACTGGGAGGCCGCCGCCGCCGGCCAATTGACGCTGCCCCGATGCGGGAGTTGTTCGACCGTCATCTGGTACCCGAGAGGTTTCTGTCCGGAGTGCCAGGCCACCGACGTCGAGTGGTTCGAGGCCTCGGGGCGAGGCGTCGTGTACAGCTACACGATCAGCCGCCGGGGCCGTGCACACAACCCGGCGTTCGCCGAGGCCCCCGAGGTGGTGCTCGCCTATGTCGAACTCGCCGAGGGGCCCCGGGTCATGACGAACGTCGTCGATTGCGCCGAAGCGGATCTCCGGTGCGGGCTGCCGGTACACGTCGTCTTCCATCCGACGGACGACGGGAAGGGCGCTCTTGTTCGATTCGCTCCCGACCCGGCCGAGTGATCGCCCGTCGCACGGGCCACTCGGCCGGGCGGGAACGCCTCACGGCCACGGATTGTCGGCCGCTGTCTCGGGCAGCGGCGACAGTCCGGGGATCGCACCCGACGACGACGCAGGACGAAGCGCTGCGGCGATGGGACTGTGGAGTGCGCCGATGTCGACACCCGGACCGGTCACGCGGTGCGGCGAATCGGTGCTGACGAGCTGCTGTGTCACGGCTTCGGAAAATGTCGCGACGACGGATGCGCATACATCCTGACCGTCGAAGACCGCATGCCATTCGGCAGCGGTGCGCATTTCGATGATCTTGCTCAGCGTCTCGATGACGGCCTTCTCGTTGCCCGCGTCGTCGAAGCAGTCGGCCGGTGCGTCGACCAATTGCAGAAACCGTTGCCAGAAGCGATCTTCCAGCGCCGCCACCGCCAGATGCCGGCCATCGGACGTGGGGTAGATGCGGTAGCGGGGGCTCCCGCCGGTGAGCAGTTCGCCGCCCGGACGTGGCCATCGTCCGGATGCCTGGAACGTCGCGAAGTAGCCGTAGGCCAGCACTTGGAGGTTGTGGGCCATCGAGATGTCGAGATGGGCGCCGTGACCGGTCCGGTCCCGCTGATGCAGCGCGAGCAGGATGTTGACCACCGCAGGGTAGGTGCCGCCGGCGATGTCGGCGAGCACGCTCGGTGGCAGGGCCGGGCTTCCCGTCCTGTCCCGTACGACGTCGAGCAGTCCGGATTCGGCCAGATAGTTCAGATCGTGCCCGGCCTTCGCGGCTTGGGGCGAGGTCTGTCCGTATCCGCTGATCGAGCAGTAGACGACGCCGGGGTTGCGGCGTCGTACCTCGTCGGGACCGAGTCCGAGCCTCGTCGCGACGCCCGGCCGGAATTGTTCGACGACCACATCGGCGACGGCCGCCATTGCACGTACCCGTTCCAGCGACCGCGCATCTTTCAGGTCGGCGGCGAACGCGCGCTTACCGCGGTTGAGGATCGCGTAATTCGCGCTCGTCGGGCCGAGTTTCGGTTCGTAGGTGCGCATTTCGTCGCCGACGGGGGGACGTTCGATGCGCACGACGTCGGCGCCGGCATCGGCCAGCGTCAACGTGGCCAAGGGACCGGGGAGCAGCGTGGACAGGTCCAGGACGCGGATGCCTTCGAGCGGAAGCGGGGCAGTCATGACTGCGCCACCACCAAGTCCCGGAGGACGAACTTCTGGATCTTCCCGCTCTGGGTGGTCGGCATCCGATCGAGGACCAGTAGCCGTTCCGGGAGGAAGTGCCGGGACAGTCCCGATTCCGTCAGGTAGGCGCAGAGTTCGGGCAAGGCCAGTGTGGCGTTCTCACGAAGGGTCACTACCGCGCACGCGCGTTCCCCGAGCCGGTCGTCCGGGTAGGCCACCAGCGCGGCGTCGATGACATCGGGGTGGTCGAACAGCAGCGTCTCGACATCGGTGACGGGAATGTTCTCGCCGCCCCGGATGATGATGTCGCGAGTCCGTCCGCGGATGGTCACCCAGCCGTTCTCGTCGAGTGTCGCGGTGTCGCCGGTGTTGAACCAAAGACCTTCGGCGAAAGCGTCTTTCGTTGCCTCGGCGCGGTTGAAGTACCCGAGCGAGACTCCGGGCCCGCGCATCAGCAGGTCCCCGACTTCGCCGGGTGGCAGGTCGTGCAGGTCCTCGTCGACGACGCGGACCGCGGATGCTTCGAACGGTGCGCCGTCCGTGTGCAGGATCGCGTCGTCCTCGGATGGCGTACACGAGGTGAGGATTCCGCACTCGGTCATGCCCCATGCGGGCGCGACGTACGCCCCGAAAGCCGTCGCGGCGCGACCCGGCAGGGTGCGCGGCACGGTGGACCCGGCGATGACGATGCACGACAGTGGACACCGCTGATCTCCGGCGAGGTCGGTGCGCAGGAGGTCCTGGGTGAAGGTCGGTGCGCCGAAGAATGCGGTCACGCTCTCGGTGCGGATCACCTCCGTCGCCCACTGCGGGTCCCACCGGTCGACGAGGACGGCGGTGCCGCGCAGCAGCGCGGTGAACATGATGCCCCAGGCGTATCCGGTGTGGTGACCCATCGGCGACGCGACGAGTTGGATCATCGGATCGCCGAACAGCCGAGCCCCGAGGTGGTCCGCCATCGCCACCGCGGTGTAGTGCAATGTCTCGTGCGAGTGCATCGCGCCTTTGGGCGCACCCGTTGTGCCCGAGGTGAATCCGAGGTAGCACACATCCCCGGCATGCAGCTCGGGCAGCTCCCCGTCGGCTTCGCGGGCGAGGTCCGGCCACGGGACCTCGTTCGCGGTGAGCTCGATACCGGCGGCGTCGACGACGACGATCGTGTCGAGTGCGGGCAGGTGTTGCCGCAATCGTCGCGACTGGTCGAGCAGGTCGGTCGAACCCCAATTCGCTTGGACCACAAGCACTTTGGCGCCGCTCTGCTCGAGGATCGCCCGAGCCTGGAGTTCGCCGTAGGCGACCGGTATGCCGGTGTAGATCGCACCGACCTCGTTGATGGCGAACGCGGTGGCGGTGTACTCGACGCGGTTCGCCATCATCACCGCGACGACGTCACCCGGGCCGACACCGAGACCGGCGAGACCGACCGCGAGCCGGTGTGTCTCGGTCTCGAGTTGAGCGTAGGTGCGGTGCATCGGTTCGGCGCCCTTCGAATAACCGCGGACCGCGGTCCGATCGGGCACGGCGGCAGCGGCCTCGGACAGGAGCGATCGCAAGGTTTTTCCCTGCCAATGGCCCGCGCTGCGATATGCCGAGACCTCGGCCGCACTGATCGGCGTGTACTGATCGCCGATCACGGATGTTGAAGCTGACACAGCGTGCCTCTCCTTGTCATTTGAGATGAGTCCGCTCACCGGCTCACCGTGGCTCGAGCCGGGGCCGCTCATCCGGCAACGAGCGCGCGAGCCGTCTGCCGCCGAGTGGCGGGGATATCGATTGCGGCCCTGAGCGATACGGCGTCGCGAAACAGTCGCTCGACTCCGTATTCGACGAGATATCCGTAGCCCCCGTGCATTTGGATCGCGCCCGCGGTCACATCGACCGCTGCCTCGCAGGCCGCGTCGGCAAGGGCCGCGGCGCGGCGGACGTCAACTCCCCGGGGGTCGAGGCTCGTGACGTCGAGCAGCCCTGCGTCTCGCGCATTGCGATAGAGCGACTCCCGCACGGCCACCAGATCTGTCAGGGGCGCACCGAACTGCGTGCGGGCGCGGCAATAACGCCACGCCGCCGCAACGCCTGCCTCCGCGAGCCCCACCGCGATCGCCGCCGCCCCGAGCCGCAGGGTCGTCGTCGCTTCGACGTCCACGTCGCCGAGCAGATTGTCGGTCGACAGCGCCTGCCGGAGCGTCGCCCGGCCGGTTCCGGTGCCGCAGAAGCCCGTTCGGCGCACAGTGTCGAAATCGATCGATTCGGGTGGGATCACCCACGCGGTGTTTTCGCCGTCGAGGGCGAGGACCCATGGCTCTGTCCCGCATCCGTCGATCCGCTCGAATCGCGCGAGTGCTGGCTCGGCGGGCGTTGCTACGTCGAACGTCACTCCTGATTGGGCGGATGCCGGCGAGTCGTGTGCTGTGACGCCGAATGACGTGACGGCCACTCCCACTGTGCCCGTGTGGATGTCGTCCAGCAGGCGCGTCCACCGAGGGTTGCGGCCGAGCAGTCCGATGGCGGCATGCGCCTGGACCGCCCCCCACGCCAGGCCCGCGGAACGGTGGGCGAGCCGGCGTACGACGGCCGCGGCGGCGACGGGATCACCGCCGCCGCCGAGCAACTCGTCCGAGCCGACGGTCCACAGGCCGAGGCGACCGAGTTGCGCTCGCAGCGAGTGGCTTTGGGCATCGTCGAGATCCGGGAGCGGCCGGTCATCGATCTCGGCGACCTGGTCGAGCACCTCGATCACCGGGGCGAGTTCCGCCGGTAGCGTCCGACCCCACAGACTCATGTCCAGAACTTCTTCTCATCGGGTGCGCGGCGCTCGTTGAACGCGGCGCTCACCTCGTGGGCCTCACGGGTGGTGAGGTAGAGACTCAGCTGCTGGTCGTGGGCCATTCGTGCCTGGCCGGACACGCCGTTGTGCCGGGCGGAGAAGGCCGCCTTCAGCGCGCCCAGCGCTTGCGGGCTGCGGGTGGCGATCTCGCGGGCGACCTCCAGCGCGCGGTCGCGCAGCTGGTCGGGTTCGACGACCTCGTTGACCAGACCCCGCGCCAGCGCCTCGGCAGCGGTGTACTTGCGGTTGAGGTACCACATCTCCTTCGCGCGTTTGCGGCCGATGGTGTCTTCGAGGTACCAGGTGCCGTATCCGGCGTCGAAACTGCCGACCAGGGGCCCTACTTGGCGGAACACCGCGTTGTCCGAGGCGATCGTCAAATCGCAGACGGTGTGCAGCACATTGCCGCCGCCCACCGCGAACCCGTTGACGGCCGCGATGATCGGTTTCGCGATCGTGTCGATCGCCTGATAGACGTCGACGATCGGCAACACCTGGGATTGGTCGAGTGACGTCGCCGGATCGTGTTCTCCGCCGATGCAGAAGAACTTCTCGCCGGCGCCGGTCAGTATCGCGACGCGCAGCACGGGATCGAGCCGGAAATCCTGTAGGGCGCCGAGGAGTTCGAGGCATGTCCGGTGGCGGAACTTGTTGCCCGCCTCGGGGCGGTTGATCGTGATGACCGCTGTCTCATCGATGTGCTCGACGATGATGTCGTCGTATGTCGTTGTCACGAAGCCGTCTCCTCGTCGGTGCGGAAACCTGAACCGGATTTGCTGCCCAGACGTCCGGCGGCGACCATGCTCCGCAACAGCGGTGGCGCTGCGAATCGGATGTCATGCGTTGCGGCATAGGCACTTTCGGTGGCGTGCAGGTGTACGTCGAGGCCGATCAGGTCGAGCAATTCGAGTGGGCCCAGCTTGTGTCCGAGGCCGAGCCTGATCGCGGTGTCCAGGTCCTCGGCGGAGGCCAGCTCGTCGTCGTACTCCTGGATCACATCGTTGAGGTAGGGGATGAGCAGGTGATTGACCAGGAAACCTGGCCGGTCCTTCACGACGACAGGGGTTTTGCCGAGTGATTCGACGAACGCGATCAAGCGGTGGACCAGCGTGTCGGCGGTCTGCAGGCCGCGCACCACCTCGATGACCTTCATCAGCGGCGCCGGGTTGAAGAAGTGCAGGCCCGCGAAGCCGGTCGTCGCCGGTACCGCGGTGGCCAGATCCGACACCGACAGTGCGGATGTGTTGGTGACGATGACCGCGTCCGGGCCGATCGCTTCGCAAACACTTTGCAGCAGAGCGAATTTGACGTCGCGGTCCTCGAACACCGCCTCGATGACGAGGTCGGCTTCGCCGAGATCCGCCGGGTCGGTGACCATCGTGAGTCGTGCGAGAGTCGTATCCCGTTCCTCCGGGGTGACCTTGCCGCGTGACACGCCCTCGTCGAGGAAGGCGCGCACGCGTGCCACGCCCGCGTCCGCGCGGGCCCTGTCCGCCTCGAGCGCGGTGACGTCGTAACCGGCCTGCGCGATGACCTGTGTGATACCCGCGCCCATCGTGCCCATGCCGAGCACGGCGACACGCTTGAAACCGTGATCCATCGAATTTCCTTTCCGCTCGGGTCAGCTGCCGAACAGCTGCCGAGAGTCGGCGTAGTCGTAGAAACCGCGCCCGACCTTGCGGCCGAGATCACCGGCGGCGACCATCCGGTCCACCATCGGGGGCGGATAGAACTTCGGGTCGCGCAGTTGCTCGTAGAGTCGCATCGCCACCTGCTGGTGAATGTCGAGACCGACGATGTCCAGCAGCCGGAACGGCCCCATCGGATGGCCTAGTGCTCCGGTGACCGCGGCATCGATCGATTCGACGGTGCCCAGCCCGGCGTCGAGCGCCGCGATGACACTGTTCTCCCACGGGATGAGGAATCGATTGACGATGAAACCCGGACGGTCCTTGGTGACAACCGATGTCTTGTTCAGGGAGGTCAAGAACTCTCGGGTCGCCTCGAGCGCCCAGTCGGCCGTGTGCCGCCCGGGGGCGACCTCGACCAGTTTCATCAGAGGTGCGGGGTTGCAGTAGTGTGTGCCGACCACCCGTTCGGAATGTGAAGAGCCCGAAGCGATTCCGGTGACCGACAGGGTGGAGGTGTTGGTGTGCAACAGCGTTCGGCCGGAAACTATCGAGTCGAGTTTCGCGAACAGATCCTGCTTCACCTCGAGGTTCTCGAAGACGGCTTCGACGACCACGTCGGCCGGGGCCAGATCACCGAGGTCCGTCGAACCCTCGAGGCGATCGGCGGCGGCATCGGCCTCCGGTCGGCTCATCTTCCCGAGTTCGGCGCTGTGGGCGAGGAAATCGCGCACGGTTGCCAGGCCGTTCTCGACGCGGTCGGCGTCGACGTCGTTGAGGATGGTCCGGTATCCGCTCCGAGCCATGACGATGGCGATGCCGGAACCCATGGTGCCGGCTCCGACAACGGCCACGATCTTGTCGCTCATGTTCTTCTCCTTTTCCGTCAGCGGACGGTCTGCCCGCCGTCGATCACGATCACTTCACCGGTCATGAAGTCGGACTCCGGGCCCGCGAGCAGCAGCAGCCAGGGTGCGAGTTCGGTGGGCTCGCCGAATCGGCGCGCGGGGATGGCTCGGGTGACCTTGTGCACCGCGTCGGCATCGCCACGCAGTTCGGCGTTGAGCGATGTGGCGAAATAGCCTGGCGCGATGGCGTTCACCTGCACGCCGTAGCGCGCCCACTCGATCGCCATCGACCGGGTGAAGCCGACGACGGCGGCCTTCGACGACGAGTACGCCGCATGGTTGGCCACGCCCTGGAACGCGAAGTTCGATGCGATGTTGATGACCTTGCCGGAACGTTGCGCGACCAGATGTCGTCCGGCCGCGCGCGTGGTCAGGTAGGTGCCGCGCAGGTTCGTGGCGAGGACGCGATCCCATTCGTCGGGCTCCTGGTCGAGCAGCGGGCGGGTGGCGACGATGCCCGAGTTGTTCACCAGGATGTCCAGCCGGCCGAACCTCTCGACGGTCGAGGCGATCAGCGACTCGACCGCCTGCTCGTCCGTGACGTCGGTGGCGCACGCGAGTGCGCTGCGGCCAGAATCCTTTTGCGCGGCAACGAATTCGTCGAGATCGGCCGACGTCCGCGATGCGACGGTGACTGCGGCCCCGGCCTCGCACAACGCCTGGGCCATCGCCCGGCCCAGGCCCCGGCCGGCCCCGGTCACGATCGCCACCTTGCCGTCCAGCTTGCTCGTCATCGGAGTTCCTTCATGGTGTGTTCGGTGTCGCGAGCGATGAGCAGCCGCTGCACCTCGTTGGTGCCGTCGTAGATCTGGGTCACCTTGACGTCGCGCAGGCAGCGTTCGACGCCCAGATCGACGAGGTCGCCGTGCGGACCGAGCAGGCGGACGGCCTCGACGGCGGCGTGCCAGCCGAGATCGGTGCAGTGCTGCTTCATCATTCCGACCTGCCCGGTCGATGCGGTTCCGGTCGTGTCGATCCGGCGGGCGACCGACAGCAGCAGCAGGCGCCCCTGGAGAATCCGGCCGCGCAGGTCGGCGAGGGCGAACTGCGCGTCCTGCGGGATCGACCGCCCGTGCAGGAGGCGCAGTGTCGCGAGCGCACGGCCGTATGCCGCGCGAGCGAGCCCGACCCCTTGGGCAGCCGCGCTGATCCGCGACTTGACCACCGAGCGCATGAGGATCGACCAGGCCTCGCCTTCGGCTCCGAGCCGGTGATCGGATGGTACGTCGACGTCGTCGAAGAACAACTCGGCGGTCGAGGAGCCGTGCATGCCCATCTTCCGCAGTGGTTCACCGGCGCGCAGCCCCGGGGAATCACCCGTCATCACGAAGGCGGTGATGCCGCGGTGTCCCGCGGCGGGATCGACGGTCGCGAAGCAGATGATCACGTCCGCGCGGTCGCCGGTGGTGATGAAGATCTTCGATCCCCGGATCTGATAGCGGCTGCCGTCGGGACTCGGCGTCGCACGTGTGCGGAGCGAGGCGGCGTCGCTGCCCGCGTCCGGTTCGGTGATCCCCAACGACCCGTAGGTTTCGCAGGTGACGAGGCCGGGGACGTATTGCTTGGCCAGTTCGGTCGAACCCGCGCTGAGGATGGGATAGGCGGCGTGCATCTGCGTCATGTAGACCAGGCTGGTGGCCCCACAGCCGAGCGCGATCTCCTCGACGGCGAGCGCGTAGGACACGTGGGAATCGTCGGTCCCCCCATACTCCTCGGGGATGAGCAGACCGGTGAGCCCTGCCCGCGCGAGCGCCGCGATGCTCTCGTCGACGAAGCGGTGTTCGAGGTCGGCGCGCGAGGCACGCGGTGCGACATCGCGACCGACGACTTCTCGGACGTGGGCCCGCACGGCTTGCTCCCGAGCGTCGGTGAGGGCGTCGGCGGGGGGTTCGTCGAGGCGGTTCCAGAACTCGACCCAGCTGTCCGCATCGACGTCCATGGACAACGGACCCGGATCCGCGCTCGTCATCGTGCCCCGCCGAACATCGGTGCGCGTTTCGTCGTGAACGCTGCGATGCCTTCGGCGCCTTCGTCCGAGCCGACCGCCGCGGCGGCTGCCGCGGTCTCCGCGATCAGCATCTCGTCGAGTGGCCGGTCACCGGCGAGCCCCGTCAGCCGGAGCACGGCGGCCGCTGCCCGCGGACCGCGCGCGGCGATGTCGCCAGCGAATTCCGTCGCGCGACCGATGAGTTCGTCCGCCGGTACCGGAGGCACCGGGGTGATTCCCCACAGGTAGGCCTGCTCGGCGCTGAGCCGGCGGCCGGTGAGCATCGCGAAACGGGCGACCGCGGGACCGGCGACGCGGGTGAGTCGTTGTGTGCCACCGTATCCGGGGATGAGTCCGAGACCTGTTTCGGGAAGGCCGAGCGATGCGCGCTCGGACAGCACGGCGAACGAGCAGCAGAGCACCAGTTCGAGCCCGCCACCGAGTGCGAGGCCGTTGACCGCCGCGATGACCGGGACGCCGCACTGCTCGATGGCGCGCAAGCATGCCTGCCCGCTCGCCAGGATCTCGGTGGCGGCCTGTTCGTCGAGCCCGGTGAGCTCGTCGAGATCCGCTCCGGCGCTGAAGGCTTTCTCGCCGGTACCGGTGATCACGATCGCGCCGATCATGGTGTCGGCCGCCAGATCGGCCACCGCGCTTGCGATTTCGGCGATGAGCTTGCTGTGCAGGGCGTTGTAGACCGAGGGCCGGTTGATCCGGATCGTCGCGACGCGGTCTTGGGGGTATTCCAGTACGAGTTCCGGCGTTGTCATGACGCCACCGCCCGGAGCAGTTCGTCGACTTGTTCGGTGGACAGACCTGCTTCGAGGAGAACCTCACGAGTGTGTTCGCCCAGAGCGGGGGCGGCGTCGTTGCGCGGTGTGGCGATCGACGCCAGTCGGAACGGGCTGTGGACGGAGACAGCGTCATTGGTGCCGGGGACCGGAAGCAGGCTTCGTCGGGATCGCACCTGCGGATCGGCCACGACTTCAGAGAGTCGCGCGACGAGCGAGCAAGGAATCTTGGCCTCGCCGAAGACGGCCACCCAGTCGTCCGCGGGACGCGTGACGAGGACGGCAGAGATCGCCTCGGTCAGGCGAGAACGCTGTGCCCGGCGGCCCGCGTTGTCCGCGAGGGTGGCATCACGGCCGAGATCCGCGAGCCCGATGATGTCGCAGAAGCGTTGCCACAGAACGTCGTTGCCGATGGCGACGACGAGTTCGCGGTCGGCGGTGGGGAAGACCTGATAGACCGCGAGGACCGAGTCGGTGCCGCCGCTGGGCGCCGGTTCGGGTTCGCCGGCGACATATGCGGCGATCCGCGGTGCCATGAGCGCGAGGTCGGAGTCGAGCAGCGAGACATCTACGAGGTCCCCCTCGCCGGTGGTCCGTTGCCGGACCACTGCGGCGCAGATCGCAAGTGCGGCACACATTCCGGTGGTGATATCGGACAGGGCGGTGGAGACGCGCTGGGGTGTGCCGCCCTTCTGGCCGGTGACCGACATCAGCCCGGAGCGTGCCTGAGCGACGAGGTCGTAACCCGGTTTGTCGGCCGCCGGTCCGTCGGCGCCGAAGCCCGACAGCGAGCAGTGGATGAGCCGGGGATATCTGTGACGCAGGGTCGGCCCGTCGATGCCCAGCCGCTCCAGCTTGGACGGATTGAGGTTCTGAATGAAGACGTCGGCGTGCTCGAGCAGTTGTTCCAGCGCCGCGCGTCCGGTCGGCTCGGTGATGTCGAGGGAGGCCGACCGCTTGTTGCGATTGGCCGACAGGAACCACGCGGAGTCGTCTCCGACGAACGGGGGACCCCAGGCTCGTGCGTCGTCGCCGTACGGAGGCCGCTCGACCTTGATGACATCGGCACCGAGATCGGCCAGGTACATGGCCGCGGTCGGCCCGGCGTAGGACGTCGTCATGTCCACGACGCGTAGTCCGGCGAGGGGCCCGGTCGTCTGATGTCCGGTCATTCGTCCTCCTCAGAGGGATCTGGATGTGGTCGCAGAGGTGTCGAGAGTCGCGTCGGATGAGATTGGGACTTCCCATCCGAGGAAGTTTTTTCCATACTATGGAATGAAATTCTGAAAAGGCAATATCGAGGAGGAGATTTCCGACATGGTCGACTGTGTTGTGATCGGCGGCGGTCTCGGCGGCATGACTGCTGCCCGGCGCATGCAAGAACTCGGGCTCGAGCCGTTGGTTCTGGAGAAGGGCGACGTCGACGGAGGGCTCAACAACGCCCGGATCTCTGGCGGGCTCGTCCACCTCGCGTGGGCGGCGATGGACGACACGGTGGAGAATCTGCGGGCCAAGCTCGACTCGGAGACCGATGGTGAGATCGACCCGGCGTTGGCCGATGCCCTTGCTGCCAAGGCGCGCGAGTCGATCGATTGGCTGACGGGGGAGGGGGTCGAAACCCGCCCGAAAGGCGATGTCGTTTACCAGAAGCACGCCTTGTATCCACACCGTCCGGGTACGGGTCGCCGGATCCGGCCGGAGTTCGGCCCCGACAAGATGATCACGACGCTCTACACGAACTTCCGCGATGCGGGCGGCACGGTTCTGCTGGGCTCGCCGGCGACCGGTCTCTCCCGCGATGAGCACGGCACGTGGCTGGTGACCTATCGAGATCCCAGCGGCGCGGTTCACGAGGCCGGGACGAGCACCGTCGTCGTCGCAGACGGCGGCTTCCAGGCCAATTCCGAGCTGTTGAGCCGATATGTGGGTCCCAACGCGGGACTCTGTGCGCTGCGTGCGATGGCGACGGCGACCGGTGACGGACTGAAGATGTTGTTGGAACAGGGTGCCGGTGCAGTCGGTCTCGGCCGCGTCTACGGGCACATGGTGTCGGTGAACGCGCTGGACGACGACGAGTTCTGGCCCTATCCGGCGGTGGACAAACTGTGCCTGCAGGGTGCGCTGATCGACCGGAGTGGCGGGCTGCTCGCACACACCGCGACGACCGGCGTGGAGCTGGTGACGCTGCTCGCCCGGGCTGAGGACCCGCGTGGGTACACCGCGGTATTCGACGACGAGCTGTGGCAGACCGCAGGCAAGGACAACCCGTACAACACCGCCGTACCCAATCCCGACCTCGTCGATCGGGGCGGGCATTTCGTGTCGGCCGACACCCTTGCGGACCTCGCCGTGGCACTTGGTGTCCCGCCGATCTCGCTGGAGGAGGCGATCGCCGCGCACAATGCCGTCCCCGGACACAAGCAGATAGCGACAACGCCCTACCACGCCGCGAAGGTCGTGCCTGGTGTCACCTTCACGATGGGCGGCGCGAAGATCGACGCGAACTCGAAAGTCGTTACGCCCGATGGTCTTCCGATCCGCGGCCTGTACGCGGTGGGGAGCGCGGCCGGTGGTGCGCACGGCGGGCCGCACGGCGGATACGTCGGTGGCCTCGCGGTCGCGATCGAGCTGGGTCTGATCGCCGCGGAATCGATCGCGGCCGAGAATCAGGCGGCTTCGCAGTCGGCTCCGGCAACGGTCGGGAGTCGCTGAGATGACCTGCCTGTACACCGTGCGATGTAACTTCTCGAACCCAGCTGTTCTCGCGGACTGGGAGCACTGGTACAGCGGCGAGAAGCAGGACTGGCTGCTTTCTCGCCCCGGATTCATTGCCGGACAGCGCTTCTCGGCAGTGAGCGCCACCGACGGCGTGACCTACCTCGCGCTGTACGCGCTGGATTCACCCGAGGCGCTGACCACTCCCGAATACCTTTCCGGCTGGGGGTGGGCCGGGTACCGGCCGTACATCGTGGACTGGTCACGAAACTTCTTCGAGGGCGTCGACCCCGAAGTCTTCCTGACCGTCGACGATGAACTGCTGCGCGTGGTCTTCGTCGAACGATCCGGTCACGCGGATGCGGCAGCTGAGACGAGTCCGGGGCTCACCTGGGTCGGCGCGCTGCCCGGCCTGGACGGCTCCCTCGACGCCCTGGGACTCGCGGCGGTCGCCGAGGCGGCGAGTATCGACGGCGAACGGCCGAAGGGGATCGAGCAGGGCGTCTTCCGGCCGGCCTCACCCGCCCGCTACGCAGAGGGGTATCGAGCGCAGTGACGACTTATTCTTCGGACCTGTCCCTGGCGGGGATGACCGTGATCGTGACCGGGGCCGGATCCGGCATCGGCCAGGGCATCGCCGCCGTCGTCGCGGCCGCCGGTGCGGATGTGGTCGTCGTCGATCTCGACGATTCCGCTTGCGGCGCGGCTGTCGAGCGGATCCACGAACTCGGGCGCGAGGCGTTGCCGTTGAGCGTCGACGTCACGAACGGCGACCAGGTGCGCAGCATGGTCGACCGGACCGTCGAGAAGTTCGGGAAGGTCGACGTCCTGGTCAACAACGTCGGCGGAATGCCCGGTGGCGAACAGTCGATGATGGAGATGGACGAACGCGCCTGGGATTCGGTCATCGATCTCACCCTCAAGTCGGCCTTCCTGTGCTGCCGGGATGTCGGCAACCTGATGATCGAACAGAAGAAGGGGTCCATCATCAACATCGCGTCCGGCGCGGGCACGCATCCGACCGCCTACAACGTGGCCTACGGTGCGGCGAAGGCGGGCATGATCAGTCTCACGCAGTCGCTGTCGGTGCTCATGGCGCCGCACGATGTCCGGGTCAATGCGGTTCTGCCCGCTGGCATCTCGACGACCGGCACGCTTCAGGGCGTCGATTCGCAGACCTGGCAGCAGGACTATGGTTCACTCCTGCCACGAGTCGGCCGCGCCGAGGACACGGGGTATGCCGTGGCTTATCTGGCCTCGTCCGCGGCCGCCTACGTCACCGGGTCGGTGATCGACGTGAACGGGGGGCCTTACCTGGGTAAGTACATGCTCGAGCGAGCAGAGCAGGGTTTCCGGTCGCGGCAGTAGCCGCGGCCCCCCTCGGGGGACTACTCGAGGTTGTAGCGCGCGAAGTCGACCGCCGGCATCGGCATATCTCCGATCATCTGTAGCTGATCGGAGAATTCGCGCGCCATCGTCAGCATCCGTTTCGCGAGTGCGACGTCCTCTTCCGGAGGAGTATCGGCCGTGACGAGCGAAAGCATGGCGAGGGTGGCCCGTCCGTCATGGTCGAGCACCGGCACCGCCACGCTGCGCACACCGTCGATGCGCTCGCTGTCATCGGTCGCGTAGCCCTGCTTCCGGATCTTGTCGAGTTCCTTCTCGAGTTCTTCCGGGTCGGTGATCGTGCGGTCGGTGTAGCGCCGCAGTCCCTCGGTTCCGTACAGATACCGCCGCTCCTCTTCGGGCAGATAGGTCAGCAGCATCTTGCCGTCGGCCATCGCGTGAGCCGGCTGGGAGACGCCGGGTTCGAACTCCAGACGCCCGTGTACGCCCGCGGTCCGTGCCAGGTATACGGCGCGGAGGCCGACCAGAGTGCTCAGCAGGGCGTCGTGGCCGGTCGAGGCGGACAGCTGTGCGATATAGGTCTTGCCGTGCTGGATCACCGGATTGGTGATGAGCGCTGTGGTACCGATACCGAGCATGCGAGTGCCCAAGCGGTACTTGGCTGTTCGCAGGTTCTGTTCCACCCAGCCGATTCGGATCAGCGTCGCGAGCAGCCGGTGCACACTGCCGGGGGACAGCTGCACCCGATGTGCGAGTTCGACGATGCCCATCGGGTAGGGGTGTTCGGCGAGTGCCGTGACAATCTGGCCGGCACGCTCGACCGCCCGCACGCGAGTGGCCGAATCGCCTTCGGCGGCAACGCGTGCGCCGTTCAGGACGTGCGGTCTTTTCGTCGTCATCTCACAACCAGTCGTGGCAAAGTCTTGATCTCCCTGTGTGCAGCAAGCATACGGCAGTACGAACACCGGTCCGGGGATGCCCGGACCGGTGTTCGTGGCGGGCAATTATCCGGCAGAGACGAGGCGCTTGCCCGCATCGGCGCCGTAGTGGTGCGCCGTGCTGGTCTCCCGTGGCGGCAGTGCCCGGACGGCATTCAGGATCGCGTCGTTGCTCTGGTCGAGGTCGATCACCACGGATTCGGGCTGGACATGGTCCACACCGGTCGGCCAGTACACCTGCATGCGGTTTCCCTCGGGGTCCAGGAAATAGAAGCTGATGGAGATCCCGTGGTTGACAACCTGAACGTCCGTGCAACCACCGTGATCGCGCACCGCGTGGTACAGATCGCGCAGATCGTCGAGGGTGTCGGTGGTGAACGACACCGGCTGGGCATTCGCCTGGACTCCCCGCATGCTCATGACGAATTGATGGTGCTCGTTGTGCGGATCGGCGCTCATGAACACGTTGTGCCCGCCGGGCGCGCCGCCATCGGTGACGGTCAAACCGAGGACTTCGGTGTAGAAGTCGATCATCATCGGCAGGTCCTTGACGCCGATACCCACATGGCCCAGGGAAATCACCCGTGCGTTGTCAGACATAGCTCTCTTCCGTTCGTCAGGCTTCGGTGGCGACGTCGGCCCGGATGCGCTTGCCGACATCGCGGCCATAGAGGTGCGGGCCGGTACCCTCTCGCGGGGGCAGTTCGTCGAGTTGCTGCAGCAACTCCTCATCGGGGGCGTCGAGGTCGATGTGGATGGCGAACGGCTGGGGGTAGTCGATGCCGGTGGACCAGTAGATCTCGACGCGATTGTTCTCGAGGTCGCGGAAGTACGCGCCCAGCGCGATGCCGTGGTTCACGATTCGATCGAACGTGCAGCCGCGGTCTCGCACCTTGCGGTAGAGCGTCTTGAGATCGTCGAGGCTCGCGACGTGGAAAGAGACCTGGCCCGCCTGCGTCTCCTGGTCGTCGGACTGGATGAACGCGAGCTCGGTGTGCTTCTCCTTCGGGCGCGGGCTGAGGTAGCTGACGCCTGCATCGTGGTCGCAGTCGGTCACCGTCAGGCCGAGGACCTCGGTGTAGAACTCGAGCATCGCGGGCATGTCGTGCACGTAGAGGCCGACGTGCCCCAGGCCGCTGATCTTGGCCATCGCAGCTCCTTTTTCGTGAGTTAGAGACGCTGCATGATAACCCCTAGATTCCACTAGAAGGAATATCATTGCGTTTGATGGATTGTTCTTGACACTTCACCGGGCTCGACGATACCTTCCACTGTACGGAAACTAATTCGACTTTTCAGTGTTGACATGAGGCCGGGTCGAGCCGCCCTCCTCGGCCGAGAAGGAATGGAAGCGCCGAAACATGCAGGGTCACAACACAACTGGGTCGGACCGGGCCGACATGACGCCGGGGCCACGGGAACTCGGCAGCGACGACGTCATCGCTGCGGCCCGTGCGCTGGCCCCCGCCTTGAAAGAGCGCGCGGCCGAAACGGACCGCACGCGACGGGTACCCGACGCGTCGTTCGACGCGATTCAGGACGCGGGGTTGTTCCACACCCTCAAGCCCCGCCGATACGGGGGTTTCGAGCTGGGCCTCTACGAGTACACCCAGATCGGCATGGAGCTCTCGCGCGGCTGCGCGTCGACGGGCTGGATCTACTCGGTCCTGAGCGAGCACTGCTGGTTCATCTCCATGTATCCCGCCGAGGCCCAAGAAGAGGTGTGGGGCGAGAACTCGCACGCAGTTGCCGCAGGCAGCCTGGCCGCGAACCCCGCCAAGAGCCAGGTGGCGCGAGTGTCCGGCGGATATCGCATCTCCGGCCGATTCGGCTTCGCGAGCGGCTCGGACCATGCGCAGTGGCTGCTCCTGGGAGCAATGGTTCCGCCGCACAGCGGCGACGGGCCCGCGGAGCCGCATCTGCTCCTGGTGCGCAAGAGCGAGTTGGAGATGATCGACGACTGGTTCGTGCTCGGATTGCGCGGCACGGGCAGCAATACCTATGTCGCGTCGGACGTCTTCGTCCCTGCCCATCGCGTGATGAAACGAACCGACCTCTACGAGGCGCGCGGGGAGGGCATCGCGCTGCACCCGGCTTTCGACCTGCTGCGCGCGCCCCGGTCGCAGGTCGCCCCGTTCGTGAACTCGGCGCCGACGATCGGGATGGCGTTGGGCGCGGTCGACACCTTCGAGGACGTCGCTCGCGACCTGCGCCGCAAGAGCGGCCGGGTAGCTCAATCGGAGGCCGTCAAGCTCGCTCTCGCGGAATCGGCGGCCGAGGCCGACGCCGCGCGCTACATGATGGAGACCGATACCCGGGCGGTGATGCGGCACGCCCGCGACGCCGAGCCGATCCCGGTCGAATTGCAGGTGCGTCTCACGCGAGACGCCGCCTACGTCGGGCGCCTGGCCCGGCAGTGCATCGACCGCCTGCACGGCGCGGTCGGGGCCAGTGGCATTTTCGACACCCATCCGCTGCAGCGCGCGATGCGGGACGTCCACACGGCATTGGCGCAGGCATCGATGCACTGGGAGTCCCGAGCGCAGGCCTACGCCGATCTTTCCCTCGGCATCAAGAACTCCGACGAACTCACCGGGGCGCTCGCATGAACCGCATCAGATCCACACAACAACTCATCCGATGGATTGGGGAACGATGAAGCTCCTGTATTTCGACGACTTCCGGCTCGGCGTCCTGAAGGATGGCGACTCCGTGGTCGACATCGACGACGTCGTGGCGTCCGTGCCGCGGGCCAGGCGCGAGGACGTGATCGTCGGCGTCATCGAGCAGTTCGCGCAGTTGCGAGCTCCGATCGAGGAGTTCGTCGCGCGCAGCAGCGGCGTGCCCCTGGAATCGGTCCGCGTTCGTCCCCCGCTGCCGCGTCCGGCGAACTTCGTGTGCATGCACGCCAATTACCTGGAATACGGCACCCGGCCCGAACCGCCGCGGATCGATGCCTTCCTCAGATCGGCGAACACCATCATCGGACACGGCGACACGATGGTCATGCCGGACGAACCCCTCACGATATTCGAGGGTGAGGCCGAGCTCGCCGTGGTCATCGGCAAGCCCGCCTCGCACGTCTCCGAGGCCGACGCGCTGGACCACGTGTTCGGTTACCTCAACTTCATCGATGGTTCCGCCCGCGGGTTGGGCGGTCCGCGCAGCCAGATCTACCGGCGCAAGTCCCGCGAGACGTTCGCGCCGATCGGCCCCTACCTGGTCACCGCGGACGAGATTCCGGACCCGCAGAACGTCGACGTCAAACTCTGGAACAACGGGACGTTGTTCCAGGACTTCAACACCGACGACATGGCGTACAGCATCGCCAAGTGCATCGAATGGGTGAGCTCCATCCATCCGCTCGAGCCCGGCGACATCCTCGCCACCGGCACCAACCACGGCGGCCTGAATCCCTTCCAGAACGGCGACGTGATCGAGCTCGAATGCGCCGGGCTCGGACGGCTGAAGGTCAGGGTGCGCGACGACCTCGAGCGCGAGTGGAAGCGCGAGTCCAGGGCCCAGCGCAAACAGCAGGGACTCGAGGGGCAGACGCCGCAGATCAACGGTAAATACACACCCGCTGTCAAGGGTGTCTAGGCAGAGACAGGGCAGCACGATGAGCGCGATCAGCGACGAGCCGGAAAAGCTCAAATTCATTCACACCTACGCGGTCGGCCTGCACACACAGGAGCCGGACTACGACGTGTACGATCCCCGCTGGCAGCAACGGCAGATCGACAATTTCGTCGAATTCGCGGGGCTGGCAGAGGAACTCGGGTACGACGGTCTCACCGTCACCGAGCATCATGCGCCGAGCATGGTGTGTCCGTCACCGAACATGCTGCTCGCCGCAGCGGCGGTGAAGACGAGTTCGATCCGGTTGGGCACCGCGGTCACCGTGGTGCCATTGCACCGGCCGATCCGTGCGGCGGAAGAGGCCGGGACGCTGGACTTGCTCAGCAATGGCCGATTCGAATTGGGCATCGGCCGGGGCACGCCCCGTGAGTGGGCCGCGCAGACGGGTCGCGACCTACCTCCCGACGAGGGCCGGCGGGCATGGCTGGAAGCCGCCGAGCTGATCTGGTTGCTGCTCACCGAACGCGACGTCACCTACGACGGCGAGTTCTACTCGGTCGACACCCCGACCACGATCGCGACCCGGCCACTGCAGGAACCACTGCCCGTGTGGGTCGGTGGAACGAGCGACGAGACCATGAAGATGGCCGCTCGCTACGGCTGGAACGTCATGCGCAACAGCGGCAGCAACGATCAGCACGCCGCGGCGGTCAAGACCTATATCGCCGAGGGAATCGCCCACGGGCACAGCCTTTCCGGTGCGAACGTCATGATCGAGCGGTTCGTCGCGATCGGGGAGACACGCGCCGAGATCAAGGAGCGCCTGGACCGTTTCGCCGGCGCCCTCGGGCGATTCCGCGGGCAGTACGAGAAGAACGGCCGGAAGCTGTCGCAAACCGACGGCGAAGTGGCAATGAGCAAGCAGGACAACGCATTGCCCGAATTGGCCATCATGGGCACTCCGGACGAGATCATCGAGAACCTGCAGGGCATCATCGACGAGACCGGTACCCGCCGCCTGCTCATCGAATGCTTCTCCGACGAAGAGTCGAGGCTGTTCGCGCAGGAGGTCATGCCGGTCCTTCGCGAGCGGAACTCCGCGACCACGGTGGCGCCGACCGGGGTCCCGGCATGACCGGGTCAGGGCCGGAGGCGGCAGCGGAGCGTAACCACGTAGGCCCCCCGGTCATGCCCGAAAAGCGCAGCATGACCGGGTCAGGGCCGGAGGCGGCAGCGGAGCGTAACCACGCAGGCCCCCCGGTCGTGCCCAGCGGACACCGCATGACCGGGTCGGGGCCGGAGGCGGCAGCGGAGCGTAACCACGTAGGCCCCCCGGTCGTGCCCAGCGGACACAGCGTGACCGGGACCGGGGTGCGTCTCGCCGATCAGGGGTGTTTCTGGGTCGGCGTGCATTACACGTCGAAGGACGGCCAGACCATCGCCGACGGCACGCAGATGTACGTCGAGTATCAGGTGCCCGAGGAACAGACGCAGCCGTACCCCATCGTCCTGGTGCACGGCGGCGGGGGGCAGGCGGTCGACTGGATCAGTACACCGGACGGCCGACCGGGGTGGCGCACGCTGCTGCTGCAGCGCGGATACACGGTGTATCTGGTCGACCGCGTCGGTCACGGACGCTCGCCGCGCAGCGTATTCGAGGCAGAGTCGGCAGGGCCGCCGGGACCGCTTCCGGCGGCGGAATTCATCGGCATGGCGTTCGCGGGACGTGACGATGCCGCCCACACCCAGTGGCCCGGCACGGGAGAGCTCGACGATCCAGCCCTCGCGCAAGTGCTCGCCTCGCAACGCCAGACGCCGTTCGACCGCGATTCGCACTACGCGGTGATGCGCGAGCGCGCCGCGGAACTGCTGGACCGGATCGGCCCCGCGATCGTGATCACGAACTCCGCGGGTGGTCCGGTGGGATGGCTGATGGCCGACGAGCGTCCGGACCTGGTCCGCGCGCTCGTGGGTCTCGAGCCCGTCGGCCCGAGCGGCCGTGCTCCGCTCGCCTGGGGGCTGACCAGTTCGCCGATCACCTACGATCCGCCGGTATCCGATCCGGCCGAGCTCGTCATCGTCGAGCGGACGATCGGGGGAGCGGTCGTCCGGATGCAGGCGGATCCGCCTCGACGGCTGCCGAACCTCGCCGACATCCCGATGGCGGTGGTGACCAGTGAGTGCTCGCCGCAGACGGCGACCGACGTGGGCACCGTCGAATATCTCCGTCAGGCCGGTTGCGGCAGGGTCGATCATCTGTTCCTGCCCGACCACGGTGTGCGCGGCAACGGGCATCTGATGATGCTCGAGCGCAACAACGACGAGGTACTGGACGTGGTGACCGGCTGGCTGTCGAAGATCGACCGGCCGATCGAGGGATAGAGGAACGGGCACATGGATTTTCGGCTGAGCGAAGAACAGTCGGATCTCGTCGGGGTGATCAAGGACTTCGGCAAGCGCGAGGTCACCGAGAAGTTCGTCCGGGAGATCATGGGCCGTCCCGCGCTCGACCGGGTGCCGTACGCGCGGGAGCAGGGCTTCATGCGCAAGCTCCTCGACATCGGTCTCAAGACGCTGGTGGTGCCCGAGGAGTACGGCGGCGGCGGAGCCGATCTGCTGACGCAATGTGTCGCGACCGAGGCCATCGCACAGTACGCGAGCGTCGCGGCGGCGTTCCTCCAGTCGTCGTGGAAACTGTGCGGTGACCTGGCGGCGTTCGGCACCGAACAGCAGAAGGAGTGGATCTTCTCGACGCTCGCGAGCGACCCGGGATTCCTGATGGGTTCGGCGTGCACCGAGCCCGGTCACGGCGTCGATCCCCGGCTGGCGAACGACGCGCCGGGATCGGGTCTGGCGACATTCGCCTTCCGAGACGGCGACGAGTACGTCATCAACGGCGAGAAGTGCTTCATCGGCAGTGTCACGACCAACCTGCTGTTCGTCTGGCTGCGCACCGACAAGCGCGGACCGCTGTCCCGCTCGATGAGCTGCATCATGGTGCCCACGACCACCGAGGGCTACTCCGTACAGCGTTTCAACGAATTCATGACCGAGGGGCTGCGGCCCAACGGAGACCCCCTCTTCGATGATGTGCGTGTTCCGGTTGCCAATCTCCTGGGTGAGGAGAACAAGGGCTTCCTCATCTGGGAAGGCCGTTCGGTGTACAACCTGCTGTGGCCCGCGAGCGTCGTCGGCGAGGCCCAGAAGATCTACGAGCTCACCAAGGCCGAGGCGAAGCGGCGCGTGCAGGGCGGCAAGCCCATCTATGAGCACTCGAACGTCGGCATGAAACTCGCCGAGATGCATTCGATGATCGAGGACCTGCGGCTCAAGGTGTACCGGACGGCATGGGAGGTCGACGAGGCGGCCAAGACCGGCAAGGTGGTCTTCGACACCCTCGGGGTGAACCTGTGCGCCATGGCCGCACACGATGTGCAGACGGGCACGGCCGCTCGCGCCGCCGAGATATGGGGCGGCCGAGGGGCATTGAAGGACCTGCCGATCGAGGGCTACATCCGCAGCGCGTGGGGGCATCTGCACGAATTCGGCACGCCCGACATCTGCCGTATCCAGTCCTGGCTGCGGCTCGACGGCTACGAGCCACTGGACAGTCTTGCGGGATAGGAGAATTCGAGATGCCCGTTGCGTCGATCAGCCGGCAGTTCGCCCGCTGGGCCGCCACCACCACATTCGATGACCTGCCGTCCGAGGTCGTCGCAAAGATCAAGTCGCTCATACTGTTACATCTCGTCGCCGGTCTGCACGGACAGGCCGACGAGCACGGGACGGCGTTGGTGCGGCAGATCGAGGTCGAGGAACACCATCCCGGCGGGGCGTCGGTCTTCGGCCGTTCGGTGCCCGTGACCCGCGGCGGGGCGGTGTTCGCCAACTGCGAGCTGTTCCACTGCGCGGGGCTCTACGACTCGTACCGCATGTTGACCCACCCCGGCCCGTCCCTGATCGCGGCCGCGCTCACCAACGCCGAGCTGTCCGGAAAGGGCATGCGGGACGTCATCACCGCGCTGGCGGTCGGCTACGAGTTCGAATGCCGCCTCGCCCACGACTTCATCCCGACCGTGTCCGCGCACGGTTTCCGGCCGTCGCCGGTGTTCTCGACCATGGGTGCGGCGATGGTCTCCGGTAAGTTGCTCGACCTCGACGAGGACGGACTGGTGGCCGCGATCGCGATCGCGGCGAACTGTGCGGGCGGACTCAACGAGGACGGCCGTGCGGGCGGCGGCGAACGGGTCATCCACGAGGCCGTTGCGGCACGGCAGGGCACCTTCGCCGCCATGACCGCGGCGCTCGGGGATATCAAGGGATCCGAGACCGTCATCGAAGGCGATGCCGGATTCCTCAACGGCTTCGCCGGCAGCCGGGACGGGCGGCTGTCGTACGTGTTCGACGGCCCGCTGTCCCTCGATCTCGCGAGCCTCACCGACGGATTGGGTCGCGATTACCGTCTCCTGCAGGTGATGTACCGGCTCTACGCCTGCTCGGGCTACAACCAGGGCCCCATCGAGCTGATCCGCGCGATGAAGCAGAAGTACGAACTCAGCGCGACGGACGTGCGGTCGGTGACCATTCGCCTCAACTATCTCGAGACGCTCTATCCGAGCCCGGCTTTCCCGAAGATCGCGAACGTCTCCGCGCCGCGGATCGGTTCCACGCCGTACTACGTCGCGCACGTGCTGCTCAGCGGCGACTACCCGATCGTGGGCCAGTCGCGCGCCGGGATAGCTTCTGACACAACGATTCTCGACTATCTCACGCGATTCACCTTGATCGGGGTGCACGGACAGCCGATGTTCTCCCCGACCATCGAGGTGGAGACGCTCGACGGCCACATGTACACCGACTCACTCGACTATGCCGACATGCTCTGGACATTCGACGTCCTGGCCGAGCGATTGCGCGGCGGAGCGGATGGCCTACCCGGCGGCGAGGAGACCCTCGACGAGGTGGTCGACCTGGTCCGCCGGGCCGAGAAGCTGGACTCGGTCGAGCCGGTTTTCGCGCTGGCCAGGTCGCGGGCTCGTCGGTGATCACATCGAGAATGCCGAGAATTGGAGGCTCCCATGGAGATTGACATCTACCTCATGCGCGGTTCGCGTCGTAGCACGTTCGTACCGGCGACGGCCGAGAGCGGCGACCTCGGCCCGGTGATCCTCGATTGTCCCGACCTCGCGGCCGCGCAGAAGGCGTCCCGCCAGTTGCGCGGAGAGTACGGCGACAGCGTCAAGCTGCTGCTGCGGGTCTCGCTGATCGGCAAGGTGCGAACGGATCGCCCCGAGGGAGTCACCGTTCGCGCGATCCCCAGAGCCGTGGCGAGTCTCGCCGCCGACATGCGGTTGCTGAACATCGCCGACGGCCTGCTGTTGGTCGACTCGACTCACGCGGAGGACCCCGCGTTGCTCGAGGCTGTCACCCGATCGCTGAGCGACCGCGGATACACGGTGGCATCGACGATCTCTGGCTGGGTTCTGACGTGTGCTTCGCCCGCCACCGCGGACGCACCGACGGCCGCGGTGGCGTGATCCGACGCAACGAAAACGAAAGGTTTCACCATGAGCGCTCCCACTCCGTCTCTGCCTGACCGGGACCTCCGATCACCTTCGGAATTCGCGAAAGTGGATATTCGACCCGAGCTCTATCGCCGAGTCCTCGGCCACCTGCCGACCGGGGTCACCGTGCTGACCGCACGCGGCGACGAGGGGCCCATCGGTATGGCGGCCAACAGCGTGACCTCGCTGTCCCTCGACCCGGCCCTGATCCTGTTCTGTCCCGCGCGTTCGTCCTCGACCTGGCCGGACCTGCGTGCGGCCGGTCGGCTGTGCGTGAACGTGCTGGCCGAACATCACGAGCCGCTGAGTCGGCAGTTCGCCGGTAAGGGCGACCGATTCAACGGCGTGGGCTGGCACGAACGCATCGGCGGACCCGGGCTCGACGAGGCCGTGGCATGGATCGACGTGGAGCTCGAGACCGAATACGACGGCGGTGACCACACCATCGCCGTGGCTCGGGTACTCGGTTTGGAGGCCGCCGAGGAGGCGGTACCGCTCATCTTCTTCCGCGGCCGTTACGGGAACCTCGCCGCCGCACGTGAGTCGGCGTGAACATCTCGGCGGTCGCGGCGCACACCACGCCCGAGCCGGACGTGACGGCGGCGGTCATGATCGAACGCGCCCGTGCGCTGCGCGGCACGCTTCGCGACGAACAGGCGGCGACCGAGGCGCGCGGCACCTACTCGCCGCGGACGCATGATCTGTTCGCGAAGGCCGGCTTCTACCGCATGCAGCAGCCGCGCGCCTACGGCGGCTACGAGTTCGACGTCGCCTCGTTCCTGAAGGTGATCGTCGAGATCGCCCGCGGCTGTCCTGGCACGGGGTGGTGTCTGTGCCTGGCCGCCGGACACCACATCGAGATGGCGAGCTTCTTCTCTCGGGCGGCTCAGGACGCGGTCTACGGTTCGGGTCACTTCGCCGCACCATTGCGTCCCATTCCGATGGGTACGGCAACACCTGTGGCCGACGGCTGGTCTGTTTCGGGTCGATGGGACTACTGCTCGGGCGCGCCGTACGCGACGCACGCGATGCTCGGCGTGCGGATCGGAACGGACGATCCGACCGCACCCGTGGGTACGGTCGTCATCCCGCGCGATCAGTGGACCCTCGTCGACGATTGGGCCGCTTCCGTACTCGGCATGTCCGGGAGCGGGTCGAACAGCATTTCCGTCGAAGGCGCCGTGATCCCCGACGAGTTCCTGGTGCCGGGATCGATCCGCGATGTGCCCACCGGACGTGACTCGCCGGGCTATCAGCTGCACGGCAACCCGTTGTATGCCGGTATCACCGACGGTTACGGAGTGCTCGAGATCGGCGCGATCCTCGTCGGCACGGCCCGCGCCGCCGCCGACGAGTACGAGCGCCTCCTGCGGGAGAAGAAGACGGCCGGTCCCAATCCGCGACCGCGGCACACCGCCGAGCAATACCAGCGCTGGTTCGCCGAGGCGATCGCCAAGATCGATGCCGCCGAGGACATCTTGCTGGCGGGCGCGGCGAAGTTCGCCGAGTGCTGCCGCGACTGCGTCGAGAATCCGGACGGCGACTGGCCCGAACGATTGGCGCGCCTGGATCTGTCGACGCACTTCGTGATCTTCGAACTCGCGTGGGACGCAGTCGAATTGCTCTTCAGTACCGCGGGCAGCAGTGAGGGCCCGCGGAACGGCTCGCGCATGCAGCGCTACTACCGGGACTTCTCGATGGCGCGCACCAACGTGTTCCCGAGGGCGACCACCGCCTCGCGCGTTTTCGCGAGCGTCTACTTCGGGTCGGACCCGGTCTGATCCGGCAGAGATGGACAACCGATACATGAAGGAGCCGAGAGCCGGATGGGACGGGTACGAGTCGAGCGCGCTCTTTCGCTGAGCGCGGACGCGGATGTGGTGTGGGAGTTCGTGAGCGACTTCTCGAGATACGCCGAATGGCAACCGCATATCGGGTCGGTGCGGGTCGGTGACGACGGGGTGCGGGAGGTGAATTTCACGAGCGGGCGCACGATCCTGGACCGCGTCGTCAGCCGCGATGACAGCGCACGCACCTATGCGTACTCACCGTTGCCGGGCCAACCGGTGCCGTCCACCGAGATGGCCGCGACCTTCGTGGTCACCCCCGACGACGGCGGCAGCACCGTCCGGTACGAGGTCATGCTCGTGCTGCCCGATGAGATCGAGGAAGCGGCGCGCGCCGGCGCGACACACGACGTCGAGACCGCGCTGAGCCAGCTCGCCGCCAGGTTCGGTGAGCGGACGTGAGAGCACCGCTGCCGAAGCGATAGCCGCTGTCTGTCCGACCCGAGAGACGTTGCGTCCCAACGTGATGACGTAGGGCAGCCGACGAAACACGGTTCCGTCCGGCGGGATGGCCCGCTGTCCGAACAATGCGCGGCGCACTACCGTCGCGGACCGGGATCGAGCGTGTGGACCAGCTGGGTTCCGAGGGGTCGATGAGGTGGAGTCCGGATGAGTGAAGACATACAAGACACACGCGCGGCGGCGGAGCCGACGGTCGCGCCGAACCGGTTTCGGTTGACCTACGCCGGGATCCTGCTGGTGATGCTGTTGTCATCGCTCGATCAGACGATCGTCAGCACGGCGTTGCCGACGATCGTCGGCGATCTCCACGGTATCGACCAGATGTCTTGGGTGACAACGGCTTACATCCTCGCTGTGACGATCGTGATGCCGGTCTACGGCCGGCTCGGCGACCTGATCGGCCGCAAGAGCGTCTTCGCCGGGGCCATCGCCATCTTCCTCGTCGGTTCCGTGGTGGCCGCCGCGGCGCCGAATATGGCTGTGCTCATTGCCGGCCGGGTGGTGCAGGGCGCCGGCGGTGGCGGGCTGATGATCACCGCGCAGGCGATCGTTGCGGACCTCGTGCCGCCGCGCAAGCGTGCGACCTATCTGGCGCCGGTCGGGGCCCTCTTCGGCATTTCCACCGTCGCGGGTCCGTTGCTCGGCGGGTGGTTCACCGACGGCATCGGGTGGCGCTGGTGTTTCTGGATCAACGTGCCGGGCTGCCTGCTGGCGCTGGCCGTATGCGTCTTCGCCCTCGAGCTTCCGCGCAGGTCGGGGAGAGTCCGCGTCGACTATTCGGGCATCGTGCTGATGGCCATCGCCGTCGTATGCACGGTGCTGGTAGCCGATTGGGGCGGCACCGCCCATCCGTGGTCCTCGGCGCTGATCCTCGGTCTGATCGCGGGTGCGGTGGCCGGATGGATCGCGTTCCTCTGGTCACAGAGTCGCGCGGTGGAACCCATAGTTCCCTTGCGGCTGTTCACCAATCGCATTTTCGATATCGCGACCCTCATCGGCATGATCTGCGTCGGCGTCGGCACATTTGCCGCGATCAGCTACTCGCCGACATATATGCAGATGGTGTACGGATACAGCGCGTCGCGTTCGGGATTGCTCATGCTGCCGATGGTCGCCGGCATCTTCGGCGCCAGCTCTCTCTCGGCGACGTTGATGAGCCGCACCGGGCGATACAAACCGTTCCCGATTCTCGGATCCGCGTTCGTGTTGATTGCGTCATTGCTGTTCGCGTCGTTGCGGACGACAACTCCGATTTCGGTTTTCTGTCTCTACCTGTTGGTGCTCGGGGTGGGTGCGGGATTGCTGTTCCAGACGTTGGTGCTCGCCGTGCAGAACGCGTTCGGCTATTCCCTGGTGGGCACAGCCACGGCCGCCAACAGCTTCTTCCGGGAGATCGGCGCGACCATCGGCGTCGCGGCCGTCGGCGCGGCCTTCACCAGCCGGGTCGTCGAGCACCTGGGCCACCGACTGTCGGTAGGCGACCGAAGTCTTGTCGGCCCGATCGAAGCCGTCACCCCGGCGCTGGTTCACGGGCTTCCCGCACGCCTGCGGAGGATCGTGATCGACGCCTACCACGACGCCCTGATCCCGATTTTTCTCTACATGGCACCGCTTTTCGTCATCGGGTTGGTGCTGGCGTTCGTGTTGCCGGACAAAAGGCTCGCCGACTCCAACACCGATGACGAGTAGAACCATCCGCTGTCACTGTGGGGCAGGTGAGCAGCTGAGCGCGGGGGAGTGCGCCCGTGCTAGTCACTCATCCGGTCCTCGGCGAGAGACGATGCGGCCGGTATCGAGTCCGGGATTTCCACATGTACGGCGCCGCCGTCGATGCTGACCGGGTACGTCCGCAGATCCACGGTGGCGGTTGATATTCATCTGGTGCCGGTGATCTCGGAGCTGGACTTCCTCACCGAGCAGGACAAAATCGACATCTTCCAAGCTGGGAACTGCCACCAGCGCATCTCCGTCCTCATGCGGTAGACCGTTTCGGGGTAACGATGTTTGATGCGAAAGCCGGGGACAAGGTGTGGGTGCCGCGTGACGGCATCATCTCCGGAAGATGCTGCGCGTCACGGCTGTCCGCCCACGAGAGCTTGTGCGCGTGGCTCGGGAACTCCCAGCATGAGCAGGCTGGTAATTGTTGCCGCGCCGGCGTCGAGGGTCTCATTGGAACGGTGGTTGTCCGCGATGGCGAACACAGCGGCATAGGCGAGTTGGCTGAGAATGTCCGCGGGCAGGTGTCGTCCGAATACTTCGGTGTCCTGGCCTCGTTGCACGAGGTCGGCAAGGATCTTGTCGACCGGTCCCAGTAGGGCGTGGATCTCCTCGCCGTACTCGCCACGCCGAAGCGCCAGAAGCACTCGGTACCGGTGCGTCAAGGGCCACACGCGGGCGATGAAATCGACCCATGCCGCCTCGACTCCTCCGTCGGACGCGTTGACCTCGGTGAGCACGGCGACGATCTCGTTTACCGCCCGTTGCGCGAGGTTCCGCACGAGGTCGGCGCGGGTGGGGAAGTGGCCGTAGACGGTGCGGCGGACCACGCCGGCGGCGGAGGCGATGTCGCCCATGCCGGCGTCCGGGTTCTGCCCCAAGACCTCGAGTGCGACGTCGAGGATGAGACTCCGCGTGTCGTTCATGGAGCGCGCCCGGGCGGATTCGATCTGCACCTTCCAATCATTGCACAACAGTGTGCAATGAAGTAGATTGCACACCGGTGTGCATTACACACTCGTGTGCAGCGGATCGCCGCACCGTGAAGCAAGAGTTCTGGAGAACAGGCCAATGACCGCATCGACGCCCGCACCCCCAAGCCTCGTCCGCCCATTCACCGTCGCGATCTCCGACTCCGAGATCGAAGACTTGAAGCAGCGACTGGCCAGAACGCGATGGCCGAACCCGGAAACCGTCCCGGACTGGTCGCAAGGTGTCCGCTTGGAGAATGCCAAATCGCTGATCGACTACTGGCAGCGAGAGTACGACTGGCGGCGATTCGAGTCGGAACTCAATCGTTTCCCGCATTTCCTGACCACGATCGATGGGCTCGATATTCACTTCATCCATGTCAAGTCCGAGAATCCGAATGCGATGCCCCTCATCTTGACGCACGGATGGCCGGGTTCGATCGTCGAATTCCTGAAACTGATCGGCCCGCTGACCGACCCGGTGGCATTCGGAGGAAACGTCGAAGATTCCTTCGACGTGGTCGTCCCGTCGCTGCCCGGATTCGGTTTTTCCCAGAAGCCGACCGAGACGGGGTGGACTGTCTCCCGCATCGCAGCCGCTTGGGCGGAACTCATGACGCGTCTCGGCTACGATAACTGGGCCGCTCAAGGTGGTGATTGGGGTGCCGTCGTCACTTCTGCCCTCGGGGTCCTGCGGCCCGAGGGACTTATCGGAATTCACTTGAACACTCAATACGCTTTTCCCGCACAGGTACCCGACAGGTTGTCGCCCGAAGAGCGCTACGCCGTCGACACCCTCGCCCTCTACACCGGTGAACTCGGCGGATCGAACCACCTTCAGGCCACGAAGCCGGAGACCGTCGGATTCGCTCTGGCAGACTCTCCGGCAGGCCAGGCCGTCTGGATCTACGAAAAGTTTCAATCCAAGACGGACAATCACGGACTCGCCGAGGACACTCTCAGCACCGATGAGATGCTGGACGCAATTTCGCTCTACTGGTTTACGAACAGTGCCGCCTCATCCGCCCGCATCTACTGGGAGAACAAGTCGGCCAGCCTCGCCGGGCCGAAGCTCACGCTGCCGGTTGCGGTGACTGTGTTCCCACGGGACATCCCGCGCCTGCCGCGAAGCTGGATCGAAGACACCTATGCCGACTTGATTCACTACGGCGAGGCCGACAAGGGCGGACATTTCGCAGCCTTCGAGCAGCCCGAAATCCTGGTCAGCGAAATCCGCACCGGCCTGAGGAGCCTTCGGTCCTGAAACGAACCTCCTACGGTCACTTCGGCCAGCGAAATCGCCAGTCCGAGAACGCGCGTGGAGATCTCGGCGACGAGCCTTGTCTCACCTTGGCACACGTCCGCGCCGGTAGCCGCGGGCCCTGGCCTTCATCACCGCGACCGCCGGGGAACCAGTGCGGTGACCGCGAGCGCGATCAGCATGACGCCGTAGCCGGTCGCGGTGGTCAGCAGGCCGATGCTGGTCGCGATGACGCCCGCCGCGACGGCCGGGATGCAGAATGCGAGGTAGCTGAGCACGTAGAACGCGGCGACGAGTTTGCCGCGTTCGGTGGCCGGTGCGAGCGGGAAGACGGTGCGGGTAATGCCTTGAAAGCTGGCGCCGAAGCCGATCCCGGCGATCACGGTGCCCGCGAACAGCAGCGTCGGTGACCCGGCTTGGATGGCCGCGATGGTCACCGCGATACCGATCGCCAGCGCGGCGGCTGCGAAGCGCATCACCCGGGTGGCCGCGACCGTGCGCAGCAGCCAGATCGTCGCCGCACCGACCCCGGCCAGTGTGAACACCAGCAACCCGCCGAGCAGGATCGAGTTCGAGCCGGTGACCACACGGACCAGGCTCGGGCCGAGGGAGAGGTAGAAGCCGCTCAATGCCCACGCCGCGATGTCCAGCAGCGCGGTGGCCGCGAACGCGTTCCGCGCTGCGGCCGGGACGCCGACATGCGGCCGGATCGCCTGCCGTGCGCCGGGCATCATCGGCGAGGTCTCGGTCACCATGATCGTGCCGATCGCCTCGACCGCGAACAACACGATCAGCACCAGATACACGGTTTGGCGCGGCCATGGCAGGAATTGGACCAGCGCCGCGGAACCGAGTCCGCCGACTGCCAGACCCGCCACCGGAGCAACGCTGTTCACGATCGGCCCGTGTGGTCGCTCCGCGTCCAGGATGGCGGCGGCCAGCGCACCGGTCGCCGCGCCGGTCGCGATGCCCTGCACCATGCGCGCCGCGATCAGCAACGCAACGCCGTCCGCGGTGCTGAACACCAGCATGGCCACCGCGTCGAGCGCGATGGCGGCGAGGATCACCGGGCGGCGTCCCACGTGGTCGGACAGGGACCCGACGGTCAGCAGCGCCAGCAACAGGCACACCGCGTAGACGCCGAAGATCACTGTCAGCATGCCCGAGGAGAACGCCCAGCGCGCCTGGTAGACACGGTAGAGCGGGGTCGGCGCGCTGGACGCGGCGAGGAACGTCAGCATGGTCGCCGCGGGCAGGGCGGTGGCCAGCCCGGACGATATGCGCCGGGTGGCCGGAGCGATCAGCATGGAGAACCCCCACGTCGTTTAAAGCGAATACTGTTGCTTTAGTGGACGGTACACGGGGTGAAGGTTAAAGCAAAGACTTCTGCAATAATGGTCGTATGTCGGCCACCACACCAGCCCGGCGTCCGGGCGGGCGCAGCGCGAAGGTCCGGGACGCGGTCTACACCGCCGTCGGCCAGCTCATGGGTGAGGGCAAGGCGGACCGCATCACCATCCCGCTGCTGGCCAACCGGGCGGGCATCAATCCCACCAGCATCTATCGCCGCTGGGGCGATGTGGACACGCTGCTGGAGGAGGTCGCCGTCGCCGCGCTCACCAAGGACGGCGACGAACCGCCGGACACCGGGTCACTGCGCGGTGACCTGTCGGCGTGGGCTCGGATCGTGGTCGACGACATCACCCAACCGCGCCGGACCCGTTACCTGCGCGCCATGGTCTCCGCCCGGGACGAGGTGGGCACCTGCCCGTGCTGGGAGCAGCGCCGCGCGCAGGCCGAGGTGATGCTGGACCGGGCGAGGGCGCGCGGGGAGCGGGTGCCGACCGAGCAGCAGGTCCTCGATCATGTGATCGCACCGATGTATCACCACGTGGTCTTCGGCCTGTCCGTCGACCGGGACTACGCGGACCAACTGGTCCACGACGTGCTCACGATGGCCTAGGCGCACAACCCGGCGAGCGGATCCACGGCGATTCGGGCAACGATGCCGGCGTGCACTGATTCGTGTCGGCATGCTCGCCGGGGACGAGCAGTCGCGCCCTTGGGATTTCGCCTGGTGCATCTGCCATGGCGAACCAGGAATACGTGCCCGCGTTCAACTCCACAGTGTCACATGCACTTTCGGGCGGAACCGGGTGACGCCGACGCCGGATCCGCGGATCATCGCCTGGATGCACCGTGGGGTGGTGATGAACCGCAAGAGTTCCGAGACCGCGGGCTGGCGGGTATCGGGCGGCAGGGTGGTCGCGCACCACTCATCGGAGATCTGCAGGCCTGGCCCCTTGATGTGGCTCAACCGGCCGGTCGCGAGGTCGGAGGAGACGGCGAAGCCGATTATCGGCGTGATGCCCCCGACATGGCGGACCTCTTCGAGGGCGGCGGCATCGCTCTGGAAGATCCGCTGGTGTGATTCGGGAATGGCCAATTCCCGCAGCATCGTCGCGATGTGTCCGTCGACACTGCCGGCGCTGGGCCCGAGCATCCACTGCTGCTCCCGCAGCAACGCCGGATACGGTGCGGCGCAGGCCAGCGGGCTGTCGGGTCGCGTGACCGAAATGATCTGATACTTCAGGAACGGCTGAGCGCTGATGGCCGTGTCGGTGGCGTCCTGTCCGGGCCCCAGCGCGATATCCACCGCACGGCTCTCGATCAAGCTGTGGAACCGGCTGGTGGGATGCACGCTCAGCTCGACCGACAGATCCTTGGCCCGCGCGGCGAACAGGTCGATGAGGCCGGGCGCGGCATGTTCGGCGAACGCATTCGATGCCGCGATGCGGAGCAACCGCCGGCCGTGCGCTGCCTCGCTCACCTCGATGGCGGTCTGGCTCTGCAATCCGAGAATCTCGATCGCCCGGCTGGCCAGGCGCAGCCCGCCGGGCGTGAAGGCCAGACCCGACGCCCTGCGGGTGAACAGCGGGTCGTCGAGCTCCTTGCGCAGCTGGGCGATGTGTGTCGAGACACCGGCGTCGGTCATCCCCAGCTCTCTGGCCGCCGCACGGACGGAGCCGAGCCGAACCACGGTCGAGTAGGCCCGAAGCTGGGCGGGCGTCACGATCCGAGTCTACTTTGGAGGTGTACGCAGCGCCGACGGCTGCATCGCGTCTGGAGGACGCATCATGCAGGACGTGCTCACGGATCTGATGACAACATGGAACGCCGGGGGCACGGCAGGGGTGGCGACGGTCGTGCGGACGTTCCGCTCGTCGCCGCGACCGCCCGGTGCCGCTATGGTCGTCGCCCCGGACGGCACGGTCGGCGGTTCGGTCTCGGGTGGGTGCGTGGAGGGCGCGGTCTACGAACTCGCCACCGACGTCATCCGGACCGGTTCTCCGGTGCTGCAGCGGTATGGGCTCTCCGATGAGGACGCGTTCGCCGTCGGTCTGACCTGCGGCGGCATCGTCGACATCTTCGTCGAGGCCATCTCGCGGGAGACGTTTCCCGAACTCGGCGAAGTCGCCGCGGACATCGCCGATCACCGGCCGGTCGCGATCGCGACCGTTATCGAGCACCCCGACGCCGGCCGGACAGGGCGACGGCTGCTGATCCGGCCGGACAGTGCGCAGGGCACGCTGGGGTCGGCGCGCGCCGACGAGGCGGTCACCGATGACGCACGCGGGCTGCTCGCGGCGGGGCGCACCGAAGTGCTGTCCTACGGTCCGGACGGGCAGCGTCGCGGTGCGGGCATGGGCGTTTTCGTCGCCAGTTACGCCCGGCAGCCGCGGATGCTGGTGTTCGGGGCGATCGATTTCGCGGCCGCCGTCGCCCAGCAGGGATCGTTCCTCGGGTACCGGGTGACGGTGTGTGACGCGCGGCCGATCTTCGCCACTTCCGCCCGGTTCCCGACAGCCGACGAGGTCGTCATCGACTGGCCGCACCGCTATCTGGCCGCGCAGATCGCGGCGGGCGCGGTCGACTCGCGGACCGTCGTCTGCGTGCTGACCCACGATCCCAAGTTCGACGTTCCACTGCTCGAGGTGGCGCTGCGCGCGCCGGAGATCGGCTATGTCGGTGCCATGGGGTCGCGCCGCACGCACGACGAGCGGCTGGGCCGGTTGCGACGGGCGGGCCTCACCGAGGAGCAACTCGCCCGGCTCGCCAGCCCGATCGGGCTGGATCTGGGCGGTCGGACACCGGAAGAGACGGCGGTTTCCATCGCGGCCGAGATCATCGCGCGACGCTGGGGCGGACACGGCGCATCACTGACCCGAACAGGCGGCCGGATTCACCACACGACCAGCGCGAACAGCGAATTAAGCGATTCCTTGAATCGGTCTTGACGGCTGCGTCGGCTCGGCAGAGGCTTGGCTTGTTCCCGCTGATGTGAGGTCGATCACATGCAAGTTCCTGGGCCATTCGAATACGAGCGCGCAACGGGCGTGGATCACGCCATCGGACTGCTGGACCGGTTGGGGGAGGAGGCGCGCATCGTCGCGGGCGGGCACAGCCTGCTGCCGATGATGAAGCTGCGTCTGGCCAATCCGGAATATCTCATCGACATCAACGACCTGGCCGCTGAACTGGGTTACATCGTCACCGATCCGACCCTGGTGCGCATCGGGGCAATGGTCCGGCATCGGCATGTGCTCGAGTCCGCCGAGCTCGCCGAGGTGTGCCCGATCTTCCGTGACGCCGAGCGCGTGATCGCGGACCCGGTCGTGCGCAATCGCGGCACCATCGGCGGCTCGCTGTGCCAGGCCGATCCCGCCGAGGATCTCTGCACGGTCTGCACGGTCCTGGGCGCCACCTGCCTGGTCCGCGGGCCGTCCGGCGACCGGGAGATAGCGATGGACGACTTCCTGGTCGGTCCGTACGAAACCGCGATGTCGCACAACGAACTTCTGCTCGAGATCCGAATTCCGGTGCGGCATCGGACATCGAGCGCCTACGCGAAGGTGGAGCGCAGGGTCGGCGACTGGGCGATCGCGGCGTCCGGCGCGACGGTGACACTGGGCGGCGAGGCGATAGCGGCCGCGCGGATCGGCCTGACGGCGGTCGGCCCGGATCCGGCGGCGCTGGCCGGCGCGGCGGACGTGCTCATCGGCGAGCGGCCCACCGAAGAAATATTCGCGGAGGCGGGCCGTCGCGCGAGCGCGGCGTGCTCACCGGTCTCCGATGCGCGCGGCAGCGCGGACTACAAGCGCCATCTCGCGTCCGAACTGACGATTCGCGTGCTGCGCAGCGCGGTCGAGCGAGTACTCGATGCCCCTGCGCTGGAAGGGAATTAGCCATGCAGGTAACCATGACCGTCAACGGCGAGCCGGTGACCGCGGAGGTCGAGCCACGCACCCTGCTCGTGCATTTCCTGCGAGATCAGTTGCGGCTCACCGGAACCCACTGGGGCTGTGACACCAGCAACTGCGGCACCTGCGTGGTGGAGGTCGACGGCGAACCGGTGAAGTCGTGCACGATGCTGGCCGTCATGGCCGGCGGTCGTGCGGTGCGCACCGTCGAGGGGCTCGAGGTGGACGGCCGGCTCGATCCCGTGCAGGAGGGCTTCATGCAGTGTCACGGGCTGCAATGCGGATTCTGCACGCCCGGAATGATGATCACTGCCCGCGCCCTGCTCGACCGCGACCCGAATCCGGACGAGCAGACGATCCGGGAGGCGATCTCGGGCCAGATCTGCCGCTGCACCGGATACACCACCATCGTGCGGTCGATCCAATGGGCCGCTGCGAGGCAACGAGGCGAAGCGGCGCAGCCCGAACCGGCCGCCACGCCGACGCCGGTAGGGAGAACGTGATGAGCACCGTCGAGTCCCGGCCGAAAGACCGTGTCGACAACGACCACAAGCCGTGCGGTCACGGCAGGATGCTCCGCAAGGAGGATCCGCGGTTCATTCGCGGGCACGGCAATTACGTCGACGACGTGTCACTGCCCGGCATGCTGCATATGGCGATCCTGCGCTCCCCGTTCGCGCACGCGCGGATCGTGAACGTCGATGTCTCTGCGGCGCAGGCGCATCCGAAGGTCAGAGCGGTTGTCACGGGTGCGGATCTGGCGGCGAAGGGACTGGCCTGGATGCCGACGCTGTCCAACGATGTGCAGGCGGTGCTGGCGACGGACAAGGTCCGGTTCCAGGGCCAGGAGGTGGCCTTCGTCGTCGCCGAGGATCGCTATTCGGCGCGTGATGCGCTGGAGCTCATCAACGTCGAGTACGAGATGCTCGATCCGGTGATCGACGCCCGGACCGCACTGGCGCCCGGAATGCCGGTGATCCGCGACGATCTCGACGGCAAGCAGAACAACCACTGTTTCGACTGGGAGACCGGCGACGCCGCCGCCACCGAGGCGGTGTTCGCGCGCGCCGACGTCGTCGTCGAGCAGGAGATCGTCTATCCGCGAGTGCATCCCGCCCCGATGGAGACCTGCGGTGCGGTCGCGGATCTGGATCCCGTGACGGGCAAGCTCACACTGTGGTCGACGAGCCAGGCGCCGCACGCGCACCGCACGCTCTACGCGTTGGTGGCCGGGCTGCCCGAGCACAAGATCCGGGTGATCTCACCCGATATCGGCGGTGGTTTCGGCAACAAGGTGCCCATCTATCCGGGATACGTCTGCGCCATCGTCGGGTCGCTGCTGCTGGGCAAGCCGGTGAAATGGATGGAGGATCGCAGCGAGAACCTCACCAGTACCGGGTTCGCCCGCGACTACATCATGGTCGGCGAGATCGCCGCCACCGCCGAGGGCAAGATCCTGGCCATCCGGTCGACCGTGCTCGCCGACCATGGCGCGTTCAACGGGACGGCGGCGCCGCTGAAGTATCCGGCCGGCTTCTTCGGCGTGTTCACCGGCAGCTACGACATCGAGGCCGCCTACTGCAGGATGACCGCGGTCTACACGAACAAAGCGCCCGGGGGCGTCGCGTACGCGTGCTCGTTCCGGATCACCGAGGCGGTCTACTTCGTCGAGCGGTTGGTCGATTGCCTGGCCCATGAACTGAAGATGGATCCGGCCGAGCTGCGGCTGCGCAATCTCCTTCGCCCCGAACAGTTCCCGTACACCAGCAAGACGGGCTGGGTCTACGACTCCGGCGACTACGAGAAGACCATGCGCCTGGCGATGGACATGATCGGCTACGCCGCCCTGCGAAAGGAGCAGCGGGACAAGCGCGCCCGCGGTGAGCTGATGGGTATCGGGATGTCCTTCTTCACCGAGGCCGTCGGCGCGGGTCCGCGCAAGGATATGGACATCCTCGGGCTCGGGATGGCCGACGGTTGCGAGCTGCGCGTCCACCCGACCGGCAAAGCTGTTGTGCGCCTTGCAGTTCAGACCCAAGGGCAAGGGCACGAGACGACCTTCGCCCAGATCGTCGCCGAGGAACTCGGCATACCGCCCGACGATATCGACGTGGTGCACGGCGATACCGATCAGACTCCGTTCGGCCTGGGCACCTATGGCAGCCGGTCGACACCGGTCTCGGGCGCCGCGGCCGCCCTGGTGGCGCGGAAGGTCCGCGACAAGGCACGGATCATCGCGTCGGGCATGCTCGAGGTCTCCGTCGCCGACCTCGAGTGGGAGAAGGGCTCGTTCCACGTCAGGGGTGATCCGTCCGCGGCCGTGACGATCCAGCAGATCGCGATGCGCGCACACGGCGCCGGTGATCTGCCCGAGGGCATCGAGGGCGGACTCGATGCGCAGATCTGTTACAACCCGGAGAATCTCACCTACCCGTATGGCGCGTACTTCTGCGTCGTCGACATCGACCCGGGGACCGCCGTGGTGAAGGTGCGGCGCTTCCTGGCCGTCGACGACTGCGGCACCCGGATCAATCCGATGATCATCGAGGGGCAGGTGCACGGCGGCATCACCGACGGCATCGGCATGGCGCTGATGGAGATCATGGCCTTCGACGAGGACGGCAACTGCCTCGGCGGATCCCTGATGGATTACCTCATCCCGACGGCGCTGGAAGTTCCGCATCTGGAGACCGGCTACACGGTCACCCCGTCACCGCATCACCCGATCGGTGCCAAAGGCATCGGCGAATCGGCGACGGTCGGATCGCCGGCAGCGGTGGTCAACGCGGTGGTGGATGCGTTGGCGCCGTTCGGAGTTCGGCACGCCGACATGCCGCTGACCCCGTCGCGGGTGTGGGAGGCCATGCAGGGGCGGGCCCGACCGCCCATCTGAGGTGGGTGTGAGCGATGGGATCACCGATGAAGATGAGCGAACGTGCACTGCAACTGGTCCGCACCCGGACTCCGTTCGTGCACGCCACCGTCGTGCGTGCGCAGCAGCCGACCTCGGCGCACGCCGGGGACGAGGCGATCCTGTTGCAGGACGGGACGATCGAAGGATTCGTCGGCGGCCAGTGCGCCCAGAACTCGGTCCGCAAGGCGGCACTGGGTGCGCTGCAGTCGCACGAGAGTGTGCTGCTGCGGGTACTTCCCGACGGCGATCTGCAGTTTCCCGAAGCGCCCGGCGCGACGGTCGTGGTGAATCCCTGCCTGTCCGGCGGCGCGTTGGAGATATTCCTCGAGCCGCAGATCCCGGCGCCGCTGGTGCGCATCTGCGGCGCGACGCCCATCGCGGATGTCCTGGCCGAAATGTGCGAGCTGGTCGGATTCGAGGTGCAACGCACCGCCGCCGAAGCCGACTCACCGGATTCGCCGGCCGATACGACGGCAGTGGTGATCGCCAGCCACGGTGGTCCGGAAGCCGAGATGATCCGCGCCGCGCTCGACGCGGGCGTGGAATATATCGGGTTGGTGGCCAGCAAGGTTCGGGGAGCGTCGATTCTCGAGGGGCTGGAGTTGACCGACGCCGAGCGAGCGCGGGTGCGCACCCCGGTGGGGTTGCCGATCGGCGCCAAAACCTCCGCGGAGATCGCCGTCTCGATTGTCGCGCAAGTGATCCAGGCGATCCGCCGAGGCGGCTTGGCCGTGCCGCCGCGCCCGGTGCAGGCCGCGGTCGAGGCGCTCGACCCGGTGTGCGGCATGACCGTGACGGTCGGGCCGGACACACCCCATCTCACAATCGACGATGTCGACTACTGGTTCTGCGGCTCGGGCTGTCACACCCGTTTCGCCGCGGCGAAGGCGGGCTCATGACGACCGGGTTCGTCACCGGAGTGGTACTCGCCGCGGGAGTCTCACGGCGTCTTGGAACTCCGAAACAGCTACTGCCGTACCGGAATACGACCGTTCTCGGTGCCACCCTCGACGTGGTGCGTAGCTGTGCTTTCGACCAGATCATCGTCACCCTCGGCGGCGCGGCGACGGCGGTCCGGCAGCGGGTCGATCTCGCCGGGCTGGAGGTGGCCTTCGCCGAGGACTTCGCTTCGGGTTGTTCGTCGTCGTTGCGTTCGGCCCTGCGTGCGGTGGACCCCCGTGCCGCCGGAATCGTCTTGATGCTCGGTGATCAGCCGGGTCTGTCGGCAGCTACCGTCGACCGACTGATCGCCGAGGGAACCTACAGCGCGATCGCGGTCTGTCGCTACCGCGACGGTGTCGGACATCCATTCTGGCTCGGGCGCAGCGTATTCGGCGAGTTGGCTCGATTGCACGGCGACAAAGGTGTGTGGAAGATCATCGAGTCCGGCCGCGTCGCGGTGGCACGAGTCGACGTCGACGCGCCGGTGCCCGTGGATGTGGACACCTGGGACGACTACGTGCGCCTGCTCGCCGCGGCCTCGCCATGATGTCGGCGTTCGAGGATATCGAGGACGTGGTCCGGCGATTCGACGCCGAGGATTACCTACTCGATACCGGGACCGCCGCCGCCGTCTATCTGGCCACCACATTGGGTCGGCCGCTGCTACTGGAAGGCGAACCGGGAGTGGGCAAGACGACGGCGGCCAAGACCTTGGCCACCGTGCTCGGTGCACCGCTGATCCGCCTGCAGTGCTACGAGGGCCTCACCGTGAGCGAAGCGCTCTACGACTGGAATTACCAGCGTCAACTGCTGAGTATCCGGCTCGCCGAGGCGCGCGGCGCCGATCTCACCGAAGCCGACCTGTTCACCGAGGCATTCCTCGTGGCCCGCCCGATCCTGCGCTGTGTGCGCTATCGCGGTCCGACGCCCCCGGTGCTGTTGGTCGACGAAATCGACCGTGCCGATGACGAATTCGAAGCGCTGCTGCTCGAATTCCTCGGTGAGGCCGCGGTGACGGTCCCCGAGCTCGGGACCTTCGCGGCCGAGCATCCTCCGCTCGCGGTGCTGACCTCGAACCGCAGTCGCGACCTGCACGACGCGCTGCGGCGGCGCTGCCTCTACCACTGGATCGACTACCCGGAGCCGACCCGGGCGGTGGCGATCGTGCGACGCACGGTGCCCGGGGCAACCGACGCTCTGATCGAGCACGCCACCCGATTCGTCGGCCGCGCCCGCGATCTCGACCTCGACAAGCCGCCGGGCGTCGCGGAGACCATCGATTGGATCGCCGCACTGGCGACGCTCGACGTCGCCGATCTCACCGCGCCGGCGGCGGTCGCGGCGCTGAGCGCACTGGCGAAGACACCCGACGACCGCACCGCCGTGCACGCGGAGTTCGTCGAATACACCCGAAGTCTCGCGACCGGATGAGAGGGATGTTCCGATGAAGATCGCCAACGAGTTCACCGTCAACGCACCCGTCGAGCAGGCATGGGAGGTGCTGACCGACCTCGAGCAGGTGGTCCCGCTCATGCCCGGCGCGCACATGACCGGCTGGGACGGAGAGGACTTCCTGGGCACACTGAAGGTCAAACTCGGCCCGGTGACCAGCGAATTCACCGGGAAGGCGCACTTCGTCGAGCGCGACGAACACGATCATCGCGCCGTCATCAACGGCAGCGGCCGGGATTCACGCGGATCCGGAAACGCGGCGGCGACCATCACCACGCGACTGCGCGAAGACGGCGACCGGACCCGCGTCATCGTGGACACCGACCTCAAGATCGTCGGCAAACTCGCTCAATTCGGCAGCGGGATGTTGCAGCAGGTGTCGGAGAAACTGCTCGATCAATTCGTCACCTCCCTCGAAGCCGAACTCGCGGCGGGCGACACGGCCGCCGCGCAGACCGAGGCCGGGCCTGACAGCCGAGGGATGCGGACGCAACCGGTCGTACAACCCGAGCCGGCACCGCTGGACCTCGCCGACCTGCTCAGGCCCGCGATGCTCGGGAAATATGCGCCCGCGATCGCGCTCGGGCTGGTCGCCGCAGCACTCGGAATCATCCTGGTACGCAAGCGGATGCGCGCGAAGTCATGACACGAGCGATGATGCTGCGCGGTGTCGATCTGGCCGCATTCGCCGTCGCGGTGGTCGCGCGGTTGCGGCGTGGCGGTGTCGCGGTCGCGCCGAGCGGGCCCGCGCTGTTCGTGCAGGCCCTGGGCCACATGGCGCCGCGGTCGCGCACCGAGCTCTACTGGGCCGCGCGGCTCACGCTCGTGGATCGGATGCAGGATCTGGCCGCATTCGACGCGGTCTTCGCGACAGTTTTCGCCGACGCGGTGCTGGGCGTCGACCCGCCGAGCCGAACGCACGCACTGCCGATCGAACGCGCGTCGCCCGCGGGCCCGCGGGGTCGGGGGCAGCATCGGCACGCTGGTGAAGTCCCTTGGGCGACACTGCAATCGGCGACCACCGCCGACCGATCGATAGACCAGGGCCCGGCGCTGCCGGACGTTCTGCCGAGCCGGTTCGCGGCGCGAGCACAGGAACCGTTCGACCGGTTCGATCCGGACGATCTGCGGACGATCGGCGCATGGCTGGAGCGGGCATCGGCACGCTGGCCGCAGCGCAGCAGCCGCCGCCACGTGAACCATCCGCACGGCAAACGGATCGACCTGCGGGCGACGATGAAGAACTCGCGCCGCACCGGCTGGGAGTCGACGGTGCTGGTCCGCACCCGTCCCCGAAACCGCCCGCGCCGCATCGTCATGATCTGCGACGTCAGCCGCTCGATGCAGCCGTATTCGACGATCTACCTGCACCTGATGCGGGCCGCTGTGCAACGCCGTTCGCCCGATCGCCCCGAGGTGTTCGCCTTCTCCACCCGGCTGACCAGGCTGACCTCGGTGCTGGCGCACCGTTCCGCGGATGCCGCGGTAGCCCGCGCCAACGACAAAGTGGTCGACCGCTACGGCGGCACGCATATCGGACGGTGCCTCGGCACGCTACTCGCGACGCCGTCCGGCAACGCGGTGCGCGGCGCGGTCGTCGTCATCGCATCGGACGGCTGGGACAGCGACACCCCCGATGTTCTGGGCCGTGCGATGGCCCGGATCCGACGCCGGGCTTGGCGAGTCATCTGGCTCGATCCCCGCGCGGGCGACCCGCGATTCCAGCCGACCACCGGAGCGATGGCGGCGGCCCTGCCGTACTGCGACATCCTGATGCCCGCGCACACACTGGCGGGCACGCACGCATTCATACAAGCCCTGACAACGGCGATTGGCACCTGATGGACAGCGTCGACGAACTCGATCGTTTTCGAAGCGCCGCCATGTGGCAAGCGACACTCCGGCGAGGCTGGTCGATGACAAGGGGCCATCACGGCGACCGTCAGGCAGATGATCGCGGCCGTCACCGGCGCGGCACCTGACACCTTCGGCATCGGGCCAGTGGGGAGCGAGGGGGCCAGCCTCGAGGGGTGCGCAGCCGAGGCAACCGTGCTTCGGTGCCGGGGCATGGCAGCGGTAGCAGCGGTCATCACCGCCGGCCCGAACTATGCAGCTCAACAACCAAGCGTTCTCCCGCTCGGGCGCTGGGGGGCGTCCCCGAAGTGGCTCGGGAGTCAAGTGGTCGCCCGCCGACAAGGGCGGTGGCGGGTATACGCTGACAAGTGGCTGTTGACAATATGGCCTACCTCACAGATTGAGGTGTCATCGCTCGACCGAATCCGCGGCAGTGTCGGCGCAGCAGCAGTCGGGCAATCAAGGAAGTGAGCCATGAAAGGTGGCACGAGGATTGCGATAGGGGTGGGTATCGGTTACGTGTTGGGCCGCACACGCAAGATGCGGTTCGCGTTGTCGTTGGCGGGGGCGGCGATGGCCAGGCGGTCGTCGGGGATGCCTGGGGAGTTGCTGGAGCGGGGGACTTCGTTGCTCAAGTCGTCACCGGAGTTGGCGCAGCTTACCGATAGTGTTCGCGGCGAGTTGGCGGGTGCGGTGCGGTCGGCCGCGGTGACCGCTGCGAGCAACCGCATCGACGCGTTGAATGCCCGGCTACAGCAGGGCTCGACGCTTGTCGAGGAGGAGGGGCGAGGTCGGTCCCGTGAAGCGGATACGGCCGAAGAGGAGAACCACGAGGACTACGAGCAAGCGCCCGCCCGCGAGGACGCGGATGTCGAGGAGGAGCGCGGTGCCGGAACGGACCGCGACGAAGACGACCGAAGGCAGCCCGCCAGGCGGACGCCGACCGGCCGGCCGACAACCTCGCGCGCGCGTAAAGCAGCCGTCTCCCGGAGCTCCGATCGCAGGTCCGCACCCGCGGAGCGTAAGCCTGTCTCGGCCACGCGACGCCGTAGTCGAGCCGACGCCGACGTAGAAGCGCCCGTGCGCCGCACGCGGAGGTGAGATAGATGGCAAAGACGTTGCGCGACACGACCGATGGGGTCGGAAAGGTGGCCGGCGAGGCTGTCGGCCGGGTCGCGGAAACCGTGACCCGTGCCGGGGCGGCCGGTGGCAAAGCAGCTCGGTCATCCACCCCGACCGGCGCATTGCAGCAATCCGTGCAGAACCTCGCCGGGACCGTGGCCGAACGCGCGGTAGCCGGGCTGTCGAACCAGGTATCGAAAACCGCTGGGCGGCTGAATGAATACGCCGGAGGGGGAGGCGGGAATCTGCTGGCGGCGGTGACCGGTGCGGAGAAACTGGCCGGTGGCTCCTCGCCGTTCCAGGCGGCGATGAGCGCGGGGGTGAGCAAGCTCGGGAACACGGTCCGGGAGAAGTTCGGGGCGGTCAAGGACTCGCTGTTCCAGGGGAAAGGCAAAGGCGGATCGAAGAAGCTGAAGCTGACCAATATCGTCGAGCAGATCGACGTCGGCGTGCCGATCGATCTGGCCTACGACCAGTGGACCCAGTTCGCGGACTTTCCGAAATTCACCAAGAAGCTCGAGCAGGTCGAGCAGGTCTCCGACGAGAAACTCAGTTGGACCGGCAAAGTGTTCTGGTCGCGAAGGACCTGGGAGTCCACCATCCTCGAGCAGGTGCCGTTCGAGAGGATCGTGTGGCGTTCCAAGGGCGCCAAGGGTTACATCGACGGCGCCATCAGCTTCCACGAAATCACGCCGGACCTCACCCGCATCATCGTGGTGCTCGAGTACCACCCGCAGGGAGTATTCGAGAAGACCGCCAATCTCTGGCGCGCGGCAGGTCGCCGATGCCGGTTGGAGCTCAAGCACTTCCAGCGTCACGTCATGACCGAGTCCGTGCTGCACCGCGACGACATCGTGGGCTGGCACGGCGAGATCCACGACAACCAGGTCGTCGAGGACGACGAGACCGCACGACGCAGGGAACAAGCGGACACCGATCACGAACGAGACGAAGCGTCCGCCGAGGAAGAAGACGAGGAATTCGCCGACGAAGGACCGGACGAGTCCGAGGAAGAAGACGAGTTCGCCGATGAAGAGCCGGACGAGTCCGAGGAAGACGACGAGCAGGATGAGGATCGGCGCGATGCCGACGAGGAGCGCGATGCGGACGAGGAGGAAGAGTTCGCCCCGTCCGGCAGCCGAACGGCCGCCCGGCGCCAGAGCCCGAAAATCCGCCGGTCGCGTGTGAGCCGAGGAGCAAGACTATGAGTATCGAACCCGCGGGGGGTGGCGGAGCCGGCACGCTGGCTCGGCCCAACTCTTCCAGCCTGGCCGATGTCGTCGACACCATTCTCGACAAAGGCCTGGTCATCGACGCATTCGCGCGAGTGTCGCTGGTCGGCATCGAGCTGGTGACCATCGACGCGCGCGTCGTGGTGGCCAGTGTCGACACGTATCTGCGTTTCGCCGAAGCGGTCAACCGGCTCGAGATCTCGAGCAGCGAGCCGAAGGGGCTGACCGATATCGTCGGCGACGTCACCGAGGGCGCGGCGAAGCACAAGACGAAGGGGGCGCTCGAGGCGGCCAGCGAGAAGGTGTCGGACTTTCTCGGCGACGTCGAGGACAAGCGTCAGACGGTGCGCCGGTCATCGAAACGTGAGGACCGATGATGGCTGCCAACGTAACCGGCGTTTATGTCTATGGCATCGTGCCCGCCGATGTCGAACCCGAGCCGCACGCCACCGGTGTCCGCGACGGTGAGGTCGCGGTGGTGCGGCACGGCCAGGTCGCCGCGCTGGTCAGCCCGCTCGAATCCGATCGGCAGCTGGGCACACCCGGGGACCTCACGGCGCACGAGGACCTGCTGGACGGGTCGGCCGTCGTCGCTCCGGTGTTGCCGCTGCGGTTCGGTGCGGTCATGACCGACACGGAGGCGGTGGAGAACGAACTGCTCGGGGCGAACGAGGAAGAATTCCGCGCTGCTCTGGAGGAACTGGAAGGCCGGGTTCAGTTCGTGATCAGAGGGCGTTATGTCGAAGACACGATTCTGCGGGAACTGCTCGACGAGAACGCCGAGGCCGCCCGGCTCGGAGACGAGATCCGCGGCAAACCGGCGGATGCCACCCGCGATGCCCGAATCGCGTTGGGGGAAATGATCAATCAGGCCATCGAGGCGAAACGAGCCGAGGACACCAGAAAGGTGATCTCCGAACTCGAGAAATTCGACGCACTGACCAATCAGCGTGAACCCAGCGACGAGGAGGACGCTGTCCACGTGGCGGTGCTGGTCGAAGCGGCCCGGCAGAAAGAGCTGGAAGATTCGTTGCGCCAGCTGATGGCGGACTGGGACGGCCGGGTGGAGCTGACCCTGCTCGGGCCGATGGCGGCCTACGACTTCGTGATGAAGCGAGCGCCACAGGAGTGAGACATGGGTCTGCTCTCAACGATATTGACCTTGCCCCTCGCGCCGGTTCGCGGCGTGATCTGGGTGAGCGAAGTGATCCAGGAAGAAGTCGAACGGCAGCTACATGATCCCGTGGTCCTGCGGCGCGAACTAGAGGAGATCGACCGCGCCGCGGCCGCCGGTGACCTGTCCGAGCAAGAGGCGGACCAGGCGCGCCAAGCGGTACTGGATCGCATGACCAGGAAGACGTGATCACGATAGTCCGGAAGGAGTGACTCACGTGGCCCGCAACACCATTTCCGACGATTCCGAAAACGCTCATTTCGAATCCGGTGAACAGCCGGGCCTGACCGCGGCGAGAGCCGCCACGGTGGCGATCGAACTCCTCGTGGAACTGACGTCGAAAGACGTACAGGGCGTCACGTCGTTGGAACCGACCGAGGACGGCTGGCTGGTGGAGCTCGAGGTACTCGAGGATCGCCGCATCCCCTCGTCGGCGGACATCCTCGCGCTCTACGAGGTGGAGATCGACTTCGACGAGAACCTGCTGGCCTACCACAGAATCAAGCGGTACAACCGCGGCAGCACCGACATCGGCACGAGGCAGCGGCGATGACGGTCGTCGGAGGTGGCTCGTCCGCGCCGCAGCCTTATGGGGGCGGGCACCAGTCCACGAACCTCGCCGACATCCTCGAACGAGTCCTCGACAAGGGCTTGGTGATCGCGGGCGATATCCAAGTGAATCTGCTGGACATCGAGCTGCTCACGATCAAACTGCGGTTGGTCGTCGCCTCCTTGGAGACGGCCAAGGCGGTGGGCATCGACTGGTGGGAGACCGACCCCTGGCTGAACAGCAAGGCCCGCACGCTGGAACGGTCGGATCGGGACCTCGAACTGGAGAACCGGGAACTCCGCGATCGGATCGCCCAGCTGGAGGCGGCGACCGAACGCCGTCAACCCATCGAAGGCCGCCGCGAGCCGAAGACGGAACGATCGTGACCGGTGGGCTCGGGGTCTGGCTGTACGCGGTGACCTCCCGCCGCGACGGCGCGCCGGAGCCGAGCGAACTGACCGGGGTCGCGGGTGAGCCTTTGCGGACGGTCGTCTCGGGCGACCTGACGGCAGTGGTCGGGTCGGTGCCGCTGGACGTCTTCGGGGAGGAACCATTGCGCGCACACTTCGAGGATCTGGACTGGCTGGAGGCGACGGCACGGGCACACGATGCGGTCGTGTCGGCCGTGGTGCGCCGAGCCGCGGCCGTACCGCTCCGGCTGGCCACCGTCTTCCACGACGACAACCGGGTGCGCGAGCTGCTCGACCAGCGGCAAGCGGACTTCGACGCGGCGCTGACGCTGGTGAGCGGCCGTACCGAGTGGGGTGTGCGAGCCTATGGCGATCGCGCTGCCCTCACCGCCGCCGTGGCCGAGGCTGCCGACGACGGCAGCGCGGCGACGCCGGGTGGTGCGTACCTGGCCCGGCGACGCGCACAATTGTCCGCACGGGAGACCGTGGAACGCGATGCGGCACAGCGCGCCGAGGAGATCCACACACGTCTGGTTCGCCACGCGGCGGCGGGACGGTGTCAACCGTTGACCGACCCGGTGGTGAGCGGCCGCCGGGATTGGATGGTGCTCAACGGGACGTATCTCGTGGACGACGACCGCGTCGACGACTTCCGCGCGACCGTCGCCACGCTCGGCGCCGAATTCCCCGGCATCCGCCTCGAACTCACCGGTCCCTGGCCGCCGTATTCGTTCGCGGGCGTGGAGCGAGGGCCGACATGACTCGCGCCGTCGACACCGAGCGCCGTGTCGCGCTGGTCGACCTGCTGGACCGGGTGCTGGCCGGTGGCGTGGTCATTTCCGGCGACGTCAAACTCGCCATCGCCGATGTCGACCTGGTGCAGATCTCGCTGCGAGCCCTGATCTCCTCGATCAGCACCCTGTCCGTGCCGGTCGGTACCGGGACGCGCGATGACTGAATTCGGCGGCATCCCACCACGAATCGACACCGATCCGGAATCCGTCGAGCGCGGGCTGGTCACCCTCGTCCTCACGCTGGTGGAGCTGCTGCGGCAACTGATGGAGCGGCAAGCATTGCGCCGCGTGGACGTGGGTGACCTCAGCGACGCCCAGATCGATCGCATCGGGACGACCCTGATGCTGCTCGAACAACGCATGGACGAACTACGCGACCACTTCGGACTCAGCCGAGAGGACCTCAACATCGACCTCGGCCCCCTCGGACCCCTTCTCCCACATGATGATTCGATCGATCGCCCATTGGAGTGATCGAGTCACCGCCGCATTCGCATCAGCCCGCGACGTCGGCCTTCGCGGTCTTCGCGGGCAGTGTGCGGATGAGTTTGCGGTTGGTGAATCCGAACATGCCCAGTTCGGACAGTTCTCGGCCGAACCCGGATTGCTTGACACCGCCGAAGGGCAGGTCCGCCCGCGTGGACGTCGGCTCGTTGATCCACACCATTCCGCTGTCGATCTGTTCGGCGACCGCGCGTGCTCGTTCCGGGTCGCTGCTGAATACTGTCGCGCCGAGTCCGAACTTCGACCGGTTGGCCAGGTCGATCGCCTCCTGCTCGTCCGAGACGCGGTAGACCACTGCCACCGGCCCGAACAGTTCCTCGGAAAAGGCCCGCATGTCGGGGGTGACCTCGGTCAAGATCGTCGGCTCGACGAAGGCGTCCGCGACGCCCGGCGCCGGTATCTCGGGCCGACCGCCGCCGGTGACCAACCGTGCGCCCTTGGCACGGGCGTCCTGCACCTGGTCGAGCAGGTCGTCGGCGGCCTTCGCGGAGGACAGCGGGCCGAGGGTCGTCTGTGGATCGGCCGGATCGCCGGGACGCAGCGCCGCGAACCGCGCGGCCAGCGCGGCCACGAACTCGTCGTGCAGAGTGTCGGGCACGATGATGCGTTTGGCCGCTACGCAGCTCTGACCGGTATTCGCTATCCGGCCGGCGACCGCCGCATCCACCGTCTCGTCGAGGTCGTGGGCGTCGAGCACGATGAACGGGTCGCTACCGCCGAGCTCGAGCACGCATTGCTTCACATGGCGACCGGCTATTTCGGCGACCGACGCTCCGGCGGCATTGCTACCGGTCAGCGACACGCCCTGCACGGCGGGGTGCGCCAGCACATGTTCGATGTCGCTGATCTTCAGGAAGACGTTGTTGTAGACGCCCTCGGGGGTACCCGCGTCGGCGAAGATCCGCTGCATTTCCAACGCGGTCGACGCGCAACTCCTGGCGTGTTTGAGCAGAATGGTATTGCCGACGATCAGATTCGGCGCAGCGAAACGCACCACCTGGTAGAGCGGAAAGTTCCAGGGCTCGACACCCAGCAATACGCCCAGCGGCGCATTGACGATCTGTGCCTGGCCCTCCTCGACGTCGAGTGTGGTGGGTCGCAGGATTCGGGGCCCGTTCTCGCCGTAGAACTCCAGGATGCTCGCGGACAGATCGACTTCCCACTCGCTCTCCGATATCCGCTTGCCCATCTCCTGGGTGATCAGCTGCGCGAGTTCGCTTTTGCGGTCACGCATCAATCGCGCGGCCTCGGTAATCACGCGAGCGCGCTCGTCCACCGGGACGTGGCGCCATGAGTGATAGGCGTCCTGCGCGCGTTCGAGTAGTGCGTCGAGCTGCTCGGTCTCCAGATAGGGCAGTTCGGCGAGTGTTTCTCCGGTGTACGGGTTCACCGTGGTGAACGGCTCGGCGTCGGGGCCGGATGCGCTCATGGGTTGAACGCTGGTTGATGTCATCGTGCCTCTCCCTTTCTCGGGTGATGGCGTGGTCCGGAGCTCGTGTTCAGGGGCGTGGCCGGCCGATGTCACCGCGCCAGGCCCCGGTTTCGCCTTCTCGTGATTCGATGAAGTCGCGGAACCGATTCAGATCGCCCTTGACCCGGCGGTCCAGCACGCCGAGCTTGTCCGCGACGTTCTCCAGGAAACCCTCGGGATCGATGTCCATCTGCGCGGTCACCCGGGTGGTGGTGTCGTCGAGTCGGTGGAAGGTAATGACTCCCGCGTGCCGCGGGCCTGCTTCGGTGGTCCACGAAACGCGTTCGTCCGGGTGCTGTTCGGTGATCCTGGCGTCGAATTCCCGTGTCGCTCCGGCTACCTCGATCGTCCAGTGGGTGTGGGTGTCGTCGCGCTGCTCGACCCGGTTCACGCCCTGCATGAACTCGGGGAACGATTCGAACTGGGTCCACTGGTTGTAGGCGGTCGTCACAGGAACATGGACGTCGACCGATTCGGTGACCGTGGTCATGAGTTTCTCCTATATTTCAGTTGCCGGCTTTGCGGTTCCAGTCGCGGACCATGTCGCGCACCCGGTCGAAGATCGCCAGGGGCGGGCCGGCCAGCAGGTTGGCGGCTGCGCTTTCTCCGCTGCTGGGGTGCGGGCGGGTGGGTGCTATGGCCTCCGCGGCGCGCACGAGCGTGGCCAGGCGGGTGAGTTCGGTGCGGTCGCAGTGTTCGGCGAGGTGATTGAATTCCTCTTTCTCCTCGTTGCGTGCGTGCTCGATGACGTTGTGGGCGAATTCTTGGAATTTGGTGTCGAATTCGACGTTCTCCACGCCCAGTTCGTACAGGTCCGACAGGACGTGCTTGGCCTGGTTCTCCTCGGCCAGGCGGTTGTCGACGATGCCCTGATCGATGCCGGACTGACGTGCGAAGGGGTGCAGGATCTCCTCTTCGGCGCTCTCGTGTACGGCCAGTAACCGGACCAGGTCTTCGAACGGTTCCCGCTTGGCGGTGCTCTGGATCGAGGAGACGCGGTGGAGCAGCTGCTCGATCTGAGCATGTTGTTCCAGAAGGAGATCGATGACTGTCGCGTCGGTGTCGTTTCCCATTTGATTCCTTTCTCGTCTCAGCGGCTGAGTCCTTGCACAACGGCTCACCGTGCCCGGTGTCGAAGCTGAATCGGGCACGGCGACAACGGAATTGGGGGACCTGACCGCGGTCAGGGCTCCTGGTCAGTCCCGGCCCAGGGCGTGGGCGAGTTGGGACTTGTTCATCTTCGAGCGGCCTTCGATCTTGCGTTGGCGCGCTTCGTTGTACAGCTGGTCGTAGGTGGGTCCCTGTGCTCCGGAGTGGGATCGCTGCCCGCCGCGCCGCTGCGGTGAGATGTCCTTGACCGTGGTGCGGCTGGCGGTGCGTGTTTGTCCGGATTGGGCGCGGTTCTTGTTCACTGTGCGTGCGGCGATCTCTTTCGCGCGTCGGGTGCTGGTTCCTCGGGATTTCTCCGATTCGAGGATGTGCTGGTATTCGCGTTCCTGTTTGTCGGTCCACGCCTGGGGCATGACGTACCTCCTCACATAGCGGGGCCCGTGGTTCGGGCCTGCCCGGAACTAGGGCCGCGATACCCGCTCACCGTCGATCGACACATCCCGGCGGGGGCGAATTACCGGGCATGGTGCGTCGACGTAACGAAACGGGACGGTTCTTGTGCGCCGAGCGCGTCGACCGACTCCGGATAGGTCGCCTCCACCGGCTGACGATTCCGGGACACGTCGTTTGTCGTCGACTGCCGCACTGCCGCCGCACGGGTGATTCGGCGGCGGACGGCGTCGATTGAAGTGGGAACGCCCGGGTACGCGCCGGGCGGGCGAACACGAGACGGTATGGCGCGATAGCCCGGACGACCGCTGACCGGCGCTACGAGCGTCGGCGCGCTGCCGGCCGACCGAGAACGCGAAAGGAATGGTGAGGTGACACAACAGCGACGAGGAGACACGAGCGGGCAGATCGAGAGTCCCGCGCCGCGGTCCGCGGAAAGCCCATCGTGGTGGCCGCTGGCGGCGATCTGCGCGGGCATCGGCATGCTTCTCATCGACGTCACCGTCGTCAATGTCGCGATGCCCGCCATTCAGTCGGATCTCGGTGCGGATTTCGATGCCCTGCAGTGGGTGATCGATGCCTACACGCTGGGTGTGGCGACGCTGCTGCTGACCTTCGGCACGCTGGGCGATCGGATCGGACGACGCAAGGTGTTCATGGCGGGCCTGCTCGTGTTCACCGCGGCGTCGCTGGCCTGCGGCCTCGCCCCGAATGTGTTGTTTCTCAACGTCTCTCGGCTCGTACAGGGGGTGGGCGGCTCGGTCATGTTCGCGACCTCGCTGGCGATCCTCGGGGCTACCTATCGCGGTAAGGCCAGGGGGACCGCGTTCGGCGTGTGGGGAGCTACCGCCGGGGCCGCGGTCGCGGTCGGCCCGGTGGTGAGCGGCGTGCTGGTGACGGGGCTCTCGTGGCGTTGGATCTTCTTCATCAACGTGCCGATCGGCGTACTGGCGGCCGTCATCACGTGGTGGAAGGTCGGCGAGTCGGCCGATCCGCAGGCCCACCGGATAGACATCCCCGGCGTGCTGACTTTCAGTGCGGCACTGGGCCTTCTGGTCTTCGCGCTGATTCGCGGCACCGATTGGGGCTGGGGGAGCGGGTCGATCGTCGCCGTGCTCGTGGGTGCGCTGATCCTCGCTGTCGCGTTCGTGGTGATCGAACTGCGGATGGCGTACCCGATGCTCGACCTGTCGCTGTTCACCCGGCCCTCGTTCACCGGCGCGCAGGTGGCGGCATTCACTGTCTCGGCGTCGTTGTTCGCGATGCTGCTGTACCTGACGTTCTATCTGCAGAATGTGCTGGGATACAGCGCGCTGGGAGCCGGTCTGCGGATGATCGCGCTGAGCGTCTCGACGCTGCTGATCGCACCGGCCGCGGGCAAACTGGCCGGACGGATTCCCTACCGCTGGCTGATCTCGACGGCGTTGGCGGTCGCGGGAATCGGCCTGTTGCTGATGCGGCTGGTGCACGTCGGATCCGGTTGGACCGCACTGCTCGCCGGGCTCATCGTCGCCGGTCTCGGGGCGGGCGCGGTCAATCCGCCGCTGGCCTCGCTCGCGGTCGGCGTGGTGGAACCCGCTCGATCCGGGATGGCTTCCGGCGTCAACAACACGTTCCGGCAGGTCGGTATCGCCGCCGGTATCGCGGCCTACGGCGCGATCCTGCAGGCTCACGTGCGGGGACGGTTGGACGACGTGGTCGGAACGCGGTTGCCGCCGGGTGCGATGCAGGGACTCACCAAGGCGATCGCATCCGGCCGCGTCCGCGAGGCCTCCGGTCAGGCGCCCCCGGCAGTTCGGCCGAAACTCGTCGCCGCGGGGCTCGAGTCCTATGTCTCCGGACTGGACCTCCTGCTGCTCATCGCCGCGGTCGTCGCGTTCATCGGCGCGGTCCTGGCCGCCGTGCTCATCCGCACCGACGACATCGGCGTGGCGGGCGGGCAGGACTGAGTTACCCGGATTTGCGTTGCGGGAGAGCGGGATAGGCTGATCCCCTCATCAGCGTTGTGTGGTTCCCCCGCCGCTGTCGCGGGTTTCGATAGCTTTCACGGTTTTGTCGAGGGCTTGTTTCAGGACGCGCTTACCGACGGTCCCGACCACGACGCCGAGGACGCGTCCCTTGAGGTTCTTGCCCTCGCGCACCACGACGACATCCACGTCGGTCTTCCCGTCGGTTCGGCGTGTGAAGGTGTAGGTGTGACCCGAGTGGCCGCCCCATATGTTCGAATCGGTGGTCGTCATGACGACGCGGTTGGGGTTCGACCAGTCGTAGTGCAGGCGTTCCCAGATGCCGCGTGAGCCCTCCGTGACGTCGGCATCTCGCTCGCCGCGGTCATGCACCTCGAGGTAGTTGTCGGCGCTGTTGCCGAATAATTCCGAGCGGCCCGGCCCGAAATCGGTCAGCGCCGCCACGAACTGCTCCGGTGTCGAGGTCGTGGTCTCCTTGAAGTGGATGGTGGACATCGTTGCTCCTTTGCCTTGGACGGTAACTCCCCGAGGGGGTGACGGGCAGGTGGGAGCTATCCGAACGCGGCCCTCCTCGGGTATCAGCGCGTGCGTGGTGTTCCTATTCGAAAAGCATGAGCTTCGGCACCCGCTGACGCAAGGACGCCGATGCTTCGATTCAGGGCATGTCGCGGCCGTGGGCGTGGCTGAGCAGTGACGAGTTGCTGTGCTGTGGACAAGGTTTGAATCTTTCCAGTTGGCCCAATGCGTTGACATCAGTGAGTGATCATCGTCAGGATGAAAGAGCCGCGATTGTTGTCCTGACAGTTGCCGGCGAGTACGTGGTTGTCGACAGTTCTCGCCGAGAGGCTGAGATCGTTCGGCAGCGCTCGAGGATTCGGCGGACGCAGCGCATTCCGCGTCCGATATCGCAGTTCGGACGAGACCTACCGATGTGGAGGTTTAGATGTCTGATCGCAATCGGAGCAGGAAATCCGGCCAGATGGCCGGAAAGGCCAAAAAAGGCGCGAAAAGCCAGGGCCAGCGTATCGAGCGCGATTCAGATCGCATGATCGACGACCAGCGGCGGGATATGGACGAGCTGGTCGGCGGGATGAAGCGTGAGGGGAAGCAGCCACGGTCCGACATGAAGGACCGGGATTCGAACAAGGAGAGGCTGCAGCGCCAGTAGCCGACTTCTGGTGACCCGCGGATCAGTGTGTCCGCGGGTCACCCCATGTTCGGTCGAGGAGGCCCGTATGCCGATAACTTTTCCGAGTGAGTCGCAGGAGTATCGCGAAGCGCGCGACGTGCTGCTTCGACAGGAGGTCGACCTCCGGCGGCGGATGGAAGCCGTTGCGGCGCAACGCAGATCGTTACCACCCGGCAGCGAGGTGCCGGAAGATTACGTGTTCGACCGAATCGGTGACGACGGCGCCGTCACGACGGTGCGGATGTCCGAGCTGTTCGGCGACAGCGACACGCTGATGCTTTATCACTACATGTTTCCGCGTCACCCGGAGGATCATCGGCCGAGGCCGACGAAGGGAATCTTCTCGGAATTGCCCACCGGCGAAGGACCGTGTCCGTCGTGCACCGCGCTGATCGATATGTGGGACGCCACGAGACCCCATTTCGACGGTTCGGACAGCAATTTGGCGATCGTGGCGAAGGCTCCGATCGAGCGGGTCGCGGCGTTCGCGCAGGCGCGGGGGTGGCGAAACACCCCGGTGCTGTCGGCGGCGAACAGCAATTTCCGTCGTGACTACGGCGGCGACGGTGCGGACGGCTCGCCCGCACCGATGCTGACCGTTTTCAAGCTCTGGCCCGACGGCAGGATACGACTGCACTGGGCCAGCGAACTCATCTTGGTTCCAACCGATGATCCGGGCCAGGACTCGGCGCACCCGGACACGGTGGAGCCGCTGTGGACGTTGTTCGATCTGGCCACGATGCCCCGGTTCCGGCGATGGCGGGCTCGACGCCTGCCCGCGAACTGGTGAGGATGCCGACCGACGAAGGAGCTGACCGATTCATCATGACCGAGAAATCGTCCGTACAGACCGTCACATACGATTTGCTGAGATCGCTGCGCCTGACAACGGTTTTCGGTAATCCGGGTTCGACCGAGGAGACATTCCTCAAGAACTTCCCGGATGATTTCACCTACATATTGGGGTTGCAGGAAGCATCGGTCATCGCGATGGCCGATGCCTTCGCCCAGACCACCCGGCGGCCCGCACTGGTGAATCTGCATTCGTCGGCGGGGCTGGGCAACAGCATCGGTAACCTGGTCGCGGCCTATCACGGGCATACCCCGTTGATCGTCCTGGCCGGACAACAGCACCGCGAATTGTTGATCGGCGACCCATACTTGAGTAACCGCGACGCGGTGCAGATGCCGAGGCCGTGGGTGAAGTGGTCCTACGAGCCCGCACGCGCCGAGGCGGTTCCCGAAGCGTTCATGCGCGCCTACGCGATGGCGGTGCAGCCTCCCGCCGGACCGGTGTTCTTGTCCGTCCCGCTCGACGACTGGGATCAGCCGCTGGCGGGACCCGCCGTGCTGCGCGATGTCAGCACGACTGTTGCGCCCGACCCGGAGCGTCTGCGGCACTTCGCCGAGCGCATCACGATGAGTCGGCGACCGGCGCTGATCCTGGGACCGGACGTGGACCGCGCCCGCGGATGGGACGCGGGCATCGCGTTGGCGGAGAAATTGCGGGCCGCGGTGTACTGCCCGCCGCTTCCGGATCGCGCCTCCTTCCCCGAGGAACACCCGTTCTTCCAGGGGTCGGTCGGCATGTCGGTCAAGGCCATCGGCGAGCGGCTCGCCGGGCACGATCTGGTCGTGGTGATCGGGGCCGAGGTCTTCCGCTACTACCCCTACGTGCCCGGCGAAATCCTTTCCGCCGGAACCGAGTTGCTGCAGATCACCGACGACCCCGCGGTTGCCGCGGCCGCCCGTGTCGGTGACAGCCTCCTCGGTGATGCGCGATTGTCGATCGAGCTGCTCACCGGGCTGGTCGGCGACGGGGCAGGACGTGAGTCGCCCCAGCCCCTGCGGCGTCCCCGGACGCTGCCGCGAACTCCGAACAGCCCGCCGACGCCCGCGGAGGTCTACGCGGCGCTGAGCGAAGTCCGGCCGGAGCACGCGGTCTTCGTCAACGAGTCGACCTCGACCATGTCCCAGCACTCCGAATGGCTGCCCGCACTCGAGCCGGATTCGATGTTCGCGACCGCGAGCGGCGGTATCGGCTGGGCCGCACCGGCCGCGGTCGGCGTCGCGCTGGGCGACCGCGACCAGGGTGTCACGCGTCCGGTGATCGCTCTGATCGGGGACGGGTCCTTCCAGTACTCGGTGCAGTCGCTGTGGACCGCGGTGCAGCACGAGGTGCCCATCGTGTACGTCGTGATGCGCAATCACGAGTACTCCATCCTCAAATCCTTCGCCGATCTGGAACACACGCCGGGCGTGCCCGGCCTCGACCTCCCTGGCCTCGATATCGCCTCTGTGGCAAGAGGATTGGGCTGCCACGCCGTGGATGTCACCGCCACCGGAGATCTCGAGAAGGAATTCCGGCTCGCGCTGGAGTCCAGACTGACCACGGTCATCGTGGTGACCACCCAACCGGAGAAGGCCGCACTCTGAGCGAGGAGCCCGGCATGACAACCGATCACCCCTATGTCTTCCATTTCTCGGAGGCCGAGCCGAACAGATTGGACGGCGGCCACATCCGAGGCGCGCACGAGCAGAACTTTCCCATTCTGGAGAATCAGCGCGGATCGGTGTACCTGATCCATCTCGATCCCGGTGGAATCCGCGAACCCCACTGGCACCCCTCGGCATGGGAGTTCAACTTCGTCGTCTCCGGACACGCCCGATGGACCGTGCTCGGAACCCACCCCGACGGCGCCTACCACAACGACCTGTTCGAGGTCGGCCCGAGCGACCTGGTATTCGCGCCCCAGGGATTCTTCCACTACTTCGAAAATATCAGCGAGACAGAGGGTTTGGATGTTCTCGTAGTATTCAACACCAGCACTCGCGAACCCAACGACGATATCGGTATCGTCGGCACACTCAACAGCCTGCCCCGGTCGGTACTCGCCGCCTCGTTCGGCGTCCCCGTATCGGCATTCGACCAGATCCCCGACGAGATCAAACCGGTCGTCATCACCCGCCATTACACGGGAACGGAATAGCGCGGCTGGTGTCGAGATCCTTCGCCGTTACCGCGCGGCGATTACCGATACCGGACGCATCCCGGTCATCGACTCCGGTCGTCGTAGACGCTCGATCTGACGGGTCCGTGATCGCTAGCTGTGTTTGGTGATGACGATGGGTTTGACCTCGGTGGGAATTGCCGCCAGTGCCGAGGCGGGGACGCCGAGCACGGTGGCGGTGACTTCGCGTGGGATGGAGTTCAGGGCGGCGAGCAGGCCGATGTCGTCGCTGGTCTCGGGGGCGCTGGTGTTGAAGACGATGAGCAATTCCAGTGGTGCGTCGGTGCGGGCGTTCTGGAAGTAGTGGAAGAACCCTTGTGGGGCGAAGACCAGATCTCCGGCGTGTGCTTCGAATACGTCGGTGTGGTAGCTGCCGTCGGGGTGGGTGCCGAGCAGGGTCCATTTCGCGGTGCCGGAGATGTGGTAGTTGAGTTCCCAGGCGGTGGGGTGCCAGTGGGGTTCGCGGATGCCGCCGGGTTCGAGCCGGACGAAGTAGGCCGCGCCGTTCTGTCCGGCCAGGACGGGGAAGTTCTGTTCGTGTGCGCCTTGTAGCGTGCCGCCGTGGTAGTGGTCCGGGTCGGCGGCGGTGAGGTGGAACAGATGGGGTGAGGTGTTGAGGTTGGCGTCGACGTCGCTCGCGCTCGGCAGCCCGGTATGTGTTGTGCCGGCACAGGCCGCGGCCGTGGTCAGACCTGCCCCGAGCGCCGCGCCACCCAGCGCGGCCGCGCCGGTTCCGAGCGCGGTCCGCCGATTCACCGTCGCGGGTTCGTGAGGATTGTCATCGGACATGTCGCTCCGTTCTGCCGCGGAAGATTCAACGCATCCCGAGCGGGTATTCGCCCGGCACAGCTTATCGTCGGTAATACGGGTTCGGATCGAGCGACGCGCACGTGCCGCGACGGGTGCGCGTGCAGAAGCACCGGGTCGCGGTGATTGGGGTCTTCTGCCCCTTATCGCGACACGTCCGGCCAGGCACTATCGACGTAACGCGATACCCCGCCGACGGGATATCGGCCGCTATCGAGGCTCTATCAACGCCTGCACCCGCTAGTGCTCGAGTGTAAGAAAGATTCGCCATCATGACTGTTGCTGCCACAACCTTTCATAGTGCGGTCCGATCTCGCGCCGAGCTTCCGGATCAATTCTTCGACCTGTTCCTGGACAGGACCCGCACCTACAGCTGCGCGCTGTGGACTCATCCGGACGACACCCTGGAACAAGCCCAGTTCGCGAAGATCGACCTCGCCTTGGACAAGTGCGATCTGCGGCCGGGGATGACCTTGCTGGATGTCGGCTGCGGCTGGGGGTCGACCATGCTGCGCGCCATGGACACCTACGGGGTGAACGCGATCGGGTTGACCGGCAACCGCCACCAGTACCGGTATGTCCGTGACCGGCTCGTGGACCGGCTGATCCGCGGCCACCCCTACGGCGGGGTACGTCGGCAAGGCTGGGAGGAATTCGACCGTCACCCGGATCGCATCGTGTGTATCGGCAGGCTGGAACACCTCCACCCGCAGCGCTACCCCGATTTCTTCGATTTCGCCTACCAGACCCTGCCCGAGGACGGCGTGCTGTTGATCCAGACCGTCGTCGCGACGGATCGTTCCGACCGGAACCGTTTCGGGGCCGGCGATTGGTCCGCGCCCGAGACCATGTTCCCGGTCGACCGGCTCCTGCCGCCGACCGGCCACAATCCCAAGGGGGTCACCGAGTACGCGGAAGATGCCGGATTCACTATCACCAGACTCGAGCGACTGGGCCAGCACTACACCACCACATTGCAGTGCTGGGCCTCCGCTCTGCACGAGCACCGCGACCGCGCGATCGACCTCGCCGGGCGCGACACCTACAACGCCTACATCAGCCAGATGACCGGGTGTGCCGATCAGTTCCGCGGCGGCCGGCTCGACGTCGTTCAGTTCACCTGCACGAAGCTCGCCGGACCGCACCGGCCCGTGCCGCGCTCGGGCACGTTTCGAGATATTCCGGCTCGGGCGGTCGCCGGACCGGCGTGACCGTCCCGAATCGCCGGCGCCGGTATCGCGACCGGCGCGTCATGAGTTCGGCTCACTCGTGGGTGTGTGAGTGATCGCCGGGGAGATCGCTTTGATGCACATGGGGATGTGAGTGTTCGGTCCCGTCCTCATGTGTGTGGGTGTGTTCGTGTTCGATGTGGTCGTGCTCGTGCGTGTCGTGAGCGTGGGTGTGGGTCAGGGCGCCGTGACTGTGCGGGTGGGTATGGGGCTCGACGTGGGAGTGTTCGTCGGTCATATCCCGGCTCCTTTGCTGTGTCGAGTGGGTTCTACGGCAATGCAATGCATACCAGTACGTCGCGGTGATATCCGGGACGTCCGGGCCATCGGTGGGTGCGCACGAATCGCGCCGGGGAAACCACGAGCTCGGCCGCATCGCAGCACGACCCCGTTGCGGCACCTCGTCGCCCAGCGTCGCGCCTTCCGCGCGAGCAACCTCGAGGCATGCTGCCGTCGGGGTGACGCATCCTCCGGGCGAGCGACGATTGCTGTTGCGGGACAACGAGAACGCCGTGGTGCCCGCGGTTCATGGCGTGCGGCCGGACGGTGGTGTGGACGCGCCTGATAAGTGCAGTGAGCAACTATTGCATAATGCTCTTGTGGGTATGCCGATGAGCGCAGAGCCGTCGATGCTCGCCGGCGTGCTGACCACGTGGACGTTCTCGCCGGTCGTGGATGCGGTGATCGTGCTGGCCGCGATCGGGTACGCCGCTGTGGTGATGCGCCTGCGGCGGCGGGGTGAGCGGTGGCCGGTGGTCCGGATGGTGAGCTGGCACGCGGGGCTGGCGTGCCTGGTGCTGGTTGCGAACAGTGCGTTGGCGATCTACGCGCGTCAGTTGTTCACCGTGCACATGGTGGTTCATTTGATGATGATCACGGTGGTTCCGGCATTGCTGGTGTGGGCGCAGCCGATTCGATTGCTGTACAGGGGGAGTGGACGACGTACCCGGACGGTGATCGACCGGGCGCGGTTGCGGTGGCCGTGGCGGGCGCTGATGTCGGCGCGGTTCACCGTCCCGCTGTACGCCGCGGTGTTGGTGCTGACCCATCTGACCGGGTTCCAGCAGGCGATGGCCACCAACATGTGGATTCACGACGCGGAGTTGCTGCTGTATCTCGTGAGCGGATATCTGCTGTTGCTGCCCCTGGTGGGGGATGAGCTGACGGTGGAGCCGCCGTGGCCGTACGGATTGCGGTTGCTGGTCCTGGCGGTCTGTGTGGGTCCGGACACGCTGGTCGGGGTGACGCTGATGATGTCCTCGACGGTGCTCGCCCCCGCCTACGCGGCCTCGCGCACCTGGGGCCCCGATGCGCTGACCGATCAGAACACCGCCGGGGTGATCATGTGGCTGGGCGGCGACGGGCTGATGATGCTGCTGATGGTCGTGGTCGCGGGACTCTGGGTGCGTTCGGGTGACAGCGCTCGCAGCTTCGGCCCATGGCTCGACGGCGTGCGGCGGCGCGCCACTCTGGGGGAATTCGCTTCCGGTGGTGGCGATATCGATGACGAGCAGGCGGCGTTGGACGCGTACAACGCACGTCTCGCGGCCCTGCACGGACGATCGGTACGAGCCCGCGACGAGAACGAGAACAGCTATCGGGCATGATCATTCGTCGAGCAGCTGTGTTCGAACTGTCGAACTATGTTGTGCCGCATCAAGATTCACTCCCCGTCGGGTCAGCTTGAGGGTGTAGATCGTCTCTCGGGACAGTTGTCGTGAGGTCAGGGTGGCCGCGACGACGGCGAGCATCAGCGGCAGGATGACGCCGTACTCGCCGGTGAGTTCGAAGATGATGACCACGGCGGTGATCGCCGCTCGGGTGGCCCCGGCGAATGCCGCGCCCATGCCGATCAGCCCGTAGAGACCGGGTGCTGCGGTAGCGGACGGAAATAGTTGGTGCACAATGATTCCGAACGCGGTACCGCCCATCGCGCCGATGAACAGCGAGGGTGCGAACACGCCGCCGGACCCGCCGATTCCGATGGTGAGACTGGTGGCGACGATCTTCCCGGCCATCAGCGCCAGCAGCATCCACACGACGTACCTGCCGTCGATCGCGTGCGCCAGCACCGGATATCCGACCCCGTACATCTGCGGCAGCGCCAGCAGCAGCCCGCCCAGTAGCACTCCGCCGACGGCGGGCCGCAGCCATTCCGGTCCGCGCCACGCCCAGTCGCAGGCGTCCTCGATTCGGTACAGGATGTGGGTGAACGCGACGCCGACCGCGCCGATGACGATGCCCAGCAGGGCGAAGATCAGGTACTCCCGTCCCGATCCGAGGCGGAAGGCGGGTAGATCCAGAAAAGGGTTGTCCCCGAAGGCGGTTCGGCCGATCACGCTGGCGGTCACCGAGGACAGGACCACCGCGCCGAACGATTCGGCGGAGAAGTCCCGCAGGATCAGCTCCATCGCGAAGAACGGTCCCGCGATCGGGGCGTTGAACGTCGCGGCGATGCCTCCTGCCGCACCGCAGGCGACCAGAATCCGCAGCCGGTGCTCCGGCACCCGGGTGAGCCGGCCCACGCTCGAACCCCAGGCCGAGCCGATCTGCACGATCGGCCCCTCCCGGCCGACGGATCCGCCTCCGCCGATGCACAGCGCCGAGGCCAGTGCCTTGATCACCGTCACCTGCGGCGGAATGCGACCGCCTCGCGCGGCGACCGCGTACATCACCTCCGGTACGCCGTGTCCGCGTGCCTCGGGTGCGAACTTGGTGACCAGCGGACCGTAGATCGCCCCGGCCGCCACCGGTGCCAGCACCACGAACCAGATGCCCAGCGCCGGGATGTGCGGATTGGCGACTCGGCCCGCCGCGGAGTAGTCCGCGTGGCCGGACAGGATCTGGGTGAAAGTCGTTATCAGCCAACGGAACACGATCGCTCCGAGGCCGGATCCCGCGCCGATGACCACGGCCAGCACGACCAGTCCGCCGCTGCTGTCACGCAGCCGGTCCACGGGGAGCGACCATTGTCGTGTGGGCCTCTCGGCCCGAATTCGCATGGCGGTCATCGTCGATCCCTCATCACTCTTGCCTCCGACACGCATGGACACATGCACAGTGCAACTATTGCATAAGGCTCGAATTATCTCGCGAACCGGGGGACTTGCCGCACACCGGCCATTGGCGCACGTGGTCGCCGGGCAGGTGTGGCGCGATATCGCCGGGGGAACACACCAGCGGAGTCCGGTCGGCCGCAGGTGCGGTTTCGTCCGGCCGGGCCGAGACGGCAGGATGGCAGGGGAACGGAATGCGGCAACGGAGGTCGACATGGCGGGAAGGGTTCGCCACCAGCTGGCAGAGGCGTCGGTGGACGAACTCACCGACGCGCTGCTGACCGCGTCGCGACTTCTGGTCGCCCTGTCGGCTCGGTCGATCGCCCACGTCGACGAGACGATCACCATTCCGCAGTTCCGTACTCTGGTGATCCTGTCCAGCCGCGGCCCGTCGAAGATCGCGACGTTGGCCGCCGAGCTGAAGGTGCAGCCTTCGACCGCGACCCGCATGGTCGACCGGTTGGTGCTCGCGGGCCTGATCGATCGCAAGCAGAACCCGGAATCGCGCCGCGAGCTGATCATCGAACTGACCCCGCGCGGGCGCGAGGTGGTCGCCGCGGTGACCGACCGTCGTCGCGAGGAGATCGCGGCGGTGGTCCAGCGCATGCCCGCCGCCGATCGCGACGGCATGATCCGAGCCCTGACCGCGTTCAGCGCCGCCGGCGGCGAACCGCCCGCGACCGCCGATTTCGACGACTATCAGCTCTGATCGTCGTGCGCGGCAGGCCGGGGACGAGACAGCCCCGGGCGGATTTCACCGGCCGGGGACTGGGTTCGTTCGTGCTGCGGGCTACTTCGCCGCTGCCGGTGCGGGCGGCATGACCGGTGCGGGTGGGTTCGCGCGCAGATCGGCCAATGCTGTTGCCCAGCGCAGCAATTCGTCGAACATCGCCGATGCCGCCTGGTCCGATTCAGGGGCGGGATGGTACTGGCCGTCGCGCATCGCCTGGAAGACGAACGGGATCGACACCGCCTCCGGAATCGGCACCATCTTGAGCGTGGTCACCAGTTGCTTGAGGACCTGCACCGCTCGGGTGCCGGCGGCCACGCCGCCGTAGCTGACGAATGCGACCGGCGTGTAGAGCCACTCGTTGTGCAGGTAGTCGATGGCGTTGATCAGGCTGGGTGGCGGAGCATAGTTGTACTCCGGGGTCACGAAGACGAACGCGTCGGCCTCCTTGATCTTTTCGCTCCACCGGATGGTGTGGTCATGGGTGTACTTGCCCATGCGCGGGTGCGTCGGCTCGTCGAAGACCGGCAATTCGAAGTCGGCGAGGTCGACCAGCTCGACCTCGAATCCGCCGTGTCGCTCGGCCGCCTCGGCGGCCCAGCTCCCGATGGGCAGGCCCAGTCGACCTGGACGTGTGCTCCCGATGATGACGTGTAGTTTCGGCACGGCCGATTCCTCCTTGTGTTTGCACTTGATGCAACTTGCGGTCAGTGTAACAATGGTCCGCATGGCAACGGTGGGTACGGAGACGACGGCGAAGCCGATGGACGGGCGCGCGCGTCGAAAGCTCGCCACTCGGGAGGCGCTGCGATCCGCCACCCTGGAGCTCGCTCTGGAACGTGGACTCGACGCCGTGCCCGTCGAGGAGATCGCAACGCGCGCAGGGGTTTCCACTCGCACATTCTTCAACTACTTCGAGACGAAGGAAGATGCCGCACTCCTCGATCTGCCGAGGGTCGGCGACGAGGAGCTGGCCCGCATGGCGGGTGGCCGCGGCGCGGCGGGACTGTGGACCGAGCTCGCCGAGATGTTCGCGGCGGACGCCGACCGCGTCGAGCACGAGTCCCCTGACCTGCCGCGGCTGCTGCTGTTGCATGCGCAGACCCCCACACTGGCGGCCCGGCAGGGCGGTCAGTTGCGGCGGTTCGAGAGCCGGCTCGTCGAGGTCGTCATGGTTCGCCTCGGCGGCGATCCGACGGCACGTATGCAGGCCGAGTTGATCGCAGGCGCCGCATTGATCGCCACACGGATCGCTTTCGATCACTGGAACGACGACGAACGGCGTCGGCCGGCCGCGTCGTACACCCGGTCCGCATTCGCTCTGCTCGCGGATGCCTTCGCGTCGGCGAAATAAACAATAATCAGCCGGAAGGATGACCGAACGTATGACAACTGGCGATGGCGCGCGCTCTCATGAGGCCATGGAATCGCGAATCCAGCAATTGGAAAGCCGATTGAATCGGCTCGAGAGTATCGAAACGATCAAAAAGCTACAAAGGGCTTACGGCTACTATCTGGATTACAAGCTGTGGGATCAGATCGCCGAACTCTTCGTTGACGAAGGCGCGGCCGTCGAGATCGCGAACAACGGGGTCTACCGCGGGAAAGAGCGCATTCTCACCTTTTATCGCGATATTCTTGGCGGGGGAAGATCCGGGCGTCCGGCGGGGCAGCTGAACAATCATATGCAGCTGCAAGGGGTGGTAGACCCGGACCCTTCCGGGAAGACGGCTCGCGGCCGATGGCGAGAAATCACCATGATCGCGGTCAGGGATCCGGAAGGGAATCCGTTCAATATGTGGGCCGAGGGGGTTTACGAGAACGAGTACGTCTGCGAAGACGGCATCTGGAAGTTCGGGACGCTTCGGTGGCTTCCCTCCTTCTCCGGACGGCTGGATGACGGCGTGTTCGACACGACCACCCTGATGCCGCCGTTGGGTGAGCCGGATGAGCCTTCGACGTTCGGCCCGGCCGCCTTCGTGGAGCGCAAACTCCCGTATCACTATCCGCATCCGATCACGGAAGAGAACATCGACCTATGAGTACACCCGAGTCATTGCCGGTCGCCGTCGTCGGAGCCGGAATCGGGGGATTGTCGGCCGCGATCACCTTGCGGCGTGCGGGTTTTCCCGTCCGGGAATACGAACAGGCGCCTCGCTTGCGCGAACTGGGTGGCGGTATCGGCCTGCGCCCGCGAACGGTCCGGATCCTGTACGGCTGGGGACTGGGAGACGAGTACAGCCGATACGCCGCACGTTTCGATGCCGTCCACGGACTCGACGGTCGTAATGGGCACCCCATGGGAGACATCACATTTCCCAGTGAAACCGACGATCCGGCGGATAACTGGTCGGATTCCATCCATCGCGCCGACCTCCATAATCTGCTGGCCGCCCAGATTCCGGCCGAGAACATCCAGCTCTCTCGCAAGTGTCGCACCGTGGTGGATCACGGGGACCATGTGGAAATTCGTTTCGCCGATGACAGTTCGGAGCTAGCCTCGGCCGTTATCGGTGCGGACGGCATCCATTCGGTTATCCGCACCTTGATTCGCGGGCGCCGAGACAATGCGGTGTATTCGGGATTGCAAAGCTATCGGGGTGTGCTGCCGATGGAGCGGGTGCGCGATCTCCTGCCGCAGCGTCTTCCCTGTGCGTGGCAGATATTGGAATCCATGACCATGTTCATCGTGATGCCGCTGGGGAAGGGCAGCCATGTGGGTTTCGATGCCCTGCTTCCCGTTGCCCGGGCCGGTGAGGAGTCGTGGCGCGGCACGATGGCTCGCGATGCCCTCGTGGAAAAACTGCTGAATTTCGACCCCGCTGTACCGGAAATCGTGCGCCGGATGGCGGAGACCGAGGTCTCCGCTTTCAGCGTCTACGATCGCGAACCGATCACCCAGTGGACGAGCAACCGCGCCACGCTCCTGGGGGATGCCGCGCATCCATTCCTGCCCTCCGAGGGCCAGGGAGCCAACCAGGCCATCCAGGACGCGGTCGTGCTGGCCGAATGCTTGCGGGGAGTGGAACCCGCCGCAATTCCCGCCGCCCTGCGCGATTACAGCGACCGCCGAGTCCCGGTCACCACCGAGATTCATCGAATGTCACGTGCGCGGCATGCCGGCATGATGCGAGGTTAGAAGGAATTCGAACTACTGTGCCCCGGTCCCGTATATACATCGGGACCGGGGCACAGCGGCGATCGCCGGTCGTCAGCCGGCGGCCGGATCCGGGAGGGGCGCGGTGACGCTCGGATCGATCCCCTGGGCCCGCTTCGCCTGCATCTCGTTGTACTTCTGAATGGCGACGGCGACGCCGATCGGCACGCCGGTCAGCAGCCCGAGAGCTCCGCTTCCCGCGGCGCCCAGCACGCCCGCGCCGACGATGCAGCCGCCGATCGCACCGGCAATGGTCAGAGACCCGAGCGATTCGAGCGTCATCAGCGTGCCGCCGGTCACGGCGCCGAACGGGCAGCCGATCGCCACCCCGCCGACCCCGCCGACCATTCCGCCGACCGTGCCCGCCAGGGTGGTGTAGGGCCCGGCGGCCCGCCACGCCCGGTAGGCGTCGCCCGTCGGGTCGGCGGGAAGCGGCGCGGCCGCGGGTGCCGGAGAAGTGGCGACGAGGGCAGCCGGATGGTCGGCTACGGCTACGGCTACGGCTACCGGGGAGTCGGCGGCGATCGTCGGTCGCGTCTCCGGGGTGCTCGGCGTGGACGCCGTCAACGGCGTGTTGATCGTCCGGCCTTGCGCGTCCTCCAGGCGCATCTTTCCGTTGTCGACATCGACCGAGCCCATGGGGGTGCGGTAGGTGGCGCGTCCGGTGCTGGGGCTTTCGGTGAATTGCACGCCGGGCAGGATCTGTACGGTCACCGCGTCGGGGGCGGTGGCGGCCGGGACCGAACCGGTGTCGGCGGTGGCGGTTCCGGCCATGGTGGTGAGTGCGGCAACGGTCAGCGCCGTCACCGCGACAGCGCGAGTTGTGTTGTGCTTCATGGGGATTGGCCTTCTGCTTGACTGGTCGGGGCTACTGGTTCGAACCGGCGGGAGTGACCTGTGCCGCGACATAGCCCTCGGAGTGCAGCTTCTGGTACTGCTGTGTGCCGCTCTGGACCAGCGCCGGGACTCCGGTGGCCGCCCCGGCGAGAGTGGCGAGGGTGGCGCTGACGCCGGTGCCGACGAGGCATCCGCCGATCGCGCCGAGCGGGGTCAGGGTGCCTGCCGAGACCAGCGCGGTCAGCGTTCCGCCGGTGATGGCGCCGAGTGGGCACCCGACCACGAGGCCGAGGGCGGTTCCGACCTTGATTCCGTCTCCCATGGCTGCGCCGGCATCCGCGCCGACCTTGGCCACCGCGGCGTCGATCGCGGCTTCGCGTGCCTGCGGGTCGTTGGGGTCGGGCTGCGCCGGGCCGGGCGCGGCAGCGTTCGGGGCCGATGCGGGGGAGTCGGAGGGGGCGGCCACCGCTGGGCCGGCGGCGAGTGCGGTGGCGGCAATCGCCATGACGGCGATTGCGCTGAATCGTGTTGTGGTGGACATTGTTTCGCATCTCCTTCCGGGTCTGCCGGTCCTCGACGACAGGCAGACTTGGGCTTCCTGCCCAGCTCGGGGCATGCCGGGAGAACTCCGGCACGGGGATGAGGGAGGGGCAGGACAGAGCGGGCCCGCAGTCCCGAAACGACGGGTACGGCTGCTTCGGCGCCAACCGATGGTTGGCCACCTTCGACTTATCGAGTCCTGCTATTGATTGCTTCGCTCTGTGATGTAGGACTCCATAGCGCGCGTCACAACTGAGTCAATAGAACTGCACGGTACAGTCTGATCGAACTATACGGTACAGTCTAGTTGTTGGCCTGAACGCGCTCGCCGACTGCTGTGCACGCCGCAGCGAAGTTGTGCGGCGATAGAACGATGGAGATTCGATGACAACAACACTCCCGCCGAATTCGGGTCGGTCCGAGATGCCGCCGGGGCAACCGCCGGTCCCCGCCGCACCCGTTGCCTCCCCGTGGATCAGTGATGAGGGGCTCCGGATACGTGACCGGGTGCGAGAGCTGATCCCGCTCATCCGGTCTCGGGCGCGTGCGGGGGAGGAGATCGCGGCGTTGACTCCCGACGTGCTCGCCGCGATCGACGACGCCGGCGTCTTTCGCATGTCCATGCCGGTCGAATGGGGCGGATACGGCCTGGGGGCACGGGATTTGGTCGAGGTGATCAGCGCGCTGAGTGAGGGGGACGGCTCTGCCGGGTGGGCCGGTTTCGTGGGGGTGGGCCTGAAGAATCTGCTCGCGATGGATCCGCGGGTGGTCGAGGAGGTGCGCGCCGACGCCGAGGGCTGGGTCGGGCCGGCAGTCGTGGGCGCTTCGGTGTTCGCGACCAAGGTCGGCATGGCCCGAGCTGTCGATGGCGGGTGGATGGTGAAGGGGCAGTGGGCATTCGGCAGCTGCTGCAAGCACGCGCAGTGGGCGCTGGTGGGAGTCGAATACGACCCCGGCGAGACCGGGCAGGGCTCCGGACGCGGCATCGTCGCGCTGCGCCGGGAGCAGTACGAGATTCTCGACGACTGGAACGTCATGGGGCTGTCGGGATCGGCCAGTAACAGCTTGCGCGTGCAGGAGGAGGTGTTCGCCCCGGCGCACCGCTTCCTCGACCTGGCCGAATTCCCGCTGCGATTGCAGCAGGTGCGCGACCGGTACACCGGCGCCGGTTTCGCGCAGCGCGGCCTGGCCCTGCTGCTGTGCGCGACACTCGCGAATATGGCTGTCGCACTGGGGATGTCGCGGGGAGCGCTGAGCTGTTTCGCCGAGCAGGCGGCCAAGCGCAAGCCCTTCACCCTGCCCTATCCCACGATCGGCGATATGGCGTCGGCTCAGGTCGCGGCCGGCAAGGCGCTCGCGATGATCAACCTCGCCGCCTCGACGATCGAAAGCACGGCCGACCAGCTCGACGCGCGGACGGCGCAGGGACTCGATTTCACCCCGGAGGAGGAGTCCGAGATCAGCCTGTCCATCGCGTACGCGGCGAATATGTGCGAAGACGCGATCAACCTGCTGCAGAAGACGATCGGCTCGTCCACGATGAGCCTGTCGAACCCGATCCAGCGGTTCGTCCGAGACGTCCGGGTGCTCACCTCGCACGGCGCGATCCGCATCGACCCGCTGGCGGAGCAGAACGGGCGCCGCGTCCTGGGCCTGCCCCCTTTCGCGATGTTCGGCAGCGCCGTGCCCGAACGCCGCGGCTCATCGGACAACTCGCGAGACAAGGAGACCATCCGCGCATGAACGACTTCAGTGTTATCGACGGCGTCGCACAGATTCACGATCCGGCCCTGTACGAGACCTGGCTGGACCGTGAGGATTACAAAGCCGCTGTCGCCCAGGCGGATACGCCCGAGCGGACCGCGATCAAGCGTCTGCTGGTCGAGTTCGAGGCGGATCTCGGGCGCATGGTGCGGGACGACACGGTCCAGGAGAACGTCGTCGATGTGATGAAACGGTATGTGGTGGAGGACTACATCCAGCACGACCCGAACGCGCCCGGCCACGGACTGGACAATCTCATCGAGCACTTCCGCCGCGTTCCGATCGGCCGCGGCACGCCACCACCGGTGGTGAGCGTCGTGCTGGACGGCGATCTGGGCACCGTGATGATGAAGATGCCGATGCCGGATCCGGTCAGTCCCGGCGAGACGTACGACTGGTACATGATCACGCTGTTCCGAGTGCGCGACGGCAAGCTCGCCGAACACTGGAGCACCTTCCAGAAGATGGCCGCCCCGCTGCTGCCGGAGAACTCATGACATCGCCCACGACGAGCAGATTCCCGCAGTCGCCCTATCTGAGCGAGGAGGGTCGGCGCATGCGTGATGCGATACGCGCGGCGGCCCCGGGCCTGGCCGCGCGCGCCCGGGCAGGGGAGGAACAGGGCGTGCTCACGCTCGAGACGGTCTCGGTGCTGCACGAGATCGGGGTGTTCCGGATAACCATTCCGGTGGAGCTGGGCGGATTCGCGCTGGGGGCGCACGACACCATGGAGGTGGTGCGGGCCCTGGGACGCGTCGACGGGTCGGCCGGGTGGACGGTGATCGTGTCCAGCGCGGTCCGCAGCGCCCTCGTATTCGGGGAACGGGTGCGCGACGAGATCTTCGCCGACGTCACGACCTGGGAAGGACCGCTGCTGTTCGGCGCCACCGTCTTCGCGCCCAAGGTCGGTGACGGACGCAAGGTCGACGGCGGCTGGATGGTGAAAGGCCGGTGGCCGTACGGCAGCGGCAGCAAGATCGCCAAATGGGGCACGGTCGGATTCGAGTACGACGACCCCGACACCGGACAACGCCGGCGTGCGATGGCGATGCTGACCCGTGATCAGTACACGATCGTGGACGACTGGCACGTCATGGGCATGAGTGCGACCGCGAGCAACACGGTGCAGGCCGATGAAGAGGTGTTCGTCCCGGAGTACCGGGTCGTGCACACCGCGGAGGTGCCCGCGCGCACCGATGCCCTGCGCGGCAAGTACCAGGGGCTCGGGTTCATGCATTCGGGGATCGGGACCATGGTCGCCACGACGGTGGCGTTCGCGGCGCTGGCTCTGGGGATGACCGAGGGCGCTCTGGAGGCCTTCGTGACGCAGGCCAAGAAGCGGGCGCCGTTCAATCTGCCGTATCCGACCATGGCCGACATGGCTTCGACCCAGGTCGTGGCCGGTAAGGCCAGGGCAGTGGTCAACACGGCGGCGGCGGTGATCGAGCGGCAGGCCGACGAGATCGACCGGCGGGCGCTGGCGGGTGAGGACATTCACCCGTGGGAGGAACCGGAGATCACGATGGACCTGGTTCACCAGATCCACCAGTGTCTGCAGGTCATCGACGGGCTGCAGCTGGCGCTGGGTTCCTCGACCGTCGGTCTGTCCAACCCGCTCCAGCGGTTCGTGCGCGACGTGCATGTGCTGGCGACTCATGGCGCGTTCCGGATCGACCCGATGGCCGAGATCAACGGCCGGGACATCTTCGGGCTCGAACCGCTGCCTGTGATCGCCGCACTCAGCTCACCACCCCCCGCGAAGACACCCGCGCACCCGGCCCCCAACGGCATCCCGGCGGTCTCGGTACCCCGCTCCGTGTGAACTGACTCTCCACTGAATATCGCGTCGCGCCAACGGATTTGGCGACGCATCCGTCTCGAAGGATTTCCTATGACCAATTCCGTGCCGGCGACCGCCATGGTCCCGCCGACGCCCGAGGCGGGCTGGCGGTCCTACCTCGTAGATCTCTGGCAGGCGCCACCGCGCGCCAAAGCGGCACTGGCCGGGTGTCTGCTGCTCATGGTGGTGAGTCCCTCCGGCCTCTCGGCGATGACGACGTTCATCGTCCCGGCGTACGCCAGGGCCACCAGGGTTTCGGTATCTGACGGTCTGCTCGTATTCGTCACTCTCCCACTGCTTGTCGGACCGGTCGTGCTGCCTTTCGCCGGCCGCTGGGTGGATCGGCTGGGCGCACGCCGGGTCGCGATTCCCTCCGCGGTCCTGTACGTGGGGGTCACGGCCCTGGTTCCGGTCTGCGGGTCCAGCGTGCCGATGCTGGCGGTCGTGTTGATCCTGGCGGCCGTGTGCGGGTTCATGACGACTCTCGCAGTGGTGTTCAAGGTGGTCTCGACCTGGTTGCCGCAGCACAAGGGCATCGGATTCGCCCTCATCGGGGCTGTTTCGAGTCTCGCGTCGGCGGTGTTGTCACCGTTGTTCCAGTGGCTGATCAACGGTGATGTCGCGGTCCCCGAACCGGCGGCGGGTGGCAGCGCCCCGGGGGCGGGAGGCGCGGCGGCATTGGCCCCGGCACCGTCGGTGGGGGCGAATGTGTTCACGGGCCTGGGGTGGGGTGGCACCTATCTCCTCGTGGCCGTGGCGATCGCGGTCATAGCGATCCCGACCGCGATCTTCCTGATCTCGGAGCCGAAGATTCCGCACTCGACGAATGACGAACAAGCACCGCGCCGGCCGGGTCCACCGGATATTCCGGCCGGTCTTCCGGGGATCCCGCTGCGCAAGGCGCTGCCGACGCGCGCCTGGATCTTCATCGCGATCTTCCTCGCGTTCGCGTCGACCGGCCCGATGGCCGTGCGGCAGAACGCGGTCGGCTTCTTCGGCGAGCGCGGATTCTCGGCGGCGACGGTTTCGGTGTCGCTGTCCGCGCTGTTCATCGCCTCGATCGTCGGGCTTCTGCTCGGCGGGGTGATCCTGGACCGGACCGACCGGCCCTTGGTGGTCGCCCCGATCCTGGCGGCGGTACCGGCGGGGCTCGTGATCGCGTTGACGAATCATGGTTCGACGCCGCTGCTGTTCCTGTCGATGATCTTTCTCGGCTTCGCCACCGGTGCGGAGTCGGCCCTGGGGCCCTACCTCATCGCACGGTACTTCGGCCTCGTCTCGTTCGCGCAGTTGCAGGGATTGACGCTGGCGATCTCCACCCTGTCGCTCGGCCTGGCGCCGTTCCTGGTCAGCGCGGTGCAGGCGGCGACGGGGAGTTACGCGGGACCGGTACTCACCATCACCGCGCTGACCGCGATCGCCGTCGTCCTGGCCGCCCTACTACCGAAGTTCCCGCCGCAATGGAAGACCTTCAGCGACAACTGAATTGAAGCCGCAAGGCCGCCCCGATCCATCGGGGCGGCCTTCGGTTGTGTCACCGCGAGGCTCCGTGCCGTCACGGAAGCTGTTCCGGTGACGCCCCGATCGGCGTGGACGTCTCGCGCGGTACCCACGAGAAGACGACCCCGGCGCCGGAAGGGGCGTTGGGCAGGTCTCCGGCTTCCTTGTTGCGCAGCGCGCGCAGGAACACGGCTGTGGTCCAACGAGCCTGTGCCTCGAGAAACGCGGGGTCGTGTTCGCCGCCCACGGCGAGCAGTGCGTCCATCTGGAGACCCGCTACCGCCATCTGAATGAACAGCCCCGCGTATACTTCGGCGTCCGGCAGGGCATAGCCGTGCCGATTCGCGTCCTCGCACAGTGTCGCGGTCACCAGGTCGACGACGTGCGGTGCACCGAGGGAGCGAATGGCCTCGGTGAGTTCCGGGCGTCGAACCGACTCGGCGATCATGATTCGGAGGAAGGCCAGGAACTGGGCGCCGCTCGTCGCCTTCAGCACCTCGAGCAGGATATGCGCGAGCCGTTCCTCGGTGTCGTCGGCGGGGTCGAGCATGGCCCGGTCGAGGTCCAGATCCAAAGCGGCGCCGCCACGTTCGGTCACGGCGTGGAAGAGCTTCACCTTGTCGCCGAAGTGTGCGTAGACGGTCGACTTGGAGACGCCGGCGCGGGCTGCCACCGCGTCCATCGAGGTCTGGTCGAAGCCGCCGGCCAGAAAGAGTTCCACCGCCGCGTCGAGTACCTTCTCGTGTTTGCTGCGGGGTGCGGGCCGCTCGGATTGCGCCTGCTCGGTTGTCTCGGTCATCTCACCCTCCGTCACAGCCCCTACTCCCGCCCGTCGACCGCGAATCGAATCGTCCTTCATCGCAACTATACTGGACCGTGTAGTTTACCTACAGCCTAGTGGTCGCCGACCCGCAGAGGTAACCGGGTGTGGCGACTGTCGAGCGCCTCGGTGGAGTCCACGATCCTAGGAGACCGCGATCGCGGTGACGACATGCACTACGCAGGCGAACAAGGGCCCGGCGACCATGACCGGCTCTCTGCGCTGAGCGCCGAGCGCGGCGTCTCCGGCCTGGGCGATCGCGGCGACCACGAGAACGAGAGCGCTCAGGATGCCATGCGGGAAGAACGGCGCCGAACCCGCGAGGAGTCCCAGCGGGATCGCTCTGGCCGCATACATCCGCGCGTAGAAGCGTTCTCCCGCAGTGGGTTTCGCTTCGTGAATCAGGGCCGACGGACGCAGGGCTGCTACCACGGCGAATCCGATGCTGATCAGCGAGACCACGCCGTTGAGCACGGTCAGAACGATCATCCCGGCGCTCATGCTCCTCCTGAGTGTTGTCGGGGCAGCGGCATCTGGGTTCAGTGTCTCATTTGCCGAAGCCGACCAGGTCGTCGGCGAGGTTGCCGACCTTCAGGGCTTGGAGTGCCTGTTGGCGGGTGTCGGGGCAGGTCTGGGTGGTGACGCGGTCCACGAGGGCGCGGTCCGTGAGCACCTTCGTGTTGAGCCCGCCGCTGCGGGCCGCCCAGTCGTGTACGACGAGGTTGAAGTCCGCTCGAGCGGTCGTGGAGGTGTCGGTGCGCCAGTCGTCGATTTTCGGAGAGATCATGTCGCACAACTGCTTTGCCGTTTCCGGGGTGATCTGATCCGGGTGGGGGATTTCCGAGGTCTCGGACGGCGAGGTGAAGGTGATGGTGACTTGCGGGGGTGGGGTCGGCGAAGTGGAGGTGGGGCTCAAACCGCTTGCGCTGCAACCGGTCACCGCGGCGAGGGCTGCCAGCGTTGCGGTGAGGACGGTCACCGCTCGGATCGGACGCATATTCACTCCTGACGGCCGGGATTGATCCAGTTGCGTTGCGATACCCGGCTTTTGGCGAATCAATCGGGAATCCGGCCTTTTCGAGCGAACAGCGGGCAGCCGTGCCGATCCTCTCGGACCGGCACGGCTGCGGACGGAAGGGCGCTATGTCGACGTGTTCATGCCGGGTGACCAGGTGAGAGGTCGGCGACGTCGCTGTATCGCGAGGCGGTGACCGCGCGGTGCGGCGCGCTGGCCGCGCTGAGCCCGAGCAGGATTCCCACATGGTCGCCGAAGTCGTGGTGCTGCAGGATCGGGCCGGTGAACCATGCCGCGGCAGCGGTCAGGATCGGCAGGCCGTGCGGCCCGGTGCGCCAGTCGCAGTGTGCGAATTTGTCGATGGCGGAACCGGTTTCGGAACCGAACAGCGCCGCCAGGGCCGCATTGTCCCGGCCCGGCAGATGCACCGCCAGATACTCGGCCCGCTGCGCCACGGCATAGGTGTGGTTGCTCCGGGACAGCCCGACGAGGAACCTGCGGGGCTCGATGGACACTTGGCCGGCGAAACCGACCAGACAACCCGCCTTGTCCTGCCCCGACGCGGTCGTCACGATGATCACCGGGTAATCGGCCGTCGCGATGATCGCGTCGAAGGCCGCCTCGTCGTGCACATCGCGCTGCTCCACAGGCATCCTCCCCGCCCCGGAGGGCGAACGGGTTACCCGGCGAACCGGGACCAGAACCGGACCTCACGGCATCGGTCGACGAAGTCCGTGGCCGAGACGCCGGATCCGGCCAGGTCGACGAAGCCTGCATCGAGCTTCTCATGCAGGCCCGCCGCGGCCAAAAGCGCCGCGGCCTCACGATGTGCGACGAACTTGCAGTGCGCGTATGCGTCGTTGACGAAATCGCGGGCGGGAGGCAGCGCCGCGAGTTGTGCGACGGTCTCGTCGGTGGCGAGTACGGCCACTGCGTCGTAGAGCACCGAGGGCGCGCCGTCGATCTTCTGGTCGGCCTCGATCTGCTCACCGTTGTCCGCGACGACACCGCCGACCTTCGGGGCGATGATCTCGATGGTCGCCTGCTCGGCGCTGATCGCCGCACGCAGCTCGGACAGCTGCTTCGCGTCCACGCCGTCGGTGACCAGCACCCCGATCTTGCGGCCCGCGAAGGACTTCGGGCCGTTGCGCAGGATGCTCAGCGCGGGCGATTCGGGCAGGTCGGTGCGAGGTGTCCGGGCCGCGGTCGCGGGCTCGGGGAGTTCGGCGAGTCCTAGACCGTCGCTGACCCCCGCGGCCAGATCCTCGTCGACATTGCGCAGTGCGGACACCACCCGCGCGCGAATCTCGACGCGATCGCACTTGCTGAGCTCGAAGACGAAGCTGTCGATGATGTGCTGCTGTTCGACGCGGGTCTGGCTCGCGAAGAACTGCCGGGCCTGACTGTAGTGATCGGCGAAGCTGTCCGAGCGCAGCCGGCGTTTGGGGCCCGACACCTCCTCGGGGACGGTCCGGAATCCTCGGTCGGGATCCTCGCGCGGCCCCTTGATATCCGACGGCCATGAATTGGGTTCGTAGTTGGCCCGGTTCGTCGGGTTCACCGTCGCCATGTGGCCGTCCTGCTGGAATGTCGCGAACGGGCATTTGGGCGCGTTCACCGGCAGATGGGTGAAATTCGGGCTGCCCAGGCGTTTGAGCTGCGTATCGAGATAGGAGAAGTTCCTGCCCTGCAGCAGTGGGTCGTCGGTGAAGTCGATTCCGGGAATGATGTTCTGCGTGCAGAAGGCGACCTGCTCGGTCTCGGCGAAGAAATTGTCCACCACCCGGTCCAGCACGAGCTTGCCGACACGTCGTACCGGAACCTGTTCCTCCGGAACGATTTTCGTGGGGTCGAGGATGTCGAATTCGAATCGATCGGCGAAGTCCTCGTCGAACAGTTGCATGCCGAGTTCCCATTCGGGGAAATCGCCCGAGCCGATCGCGTCCCACAGGTCACGGCGATGGAAGTCGGGGTCGGCCCCATTGATCTTCACCGCCTCGTTCCACACCACCGACTGCAATCCCTGCTTCGGCTTCCAGTGGAATTTGACGAAGGTCGACCGTCCCTCCGCGTTCACCAGCCGGAAGGTGTGCACGCCGAAGCCCTCCATGAACCGGAACGAGCGGGGGATGGCACGGTCGGACATGATCCACAGCAGCATGTGGGTCGATTCGGGGGTCAGTGAGACGAAATCCCAGAAATTGTCGTGTGCGGTCTGGGCCTGGGGGAATCCGCGGTCGGGTTCCTGTTTGGCCGCGTGGATCACGTCCGGGAATTTGATGGCGTCCTGGATGAAGAAGACCGGGATGTTGTTGCCGACCAGATCCCAATTGCCTTCCCCGGTATACATTTTCACGGCGAATCCGCGGACGTCGCGGGCCAGGTCCGACGATCCCTTGTTCCCGGCGACCGTCGAGAATCGAACGAACACCTCGGTCCGGCGGCCTGCCTCGCGGAACGGGTCCGCGATGGTCAACTCGTCCAGCGGCTCGTAGTTCTCGAAGTAGCCGTGCACCCCGAACCCGCGAGCGTGGACCACCCGTTCCGGGATTCGCTCGTGGTCGAAATGAAAGATCTTCTCGCGGAAATGGAAATCCTCCAGCAGCGCCGGGCCGCGCTGTCCGGCGCGGAGTGTGTTCTGGTCGTCGCCGACCACCACGCCCTGCTGTGTGGTGAGTCGGGTGTCCTGGCCGGATGCCTGCTGATGGGTTTCGCCACCGTTTCCGGGGTGGCCCGCAGTTTCGTCGGTCATGCCGTGGTCTCCTGTCGAGTGTGCGTCGAACCGGATACCTGCGCCCTTACCCGCGCACCGCACGGGTAAACGGTTGCCCGCCGGATGTGCGTGGCCACCGGATCGTGACCGCTCGCCAGCGCATGTCAACGATATTGTCAACAATCGTGTCAACTGTTATGTTAGCGGAGTAACAGTCCCAGCAACTCTGGAGCTTCGATGATCATCGACTGCCACGGCCACTACACGACAGCCCCTGGGGCGCTGGAGTTCTGGCGTAACCGGCAGATCGCCGCACTGGACGACCCGAGCGCGACGCCGAGCCCGGCCGACCTGGTCATCGGCGATGACGAACTGCGCGCGAGCATCGAGGACAACCAGCTGCGACTGATGGACGAGCGCGGCATCGACCTGACCGTGTTCTCCCCGCGGGCCTCGTTCATGGCCCATCACATCGGTGACTTCCAGACCTCGGCAACCTGGGCGGCGATCTGTAACGAGCTCTGCTATCGGGTCGGTGAGATGTTCCCCGATCGCTTTGCGGTGGCCGCCATGTTGCCGCAGTCGCCCGGCGTCGACCCCGCCACCTGCGTTCCCGAATTGGTTCGGTGTGTGGAGGAGTACGGCGCGGTCGCGCTCAATCTCAATCCGGATCCGTCCGGCGGGCACTGGACGTCGCCGCCGCTCACCGATCGGTCGTGGTACCCGATCTACGAGAAGATGGTCGAATACGACATCCCGGCCATGGTGCACGTGTCGACCAGCTGCAACCCCGCCTTCCACACCACCGGCGCGCATTACCTCAATGCCGACACCACCGCGTTCATGCAGCTACTGCAGGGCGACCTGTTCGCCGATTTCCCGACACTGAAGTTCGTGCTGCCGCACGGCGGCGGTGCGGTGCCGTATCACTGGGGCCGCTTCCGCGGGCTCGCGATGGCCCTGAAAAAGCCGGAGCTGGAAGAACATCTGCTGCACAACGTCTTCTTCGACACCTGCGTCTACCATCAGCCGGGCATCGATCTGCTGCTGAACGTCATTCCGGTCCGCAACGTGCTGTTCGCGTCGGAGATGATCGGCGCCGTCCGTGATATCGACCCGCGCACCGGCCACTACTTCGACGACACCCGTCGCTATGTGGAGGCCGCGGGTCTGTCCGGCGACGACCTGTCCGCGGTGTTGGAGCACAACGCTCGCGCCGTCTACTCGCGGCTGGGCGCACGCCTGGCCGAGCGGAGCCGGTGACCATGACGACGTTCACGAAATCCGAGGGCTGGCTGGACTGGTACCCGAATCCGTCGAAGCCGCGATTCACCCTGCCCGCCGGTGCGGTGGACGCGCACTGCCACGTCTTCGGACCGGGCGCCGAGTTCCCGTACGCGCCGGAACGCAAGTACACGCCGTGCGACGCGGGCAAGAACCAGCTGTTCGCGCTGCGTGACCACCTCGGGCTCGAACGCAACGTCATCGTCCAGGCCACCTGCCACGGCGCGGACAACCGGGCCATGGTCGACGCGGTGGGCGCCGCGCAGGGCCGCGCCCGCGGTATCGCCACCGTGCGCCCCGATGTCACCGATGCGGAACTGCGCGAGTTGGACCGGGCCGGAGTGCGCGGGGTGCGGTTCAACTTCCTCAAGCGACTCGTCGACGCCGCGCCGAAGGACGACCTCGCCGTCATAGCGGCGAAGATCGCCCCGCTGGGCTGGCACATAGTCATCTATTTCGAGGCCGCGGACCTGGCGGAGCTGGAGGACTTCTTCGCCACGCTGCCGACGCCGCTGGTGGTCGACCACATGGGCCGCCCCGATGTCACACAGCCGCTGGACGGGCCCGAATTCTCGCGCTTGCTACGCTTCACCGATCGCAACGACGTGTGGGTGAAGGTCAGCTGCCCGGAGCGGCTGTCGGTCACCGGCCCGGCCGCCCTCGACGGCGAAACTCGCGCCTATACCGATGTCGTGCCCTTCGCCCGTCGCGTGGTCGAGGAATTCCCCGACCGGGTGCTGTGGGGCACGGACTGGCCGCACCCCAACCTCACCGATCACATGCCCGACGACGGGCTGCTGGTCGACCACATCCCGCACATCGCTCCCACCACCGAACTTCAGCACAAGCTGCTGGTCGCCAATCCGATGCGACTGTACTGGCCCGACGAAGCCAGCTGACGTCTCGCTCGCCAAGTACTGCTCGATAGGACTGCCCATGCAACGCTGCAATGCGTCCAACCGGCTCGACCGGCTGCCGATCTCGCGTTTCCACAAAATCACTCTGGTCGCCGTCGCGATCGCCTACTTCTTCGAATTCGCCGATATCAACAGTTTTTCGATCACCGCGCCGCGGCTGATCAAGCTGTGGGGGGTGAGCGTCGATCAGATCGCGTGGGTGACCTCGCTGTCGTTCGTGGGCATGTTCATCGGATCGGTGATCGCCGGTTGGCTGGCCGACCGCTGGGGTCGCAAGCGCGCCCTGATCTGGACCACGATCGGATTCTCGGTTTTCTCGCTGGCCGCGGTGTTCTCCTGGGACATCACATCGCTCGCGGTCTTCCGGATTCTGACCTCGGCGGCGTTGTCGGCCATGACGGTCGTCGCCGTGATCTACGTCAGCGAGATATTTCCGGCGGCCGTGCGCGGGAAATATCAGGCATACGCCATCGTCATCGGCATCTGCGGAACTCCGGTCACCAACCTGATCGCCAGCCTGGTGGTCGGCGTCGCGCCCTGGTCCTGGCGGCTGGTCTATCTGTGGGGCGCGCTCGGGCTGATGGTGCTGTTCTTCGTCCGGTATCTGGTCGAATCCCCACTGTGGCACGAGAATCGGGGTGAGTACGAGGCCGCCGACGCGGTGCTGTGCGCCCTCGAGGCGAAGGCGACGGCCGAGCACGGGCCGCTGGCCGAGCCCGCGCCGCCCACGGCGGTCGAGCCGCCCGCGAAAGCCTCGCTTTCGATACTGCGGCAGAGGCGGTATCTACTGCCGACGCTGCTGCTGACGGTGCTGTGGGTGACCCAGTCGATCGGCTTCTTCGGATACTCCAGCTGGGCGCCCTCACTGCTGGCGAAAGAGGGCTTCAGCGTGCAGAGCTCGACCCTCTACGTGGCGCTGTCGACAGTCGGCGCGCCGCTCGGCTCGTACCTCGCGGCCTTGGTCACCGACCGGTTCGAACGCAAATGGTGCCTGGTGGTGTTCGGTACGATCATCGCGGCATCCGGCCTGCTGTACGGGCTGACCTTCACGCCGATCATGATCGTGGCCTTCGGTTTCCTGGTGAACCTCTTCGAACGCGGCTACACCGCCCTCGGTTACGCCTACTCGCCGGAGCTGTTCGACACTCGCGCGCGATCGATCGGAACCGGCGTGTCCTACGGGCTCGGGCGGCTGTCCAACGCGCTCGGACCGTTGATCATCGTCCACCTCTACCACTGGAGCGGATACCGGTCGGTGTTCTACTTCATCGCCGCGACGTGGATGGTCGGCGCAATCGTGGTCGCTGTCTTCGGACCACGCACCCGTCGGCGTATACCGGCGCCCGACGACCCGGCGGCGGCGGGTCTCGGAGTCGCTCGATGACGGTCGCGGCGGTGTTCACGGCCTGTTGCCCGGATCCGCACTGCGCATAGTGGCATGCCCCGAATCCACGCGTTCGGGGCATGCTCCGTTTCGGTCGCGCGCACCCGGGTAAGCGGCGGTGGAGCGCTATACCGCAGCGCTCCAACCGGAAAGGAGTACGCGATGAGTGCCACAGACAAAGCGAAGAACAAGGTCGACGAGCTGGCCGGCAAGGCGAAAGAAAAAGTGGGCGAGGCGACCGGCGATCGCGAGACTCGGGACGAGGGAAAAGGCGATCAGGTCAAATCGAATCTGAAGGACGCCGGTGAGAAAGTGAAGGATGCCTTCTCCGAGTGATCGGGCAGGACATCACCACCGCCGACGACGCGGGTGATGAAGAGGCTGTCAGCCGGTTGCGCGATGAACTCGACAAGGCGTTGCGTCACGAGCGCGAAAGCGGCGGTGAACAGTAACGCCGGTCGGAACTGCGAGCAGGGTCGGCGTGACCCTGCGAGCAGGTCGCTACGACCGGGTTGGGATGCGAATTTCGGGGTATGCGCTCGACGTCGAGAGTTCGGGCGAGTGCGTTGGCACCGGCCGGCGCACGGCGCGCCCTTCGCCACCAGCGGAGGGCTTGCGGAATAGCGAGTCGCGGGTTGGCTCGTCAATGTGAGGAGTATTTCATGATCGTCATCGGAATCATTCTTCTGGTTCTCGGTTTCATTTTCAGCATCCCTATTCTGTGGACCCTCGGCATCATCGCCCTTGTCATCGGAGCGGCGCTGGCGTTGCTCGGAGCCCTGGGACGCCCGGTCGCCGGCCGCCGTCACTACTATTGACCGGCGCTTGCCATGATCATCGATAAATCGTGGCCGAGAAACAACAGGCGGCCCCGGGTGCTTCCCGGGGCCGCTCTGTGGAAGTGCGGTGGATCGAGTTTCGGCCGTATGGCCGACGACGCTGTGAGCCGATAAGGAGCTCCCATGCCTCATGATCCGGACAGTGCGGGACCGCGGCGGGCCGGCAGGTATCCGGGATCGCGAAACGCACCGTCGCCGACCGGTGGCCGACCGTCGCCGCTGCGAAAGATCGGGCGAATGGCGCCGTGGAGCGCGAATCCGTTGTTGCGGCGGTCCGACCGCTGCGAAGGGTGGATCCGGGTCCTGGGCATCGTGCTCTTGGTCGCGGCCGTCCCGCTGGCCGTGTGGACGGGCCGCAACGCCGACATACAGGCCGGCTCGCGGGCCCGGGACGAGTTGCGGTCGGCAACGGTCGTCTCCGCTGTCGTTATCCAAAGGCCTTGGGCGCCACAGCAATCCGCCGCATCCACCGGTCCGGTCTGGCAGACGCGGGCAGAGTGGAGCCGGGACGGGCGCTCCGGGATCGTCGACGTGGACGTCGCGCCGAACGCGGAACCCGGTGATCGGGTGCCGGTACTGCTGGCCCGGGACGGCACTCCGGTCGGGGACCGCTCGCCGTCGAAGGCGGGGTTCGGTTGTGGCATCGCGGCGGGCATGACTCTCTTCGACGCGATCGCGGCCGGGACCGCCGTGCTGCTGGTGGTCAGCAACCGGGTGTTCGGACGTTACCGCCGGGCCGCATGGGATCGGGAATGGCGTGAGCTGAGCGACGCGGCCTGAGCCGCGCCGGAGCGTCGGCGACAGGCTCGCCGACGCTCCGGTGGGCTGTTCGATCAGTGTGCGATCACCGGTGCGGCGTCCGGGTCGAGGTCCGGCGCCTTGGCCGGGTAGAGCAGTCCGGCCAGGACCGCGCCGGCGAAGAAGAATCCGGCGGCCCACCAGAATGCGGTGTGGTAGCTGGCGATCTGGGCGCCCTGCTGCAGGGCGGTCATCGTCGCGCCGCTCGTTTTGTGGTCGGCGACGTAGTTCGTGGCGGCGGTCGCGGAGAAGCTCGACAGCAGTGAGATGCCGATGGAGCCGCCGACCTGCTGTGCGGTGTTCACCATTGCCGAGGCGACGCCCGCGTCGCTGGTGGCGACGTCGGTGGTGGCGTACCCCATGGCGGTGGCGAAGACGGCGCCGAGTCCGATCCCGACGACGAGCAATCCCGGCAGCACGCCGGTCGCGTACCCGCTCCCGGCCTCGATCCGGGTGAGTATGACCATGCCGACTCCGGCGGCGGCGAGTCCGGCGCCGACGACCAGTTTCGGGCTGACCCGCCTGGTGAAACCACCGGCCAGCGACGCGGTTCCGGCCAGGGCGCCGACCATCGGCAGGAAGGCCAGACCGGTGACGACGGGGCTGTATCCCAGGGTGTTCTGCAGGTAGTAGGTCAGGAACATGAATACGCCGAACATCCCGATCGCGGAGATCAGCATCACCAGGTACGAGGTGCCGCGGACCCGGTCCAGGAGGACGCGCAGTGGCAGCAGGGGATGCTCGACCCTGCTCTCCACGAGTACGAACGCGGCCAGCAGGGCGATGCCGACGCCGATGAACGCCAGGGTCCAGGTGTCGGACCAGCCCTTGCTCTCGGAGTTGGCCAGACCGTAGACCAGGGCGAACAGGCCGACCGTGACGAACGACGCACCGAGCAGATCGAATGTGGGGCCCTGGGCGTCGCGCCGGTGGCCGGGAATGAATCTCGCCGCGCCGACCAGGGCGATGACAGCGAACGCGACGTTGACGTACAGGCACCAGTTCCACGAGAGGTACTCGGTGAGTACGCCGCCGACCAGCAGGCCGATCGCGGCACCGGCGCCGGAGATCGCGCCGTAGATGCCGAAGGCGCGGGCGCGATCCTTGCCCTCGGCGAAGGTGACCGTCAGCAGCGACAAGGCGGCCGGAGCCAGCAGCGCACCGAACACGCCCTGTAGTGCGCGGGCGGTGACCAGTACCTCGAAGTTGGGACTCCATCCGCCCAGGGCCGAGGATGCCGCGAATCCGATCAGGCCGATGATCAGGGTTCGCTTGCGGCCGAACAGATCGTTGAGCCGACCGCCGGCGAGTAGCAATCCGCCGAAGGTCAGCGAGTAGGCGGTCACGATCCATTGCCGCAGGTCGTTGTTGAAGCCCAGGGCGCGTTGGGCTTCGGGCAGCGCGATGTTCACGATCGTGGAATCGAGCACCACCATCAGCTGCGCCACCGCCAGCACGATCAGGATCAGCCATTTGTTGTGGTGCCTGGCGGTACCGCCACCGCTGTCGCGGCGCCGCGCCGGTGCTTCGGCCGTTGCCGGGCGGACCGTCGGTGTCGTGGACATCTCGTCGCCTCCTCGCTCGAAAGCGGAACACTCTGTTCCGCTTGTTGCCCCTACGATAACGACAAAAGCGGAATATGGTGTTCCGGTTTGTGTAGGATGTGACCATGCCGACAGTCGAAGTCTTCGCGGACGGTGATCACCACCGTCTGCGGCGCGACGCGGAACGCAACGTCGAGAAGATCTCGGCGGCCGCGATGACGGTGTTCGCCGAACGCGGTCTCGAGGTCTCCGTGGCCGATGTCGCCGAGCGGTCCGGTGTCGGTGTCGGGACCGTCTATCGGCGGTTCGGCGACAAGAACGGGTTGATCCGCGCGCTGTTCGAAGCCGAGATCGAGAGCGTGGTCGAACTCGCCGAGGCCGCGGTCCGCGCGGACGACGCCGGTCGCGCGTTCGTCGAGTTCTGCCTCCAGGCGAGTACGTCGTTCGCGAACAACAAGGGTCTGCGGGACCTCATGCTCGCAGGCGGTGTGGAACCTACGGAGTTCACCCTCGCGGCGCAGCAGCGGCTGTCCACGTGTGTGCAGATCCTCGTCGATAACGCCAAACGGGCCGGATGGCTGCGGGACAGCTTCTCCCACAACGACTTTCCCGTGATGTTGGCGGCGATCGGCGCCGCGCGCGAATTCGGCGGGCCCGAGCATCCCGACCTCTGGCTGCGCACCCTGGCCCTGATGTTCGATGGCATGCGCAACGATTCCAGGACGCCCCTCACCCTCGACACCCCGCCTCCGCTCACCGAGGAACAGGCACAGGCGATCGTCGAGAGCCCACATCGCTGAGCCGCGCGCTGTACGTGCCGCGGTCGCACGGCGAACTGTCCGCCGTAATGGTCAGTCCTGGTCGGTGTGCTCTGCCGGGGTCCATTCGTCGGCGGTTTCGCCGGTGGCCAGGAAGATGGTGCGGCGCCCGACCTCGACGGCGTTGTCGGCGAACCTCTCGTAATACCGGCCTATCAGAGTGAGATCCACCGCGGCGGTGATCCCGTGGTCCCACGCCGGACCAAGCACGGTGGCCAGTAGTTCCTCGTGGAGGCCGTCCATGACATCGTCCTGCCCGTCGAGCAGGCCGGCGGTCTCGGGATCCGGTGATTCCAGCGCCGCGGCCGCGCTGGTGGCGATCGATACGGCCGCGGTGCCCATCCGGGCGATCAACGGCTGAATCGGCTCGGGGACCGTGGGTTCGGGATGACGGCGGCGCGCGGCGGTGGCGATGTGGGTCGCCAGCACCGCCATGCGTTGCAGATTGCCGGTGAGCTGGAGCGCGGTCATCACCTGCCGCAGTTCCTGGGCCACGGGCGACTGCAATGCCAGCAGCCGCATCGCTTCGGCTTCGGTGTCCCGCGCGAGCGCCTCGACCTCGCCGCCGATATCGATCGCGATCTGCGACTGCTCCAGATCCCCGGTCAGCAGCGCGTTGGTCGCGGTCGCCACCACGGTCCGATCGCGCAGGCACATCTCCTGCAGCAATCCGGCCAGCTGCCGCAGATTCTCCTGGTACCGGGTCCGCGCACCCGATCCGACCCCACTCGGTATTTCCTCGTCGGACGGAACACGCAGCGGCAGAACCGGTTTGGTCGCGGCACCGGATGATCCGGGTTGCCAGTCACCACCGACCGGCCACCCGGCCGCCCGAAGCCGATCGCGCACCCGCGCCAGATCCGCTTCGCCGGGCAGCTCCTGGGTGAAACGGGTGATCGCGACCGCGGCGTCGACCCGGTCTGCCGGTAGTGCGCCTTGCACGAGGAGTGCGTCGACCACCTGGTCGATCTCGTCGTCACTCAATCGGCGTCCCAGCAGTGCCAGCAGCGGCACATAGTCCTGCGACGGAACCCCTTGCGGGTATCCGGCCCGCAGCCATGCCACGATCCGGGCCAGCAGATCCGACCACTCCACCACGTACCTCCCGTACCGTCCGGGGTGAAACACACCCTCGTATCGACCTAGTCACGGCTTCGCAAGGGAGTCTGCCCCAAATCGCCGCACCGAGTGCACCGGTCGGGTTTCGGGCCGGCCGTCAGGTGGGTGCGTCGGGGATCTCCAGAACCCAGTGCCCCTTGCCGTTGGTCTTGGCGTTGTAGAGGCTCGCGTCGGCGGCGGCCAGGAGGGATTCGGTGTCGGCTCCGGCGATGGGGGTGACGATGGCGCCGATGCTCGCCGACATCGGCAGGGTGTGACCATCGATGACGATCGGGTCGGCCAGTGCCTCCAGCAGCCGGTCGGCGATGACCGTGATCCGGGAAGTGCCGGCCGGCGGCGGGATGAGCACGACGAATTCGTCGCCGCCGATGCGCGCGACGAGGCAGTGGTGATCACGCACACTGCCGCGCAGGCGGGCCGCGACCGCGGCGAGAGCCTTGTCCCCGACATTGTGGCCGTAGTGGTCGTTGATCTCCTTGAAATGATCCATGTCGGCGAAGCAGAACCCGGCGTGATCGCCGGGGTGCGCGGTGGCGATCAGCTCGTCGATTCGCTCGGCGAGCAGGCGGCGATTGGGCAACCCGGTCAGCGGATCGTGCCGGGCCTGGCGATGCAGCTCCTCGTGCCGCTGGTGCAACTCGGTCACATCCGAGCCCACGGCCAGCAGGTAGTCGGGGTGCTCGTTGAGTCCCGGGACATAGGTGATCGCGAACGACATCCACCCGATGCTGCCGTCCGCGCGCACCAGCCTGCGCTCCAACCTGACCGTGCCGGACCGTTCCGGTACCAACTGCTCGAATACCAGCTCGCGGATGTGGTCCTTGTCATCGGGGTGGGCGAAATCGTAGACCGATATCCCCTGTAGCGATTCGACCGGAACACCGATCATCTCCGCCAGGGCACTGTTCGCTTCCAGCAGCGTGCCATCGGTGTCCCCGATCGCGACCGCGGCGGCGATGTTGTCGAACACACTGCGGAACCAGTCGTCCTTGCCGCCCGCCTCGCGGGGGCGTTGCTGCTCGGCGTGCGGGTGATCGAGGCCGCCCAGATCGCACAGCCCGGCCTGGTGTCCTTGCCCGACGGCGGTCAGCAGAACCGCCAGCCGGGCGCTGGCGTCGGGGTGCGGGCAGTGGTCGGCGAGTCGGTGCAGCGCCCGCGCGGACACCCACGGGACCTGCTCATCGGTCCACTGCGCCGCGACCAGAGCCCTTCCAACCTGCACGCCTGCCGACGCGTCGAAGGGATCGGTGTGCAATGCGGCGAGAAGATCGACGATCAGACCTCGCAACAGATAGCGTGTGCGCGGGTCCGACTTCCGGGCCACGTCAATGGCGGCCAGGGCCTTCAACCAGGCCCGTGCCAGCATCTCCTCGACATCGTCCACCGCAATCCCCTCGGGGATCGGCTCGCCAGCGGACTCAAGCCACTCCGCGAACGACCCGATAGCCACTCGACATCAGAACACTTCCGAATCTACTGCTCGGAAGCATTCCTACGCCTGAAACGTCACAGTTACGGTCTTTTGTGAAGATCGCCACACCTGAAACATTGCGAATTGGTCGCGATTCAGATGACGGCAGTGCGGAGTTCGAGATGAAAGGTGTGTCCGCTCGTCGGGTGTCGTCGGCGTACCGACCTCAGTGCGCGGACATCGCGCCGAAGGTCGCGCCCGCTATCGCCGCCGAGAATGCCTCGAGATCGCCCGGATTGCGTGAGGTGATCAGTGTGCGGCCGTTCTCGGAGGATTCGACCACCTGCTGGTCGGTCCAGTGACCTCCGGCGTTTCGAATGTCCGTTTGCAGGGAGAAGTAGGACGTGAGCGTCTGTTTGTCCACGAGTCCCGCCTCGACCAGCAGCCAGGGACCGTGGCAGATCGCCGCGACCGGTTTGCCGGCGGCGGCGAACGCGCGCACCAATTCCACGGCCTTCGGCTCCACGCGTAGCTTGTCCGCGTTGACGGTGCCGCCTGGGATGACGACCGCGTCGTAATCGTCTGCGGAGGCCGCACTCAGGTCGATGTCCGGGTCGACGGTCACGTCCTTGTCCGTGTCGTGCACGAAGGTCTGCACCCTGGCCTTGCCGGGGGCGGCGTGCACCGCTCGGGCGCCGCGTTCGCGCAGGCGTTGCAACGGCACCAGGAGTTCGTCCCGCTCGACACCGGTGTTCGAGGTGACGACCAGGATATTCGGTGTTCCATTCATGACGTCCTGCATCCGGTCCTCCTCGGGATCGTCGGTATTCCGGTGCCCGATGGGTATCCGGACCCGGAGAAGCCGCGCTCGGGCGGACGCGGCGATCCGGTGTGTCTCATCGATCGCGCTACCCCGTATTCCGGATGACAAACGGCCCGGCGAACGGTGTCCTCACGCGGACCGGGCCAGCCGCGGGATCAGCCCGCCCGCCAGCACATCGCGCACCTGCCGGGACGACAGGCGGTGACGGACGAGGAAAGAGCGCCCCTTGGTCAGATTGCGCACCTCGAGCGTGTCTCGGGCGGGCAGGGAGTCGTGCAGATCATCCAGCAGTAGTTCGTCGCCCTGGTCGATGGCGTCGTAGTCGGCCGGGTCGTCGAATTCGAGTGCCAGGACGCCGAAGTTGGCCAGGTTCTGCCAGTGGATTCGGGCGAAGGACTTCGCGATGACCGCGCGCAGGCCGAGATAGCGCGGGGTGATCGCGGCGTGTTCCCGAGACGAGCCCTGCCCGTAGTTCCCGCCGCCCACCACGATATGTCCGGAGTTCGTGATCTGTTGTGCCCGTTGCGGATACGACGGATCGATCCGGGTGAAGGTGAACGTCGCGAGCTCGGGAATATTGGATCGGAACGGCAGAGCCCGCGCCCCGGCGGGGGAGATCTCGTCGGTGGACACGTCGTCGCCGACCTTCAGCAGCACCGGTGCGCGCAACTGGTCGGGCAGTTCCCCGGACTCGGGCAGGCTGGAGATGTTGGGTCCTTTGACCGGCCGCACCCTTCGCGCGGTCTCCGGGTCCGGCGGGGCGACCAGCATCGCGGTATTGACCGAATGCCGTTGCGGCAGGGCCAGTGCCGGATAGTCGACGTGCTCGGTGCCGGCCCACTCCCGGGGATCGGTGATGACCCCGGTCAGCGCCGACGCGGCCGCGGTCTCGGGCGAACACAGCCACACCGCGTCCTCCTCGGTGCCGGAGCGTCCGGGGAAGTTGCGCGGCATCGTGCGCAGTGAGTTGGCGCCCGTGGCCGGGGCCTGACCCATGCCGATGCACCCCATGCATCCGGCTTGATGGATCCGCGCCCCGCTCGCGACCAGGTCGGTGGTGGCTCCCATCGCCATCAGATCGGACAGGATCTCCCGCGAGGTCGGATTCACATCGAAACTGACCTGCGGCACGCTCTGGCGTCCCGCGACCATGGCCGCGACGATGGCGAAGTCCCGCAGGCCCGGATTGGCGCTGGACCCGATCACCACCTGCGCGATCGGCTCGCCCGCGACCTCACGCACCGGCACGACGTCGCCGGGGGAGCTGGGACGGGCGATGAGCGGCTCGATACCGGCCAGATCGATGGTCTCCCGGATGTCGTACTCGGCGTCGTCGTCGGCGGCCAGTTCGATCCAGTCGTCCTCGCGGTCCTCCGCCCGCAGGAACTCGCGCACCATCTCGTCGCTGGGGAATACCGTTGTGGTCGCGCCCAGTTCGGCCCCCATATTCGCGATGACGTGGCGATCCATCGCCGACAGTCCGGCCAGGCCGGGGCCGTGATATTCGATGATCCTGCCGACTCCGCCGCGCACGCCGTGTCGGCGCAGCATCTCGAGGATCACATCCTTTGCCGAACACCATTGCGGCAGTTCGCCTTCCAGCCGCACACCCCACACCCGCGGCATCCGCAGGCGCAGCGGGTGGCCCGAGATCGCCAGTGCCACTTCCAGTCCGCCCACGCCGATCGCGAGCATGCCCAGCGATCCGGCGGCGGGCGTATGGGAGTCCGAGCCCGCCATGGTCTTTCCCGGCACGCCGAACCGTTGCATGTGGGTCGGATGCGAGACTCCGTTGCCCGGCTTGGAGTACCACAGGCCGAATCGCTGTGCGGCGGTTCGCAGGTACTCGTGGTCCTCGGCGTTCTTCGCGTCGGTCTGCAACAGATTGTGGTCGACGTACTGCACGCTGACCTCCGTGCGGGCCCGATCGAGTTCGAGCGCCTCGAGCTCCTGCATCACCAGGGTGCCGGTGGCGTCCTGGGTGAGGGTCTGATCGATCCGGATCGCGATCTCGGCACCCGGTGTCATCTCGCCGGACATCAGGTGCGATCCGACCAGCTTGTGCGCGAGTGTGGCGCCCATGACTGCCCTTCCTTCATTCCCCGGGGCTGGTACGTCGGCCGGATACCCGATCGGGGTCACCCGAATCGGTATCCGGAGATCGGTGATCAACGCGTTTGCGGGGGTATGGCCGGAATGTGTTGATCAATCCGAACGTCGTATTGCGGCCGGGGCAGAAGGCTCCGGTCGAGGGCGTCTACGCCTGCAATTCCGGTTGCGGACATCGGTGCTGCGCCGATGCGCAGGGGCATGCGCTGCCGGACTTGCCGGAAGGTTGCTGTGGGGACGGATGGCGGCTGCTGCGCAAGGGGCCGCCGACGGACGAGGAGCGCAGGTACGCTCTCCGGGCGTTCGGGTAGGAGGGGGCTGCCCCGTTTGGTGGCCTGCGGGCCGGGTATGGCGATGCCGGGCACGGCACCGTCCCCGCCCCTACTGTCCGGTGTCGTGTCCGCCGTCCGCGGGCCGGAGTCCGCGGTCTCGACCGTTTCGTGCACGCCGCCGCCGTCGTGGACGGTGACGATGGTTCCAACCGGAGTGGACCGAGATGCGGCGGTTGTGCACGGGCTTCATGGATGGTCCGGCACGGATGTGCGACGCGGCGAATAATCCGATACCGGTCGGGTACGGCGCGGATATGCACACAGGGATCGATCAGCTTCTGGATACGGTCACCCGGGTCGCCAACACATTGCGGAGCGAGGAAATTCCGTTCGCGGTCGCGGGAGGATGTGCCGTATACGCCCGGGGTGGCCCGGCGTCGGACCAGGATGTCGACATCTTCATCAAGCCCGCCGACGCGCAGCGCGCCCGGCAGGCGCTGGTGCGAGCCGGTCTTCGCGCGGCCGATCCCCCGGAGGACTGGCTGACCACGGTGTACGACGGAGATACCTTGGTGGACTTGGTCTTTCAGCCCAATCACCGAGCCGTGACCGATGCTCTGCTGGCTCGGGCGAGCACCCTGCCGATCGGCCCGACCGTGGCGCCGGTGATCAGCGCCACCGACCTCGTCATCGACAAACTCATGGTGCTCGACTCGCATCGGCTCGATTTCACCGGGCTGTTGCGGACGGCGCGGGAGTTGCGAGAGCAGGTGGATTGGCCGCGAGTAGCCGAGGAGACCGGGGCCTCGCCCTATGCCCGGGCGTTCCTGGGCCTTCTCGATGATCTGCACATCAGCCGCGACGACGATCCCGCGACCGACGACCTGCTGCCCCAATATCTGGCGGCCAACCTTCGCCGAGTCCTCGCGGAGGACCCGCGGACGGCCGAACTCGGCGTCCAGGTGAGTGTTCGCGACAACGCGGTGGCGCTGGGTGGTGAGGTGAGCAGCACGCGGCGACGCCTGCACATCGAGGAGGTCGTGCGCGAGCAGGCTCCGAAACTTCAGGTGCACAACGACGTTCGCGTGATCACCCCGGACGGCCCGGTGGGTCGCGAACGGCTCGGCTGATGGCGGACAGCATCCGTGTCGCCGCGGTCGGCGACGTTCATCTGGGCACGGAATCGGCCGGATCGCTCGGGCCCGCACTCGCGACCCTGCCGGATCACGCCGACGTGCTGCTGCTGGCCGGGGATCTGACTCGGCACGGCACCCTCGCCGAAGGACGGGTTGTCGCAACCGAATTCGCGGACATCGGCGTACCGGTGGTCGCCGTGCTCGGCAATCACGACCACCACGGTGACGAGCAGGACGACATCGCCGCATTGCTCGGTGATCACGGCATCACCGTGCTGGAGGGCGGCGCCGTGACCGTTCGGGTCGGCGGCCGCACTCTCGGTATCGCGGGGACCAAGGGCTTCGGCGGAGGATTCGCGGGACGCTGCGCCAGCGCCTTCGGTGAGCGCATCATGCGCGAATTCGTTTCGCACAGCGTGGATCTGGCTGATGCGCTGCGCGTCGCACTCGACGGATTGCGGACCGATGTCACGGTGGCGCTGACCCACTACGCCCCGATCGAGGGCACCCTGCACGGCGAGCCGCGGGAGATCTACCCGTTCCTGGGCTCGTATCTGCTCGGCGAGGCGATCGATGCGTGCGGTGCCGATCTGGCGGTGCACGGGCACGCCCACGCCGGAACCGAGCGCGGCATCACCCCGGGCGGGGTCCCGGTGCGCAATGTCGCTCAGCCGGTCATCCATTCGGCTTTCGCGGTGTACGAGCTGCCGGTGCTGGTGCGATCCCGCACCGCCTAGCTCAGCGCTTCACGCGGTAGAGCCGCCAGGTCGCCAATACATGGCCGAAGCGGGATCAGCTCGAGCGAACGCTCATGGGGGTGACGGTGACCGACATTGCCGAAGCTCGAGGCTTCCGCCGCATTACAAGTAATGTCGTTTGCCCGATCAACCAGATGTAGCAATCATTCAGCACTACTCTGAACTCGCCGAGGCAATCGCAGTGCCGACTCGATCCGGCACCGAGAGGCGGGTGGGTGCCGACCATGGGTGAGGATCCGATCGCTGCGGCCGACGCGGGCCGGACCGGTCCGCGAGCACGGCAGACCCTGGCAGTCGGCCTGTTCGCCGCCTTGCGCCCGCGGCAGTGGATCGAGAACGTCCTGGTTCTGGCCGCGCCGCTGGGCGCGGGCCGCAACGCGGTGACCGGTTCGATCGTGATCACCCAGCCGGAAGTGATCGGCCGCACCGCCATCGCGTTCATCGTGTTCTGTCTGGCGGCGTCGGGGATCCACCTGGTCAACGACGCGCTGGACGTGGCGGCCGATCGAGCGCACCCGACCAAACGCTATCGGCCGATCGCCGCCGGAGTGGTCCCGGTGAATCTGGCCTACGCGCTGAGCGCGGTGCTGCTGATCGCGGCCATCGCCCTGTCGTTCGTCGCGTCCTGGCAACTGGCCGTGGTGATCGCGGTGTACGTCGGCATTCAGCTGGCCTACTGTCTGGGCCTGAAACATGAACCGGTACTGGACATCTGCATCGTCTCCTCGGGTTTCCTGTTGCGCGCCGTGGCCGGTGGCGTCGCCGCGGGCATCACCCTGTCGACGTGGTTCCTGCTGGTGATGGCGTTCGGCTCGCTGTTCATGGCGGCGGGCGAGCGCTACGCCGAACTCCAGTTCGCGTTGAACGCCGGGGCCGGAATCCGCCGATCGCTGCAGTACTACACCCCGACCTACCTGCGTTTCGTGTGGACTCTCGCGGCGACCGCGATGGTGGTCTGCTACGGACTGTGGGCCTTCGAGCCCGAACACGACAACGGCATCTGGTTCGCCATATCCGTGGTGCCCTTCACCATCGCCGTTCTGCGATACGCGGTCGACGTGGACGGCGGCGACGCGGGCGAACCCGAAGAAGTGGCTCTACACAGTCGCCGCCTGCGACTGCCGGCCGGGCTGTGGATAGTCACGGTGGCTCTAGCCATCTATCTGAAGAACTGACCGAGGCCCGCGAGGTCGGCCGATCGCGGACGCGTCAGCTTCCGGTCCAGTCGGGGAGGAACTCGGTGACGTCGACGTCGCGGAAGGGCGCGCGGATGAAGCGGTCGCGTAGTTCCCACGGGACGGTGCGGTCGAAGATCGCCTTGGTGGAGATGCCGTGGTCGAAGTTGGTCCACAGGAAGTCCGGATCGGCGGACGGGTCGAGCGGATGGCAGCCGGTGCGGGTGGTGACCGCTGTGACCTTGATGATCGGCAGGGCGGGATTGGCCACGCCGTCGTAGCCGGGGAATTCGGGCATGGCATAACCGGTTTCGGTGTGCTGATCCTCGGCCATTCGAGTTCATCGAAACCGTATGGGGTGGAAGGCGGTTCGAAGGAGATCGCCATGTATTCGACCGGGGAGCGTGCTGCATCGCGTGGAGCATGTGGCGGCCGAGCTGTTTGTCGTCGGCGCCCAGGAACAGGCCGACCCGTTTGCGGGAGGCGAGGACACCGACGATGACGGGAATGTCGTAGCCCTTGACGTTCTCGAACAGCATCGCCGGGCCGACCCTCGTCGGGCGCTGGACGGTCCCTCCCGCACCGACTTTGCGGTACACCCCGGCCAGTTCGGCCTCGGGGTCGACCTCGACGGAGGTCGAGACGAATTGTCCGGCATGCTTTTTCAGAAGTTCGATGCCTTCGCGCAGATCGCGGATGGGGGCTTTCGGCGCGGTGATTCAGCTGAATTCACGGCTTCCGTCCGTCATCGGTGCAGCGCGGCGTGCAGGATGTCCTGGGCGAGTCTGATGGCGGTGCCGGCGGCGTGTGTGGGGCGCAATGCGTTGAGCATCATGAAGTCGTGGATGATGCCGCCGAAGCGGATCTGCGTGACCGCGACACCGGCCTCGCGGAGTTTGGCGGCGTAGGCCTCGCCCTCGTCGCGCAGGACATCGGCTTCACCGGTGATCACCAGGGCGGGCGGCAGGCCGCGGAGTTGGTCGAGCGTGGCGCGCAGCGGGGAGGCGTAGATCTCCGCGCGCTGGGCGTCGTTCTCGGTGTACTGATCCCAGAACCACATCATGCCTTCGCGGGCGAGGTAATAGTGTTCGGCGAACTGGTGATACGAGGCGGTGTCGAAATCGGCGTTGGTGACCGGGTACAGCAGTACCTGCTGGGTCACCCGCACGTCGCCGCGGTCCTTGGCCATCAATGCGAGAACCGCACTCATGTTGCCGCCCACCGAATCTCCCGCGACCGCGAATTTCGAAGAGTCCAAGCCTTTTTCGCCGCCGTGGAGCGAACACCCATTGCGCGGCGGCGTAGTTCTGCTCGATCGCGGTCGGGTACTTGGCCTCGGGTGACAGGTCGTATTCGGGGAACACGACGGCCGCCTCCGCGCCGACCGCGAGTTCGCGGACCAGGCGGTCGTGGGTGTGGGCGTTGCCGAACACCCAGCCCGCGCCGTGGATGTAGAAGATGACCGGGAGCACGCCGGTGGCGCCCGCGGGTTTGACGATGCGGACCCGGACCGAGCCGGTGGGCCCGCCCTCGACGGTGATCCACTCCTCGTCGATGGCGGGTTTGTCGATATCGCCCGATTGCACCTCGTCGACGGCCTTGCGGCCCTCGGCCGGCGGCAGCTGGAACAGGAACGGCGGGGTGTCGGCGTTCTCGGCGAATTCGGCGGCCTCGCGTTCGAGTACCGGCTCGATCTCGGTCATGCGTCTCTCCCTCTGCTGGCGATGCGATTCCTTCGGCGGCGGTCGGCGGATCTACGTGGCAGCGGAATTGCTACGAGTTTGCCAACTCGGATGATAGGCCGTCGCCGAGTCGCTGCGCAGTTCGATCGGTGGTCGAGCCGACCGGGAACCGCGGGAAGATTCCGGTGGTCATCTGTGGAGACAGGTCATTGCTAGACTTTTGACGTGGCATTCAAAGCTGAGCCGATCAGCCGTCCGCGCGAACAGGTTGAGCGGCAGTTGCGTGAGGCGATCATGTCCTCGGAGTTCAAGCCCGGACAGCGCCTTCCGAGCGAGGCTCAGCTCGCCGACGGCTTCAAGGTGAGCCGGGCTACCGTGCGTGAGGCGTTGCGTTCGCTGGCCACCGATGGACTGATCTCGAAACAGCAGGGCGCCTCGGGCGGCAGTTTCGTCGAGGCGGTGGACCACGAGTCGCTCGCCAGCGAGCTCTCGACATCGATGGATACGATCCTCAAGCTCGGTCGAATCACGCACGACGAGGTCGAGAGGGTGCGGGTCATCCTCGAGGTGCCGGGGGCCGAACTCGCGGCGCGCAACCGGACGCGGGCCGACCTCGCCGACCTCGAGCGAATGCTCCAGGCGGGAGCGGTTTCCGAGGGTGTCGGCGTAGGTGATTTCGATGCCGAGTTCCACCGGCGGATCGTGGCCGCGAGCGGGAATCGCGTGCTGCTCGCGCTCTTCACCGCCCTCGTGCGGGTGCTGCGGGGGAGTGGAGCGCTCGAGTACACCGGCGATGCGGAACAGGCCGTGGCCGCGTTCCACGATCAGCACCGTGTCCTGCTCGACGCGATCGCCGCCGGTGATCCGGACGCCGCGGGCAAGGCGATGGCTGAACACATCGTCTACTTCGAGCAATCAGTGCGCGCGGGTGGGCGCGACTAGCGGATACCGCCCCGGCGGGCCGGTCGAGGTCCTGCGTGAGCGGAGTCTTGCGTACCTCGAGCAAATGTCTGACAATCAAACGTCAGATGGCGGCACCCACTCGGGAAGGGGCTGACCGCACGCTACAACCGAAGGTGAATTTCACCCTCCTGGACTGTTCATCTACCTCATACTTCAAAGCGTGGAGGAGCGCATGGAGGCTGTTCTACCGCCGCGACCGCGCATATATTCGATCGACGGGCTCGAGGATCGCGTGCGTCGATGGGAGCGGCACAATGCCGAGTCACTCATCGCGCTCGCCTGCGATGTTCCGGACGAGGGATTCGACGCGCTCGAGGTGAATCTCGAGCTGCCCGAACTCAAACTCGCTTTCGTTCGCGGCACCAGCCACTCCGTCATCCGGGTCGGCACGTTGATCGAGGAGAAGCCGACGGGTTCGATCGCCGTATTCGTCGCGCTGCGCGGTGAGGCAGTGTTCGACAGCACGAGCAGCAAGCGCGTCATCCGGCCGGGCCAGCTGGTCATCTGCGATCCCGACCAGCCGTTCGTGCGGGACTTCGGCCACGGTCTCGAGGAACTCGCGATCACGATCCCGCGGTCGCGGCTCGAGGCGGTCTCCGGTGTCGCCGAGTTGGCCGGGCCGATCGTGGTCGATGCCGGGCGCGGCCACGATCCGTACGGCGGCGCGCTGATTCGCTTGGCCGGGCGGTCGCTGCGCAAGGACGCCGCGGTGCCCGTTCCCGAGGAACTGGTGGTCGAGCTGATCTCGATGCTGGTCGCGGGAGACCGGGCCGATCCCGCGCTGTCCTATCGCGCCGCGGCGAAGATATTCATCGAAGAGAACATCGCCAATCCGGTGCTGAGCGCGGCCGACGTCGCCACCGCCACCGGCATCAGCGAGCGGCACCTGTCCCGGGTGTTCGCCGTGACCGCCCAGAGCGTGCCGCGGTACATCCTGGCCCGTCGTCTCGACACCGCGTACAGCTATCTGACCGGTAGTGACGCCACCGAACTGCGCACGGCCGACGTGGCACAGGCGTGCGGGTTCACGTCCCCGGCGTATTTCTCACAGAGCTTTCACAAGCGTTTCGGCAGAACCGCGGGCGCGGTGCGCCGCACCGGTCCTGCCTGACCGTTCGCATTTCGCCGATTCGACTGGGCGCCAATGGTTCCGGATCCCGCGCGGTCGTCGCGACGGCGCCGGATCGCCGGGCGGCACTCCGCGGTCTCGGCGCGAGACGGGGCGCGGGTAGATGCGCATTTCGGCCAATCACGGTGTCCGCGATAGCCTTCGGGTTCACCTGTGGTGGAGGGTGAGGACATGCCTTTGTTCTCATCGGTCGACGACGCCCGTGACAAGCTCGCCGGCACCGGATATCTCGTGGATACCGAGCTCGCCACCGTTGTATTCCTCGGTGATGCCATGGGCAAGCCGGTCCTGTTGGAAGGACCGGCCGGGACCGGCAAGACCGAGCTGGCCAAGGCCGTCGCCGAGAGCACCGGCGCGACCCTGATTCGATTGCAGTGCTACGAGGGCCTGGACGAGGCTCGAGCGCTGTACGAGTGGAATTACCGCAAACAGTTGCTCCGGATCCAGGCGTCCCAGGCCGGGACCGAGGACGGTGCCGCGTGGAATGAGTTGCACGACAACATCTTCGGCGAGGAGTTCCTGCTCGAGCGTCCGCTGCTCGCGGCGATCCGCCACGAAGGCCCGGTGGTGTTGCTCATCGACGAGACCGACAAGGTCGACGTCGAGGTCGAGGGCCTGCTGCTCGAACTGCTCAGTGATTTCCAGGTGACCATTCCCGAACTCGGCACGATCGCTGCGGCGCAGCGGCCCTTCGTGGTGCTGACGTCGAACTCGACGCGCGAGTTGTCCGAGGCGCTCAAGCGCCGGTGCCTGCACGCCCAGGTGGAGTACCCGGAGGCGGCGCGCGAGCGGGCGATCGTGCGCAGCCGTGTCCCCACGGTGACCGAGCAGCTCGCCGAGCAGATCGTCAAGGCGGTACGTGCCATGCGGTCGCTCGACCTGCGCAAGCCGCCGAGCGTGGCCGAGACGATCGACTGGGCGCGGGCGGTGGAGGCCCTGGGCCACCACGACCTCACCGACGCGGTGGCGGGCCAGACGCTCGGCGTCGTGATCAAGAACGATCCGGACAAGGTGAAGGCGCGCGAGCAACTGCGGCTTCCCGGTCCGTCGGTGGCGTGAGTTGACCGGGTCGGAACCGGACCGGCCGCGAATGGGCGACGCGGCCCCCATCCTGCTCATCGCGCTCGTGAAGCGGTTGCGGGCCGGAGGTATGCCGGTGTCGACGAGTGAACTGCTCGATGCTCACAGCGCGTTGGTGCACATGGACCTGACCAGCCGGTCGCAGGTCCGCAGCGCGTTGCGCGCGACGCTCGTCAAGGATGTCGGTCACGAGGTTCTCTTCCGGCGCTCGTTCGGCGCGATCTTCCCGCGGCCGCGCAGTCAGCGGCCGGAATCGACGCCCGGCGGCGCGACCGTTTCGAGCGCGGCATCCGAGGAGCAGGAGCTGCTGGACTCGGTCGTGCGAGCCCTGCGTGACGGCGACGAGGGCGATATCGAGCACGTGCTCGAAGAGGTCATCGACAAGTTCGGCGGCGATGCCGAGGACGGCCGCTCGGCGGGCCATCACGCGCAACGAATGCTGCGCCGGATGAACGTGCCCGATCTGTACCGTCGCTATCTCGAGACCGCGCAGGACGAGCCCGGCCTCGACAGGTCCGTGACCGCCACCGAGGCGCGCACCGCCGTGGAGCAGCTCGGTCGCCGGTTGCAAGACCAGTTCTCCGGCCGGCTTCGGGAGGGCGACGGCGTCGCGCTTCAGCAGCTCGAGGACGTCCAGGACCGGGCGCTGCTGCGCGCCGGGGCGGACGAGCTGGTCGCGATGCGGATGGCCATCCGGCCGTTGGCTCGCCGGCTCGCGGCCAAGCTGGGCGCCCAGCGACGTCGCGGCGGCTCGGGCCTGGACATGCGCCGCACGATCCGGTCATCCATGGGCACCGGCGGCGTCCCGGTCCGGCCGGTACTGCGGCGACGCCGTCCGACCAAACCGGACCTGGTCGTGCTGTGCGACGTGTCGGGTTCCACGGCGCAGTTCGCCCCGTTCATGTTGACTCTGCTGCACGCGGTGCACGAGGAGTTCCGGCGCGTGCGGTCGTTCGTCTTCATCGACGGCGTGGTCGAGATAACCGATGTCCTCGAGCGCAATCCGGGAGTGCTCGACCCGCACCACCTGCTGTCCAAGCACGGACTGGTGGCCAAGGACGGGCGCAGCGACTACGCCCGCGCGCTGACGACGTTCCTCGCGACATGGGGTGAGGCCGTCACCGCCAAGACCACCGTCATCATCGCCGGGGACGCGCGCTCGCACAATCGTGAGCCGGCCACCTCGATCGTCGCCGAACTCGGCCATCGGGCCCGGCGGTTGTACTGGCTCAACCCCGAGCCCCGCCGCGAGTGGGACACGTTGGACTCGCTGGCGAGCGATTATGGCGCGCATTGCACCGACGCCTTCGAGGTCGCCACGATCCGCCAGCTCACCGCCGCGGTCACCCGCATCGTATGACCCTGTGCCGCAGGCTTTTCCGGCCTGCGCGGGCTTCGAGAATTCACGGAGGACACATGACCCGACAATTGCTGAGCCTGGCCATCACCCTGCCGCCCGGCCTGCCCGCCGACCGCGCGGTGACCATCGCGGCGATGGCCGGGCGGCTCGGCTTCTCCGCCGTGCACCTGCACGACGCCGCCGAGATCGGCGAGCTGGACCAGCTGGTGGCCGCCGCTGACCCGGCGCTCGTCGTCATCGGATTCCCAACGGACGCAACAGGTTTGGTTCGGGAGAATGATCCGGGTGCGGTCAGCGCGGTTCGCGCGGAGATGGACGCGTCCGAGGTGACCCGCCCGCTGCTCGTCGCGGTGCCGATCTCGATCGGCCGGACCATGAGCGAGGCGGCCGCTCGCGCCGACCTCGAACCGCGCTTCGCGCAGCGTCATCCGCGCGATGCCGGGATCTTCGGCACCTTCGAACAGGCGCAGGAGCAGGTGCTGGCGCTGGCCCGGGCGGGCGCGGACGGTCTCGTCCTGGATGTGCCGCTCTCGCGTGACGTCGCCGACGTCCTCGCCCAGATCCGTGCCCTGGTCGTCGGGGCCACGCCGGAGTTGGTGAACGCTCCGGCCGGGACCGGTAAGACCCCGCCGCCCAGAACCACGTTCTACGGCGAGTAGGTGCGAGCCGGCGGAAGTTGATCGAGCTGCGTTCTCGCAGAGGCATTCTCAATTCCGCCACCCGGGCCACGATCGCTGGAAATCGCATTCCCCACCGCCCGACACTGGCAGTGACGCAGAACATATTCGTTCTCGAGCCCGCACGACTGTGCGGCAACGAACACCGAGGAGCAGGATTCATGACGCAGACCAGCCCGGCCCAGGGAGGGGCCGTTCAGCGCGGCGAATACAAGACGAAGTTCGGGTCGCTGGCCGAGTACCAGAAGGGCGGTGTCGAACTCATCGCCGACGATGCGCGTCACTACGCCTTCTCCAACATCTACGAGGTCGCCGCCACCATGCCGGCGTGGGACCGGATCGCGGTCGCCAAGAACTGGGAGTACGTGCTCGAGACGGTTCGCGCCGAAGGCACGTCGCCCTGGTACACCGCATCCCACGACGAGTTCGCGATCTGCATGGACGACGCGGGCGGCGAGATTCTCGTCGAGTTGGTGAAGCTGGACGCGCCGATCGCCGCCGACGACGTCGAGGGCGCCGTTCTGGTCGGCGGTGAGCCGGTCGGTCCGAAGATGGGCCGCATCCACCTGCACCTCGGCCACCAGGCGCTGCTGCCCGCGGGCTCGGCGTACCGCTTCGTCAAGGAGGGCGCGCCCGGTGTCCTGCTCATCCAGACCATCGGCGGCGCGCTGACGCAGTACCGCTGGGCCGACATCTGCCAGACCGTCTGAGCACGGCTGATCGAGGAAAGAGAGCAACCATGACCACCCAGATCGACATCGAGCGGTCGGCCGAGGTCAACGCCGACGGCTACGCCGAGTTCAAACTCGGCGAGTTCACGTTCAAGCGTGACGAGTTCTTCGTCTACATCGCCTGGCCGACCGGGGACCACATGATGAGCGCCGACGCGTTCCTGCGGGCGTTGCAGCGGGACGTCGCGTGGGATTTCTTCTACGGCATCGTCAACTTCGACGGCGTATTCGGCACCGTCAACCACTACGGGTCGGTGGACATCTTCGCGGGCCGCTACAACGACTCCTACCGCAAGGCGGAACTCGACTACGGCGAGAACGTCGAGACCCCGTTGATCCGGGAGACGTTCAAGGCGATCCTGGACGACTGGACGAACGAGTCCTTCGATCCGTTCGCCTCGCCGCACGAGACCGGTTCGGCGTTCGGCCTCAAGCACGGCAGCAACACCAGTGCCGTCACCCGCCAGCGCGTGGCCGCCGACCGGATGGTGGGTCTGCCCGGTGATCAGCAGCCGCGCACGGACGAGATGGGCTACCCGATCAACCGGATGTTCGCCGACGTCGACCAGAGCGAGCCGGTCGTCGAGGTGGAGCCCGGCTTCGAGAACGAAGTGGCGGCGTTCAGCCTGTTCGCCTATCTTTCGCGCTCCAACGTCACGTGGAACCCGTCGGTGGTCAGCGTCTGCAAGGAGTCGCTGGCCTGCCCGACCACCGAGGAGTACATCCTGCCGATCATCCACGGCAACGACCGGGTCGAGTGGTTCGTCCAGCTGTCCGACCAGATCACCTGGGAGGTCGAGGACCGCGACACCGGCGCTGTGCGCTCGCGCGTGGTCATGAAGGCCGGCGACGTTTCGGCGATGCCCGCCGACATTCGCCATCAGGGTTACTCGCCGAAGCGGTCGATGCTGCTGGTCTGGGAGAACAACTCCGACAAGATCCCGGAAGCGATCGCGTCGGGCCAGGCGCCGACCTACCCGGTCGAATTCTGATGCAGACGAGGCTGTTCATCGGCGGCGAGTTCGTCGACGCCGCCGATGGGGCCACCTTCGAGACGGTCGATCCGCACGACGGGTCGGTGCTGGCGAACGTCGCCGAGGCGAAAGAGCAGGACGTCGACCGGGCCGTCGCCGCGGCGAAGCGGGCGTTCCCCGCGTGGAGTCGTATGGCCGCGGCGGAGCGTGGCCGGTTGCTGCTGAAGCTCGCCGATGCGATCGAAGCCGATGCGGAGAACCTGGCGATGCTGGAGACCCGGGACACCGGGCACCCGGTGCGCGACACGCTCGGTCTCGACGTGCCACGCACCGCCGCGACGTTCCGCTACTTCGGCGGCATGGCCGACAAGTTCCAGGGCTCGGTCGTTCCGGTCGAGCAGGGATTTCTCGACTATGTCGTCCCCGAGCCGCTCGGGGTCGTCGGGCAGATCGTGCCGTGGAACTTCCCGGTGATGTTCACCAGCTGGAAGATGGGTCCGGCGCTGGCCGCGGGCAACTGCCTGGTCATGAAGCCCTCGGAGATCACGCCGCTGTCGGCGTTGCGCGTCGCGGAGTTGGCCGCCGAAGTCGGCTTCCCGCCCGGCGTGATCAATATGGTTCCCGGCTACGGAACCACCGCGGGGCAACGGCTCGTCGATCACCGTGACATCGCGAAGATCTCGTTCACCGGCAGCACGAACGTCGGCAAGATGATCGCGAAGGGGGCCGCCGAGACGCTCAAGCAGGTGCATCTGGAGCTCGGGGGCAAGGGCGCGAACATCGTGTTCGAAGATGCGAACATCGCGGCCGCGGTCAACGGGACGGCGTTCGGGATCTTCCACAACCAGGGCCAGGCCTGCATCGCGGCCAGTCGTCTGATCGTGCACGAGTCGGTCAAGGACGAGTTCATGGATCACCTTGTCTGGCTGGCGAAGTCGATCCGCCTCGGTGATCCCAAGGAGCGCGCGACCGAGATGGGTCCGCTCACCTCGTTGACGCACCTGGACCGGGTGAAGTCGTACCTCGGGCTCGCGGATTCGGAAGGCGGCAGCGTGCTTGCCGGAGGTAAGGCGCCCGATGCGCCGGAGCTGGCGTCGGGGTATTACATCGAGCCCACGATCGTCGAGACCCGGCCCGAGGCTCGCGCGGCGCAGGAAGAGGTGTTCGGCCCCTTCATGGTCGTGCACACCTTCAAGACCGACGAGGATGCGCTGCGGATCGCGAACAGCGTCGAGTACGGGCTGGGCGGTGGTCTGTGGACCAAGGATCTCTCTCGCGCGCACAAGGTGGCCCGGGATTTGCGTGCCGGGATGGTCTGGGTGAACTCGTACAAGCGGGTCAACCCCGGCTCGCCCTTCGGCGGAATGGGTGTTTCCGGCTACGGCCGGGAGATGGGGTTCGAGGCCATGCGCGAGTACACCGAGCCCAAGGCGACCTGGATCAACGTCGATGCCGCGCTTCCGGCGTATTACCCGCGTGACCCTCGTGGCAACGGGTAGGAATACCGGCATGAAGTTCTCTCACGAGACGCTGCCGCAGCGGGTGGTCTTCGCCTCCGGCGAGGCTCCCGCTGCGGTGGCGGCCGAGATCGAGGCCCTCGGCGGTTCGAAAGTCCTGCTGATCGCCTCCGCCCGGGAGGCGGCGCTGGCCGAGCCGATCGCCGCGCAGCTCCCCGTCGTACTGCGGCATGACGAGGTCGTCATGCATGTGCCGGTCGAGGTGGCCGAGCGTGCGCGGCAGGCGGCGGTCGCGTCGGGCGCCGACGTGATCGTCACCGTGGGCGGTGGATCGACGACCGGGCTGGGCAAGGCCGTCGCCATGACCACCGGCCTGCCGATCGTGGCCGTGCCGACGACGTACGCGGGCTCGGAGGCGACCAACGTCTGGGGCCTGACCGAGGGCGAGACCAAGACCACCGGCGTGGACAATCGGGTGCTTCCGGCGAGCATCGTGTACGACGCGGAGCTGCTCACCACACTGCCCGGCGAGATGACCGTGGCCAGCGGCCTGAACGCCATGGCGCACTGCGTGGACTCCATGTGGGGGCCACGTGCCGACCCGATCGATCGTGCCCTGGCACAGGAGGGAATCGCCGGTCTGGCCGCGGGCTTGCCCGAGGTCAAAGCTGATTCGGCAGGTATCGACGGAATCGAGCGGACGCTGTACGGGGCGTATCTCGCGGCAGTCTCCTTCGCCAGCGCCGGATCCGGTATGCACCACAAGATCTGTCACGTGCTGGGCGGGATGTTCAACCTTCCGCACGCGCAGACTCATGCGGTGGTATTGCCGCATGTCCTGGCCTTCAACGCGCCCAACGCCCCCGAGGCGGAGCGCCGAATCGCGCAGGCGTTCGGATCCGCCACCGCGGGGCAGGGTCTCGCCAGGTTGCGCGCCCAATTGGACGCGCCGCGGGCGCTGAAGGACTACGGCATGCCCGAGGACGGTATCGCCAGAGCGATCGCGCCGATCAAGGCCGCGATCCCCGCCGACAACCCGACCCCCGTGAGCGAGGAGAACCTGACCACGCTGCTGCGCGCGGCATGGTCAGGTCACGGCCAGAGCTGACGGAGACCCGCAACGAAGATCGAGGAATCATGTCCACCAACCCCGGCAGCGACGTCGAGAACGGCCACGTTCAGCGGGAGGTCTCCCCTGAACAACGGGCCGTCGAAGAACGCTTGGTCGCCAACGTCGTGGCGTCCTTCGACGCGTGCGAGGATCTGCGGCTCAAAGAGCTCATGGTCTCGCTGGTGAAGCACCTGCACGGATTCATCCGTGAGGTGCGGCTGACCGAGCGGGAGTGGGAAACCGCGATCGCCTTCCTCACCCGGGCAGGTCACATCACCGACGACGTACGCCAGGAGTTCATCCTGCTCTCCGACACGCTCGGCGCGTCGATGCAGACGATCAACATCAACAATCAGGCGTACGCGAACGCGACCGAGGCGACCGTCTTCGGCCCGTTCTTCGTTGCGGACAGTCCTGAGATCGAGGTCGGCGGCGACATCGTGTTCGGCGCGCCGGGCGAGCCGTGCTGGGTCGAAGGCACTGTCACCGACACCGACGGCAAGCCGCTCGCGGGCGCCCGGATAGAGGTCTGGGAGGCCGACGAGGACGGTCTCTACGACGTGCAGCGCGACGCCGCGAAGCGGGCCGCTCGCGCACACCTGTTCACCCGTGAGGACGGCAGCTACGACTTCTGGGGCCTGACTCCGACGCCGTACCCGATTCCCAATGACGGACCGGTGGGACAGATGCTCGAGGCCGTCGGCCGCAGTCCGCTGCGCGCTTCGCACCTGCACTTCATGGTCAGCCATGAGAACGCCCGGACACTCGTGACGCACATCTTCCCCGACGGTGATCCGATCGGCTGGAAGGACACCGTTTTCGGCGTCAAGGAGTCGCTGATCAAGACGTTCGAGCGGCAGCCCGCACAGTCCCCGACGCCCGACGGCCGGGCGGTCGAGGGCACCTGGTCCCGGGTCCGCTTCGACATCGTGCTCGCCCCGGCGGGTGCGTGAGGCGTTGTCGACGGCACCGGTGTGATTCCGGTGCGGATTTCGGTCAGGAAGAAGATCTGGACCGGGATGACGATGATCAGCACGACCGAGCCGGTAGCTCCGGAGACCTCGTCAGTAGGAGGCGCGTGGTGCTTGCTCCGTGCGGCCGATGTAGGTGTCCGCGAGTTTTTCCGAGCCGCGCGCGAGTAGAGCCACGTCTGCGCCGACGAGGATGAAGCCGGCTCCGGTCTCGGCGTAGTCGTGTGCCGCCGCGGGGTCGAAGGCGTTGACGCCGTAAGGTTTTCCCGCTGCCTCGATTCCCGCGAACGCGCGATGTACGGCGGCGACGACGTCGGGGTGAGTTTGCCGGCCGATCAATCCCATGGAGGCGGCGAGATCGCTCGGGCCGACGAAAACGCCGTCGACGCCGGGAGTTTCGGCGATCGCGCGGGCGTTGGCCACGCCTTGCGCGGTCTCGATCTGCACGAACAGCGAGACGTGCTGGTCGTCGTCGCGCAGATATCCCTCGACGCGATTCCAGCGGGCCGAGCGCGCGAGTGCGCTGCCGACGCCGCGGGTGCCGAGCGGGGGATAGCGAGTCATCGCGGCGACGTCGCGCGCCTGCTCCGGTGTGGAGATCATCGGTACCAGGATGTTCTGCGCGCCGAGATCGAGCACCTGCTTGATGATCACGGTTTCGCCGGACGGTACCCGCACGACCGGCGTCGCCGGGTAGGCGGATACGGCATACAGCTGTGCGAGCGTGGATTCGAGGCCGTTGGGCGCGTGTTCCATATCGATCAGCAGCCAGTCCAGGCCCGCGCCGGCCATGATCTCGGCGACGACCGGTGAGCCCGAGCAGATCCAGCCGCCGTAGAGCGTGCGGTCGGCCTCGGCCAGGCGCTCGCGGAAGGTGGGGGTCAGATGAAGCGGCACGATATCGTTCCCAACGGTCCGTAATCGGCGAGCACGGTGTCGCCGGGCTCGACCCACATCGGGCGGGTGAAGGATCCGGCCAGCACGATCTCGCCCGGTTCGAGGCGGTCCTCGTGTTGCGCGAGTTTGTTCGCCAGCCAGGCCACGCCGGTGGCGGGGTGGTTGAGCACCGCCGCCGCGACGCCGGATTCCTCGATGGTCTCGTTGCGGTAGAGCAGCGCCGACACCCAGCGCAGGTCGGTGCCGCCTGGCCGAATCGGGTTGCCGCCGTAGACCAGACCGCCGAAGGCGGCGTTGTCGCTGATCGTGTCCACGATGGTGCGGCCGGGCAATTCGATTCGGGAGGAGAGGATTTCCAGCGCCGGGACGATGTACTCGGTGGCGCGCAGAACGTCGAAGATCGTGACGTCCGGGCCGTGCAGGGCGTCGGCGAGCACGAAGGCGAGTTCGACCTCGATGCGGACGTTGGAGAACTGCCCGTGCTCGATGACCGCCCCGTTGTCGAAGACCGCGTCGGCGAAGATCGCGCCGTAATCGGGCTCGGTGATACCCGTCGCGACCTGCATCACCTTGCTGGTCAGCCCGATCTTGCGGCCGACCGGCCGGCGTCCGCGGGCGATGCCGCGACGTCGCCACTCGTTCTGCACGGCGTAGGAATCCTCGATCGTCATCCCGGGATACCGTGCGCTGAGCAACGGTACGGTGGTGCGGTCGCGTTCGGCGTCCGCGAGTTCGTCGGCGATCGCCGTGATCGTCCGGGCGTCCAGCGCCATTGCGAATTCCCTTCTGGCAGGCGAATTTTCGATGTTCAGAGCTGGTTGCCCAGCTTGTACTCGCCCTTCTTCCAGTCGGGCAGGTCGCGGTTCTCGCGGGTGTAGGAGAAGCCGTCGGCTCCGATCGTGACCGCCATCTCGCTGGTCTCGACGCGCGCCACCACCGGCTGTGGGTTGCCGTCCAGATCCAGGACGAGCGAGGCCTCGGTGTACCAGGACGGCACGACCGGGGTCCCCCACCAGTCGCGACGCTGGTTGTCGTGCACGTCCCAGGTCACCACGGGGTTGTCGGGATCGCCGGTGTAGTAGTCCTGGGTGTAGATCTCGATGCGGTGGCCGTCGGGGTCGCGAAGGTACAGGTAGAACGCGTTGGAGACGCCGTGGCGGCCGGGGCCGCGTTCGATGCGGTCGGACAGGCGCAGGGCGCCGAGCTTGTCGCAGATCGCGAGGATGTTGTGCTTCTCGTGGGTGGCGAAGGCGACGTGGTGCAGGCGCGGGCCGTCGCCGCCGGTGGTGGCGGTGTCGTGCACCGTCGGTTTGCGGCGCATCCACGCGGCGTAGGTGGTGCCGTCGGCGTCCTGGATGTCCTCGGTGACGCGGAAACCCAGATCCTGATAGTGCTTGACGGCGCGCGGCACATCGGGGGTGACCTGGTTGAAGTGGTCGAGCCGGACCAGCGCCCCGGGGGTGTAGAGGTCGTAGCGCCAGGCCAGGCGCTCGACGTGTTCGGCGTCGTGGAAGAACTCGTACGGGAAACCGAGCGGGTCGACCACACGCACGGAATCGCCTATGCCCCTGGTGAATCCGGCTGCGCGCCGCTCGACCGCACAGCCGAGTTCGGCGTAGAACGCCTCGGCCCGATCCAGGTCCTCGGGGGTGCGCACCCGGTAGGCCAGCGCGGCCAGCGCGGCGACCGGCCCGCGGCGCAGCACCAGATTGTGGTGGATGAACTCCTCGAGCGTGCGCAGGTGGATCGTTTCCTCGTCCTCCTCGGTGACGACCAGGCCGAGCACGTCCACGTAGAACTCGCGGGAGGCGGCGAGGTCGGTCACGACGAGTTCGGCGTAGGCGGCGCGCAGGATGTCCGGCGGCGGCGCGGAAGGGGTTGGCACCGCGTCGGCTACGACGAGGGAAACCTCCTGCGAGACAAAGAAACCAGAGGAGGTGAGTGTGCGTTCGGTCATCGTTACGGCCTTGCTGTGATGTGTGCTGGGTGTCGGCGCTGCACTCTGTTCGTATGCGCCGTCTACTTGCCGAAGCTGGGGTTGTGGACCTTGCCGAGGGTGATGTGGACGGCCTGCTGATCGGTGTAGAAGTCGACGGATCGATAGCCGCCCTCGTGGCCGAGCCCGGATGCCTTGACCCCGCCGAACGGGGTGCGCAGATCGCGCACGTTGTTGGAGTTGAGCCAGACCATGCCCGCCTCCACCGCCTGCGAGAAGTTGTGCGCGCGCTGGAGGTCGTTGGTCCAGATGTACGCTGCCAGCCCGTATTTCACGCCGTTGGCCAGTTGAAGGGCTTCTTCCTCGGTGTCGAAGGGGGTGATCGCGACGACCGGGCCGAAGATTTCTTCCTGGAAGATCCGGGCGTCGGGTTTCACGTCGGCGAAGACGGTGGGGCGCACGAAGTTTCCGGTCGGGAAGTCTGCGGGCCGGTCGCCACCGGCGACGAGGCGGGCCTCGGTCTTGCCGGTCTCGATGTAGCTGGTGACCTTCGCGTAGTGCTCGGGATGTACCAGCGCGCCGACCTCGGTGGCCGGGTCGTGCGGGTAGCCGACCTTCACGCGGTCGGCTTGGGCGGCATAGCGTTCGACGAATTCGTCGTAGATCTCGCGCTGGACGAGGATGCGGCTGCCCGCGGTGCACCGTTCGCCGTTGAGGGAGAACACGCCGAAGACGGTCGCGTCGATCGCGGCGTCCAGGTCGGCGTCGGCGAACACGACGGCGGGGGATTTGCCGCCGAGTTCCATCGACAGCCCCTTCAAGTAGGGGGCGGCGTTGGCGAAAATGGTTTCGCCCGTGCGGCTTTCGCCGGTGAACGAGATGAGAGGCACGTCGGGATGCTTGACCAGCGCGTCGCCCGCGTCCTCGCCGAGGCCGTTGACGAGGTTGAACACGCCGTGGGGGAGTCCGGCCTCCTCGAAGATGCCCGCCCACAGCGACGCGGAGAGCGGGGTGAATTCGGCGGGTTTGAGTACGACGGTGTTGCCGGTGGCCAGAGCGGGTGCGAGTTTCCAGCTCTCCAGCATGAACGGGGTGTTCCACGGCGTGATCAGGCCCGCGACGCCGATGGGTTTGCGGTTGACGTAGTTGATCTGGCGACCGGGGACCTTGTAGGTGTCGTCAGCCTGGGCGACGATCAGGTCGGCGAAGAACCGGAAGTTCTCCGCGGCGCGGCGGGCTTGGCCCAAGGCCTGGGTGATCGGTAGGCCCGAGTCGAAGCTCTCCCACTCGGCCAGGCGAGCGTCACGTGACTCGACGATGTCGGCGATGCGGTTGAGCACCTTGGCGCGTTCGCGGGGAAGGAGTTTTGGCCACGGCCCCTCGACGAACGCCTTGCGCGCCGCGGCGACCGCGCGATCGACATCGGCCTTCTTACCTGCCGCGGCCCGCAGATAGGGGTCGTTGGAGACCGGATCGAGCACGTCGAAGGTGTCGCCGTCGAGCGAGCTGACGAACTGTCCGTCGATGTAGTGCTCGATGCGGTGGGGGAGGTCGGCAGGGACGTGATGCCCACGAGTTTCGTTGTCTGCCATGGTCTTTCCTCCGTCGGGTAGGGGATCAGTCGGTGGGGTGCGCCCCGGGCGGATGCTGCTCGAGATAGGCGTTCATGGTTCGCCAGCGGTGCTGTCGCGCGGCCAGTTCGATCTCCAGCGGATCGGCTCGGCGGCGGATCAGCTCGATGATCTGCTCGTGCTCGTCGACGGATTCGCGCGCGCGATCGGGGACGAAGGCGAACGTCGAGGTGCGCAGGCCGGACATGCGCGTCCAGCCGCGCTGCACCAGGTCGAGGATGTGCGGGTTCGGGCAGGGCTCGAACAGGACGGTGTGGAACTGCTCGTTGGTCCGGGTGAACAGGTGCGGGTCGAAGTCGTCGAGCAGGTTTCGCAGGCGATCGTTGACGGCCAGCGCGTGATCCAGATCGGCGTCGGTCAGGTGGGGGACCGCGAGCGCGGTGGCGATGCCCTCGACCACGCCGAGCGTCTGCATCGTGTGCAGGTACTCGGTGGGGTCGATCTCCGCGACCCGTGCGCCGACATTGCGTTCGAACTCCACCACACCCTCGGCCTCGAGCCGCCGGATCGCCTCGCGCACCGGGACGACGCTCATGCCGAGCGTGTCGGCGATCGTGCCGAGGACGAGCCGGTAACCAGGCACGAATCGGCGGTCGGCGATCCGGGTGTGGATCCAGTCGTAGGCGATCTGGGATTTGCTTCGAGGCTCGGTCACCATCGCATCATTCCCCGGCACGGTCGTACCTGCGCTCATAGCGGGCCCGCCACTCGGCGTTCATCGGGAACAGGCCGTCGACCGGATGGCCCGCGGCGACCTGTTCGGCGACCCAGGCGTCCTCCGTCTCCTGTGCGAGAGCCGCGTCGGCGACCTCCTCGGCGAGCGCGGCCGGGATGACGATCACGCCGTCGTCGTCGCCGACGATGACATCGCCGGGCAGTACCGTCGCGCCGCCGCAGGCGATGGCGACATCGACGTCCCACGGCACATGTCTGCGGCCCAGCACGGCCGGATGCCCACCCCGGCTGAAGACGGGCAGGCCCGTCGCGGCGACCGCCACGACATCGCGCACGCCGCCGTCGGTGACGATGCCCGCGGCCTCGCGCGCTCGGGCGCGCAACGCGAGCACATCGCCGAGGGTGCCCGAACCGGACTCGCCGCGCGCCTCGATCACGATGACCTCACCGGCCGCGACGGCGTCGAAGGCGCGCTTCTGCGCGTTGTAGCCGCCGCCGTGGCTGCGGAACAGATCCTCCCGATTGGGCACGAAACGCAGCGTCTTCGCGGTGCCGACCAGTTTGCTGCCCGGACGGATCGAGTGCACGCCGTCGATGTGGACGTTGTTCAGTCCGCGTTTGCGCAAGGCCTGCGACAGACCCGCCACGGGCGCCTCGGTCAGCTTCGCGCGGAGTTCGGGGGACAGGCCTGGTGCTTGTTCGGGGGGTTGGGCCGCCTGCGTGGGTAGTCCCGGTGTCTGCTCGAGGAGTTCGGTTGCCTGCTGGGGGAGTTCGCTTGCCTGATCAATGAGCCCGGCTGCTTGCGCGAGGAGTTCGGTTGCCTGCTGATGCAGTCCGGTTGTGTGTTCGGGCAGTTCGCTTGTCCGCTCTGGAAGTCCGGCTGCCGCAAGCGATCCCCATGCTTCTTCGCGCTGGCGGTCGTCGACCGAGGGCAGTGACCCTAGTGCGGGATCGAAGCCGCCGCGACCTTCGATCACCCGCGTGGTCAGTCGGCCGCTGGACGGATTGCCCGCGGCGGTCGGCGCGTCCACCTCGATCTCGATCACGTCGCCCGGTTCGGCGACCGAGGCCCCGGCCGGGGTGCCGCTGAGGATGACGTCGCCGGTGTGCAGGGTGAAGTGCTGGGACAGGTCCGCGACGAACTGCGTCAGCGGGAAGATCATCGCCGCGCTCGTATCGTCCTGGACCAGGCGGCCGTTGTGCCAGGTGCGCACCCGCAGTTCGGCCGGATCGATGGTGCGGGCGTCGATCAGGTTCGGGCCGAGCGGGGTGTACCCGTCGCGTCCCTTGTTGCGCACGTTCGAGCCCTTGTCGTTGGCCCGCAGATCGTAGAGCCCCCAGTCGTTGGCCGCGGTGACCCATGCGATGTGCGACCAGGCGTCCGCGAGGGCGACGTTGCGCGCGGGCGTGCCGATCACCAGGGCGATCTCGCCTTCGTAGGCGAGCAACTCGGTTCCCGTGGGGCGCTCGACCTCGGACCCGGAGGCCGCGAGGGAGCTGGTCGGCTTGAAGAAGTACGACGGCGCAGCCGGACGACGGCCACGCTGTGTGGCGCGCGACTCGTAACTGAGGTGTACCGCGACGATCTTGCCTGGCGCGGTCGGCAGGGGTGAAGCCTGTTCGGCGCCGGTCGATCCGTCGGTCGGTTGCCCGTCATCCGTGATCATATTTCAAATCGTATACGATCATCATGTTCCGCAAGTCGTCGTTTGAGCTACTTCATAGTGCTGCGCAACCGGCTGGGAGGGCGGTCATCGGCCTCGACGTCGCGAGGCGACGCCGCATCGACTCCGGCAGATCGCCGGACGCGCCGATCCTGGATCGCTCAGCGATACCTCCACCCGGACATCGAGGCGCTCCAGAACGCCGGCGACCTGTTGTCGCGACCTGGGTCACGCGGAGTGCTTGTCTGCGATCTGGCTCACGTCGTACCATCGGCTCACTCTATATGCGAATTAATAGTTCTATTATCGAACAACACTCGCCCGTTCGGGAGTGAGGAGCAACCCGTGCAGTTCCATCACCACGGCTACGTATCCGGTGATCCGCTCATCCAGCCTGCGGCCGGTTACGGCGTCGATCGGCCGTCCGACCTGCCCGACGAGGTCGACGTGCTCATCGTCGGCTCGGGCCCGGCGGGCATGATCGCCGCCGCGCAGCTCGCGCAGTTTCCGAACATCGCCACCCGCATCGTCGAGCGGCGGCCGGGCAGGCTCGAGGTCGGGCAGGCGGACGGAATTCAGGCGCGCAGCGTGGAGACCTTCCAGGCATTCGGGTTCGCCGAGCGGATCATTGCCGAGGCGTACCGGATCACCGAAATGGCGTTCTGGAAGCCGGATCCGGACGATCCGAGCAGCATCGTGCGCACCGCGCGGACCGTCGACGACGAGCACGGCATCAGCGAATTCCCGCATCTGATCGTCAACCAGGCGCGCGTGCTGGACTACTTCGCCGAGGTCGCCAGGAATGCGCCCGCCCGGGTCGAGCCCGATTACGGCTACGAATTCCTGACGCTCACCGTCACCGGCGAGGGTGCGTATCCGGTCACGGTCGTGCTGCGTCACACATCGGGGGAGCGCGCGGGGCGGGAGCGAATTGTCAAGGCCAAGTACGTGATCGGGTGCGACGGCGCGCGCAGCCGAGTGCGCGAGGCCCTGGGCCGCCGGTTCGTGGGCAAGCAGGCCAATCACGCGTGGGGAGTGATGGACGTGCTCGCCGACACCGACTTTCCCGACATCCGTCTCAAGTGCGCCATCCAGTCGCACGACGGGGGCAGCATCCTGCACATTCCCCGAGAGGGCAACTTCCTGTTCCGGATGTACGTCGACCTCGGCGAGGTGCCCGAAGACGACAACGGCCGAGTGCGTGAGACCACACAGGAACAGGTCGAGGCGCGCGCGAACAAGATCCTGCATCCCTACACGCTGAACGTGCGGCACGTCGCTTGGCGCAGCGTGTACGAGGTCAGCCACCGCGTCACCGACAAATTCGACGACGTCGACCCCGGCGAGTCCGGCACCCGCACCCCGCGGGTGTTCATCACCGGGGATGCCTGCCACACCCATTCGGCCAAGGCGGGACAGGGCATGAACGTCTCGATGCAGGACGGCTGGAACATCGCCTGGAAACTGGCGCACGTCCTGGACGGCCGGGCCGCCGAATCCATCCTCGACACGTATTCGGCCGAGCGGCAGGTGATCGCTCAGAACCTGATCGATTTCGACCGGGAATGGTCGACGCTGATGGCGGCTCGGCCCGAAGATATGGACGACCCCACGCAACTGGAGGAGTTCTATGTGAAGACCGCCGAATTCCCCGCGGGCTTCATGACCCGGTACGCGCCCTCGCTGCTCGTCGCCGAGGCCGCGCATCAGCGGCTCGCCGCCGGATTCCCGATCGGCAAGCGTTTCAAATCGCATATGGTAACCCGGGTCTGCGACGCGAATCCGAAACACCTCGGCCATCACGCGAGCGCCGACGGGCGTTGGCGGATCTACGTTTTCGCCGATCGGCCCGCGGCGGGCGAGGCATCGAAGACGGCCGAACTGGCGCAGTGGCTGATCACCCCCGAATCACCGCTGCGCGCACACACTCCGGCGTGCGCCGACCTCGACGCGTGGTTCGATGTGAAGGTGATCTACCAGCAGGACCACACATGCGTGGACCTCGGCGAAGTGCCCGCGGTGTTCCTGCCGAAGGTCGGCCCCTTCCAGATCGTCGACTACGAGAAGGTGTATGCGACCGACCCCGCCGACGACATCTTCACCGCCCGGGAGATCTCCCGCGACGGCGCGGTGGTCGTGGTCCGGCCGGATCAGTACGTCGCGGACGTGTTGCCGCTCGACGCGACCGGCGAGCTCGCCGCCTTCTTCGACCGGATCGCGGGAAAACGGTTGAGTGCGTTGTGAATTCGCCTGAGTCAACCGCCGAGTGCGCGCGCGATGGCCTTCGCGGCCGTCCCGAGCCGCTCGGCGATCTCCGGCTCGGACCGGGGCAGCGACACGTGAATCGCCGCGATCGAGGCGTCGGGCTGGCCGGGGATCATCAGCGGCACGGCCACCGACCACAGCGACGGCACCACCTCACCGTGGCTGGTGGCGAATCCGCGGGTTCCGGCGAGGGTGAGCTCCTCGCGCAGGTCCGCGGGCCACAGCTTGTCGTCCCGCTCGAGCAGGATCGCCTTGCCCGGTGCGCCGCGGGTGAGCGGATGACGGTGGCCGGGGCGGTAGGCCACGGCGACGCTCTGCTGCGGCGCCGCGCTGATCAGCGTCACGGCCTCGGCCCCGTCGTGCGCCACGACCAGCAGGCAGGTCATGCCCAATTCGTTTGCGGCAGCCTTCAATTCGGGCAGGGCGGCCTGTTGCAGATCGTGCGAGACACCCGCGGCCAGGGCGGCCAGTCCCGCGCCGAGCATGATCCGGCCGGTGGCCTCGCGGGCGATCAGGCCGTGATCCTCCAGGGTGCGCAGCAGCCGGTAGGCGACCGATCGATGGACGCCGAGGGATCCGGCGAGTTCGTCGATGGTCATGCTCCGGCCGGCGTCGGCGAGAATCTCGAGCAGGCGGATGCCGCGGCCGAGAGTCTGCGAACCGGTCGAGGAACCTGCTTTGCCGGGCACTCGGGCCGCCCCTTCCTGTTTCTCGGATCGAACGGCCGCAACGGCCGCCCACTCGATAATAGAATCAGGAATTCATTATTCGATCACCGACCGCGCAGGCGCGCCGGCCCGAGGAGAGCACCATGAACTCGGCAGACCTCGCCCCCATCCGGCACGATTGCGGGCTCGACCGGGATGACGCGCTGCTGGCCTGGCGGGTGGGGGTGGAGGATTTCTTCCCGCCGCTGCGGATCGATCCGCTCGATGGTCGCTTCGCCGGATCGATCATCGGCGCTCGCACCGCCGAACTCCAGGTCACCGATATCGCAGGCACCTCACATCAGGTTTCTCGCCGTCCCGGTGGCCATCGCGCTTCCGGCGAATTCTTCAAGCTCACACTGCAATTGGCGGGTAGCGGTGTGGTGCGGCAGGGCGGCAACGAGACGCGGCTCGAGCCGGGGACGATCGTGATCTACGATTTCGCGCGCTCCTACGATCTCGTTTTCGAGACCGACACCAGGTTTCTCGTCGCGCTGTTTCCCAAGGACGCGCTCGGTCTGCCCGATGGCGTCGTCGGCGAGCTGACAGCCGCGCCGCTGGCCTCCGCGGCGGGGACCGCCCCGCTGGTCGCCTCGTATCTGCGTGGTCTCGCCGATAATCTCGGCGTTCTGGCCGGTCCGTCCGGGGCTCGGGTCAGCCGTCATTTCCTCGATCTGGTCGGTACGTTTCTCGGCGAGCATCTGGAGCGGCGGGTGGGCCCGGCTCGCGCGGAGGTGGGGGCGCTGACGATGCGAATCCTGCGGTACGTCGACGAGCAACTGGGTGATCCGGAACTCGACGCGGCGCGCATCGCCGAGGTCCACCACGTCTCGGTGCGTTATCTGCACAAGCTCTTCGAGCCGACCGGATCGAGTGTGGGGCAATGGATCCGGCGCCGTCGACTCGAGTGCGCGCGCACGCAGTTGGCCGCTCGCGGCGGTGCGGATCTGGCCGTCGCGGAGATCGCGCACCGCTGCGGTTTCGTCGATGCCGGGTATTTCGGGCGGGTGTTCAAGAACGCCTACGGGGTGACGCCGGGGCAGTGGCGCGACGATCGTGCGCTCTCGTCGCATATCCGTGCTCGATAGTCACACTCGCGTCGGTGTGACACACGGCATCCTGCATTCACCGATCCCGTAGACGGTGAAAGCGAAGGAGATTCGATGCCCGAGGTGAAGTCCGTCGACGAGGTCCTGCTCGCGCGCGTGCAGGCCGACCCCGCCACCGGCCGCGCCATTCCCGACGCGGCCACCGGAGAGACGATCGGTTACGCCCCGGAGCAGGCGATCGTCGAAGTAGACGTGGCCGTGGCCGCCGCGAAGGCCGCGCAACGGGAGTGGGATGAACTCGGTCACGCGGTCCGCAGCAAACTGCTGCACGCCGCCGCGGACGCGGTCGACGCGAACGCCGAGGCACTCGCTCGCCTGCTCTCGCGTGAGCAGGGCAAACCGCTCGACGGCCCGAACGCGCGCTTCGAGGTGGGCGCCTGCGTCACCTGGCTGCGTTCGGCCGCCACCACGGTTCTGGAACCGCAAGTCCTCATCGACAGCGACACCGACCATGCGGTGCTGACCTACCGCGCCCTCGGTGTCGTCGCTGCGATCGGCCCGTGGAACTGGCCGTTGATGATCGCGATCTGGCAAATCGCTCCGGCGCTGCGGATGGGCAACACCGTCGTGGTCAAACCGAGCGAATACACCCCGCTGAGCGTTCTGGCCCTCGTGGACGTCCTGAACGAGGTGCTGCCGCCCGGGGTGCTCGTCCCGGTCGTGTCGAGCGATCGCGAGGTCGGCGCCAGGCTCGCCGCACATCCCGATATCGACAAGGTCATGTTCACCGGGTCGACCGCGACCGGCCGCCGGATCGTCGAGGCATCCAGCGCCAACCTGGCCCGGCTCACGCTCGAACTCGGTGGCAACGACGCCGGTATCGTGCTGCCCGACGCCGACCCGAAGGCGATCGCCGAGGACCTGTTCTGGGGCGCGTTCATCAACACCGGCCAGACCTGCGCGGCACTCAAGCGTCTCTACGTGCACGAATCGATCCACGACGAGGTGATCGACGCACTCGCCGGGGTGGTGCGGCGGATGCCGATGGGCTGCGGGCTCGACCCGGGAAATGTGCTGGGACCGTTGCAGAACGCCGCGCAGTTCGACATCGTCGCGCGCCTCGTCGAGGACGCCGAGGCGCGAGGTGGACGGGTGGTCGTCGGCGGCGAGCCCGCGCCCGAATTGGGAGCCAATTTCTTCCGCGCCACGATCATCGCCGACCTCACCGATGGTGTGGCGCTGGTGGATCAGGAGCAGTTCGGCCCGGTCCTGCCGGTCGTCCGGTACACCGACGTCGAGGACGCGATCGCGAGCGCGAACGGGCTCGATGCCGGGCTGGGCGCGTCGGTGTGGTCCAGCGATCGGGTGGCGGCGCGCGCGGTGGCGGCCCGGCTGCGGGCGGGCACGGTCTGGATCAACTCGCACGGCACGCTGCACCCCGAGGTGCCTTTCGGTGGTGTGAAGAAGTCGGGGTACGGGCTGGAGTTCGGTGTCGAAGGGCTGAAGTCGGTGGCAGAGCCGCGCATCGTCAGCGGCTGAGCACGTCGCGGTGTCGAATGATGACAAGGGATGTTTGACAGCCCAATAGTTGTCGATAATCTGAAATTTATCGATATTGAATAATCCAAGTTGATGATCGAGTGCCTGGCCGCAGGCGAAGGAAGGTAGGTATTACCATGCCTGCGATAGAGCCGGTTCCGGCGCATTCCAACGGAAGCTCATGGCGAACATACGTCTCGTCGTTGCGTGTATATCCACCGGCGGCGTGGCGTGCGGCCATCGCGTGCGCCATCGTCATGGCGTTGAGTCCGGCGGCGTTGATCGCGATCACCCCGTTCTTCGTCGGTCCGGTGTCGCAGCAATACGGTTGGGCCCAGTCGGAGACGTTGACGCTGTACTCCCTGCCGATGATCGTCGCTCCCCTGGCCCTGCCGCTGGCCGGTCGATGGGTCGACCTGTGGGGCGTGCGCGTCGTCGCCATTCCCTGTTTCGTGCTCTACGCGGTGACCACGGCACTGGTCGCGGAGATGGGGGCCAGCGAGATCCGATTGGGTTTGGCCATCGGGCTTTCCAACATGTTCGGGTTCATGGGAAGCGTCGGCGTGTACTACAAGGTGGTGTCGGAGTGGTTCCCGCATCATCGGGCCGTCGGGTTCTCGGTGCTGATCGGCGCGACCGGGAGCCTGGCCGGTGCGGTGTACTCGCCGCTGGGGCAGTTCGCCGTGCACACCTTGGGCTGGCGCGGCACGTACCTGGCGCTCGGGCTGGTCATTCTGTTGATCGGCGTACCCACGCAGATCTTCCTGCTGAGCGAGCCCGGTTCACGCACCGACCAGCCGGGCGCTCGCATCGCGACGTCGGATACCGGCACCGGCGAGCCGGGTGCGCACACCGGTGCGGATGCGCCATCGGTGCCGCTGCCGGGCATGTCCTTCCTGGCGTCGTTGTGGACGCGTCGGTGGGTGTCCGTGGTGTTCGTCATCGTCGGCACCTCGGGGATCGTGGCGGCCGTACGGCAGAACGCGGTAGCGCTGCTGGGGGAGCGCGGATACTCCGCTGGGCTGGCATCACTGTCGCTGTCGGCGTTGATGATCGCGTCGGTGATCGGTCAGTTCGTCTCCGGGGTGGCTCTGGATCGCACGAGGACGCCGCGGGCAGGCGTGCTGTTCTTCGCCTGCGTGCCCGTCGGCATCGCGATCCTGCTGACCGCCCACGGCAATCGTTGGCAGTTGATGCTGGCGATGTGTCTGCTGGGCGTGGTCGTCGGAGCGGAGGCGACGGTAGGGGCCTACCTGGTGAGCCGCTATTTCGGCCTGCGTGCTTTCGCTCAGGTCCAAGGTTTGACGATGGGGATCGGAAGTCTCTCCATCGGGATCGCGCCGATTGTCCTGCAGTGGGCACGGGAGCATTCCTCGAACTACTCCGGCGCGTTGGTCGGTGCGCTGGTCATCGGCATTGCCGTGGTCGCGGTAGCGCTGTCGCTGCCCCGGTATGCATACCCGGCTGCGGAGTTCGATCCGGAGGCCGCCCGACCACACCGGAAGACCGAAAGTCTCGACAACGCCTGAGATCCACACCGCAATGCTCGACGTCGTATCGCGGCTGCCCCGAGCCGCTGGTCATCACCGCTGCCTCGGTGATGTGAATCGTTGCGGCTGAAGAGCTTCGGGGCAGGTGCGACGCGGCGGCGAACGCCGAGTGCTGGTTTGATTCGCCGTGGCCTCACCCCGCTGGTGATACGATACGGTTTCGTACTATAGTTGACGTCGAACAGATATACGCGCCAGAGGAGGCCGATAATGACGATTAGTGCCGATGTGTCGGGACGGCGCGAGTCGGAGTTCCTGAGCGAGAGCGGGGAGCGGATCAGCCGGCAGGTGGCCGAACTCGTTCCGCTGATGCGGCAGACGGCCCCCGAGGCGGAACGTCTCGGGAGGCTCACGCTGGAGACGGTCGGTGCGCTCTCCGCCGCGGGTGTGTTCGCCCTGACCGCGCCGGTCGAGCTCGGTGGTCATGCGGTCGGTGCCCGCGACCTGCTCGAGGTCATCGCCACAGTGGGGCGCGGCGACGGCTCCGCGGGCTGGCTCGCCGGTACCGCCGCCGCGAACAACGTTCTGGCACTGGCGTTTCCGCAGCAGACCGTAGACGAGGTCTTCGCCCTCGCGGACGGCTGGAACGGGCCGTTGGTCGTGGCGGCGTCGCTGTTCGCCACCAAGGTGGGTTCGGCCCGCAAGGTGGACGGCGGCTGGCAGGTTCGCGGGAAATGGGGATTCGGCAGCGGGTGCAAGCATGCCGCCTGGGCCATCGTCGGCGTGGAGTTCGAGGACGAGAACGGCGTCGGCCGCGGCCAGGCTCTGCTGTCCCGCGACCAGTACCTGATCCTCGACGACTGGAAGGTGATGGGTATGGCCGCCACCTCCAGCAACTCGATCACCGCCGAGACCGAGGTGTTCGTCCCCGAGCATCGTTTTCTGCGGATCACCGATATGCCCGGGCTGATGAACAGCCTGCGCGGCAAGTACACCGGCCGCGGCTTCACCTGGAGCGCGCAGGCCCGGGTGCTGGCGGTGACGCTGGCCAACGCCGCGAACGCGCTCGGCATGGCCCGGGGCGCACAGGACTGCCTGGCCGAACAGGCGCCCGCGCGCAAGCCGTTCAATCTGCCCTACCCGACGGTCGCCGACATGCCCTCGGCGCAGGTCACCGCGGGCCGGGTGCGGGCGATGATCAACGCCGCGCAGGCGGTGCTCGAACGCCACGCGGACGCCATCGATCGGCGCAGCGAACAGGGCGGGGACTTCACCGAGGACGAGGCCAACGAGGTGCACATGGATCTCATCTTCGCCATCCGGCTGTGCGTCGAGGCGGTCGACGCGATTCTGGACGCCCTCGGCTCGTCCGCGGTGAGCCTGCGCAATCCGATCCAGCGGTTCGCTCGCGACCTGCGGGTGCTGAGCACCCACGGGGCGATGCGCTTCGACCCGATGGCCGAGATCAACGGCCGCGGTGTGCTCGGCGTCGAACCGTTCCCGATGTACGCCGGTGGACTACCCGCCGTCTGAGCGATCGGCGGGGGCGACGGCACCACACCCCGGCAGGTGCCGCTTCGCCGCCCAGCCGTTCGTTACGGTTGGGCGGTTGTTCGAATTGCATGGAAGGGCTGAACTCGAACCATGGTGAATGCACGATCGCAGCGCCGAGCGGGGGGCCGAACCCCGGCTACGCCGATGCCGACGACCCACGTTCGGCCGAGATTCGCGCAATCGTTCTCGAGTTGGTCGCGCGGCAGGGCTACGACAGCGTGACGATCGACGAGATCGTCGCTGTGGCAAAGGCTTCCAAGGCAACGCTGTATCGGCGCTGGCCGTCCAAGGCCGCGCTGGTCGTGGACGCCGTCCGGCACAACGTCAACCAGCTCCAGGAGCCACCCGACACCGGTTCGCTGCGCGGTGACCTGCTCGCCGTGCTCAACCTCGTCGCGCGGGAGTCGACCCGGGACGGCGATCTGGTGGTCGCGTTGGTTGCCGCCGCACGGCGCGACGAGGAACTCATGCGCACGGTGATATCGCAGCTGCGCGACCCGGGCCGAGCCGTCGGACGACTGACGGTCGAGCGGGCCATCGCTCGCGGAGAGCTGCCCGCCGACACGAACCCGCTGATCGTCGACGACATCGCGATGCCGATTCTGCTGCATCGCACATTGTGGAAGGAACCTCTCGACGAGGCTTTCGTCGAGCACGTCGTGGACGACATCCTGCTCCGGCTGCTGGATGTCCGCCCGCCGACGGGCGAGGGTGGGACCTGTTCCATGTGACAACCCCGTCACAGGGTTTCGAGAAGGTCGTCGAGCGAGTGGACGAGACCGCTCACATCGTGTGCCCGCAGCGGGCGGGAAAGTCAGCTGGCTGCGCTGCCGCGATACCGGCTCGATGCTCTCCTGCCCGACTCGCGGCTGCCGACGCTGACGAAGAAGTCGGTTGGTTCGACGGCACGGCTGCTCGAGGAGCTCGATCAAGTTCGCGAGCAGGGCTATGCGATCGACGACGAGGAGAGTGAAGTCGGCCTGCGTGCCGTCGCCGTGCGAGTGGTGCATTCGAACCTGGCGCTGTCGGTCGATGCGGCGCTCACTGTGGCCGGACCCGAGGTGCGGATGACCGACGAGCGAATTCAGTGGTGCCTCACGGAGATTCACAAGCTCATGGGCACCGAGCTCGCCTGAGTGACCGTTCGAGGACAGTCCTCGAACGGCATGCGATGCCGAACATGACCGGAAGAGGGCATGAGAGAACCGGCCATCGTGGCGCGGGTGTCGCGATCGTGGCCGGCGGGGGCAGTGGAATCGGCCGAGCCTGCGCCGATGCCCTCGTGGACGCGGGTTACCGGGTCGCGGCGCGTTGAGCACGGTCGAGCGGGACCTCGGGGCCGTGACGGCGCTCGTGCACGCGGCGGGTATCAGCGGGCCGTGGACCGGTCTGCTCGATCTGCCCGAATCGACCTGGAATCAGATCATGGACGCGCACGCGGGCGGGACGTTCCGGATCTGCAAAGCCGTGCTGCCCGGCATGGTCGACGAGGTTTCGGACGCGTCTCGGAACATGAAATACATTGCAGCAATGGGTATTTCGTTGACCATGACACGGCTGTGTCCCGAACCGCCCGGCGGCACCGTCGACGAGGACGATTGTGTTCTCGTCGGCATGCCATCGTCGACCGGTGTACTGATGGCCGTCGCGTGCCGCCGGGGCGATGCTGATCGTTCAGGTCGCGAGCGCGCTACAGTTCGCGCTCCAGGAACGGTTCGAACGTCGTGACGGGGGCGAAGCGGAATGCGCTGACCACGACGTCGATGACCGCGGGACGTCGCTGTGCGAGCGCCTCGACCAGGGCGGTCCGCAGATCGTCGACGTTGTCGACGCGGACCCCGTGCGCGCCCATGCTCCGCGCGAACGCGCCGTAATCGACGTCGGTGAAATCGCATACCTCCGCGACGATGTCACCGTCGCAGACGTAGTTGAAACCGATCGATTCGTAGGCGAGCCCGGCGTTGTTCAGGACCAGGACGATCGCCGGGATATCCAGTCGCACAGCGGTTTCGATATCGCCGAGGTGGTAACCGAACCCGCCGTCACCCATCAGGGCCACGGCGCGCGCGTCGTCGCCGACCGCGAGCTGAGCGCCGAGCACGGCGGGGAAGCCCCAGCCGAGGGTGCCCGCGGCGCGCAGGAACGTGCGGCCCGGTTCCTTGATCGGGTAGAGCACCCCACCCCACGCGCCCATGTTGCCGGTGTCGGCGACCACGACGTCACGCGGGCCGAGCAGCTCACCGAGGGTGGCCACCACGGCCTCGGGCCGCACATGTCCCTCGGCGGGACGCGCGGCGACGGCCTCGAACGTCGCGCGCCACGCCGCCACCTCGGTCGCGACGTGCTCGCGCCAGGTCGCGTGCTCACCGTTCGCGCCTTCGGGCAGGGCCGAGGTCAGGGCAAGGGCGAATTCGCGGGCATCGGCCAGGACGCCGAGCCGGATGGGCACCGACGCGCCGATCCGCTGGGGCTCGACGTCGACCTGGATGACCTCGGCGCTCTTGGACGGCAACTGATAGCCGTCGGTGACCAGGGCGCCCAGGTCGGTGCCGATGGCCAGAACCAGATCCGCCTCGCCGACGAGCCGGTTCGCCACCTTGCGCGAGTAGCGGCCGGTGACCCCGACGGCGAGCGGATGCGATTCGGCGATCGAACCCTTGCCGCCCATGCTCGTCACGACCGGCACCCCGGCCCGCTCGGCGAGCGCGGTCAGTTCGGCCGCACCCTCGGCCAGCAGCACGCCGTTACCGGCGAGGATCAGCGGACGCCTTGCGCGGCTGAGCATTTCGACGGTTTCGGCGATGGCCGAGGCAGCCGGGGCCGGGGGAGCGATGCGGTAGCCGTGCGCGTAGCTGTCGGGCACGTGGGTGGGCTCGTTGAGCAGGTTCGTGGGCACATCGAGGTGCACCGGACCCGGCGAGCCCGATCCCGCGACGGCGATGGCACGCGCGAGCAACTCGCCCACGCGGTCCGATCGGTTGGCCCTGGCCTGCCATTTGGTGACCGAGGTGAACATCGGGGGATGGTCGAGCTCCTGGTAGTCCTGCCGGTGCTCGAGCGTGGTGGACACGGTGGTGGTGAGCGCGACGACCGGGCTGCGGGCCCACAGCGCGTCGGCCAGGGCCGCGGCCACATTGGCCGCGCCCGGACCCCACTGGCCGTAGACCACGGCGGGTTTGCCGGTGGTCCGGGCATAGGCGTCGGCCATGACGACCGCGCCCGCCTCGCTGCGCGCGAGGTACAGCGCGATACCGGCGTCGCGCAGTGCGCGCCACATCTCCAGATCGGCCCCGGTCACCAGGAACATCCGGTCGATGCCGTTGTCGCGCAACGCTTTCGCGACCGCGTGTGCGGCCGGTGTGGTGGCGACGCGTTCGGTCGCCGCCGCGGTCGGGCTGGGCGGTGTCATGGCTTCGCT